>JAUXTN010000190.1 GCA_030684355.1 Pseudomonadota bacterium
TGTTGACGTTGTCGGTGAGCTCCTTCCACGTGCCGCCCACCCCGCGCACGTTGGCCTGTCCGCCCAGCTTCCCCTCGGTGCCGACCTCGCGCGCGACCCGTGTCACCTCCGACGCGAACGCGTTGAGCTGGTCCACCATGATGTTGATGGTGTTCTTCAGCTCCAACATCTCGCCGCGCACGTCGGCCGTCACCTTGCGATTGAGGTCGCCGCGGGCCACCGCGGTGGTCACCTCCGCGATGTTGCGCACCTGCCCCGTCAGGTTCGCCGCCATCTGGTTCACGCTGTCGGTGAGGTCCTTCCAGGTGCCACCCACCCCGCGCACCACCGCCTGGCCCCCGAGCCGCCCCTCCGTGCCGACCTCGCGCGCGACGCGTGTCACCTCCGAGGCGAACGCGTTGAGCTGATCGACCATCGTGTTGATGGTGCTCTTGAGCTCGAGGATCTCGCCGCGCACGTCGACGGAGATCTTCTTGGTGAGATCTCCCGTCGCCACCGCGGTGGTCACCTCCGCGATGTTGCGCATCTGCGCCGTGAGGTTCGACGCCATCTGGTTGACGCTGTCGGTGAGGTCCTTCCACGTACCCGCCACGCCGGGGACCGCGGCCTGTCCGCCGAGCCGGCCCTCCGTGCCGACCTCGCGCGCCACGCGGGTCACCTCCGCCGAGAACGCCCGGAGCTGATCGACCATCGTGTTGATGGTGTTCTTGAGCTCGAGGATCTCCCCCTCGACGTCGACGGTCACCTTCTTGGTGAGGTCCCCGTTGGCGATGGCGGTCGCGACGTCGGCGATGTTGCGCACCTGCCCCGTCAGGTTGGACGCCATCTGGTTCACGCTGACCGTCAGGTCCTTCCACGTGCCCGCGACCCCCTCGACGATCGCCTGCCCGCCGAGCTGCCCCTCGGTGCCGACCTCGCGGGCCACACGTGTCACCTCCGAGGCGAACGATCCGAGCTGGTCCACCATGGTGTTGATGGTCCGCTTGAGCTCGAGGATCTCGCCCTGCGCGTCGACCGTGATCTTCTTGGTGAGGTCACCCGCCGCCACGGCGGTGGTCACCTCCGCGATGTTGCGCACCTGCCCGGTCAGGTTCGACGCCATGAAGTTCACGTTGTCGGTCAGCCCCTTCCACGTCCCGCCCACGCCCTGCACCATCGCCTGCCCGCCGAGCTTGCCCTCGGTGCCGACCTCGCGGGCGACACGTGTCACCTCGGAGGCGAACGCGTTGAGCTGATCCACCATCGTGTTGATGGTGATCTTCAGCTCCAGGAGCTCGCCCTTGACGTCGACGGTGATTTTCCGTGTCAGGTCCCCGCCGGCCACGGCCGTCGTCACGTCCGCGATGTTGCGCACCTGCGCCGTGAGGTTGGACGCCATCGCGTTCACGCTCTCGGTGAGGTCCTTCCACGTGCCGGCGACCGCGGGCACCTCCGCCTGGCCGCCCAGCTTGCCCTCGGTGCCGACCTCCCTCGCCACGCGGGTGACCTCCGAGGAGACCGCCCGGAGCTGGTCCACCATGGTGTTGATGGTGTTCTTCAGCTCGAGCATCTCGCCCTGGACGTCGACCGTGATCTTTCGGTTGAAGTCGCCGTTGGCGATGGCCTTGGACACCTCGGCGATGTTGCGGACCTGCCCGGTCAGGTTCGCCGCCATCCAATTCACGCTGTCGGTCAGGTCCTTCCACGTGCCGGCGACGCCGAGCACGACCGCCTGCCCGCCGAGCCGCCCCTCGGTGCCGACCTCGCGCGCGACGCGAGTCACCTCCGCCGCGAAGATGCGGAGCTGATCCACCATGGTGTTGATGGCGTCCTTCAGTTGGAGGAGCTCGCCCCGCACGTCGACGGTGATCTTCTTGGAGAGATCGCCATTGGCCACCGCCACGGTCACGTCCGAGATGTTGCGGACCTGCGCCGTCAGGTTCAGCGCCATGCTGTTGACGCTGTCGGTGAGCTCCTTCCAGGCGCCCGACACCCCGACGACCTCGGCCTGCCCGCCGAGCTTGCCCTCCAGGCCCACCTCCCGGGCGACGCGGGTGACCTCCGAGGCGAACGTGGCGAGCTGGGTCACCATCGCGTTGAGCGCGCGCGCGGACGTGAGGTAGTCGCCCTGCAGGGGCTCGCCCTCGACCTCCAGCGCCATGGTCTCCGTGAGGTCCCCTTTCGAGACCGCGGCGACCACCCGAGACATCTCGGCGGAGGGGCGGGTCACGTCCGAGAGGAGCTCGTTGAGCGCGTCCACGCCGTGCTTCCAGGCGCCTTCCGCCCCCGGCACGCTCGCCCGCTTGTGCGTGCGGCCCTCGCGCCCGACCTCGCGGCGGAGGCGGCGGATCTCGGACACGAGCGACTCGTTCCGACTCACGACGTCGTTGAGGGTGTCAGCGATCTTGCCGGGAACGCCCACCAGGTCGATCGGCATCCGCGCCGAGAAGTCCCCCTGGCGCACCGCGACCAACACGCGCAGTAGCTCGGGCTGGTCCGGGCCCAACACATCGACGGGCGCGTCTTCGAGCGGCATGCACACCCCTCCCTCGATGCAACGTGCACACGTACGCGCCGAGCGTCAGCCGGTCACGCGTCAGCCGGTCGCGGATGGCGATCTCGCGGGCCGCAGCCGGCGTCGCCCCAGGATAGACGGTGCCCTTTCAGTGGAGCCTGCGTGGACCCCAAGCTGGACGCCAAGACCGCCATCGAGCCGACCGAGACCAACAACTTCCTTCGGACCTTGATCCGCGGCCATCTCCAGGCCGGCGTGCACGACCACGTCACGACGCGGTTCCCACCCGAGCCCAACGGCTACCTCCACATCGGGCACGCGAAGTCGATCTGCCTCAACTTCGGCCTCGCCCGGGAATTCGGCGGCGCGTGCAACCTACGCTTCGACGACACCAACCCGGCGAAGGAGGAGGTCGAGTACGTCGAGGCCATCGAGGCCGACGTGCGGTGGCTGGGGTTCGCGCCCGCCGGCGTCTACTACGCGTCCGACTACTTCGAGGAGATGTACAACCTCGCCGAGAAGCTCGTGCGCGAGGGGAAGGCGTACGTCGACGATCTCGACGAGGCCGCCATCCGCGAGCACCGCGGCACCGCCTACGAGCCGGGGCGCCCCAGCCCCTACCGGGACCGCTCGCCCGACGAGAACCTCGACCTGTTCCGTCGCATGCGCGCGGGCGAGTTTCCCGACGGCGCGAAGGTGCTACGCGCGAAGATCGACATGGCCGCGGCCAACATCAAGCTCCGCGACCCGCTGCTCTACCGCATCCGGCACGAGCACCACCACCGCACGGGCGACAAGTGGTGCATCTACCCGATGTACGACTACGCCCACCCCATCGAGGACGCCGTCGAGCGCATCACCCACTCCATCTGCACGTTGGAGTTCGAGAACAACCGCGACATCTACGATTGGGTCCTCCGCGAGACCGGCGCGTTCCCCGTGCGGCAGTACGAGTTCGCCCGCCTCTTCCTCAGCTACACGGTGATGAGCAAGCGCAAGCTGCTCCGGCTCGTGAAGGAGGGGCACGTCGCGGGGTGGGACGATCCGCGCATGCCGACGTTGGCCGGGCTCCGCCGCCGGGGTGTCACCCCCGAGGCGATCCGCGAGTTCTGCGAGCGCATCGGGGTGGCCAAGGCCAACTCGGTGGTGGACATCGAAGCCCTCGACGCCGCCGTCCGCGATGACCTCAACACCCGCGCCCCGCGTTGGATGGCGGTGTTGGATCCGTTGAAGGTCATCGTGGAAGATTGGGCGCCCGAGGCACGTGACACCCTGGATGCCCCGCATTGGCCGCACGACGTGCCGAAGGAGGGCTCCCGCACCGTCTCCTTCTCGCGCGAGCTCTGGATCGACCGCGCCGACTTCGCCGAGGAGCCCGCGCCCAAGTGGCACCGCCTCGCCCCGGGGCGCGAGGTGCGCCTGCGCTACGGCTACGTCATCAAGTGTGTCGGCGTCGACAAGGATGCCGGTGGCGCCATCGTCGCGGTGCGCTGCACGCACGATCCCGCCACCCGCGGGGGGAACGTCCCGGACGGGCGCAAGGTCCCCGGGACCATCCATTGGGTCTCCGCGGCGGACGCGCGCCCCGTCCCCGTGCGGCTCTACGATCGCCTCTTCGCGCACGAGCGCCCCGACGCCGGCGACGAGGACTTCCTCGTCCACCTCAACCCGAGCTCGCTCACGACGGTCACCGCCTTCGCGGAGCCCGGCCTGCTCGCGCTCGACGGCGGCAGCCACGTGCAGCTCGAGCGCGTCGGCTACTTCCACGTCGACCCCGTGGATGCCGCCGCGGGCACCGTCGTGCTCAACCGCGTCGTGGGCTTGAAGGACTCCTGGGCGAAGGCCGAGAAGGCCGCCGAGGTGCCGAAGGCCGGCAAGCCGAAGGCGAACGCCCCCCCCGCCGCGAAGAAGCGTGTCGCGGAGCCGCTCACCCCGGCGCAGTCCGCGCGCGCCGAGCGGTGGATGGGTGCCTTGGGTGTGTCCGAGGACGACGCCGCCCTGCTCTCCAGCGATGACACGCTCGCCGTGCTCTTCGACGACGCCTCCGACACCGCGGGCACCCACGCGCCCGCGCTCGCCACGTTCCTGCTGAACGAGCTCCCGAAGGAGGCCCGCGGCGCCGTCCGCGATCCCGCGGCGCTCGGTCGGCTCGTCGTGCGCGTGGAGGACGGCACGATCACCGGGCGCGCGGCGAAGGACGTGCTCGCGGTGCTCCTCGCCGAGGGCGGCGATCCGGACGCCATCATCGCGGCCAAGGGGCTGCGCCAGGTGAGCGACCGCGGCGCCATCGAGGCCGTCGTCACCGACGTGATCGCCAAGAACCCCGGCCAGCTCGCCGCCTACAAGGGCGGCCGCACGGGGCTCCTCGGCTTCTTCGTGGGCGAGGTCATGAAGGCCACGCGCGGCGCGGCGAACCCGGCGCTGGTGCAGGAGCTCGTGAGGGCGGCGCTGGCGTAGCTCCGGCGCGTCAGACGGTCGGCATGGCCGAGGGGGTCTCGGTCGGCGGGTTGGCCGCCGACAGGACCGCCACGGCCAGCGCGAGCGTCGGGTCGCGGAAGCGCAGGTGGACGGTCGTCCCGTCCGCCGCGAGGCCCGAGCGGACGCCCAGCGCGGTCCAGTCGGCGCGCTCGTCGCCGCGGTTGAGCGCGTAGAGGAGCCACGCGGCGGCGAGCCCGGCCAGGACGAACACGGGGGTGCCCCGGATGGGGGTGAACATCGGCAGGAAGAGGCAGCTGACGAGCGCCACGATGGGGCCGAGGTTCCAGAGCAGCGAGAGCGCGCGGTGCTTGCGCCGGCAGCTCGGGCAGGCCGGCACGGGGACCGCGCGGGTCACGTGGAAGGCGAACACGACGAGGTGGATGCCGCGCCGGGCCGTGATGTGCGCGGTGCCCGTCGCGGGCGCGCCGCAGGCCACGCAGCCGTCTGGGAACCGGAGCTGACCTGCGTGGATCGACACGGTGCCCGCGGGGCCCGAGGCCTCGGGGCCGAGCCACGTGACGAGGCTCGCAGCGGCCGGTCCGTAGTCGGCGCCGAACGCAGGGAACCACAGGCGCGCGCCGTCCCGGAACCGCAGCCACGACATCCCACCGAACCCGCTGAAGCCGACGATGTCGGCGAGCGGCCGCTCGAACACGACGCGGCCCTTCCGGTGGATGCGCAGCATGTGGCCGTCGGCCTCGATCCGCCGTGCCCCGAAGGCGAGCAGGCCGAGGAGCGCGACGGGCACCGTGGCGGCGATGACGTCCAGCGCCTCGAAGGCGCCGCCGAAGCCCGTGAAGGCCCACCGGGCGCCGAGCCAGAGCAGGCAGACCCCCGCGAAGCCGACCGCGGCGGCGGGGTTGGGGAGGTCGGAGACGACGAAGCGGGGGGGATCCGTGCGCATGGGGGCCGATGATAGCCCCGCGCCGGCCGGGAACCGCTCGCCATTCCTGGTAGAATCGGCACCGTTTCCCCGGACTCGCCATGCGCCGCCTCGTGCCGCTCCTCCTCCTCGGGCTCGCTCCGGGCGCCGTGCGCGCCGACGGTGCGATCGAGCGCCGCCTCCACGCCGACAGCGCCGACGCGAGCAGCTTCTTGTGGACCGACTGGAACAAGTTCCAGGAGAACTACCACCCGCTCTACGCGGTGGACGATGACCCCGCGACCGCCTGGGTCGAAGGGGCCGCGGGCGGCGGCGCGGGGGAGTGGGTGCGCTTCAACGTGACGCGGCTCGACGGCGCCAGCGCCGTGCGGCTCCGCATCCGCAACGGCTACCAGAAGTCCTCGGCGTTGTGGAAGGCGAACGCGCGCGTCCGCGAGGTGACGGTCACCCTGCTCCCAAGCGGGACCCGAGTGAAGGCCACGCTCACCGACACGGAGGGCTGGCAGGAGCTGCGCGTGGAGCAGCCGGCGGGGCCTCTGGAGGCGATCCAACTCACCGCGGACAGCGTGTACGCGGGCACCAGGTACACGGACCTGTGCATCTCCGACGTGGAGCTGTACGTCACCTCCGCCACCCGGGACAACCCGGTGGTCGAGAAGGCGAAGCTGGAGCGCGTGCTCGCCTGGAAGGGCGATCGGGTCGCGGCGGCCCGGATGTTCAAGGATGCCGCGGCCGGCCAGATCCCCATCGCGCCGGGCTACACGTTGGCCGCGTCGGCGGGTCGCGAGTCGCCCGTGCCCGCCCGAGGCCCGTTCGGCGGGGCGCTCGTCGCGTTGGCGGACCTGCGCACCCACCCGACCGAACCCGGCCTCCGGGCGCCCGAGGCCGAGATGGCGCTCGCGGTGGCAGGCTTCGAGAGCGGCTTCGCGGGGTGGACCCCGGTGCAGGCCGTCGCGAACGACACCCGCCCGGTGCCGGCGGTGGACGGGCTCGCGCCCGCCGCGTTGTGGAACTGCTACGAGGGGCCGCCCGTGTGGGGCGATGCGACGGACGGGAGCGCCTCGGGAACCGTCGAGCTGCCCATCGCGGGCACGCTCGGCTTCCTCCGGGCGGACGGGGTCGGCACCTTCGCGGTGAGCCAGGCCCCCACGGTCGCGGCGGCGATCGAGGCCGACCTCGGCGTGTGCGCGAAGCCGACGCCCCACATCCTCGCGTGGGCCAAGACCGCCCCCGCGACCGCGTCCTCCCCCGCGCGCCTCGAGGCCCTGCTCACCGTCGGGTGCGGCACGCTCGAGGTGCGCGAGGGCCGCGAGCGCGTATCGGTCCCCCAGCTCCTGGTGTACGACACCACCGGCAAGCTGAGCCTCCTCGTCGGCGGGACCTACGCGACGGCGTTCGGGTGGCGCGGCGAGGGCGCGGGCGCGGTGCTCTCCGATGCCCGCCGGGTGAGCGCCGGCAGCGCGACGATCCGCATGACGGAGCGCAAGGCCCCGTGACCCCGCGGCGCTGGGGGCTCGTCGTGGCGCTGCTCTGCGTCGCCGCGGCAGCGCCGGCCCCCCAGGTGAGCGCGCTGTTCTCGCGGGGCCTCGCTCCGGTCGACCTCGGCGCCACCCCCGACGCCGACCGCACGGCCGCCGCGTGCGCGACCTGCCACGCCGACATCAGCGCCGAGTGGGCCCGGAGCCGCCACCACCTGGCCTGGACCAACGGCATCTTCCAGCGCGAATACCGGCGACAGCCCCTGGATTGGTGCGTCCGTTGCCACGCCCCGCTGGCGACCGGCGGCGCCGCCTCCGTCGGGCCCGTCGAGGCCGAGGGCGTGAGCTGCGCGGTGTGTCACGTCCGCGACGGCCGGATGGTCGCCGCGCGCGCCCGGGAGGGGTCACCGCACGACACCGTCGCGGTGGCCGGCTTCGACAGCGCCGCCTTGTGCGAGGGGTGTCACCAGTTCGCGTTCCCCGTCGTCAACGAGGACAGCACGGTCACCCGCTACACCGAGCACCCGATGCAGGACACCGTGGCCGAGTTCCGCGCCGGGGCGCATGCGGGCACCCCGCGAGAGTGCCTCGGTTGCCACGGAAATACGCCGGCCGGCCACCGCTTCCCCGGCGGCCACGACCTCGCCGCCGTGCAGCACGCCGCGGCCCTCGACGTGTGCGCGGCCCGCCCCGGCGAGCTCCGGCTGCGTGTCACCAACGTCGGCGCCGGCCACAACCTGCCCACGGGCGATCTGCACCGCCACTTCCAGGTGCGCGCGTGGCGCTCCACCGCCCCCACCGCGCTCTTCGAGGCCTTCATCGGCCGCGCGTTCGAGCCCGCGCCGGACGCCGGCAAGCAGGTGCGTGTCGACACCTCCATCCCGCCGCTCCAGAGCGCCACGTGGGAGGTGAAGCTCCGGGCCCTCGGCGGCGCCGCCGACGAGCCGGTCAACGTCGAGCTCCGCTACGTCTACACCGCGGACGAGGAGCCCACCGCGCGCAACGCCCCGGGCGAGCCCACCTACCTCGTCGTCCACGAACAGCGGGTGGACCCCGCGAAGGTGCCCGCATGCCCGCGTTGATGCTCCTGCTCGCCCTGGCCGGGGCCGCGCCCGCCGATCCCCTCCCCCTGGTGGACGCCGCCAGCGTCGTCCCCGGCCTCCAGGTGGAGCTGAAGTACTCCACCACCGACAACTTCCTCGGCCGCGACGTCTACGGGGACCTCGCCGTGTGCCGGCTCCAGGCGGAGGCCGCCGAGATGCTCCGCGCGGCGAGCGAGGCGCTCCGGGGAGCCCGGCCGGACCTGCGTCTCCGCGCCTACGACTGCGCGCGGCCCCACAGCGTCCAGGTGGCCATGTGGGCGATCGTCGAGGGCACGCCCCAGCAGGGCTACGTGGCCGATCCCACCTCGGCGGTCGGCTCCATCCACAACTACGGCTGCGCCATCGACCTCACCGTGGCCACCGCCGCGGGCGTGCCGCTCGACATGGGCACCCCCTTCGACTTCTTCGGCAACGCCGCCCAACCTCGCCACGAGCGGGCCCACCTGCTCGACAGGATCTTGACCGGGGCGCAAGTCGCGAACCGCCTCGTGCTGCGCGAGGCGATGGTCCGCGCGGGGTTCCTGCCGTTGGAGCACGAATGGTGGCACTTCGACTGCGCGTCGGGGACCGAGGCGCGGCGGCGCTACGCGAAGATCCCGTAGCTAGGCCGGCTAGCGCACGGCCTGTCTATCGTTGCATCCCCCCTCTCCGACGCCCGCCCGACGTGGCGGTGGACAGTCGGCGCCCGCCGTGCCACGGTGCCCGGATGTACCAGGCAGCAAACATCGCCCGCATGGGCGCCCTCCTCGTCGGCGTGCTCGGCATGTCGGGCGTCGCCTCCGCTCAGGAAACCGTGCCCTCCGGCGTCATCGTGCGGATCACGGGCATCGGGAGGGAGGACGCCTTCTTCAAGCAGCGCAAGGACATCGTCGGCACCGTGTGCGGCGTCGAGGACCCCGGCTTGGAGCCCCAGAGCAAGAAGTGGTACGGCGGCGCGATGACCTGCGGCGACGCGGGAAACTACTATTTCTACCAGGTCTCCGTCGAAGTGGGCGACTTCGGCTACGACTACGAGGCGCTCACGGGGCACGCGCCCGGCGCGGCCGTCGTCACCGACAGCCCGTGGCAGGTCGGCGCGCGCGTCCAGGTGACCGACGTCTCGGCGGAAGACGCCCACATCGACGAGCGGAGCGAGATCGTCGGGCAGACCTGCACGGTGAGCGGCGCGGCGCTCGAGGCGAGCGGGGACCCTTGGTTCTCCGGCCAGCTCAAGTGTGACAACGGGATGGACGTGTACTTCTACCAGGTCGCCGTGGGCGCGCCCGGCGCGGCCCCCACGACGTCCGGCGCGGTCGCCCCCTCGATCGCCAGCCCGGTCGCCGTCCCGAGCACCACCCCGACGGTCGCCGCCGACTACCCCGCCGGCAAGATGGTGAAGGTGGTCGACATCGCGCCCGCGGATGCCCTGTACCCGACCCGCGCCGCGCTCATCGGGCACACGTGCAGCGTCGTCGAATCGGCGCTCGCGCCGATCAACGACGGATACTACGCGGGCCGGCTCTTCTGCGACGACGGCAAGAGCTACCAGGTCTTCATGGCGAAGCTGTCCGCGCCGTAGGCCTCGGACGGCGGCGGAGCAGGAGCACGACCCCGGCGAGGGCGCCCACCCGGGAGGCCCCGCCCGGCACCGTCCCGCACTCCCGCGTCACGTCGAGGACCGTGCCCTGGGTGCCGCTCAGCTCCATCTCGACGCTGGTCTGCGCGAACTCGGCCCGCAGCGGTCGGGGGGCCTCGTCCCCGGACATGTACCGGAAGACCTCGCCCTCGCCTTGGAAGGCGTTCCCGCCCCACGCCCACGTGACGGGGACGCCGTGGATGGCCTCGCCCGCGGCGTCGAGCGCCTCGGCCATCACGAAGCCGTGCTCGTAGAACAGGATGTCGCGGTGGGTCGGCCCGAGGAGCCGCAGCCCGGCGACCTCGTCGGCGGTGCGCACCCGCAGGGGGTGCTCGAACGGGACCGCGCTCGCGGTGACATGCAGGACGTCGGGCACCGGCCCCACCGCGGGGGCGTGCACGATGAGCGAGTCGTGCTGCAGCGCGTCGACATCGCCGATGCGCACGCTCACGTCGAGCCCGTCGTTCCCGGCGGCCTCGAGGGTGCCGCGGCCCACGAGCGGATGGTCGCCGGCGTGCAGGGTGACGAGGAAGCGCGCGCCGCCGCCCCGGAGCAGGGACGGGCGGGCCTCCGCGGGGGAGAGCTGCCCCTGGGCGAGGCTGGGACCCACCGCGTGGAGGGTGAGCCGGTCGGGCACGCGCACCTCGACGGGCAGGGTGTAGAGGGGCTCGCCATCGCGGATGAGCTGGAGCTCGGCCGAGCCGGCCGCAAAGGCGATCACCGTCGCCCGCACGGACCGGTCCGCCGACTCCTGCTCCGCGATGGAGAGCACGCCCGGCGCGGTGCACACGAGGGTCACGTCCGCCAACGTCCAGGCGAGGCGCCGCTGGAACGTGAGGTCCACCGTGGAGCCCGCCGCGACCAGGAGCGGACCGTCGCGCCCGGCCGCACCCGCGCCGTCCACCCAGGCGCGCGCGGGATCGAGGAGGCCCTGGCAGCCGGTCAATACGAGGAGGGCGAGCATGGCCACCGGCGCCCTTAACGTGCCTCCAACCCCGCCGCGTGGGGCGTCGCCACCGCCCCCTCCCTGGACCACGTCCGGCCGTCGCCACGCGCGTGCCCGGCCGCGTCCGAGATATGCTCGCGCACGATGCGCCCTCCGATCCTCCTCGTCACCGGCCTGCTCGCCGGCCTGCTCACCGGGTGCAGCGACCACCTCCTCGTCTACGAGAAGACAGTGGACTCGGGTGACACCGCGCCGGATACCGACGTCGAGACGGACACGGACACCGACACCGACACCGATACCGACACCGACACCGACACCGACACCGATACGGACACCGACACCGATACCGCCCCCGCCGTCTGCGAGCGCATCCTCCTGTACTCGACCGAGGGCACGGAGGGGGCCGGGCGGGCGATGGGCCTCTTCGACGGGATCCGCTCGGACCCGACCCTCGCCCGGTGGGACGTCGACGTGCGCGAGCGCGCGGACGACGGCGCGCTCACCGCCGCCCTCGTCGGCGACTACAGCCAGCTCTGGATCGTCGCGACGGACAAGGACTTCGGCACCGCGCTCGACTTCGCCGAGGTGCGCGTCGTGCGCGACTTCGTGGACGCCGGGAACGGCCTGCTCCTCGCCGCCGGCCCGACCGGCACGGAGTCGTACGGAGACGACGTGAACCTCGTCGCCGAGCTCTACGGCGTGGAGTTCGACGACGACCTGCGCGAGGGCGCCGACGGCGAGGCCCTCCGCGTCGGGAGCCCCGATCCCACCCTGCTCTCCGGCGTGTCCGAGCTCCCCGGCTTCGCGTCGGTCTCCGGGCTCGTGCTCACCGACACCGCCGTGCAGGTCGCCGCCACCATCGCGAGCGAGACCGCGCTCGCCTACCGCGACGACGGCCAGCGGGTCGTGTTCGACCGCTCGTTCCACGGCTGGCAGGACCTCTACCGGGACTCGGGCGACCAGGCGGCGCTCGTCGGCAACGTGGCGACGTTCCTGGAGCCGTGCGCGCCGTAGCGAGGGCGCCGTAGCGAAGGCACCGGTGCGCGCCGGTTAGATCCGCCGATGCCCCTCCGCAGCGTCTCCCTCGACCAGCTCAAGATCCGCGACGAGCGCGCGTTCCGCCACATCGGGCTCTACGCGGCGCTCAAGCAGCTCCTCCTCGACGACCGCTTCCTCTTCCGCGTCGCGGAGGAGGGCTCGAGCTGGCAGCGCGTGATGTTCCTCAACCTCACGTTCTGGAACGCCAACGAGCCGAGCGACGTGCTGGAGGACACCTCCATCGACGCCGACGTCGTCGCCCACGCCGCGTGGCACCACGCCACCCGCAAGGCGCTCGTGAAGGCGGGCGCCCCGATGACCGCGGACGCCCTCTTCCTCGGCGAGTCCGTCGCGAGCGCGTTCGACCTCTACCTGGTCGGCCGCACGCTCGGGCACGTGAAGCCCTCCGGAAAGAGCAGCGGCTCCTCCTTCCTCGACACCCAGGTCCCCGCGATGGCCACGGTGGCGGAGGACGCCGGGCTCTCCGCGGGTGCGTTCGAGGCCCTCCTCCGCACCGTCGCCGCCGACCCCGAGCGCGCCTTCGAGGACCTCCGCCAGCTCCTCTACGACGTCGCCACCACGCTCGTGACCTGCGACGGCGTGGACGCCGGCGCCGACGCCCTCCGCGGCTTCAGCGGCCACCGCTTCGCGGCGCTGCTGCACCACTACGAGGTCTCCAACTGGGTGCTCTACGGGCGGGCCTATGCACGGGGGCTCACCGACCCGGACGTGCGCGCCATCGACCAGGCGTTGCGGGCGGCGCCGGTCTCCCTGGATTGGTTGGAGGCGCGCTGGTTGGGCGGGACCGCCGCCTGACCCCGGGCTGCCCGAAGCCGCGACGCCGCGACGAGCCCCCGCATCAGCGCGACCCCGGGCCGCCCGTCGCCTACACCCCGCCGATGGCCTCCGCCGCCACGAACTCGGCGGGGTCGACCCCGGCGAGGGTCAACAACGTGGCGCCGAGCCCCTCGACATCGGGGACGACGCCGCCCGCCGCGAGGTCGCCGCTGACCGGGTCCACCGGGCGCCCGTAGAAGTTGGAATCGAGCCCGCCGACGACCCGCCCGCCGGAGACGCCCGCGCCCACGAGCAGGACGCTGGTGTAGGGCCAATGGTCCTTGCCGTCCGCGCTGTTGAGTTGGGCGGTCCGCCCCATCTCCGAGTAGACGACCACGGTGGTCTCCTCGAGCAGCGTCGGAGCGGCCTCGCCGGGGGTCAGCGCGAGCATCTGCATCAGTTGGTTGAGCCCGTAGAAGAGGTCCTCGAAGAGCGGGCCCTGGATGGGGTCGTTCTCGGCGTGGGTGTCCCAAGCGAGCGCGCTGCCGCCGCTGTCGAGGCTCACGCAGCGCGACACCCCCCGGGCGAGCACGTCCACCGCCACGGCCGCCTGGCTCGCGAGGTCGGCGCCGCCGGAGAAGTCCACGATCCACTTCAGCTCCTTGAGCGCCGTGGCGCGCTCGAGCGACGCCTCGAGGTCCGCCCCGAGCTGCGCCGCCCCCGGCGAGCGCGCACCCGCCGCCCACGCCGCCGTGCGCCGGCCGACCCAGCGGTCGAGGACGCTCTCGGCGGGGGCCACGGGCGCGCGTGTCGGGAGGTCGCTCGTCGCGAGCGCGGTGCCCGAGAGCAGCGACTCCAACTGCCCGAAGCTGCCGGTGCGGGCGACGGCGGTGCCGCGGTCTCCGGGGAAGCTCGGCCCGGCCAGCACCACGTGCGGGAGGATGCGCGCGCCGCCCTCGCTACCGATGATGGCGGGCCAGTCGGGGCGCAAGCCGGACACGCTCCCGGTGAGGATGAGCATGCGGCAGATGTCGTGGGCGATCGACGGCACGAGGACGCCGTTGAGGATGACCGACCGGGGCGCCCACGTGTCGAAGAACGCCGAGACGGAGGGGCGCCCGGGGTGGGCGACGTAGGGCAGCCCGTGGGCGTTCCCGGGCTCCGCGCCGGCCTCGAGGTCGGCCCCGGCGAGGTCGAACACCGGCTGGAAGACCCGCGTGGGGTCCCACCCGCCCTGCGCGCCGACGAAGAGGAACTTGCGGGTCGCGGCGCCGGGGTCCGTGCCAACGCCCGCGCGGGCCGGCCGGGCGAGCATCGCGCCGCCGACGAGCGCGCCCAGCGATCCGAGGAACTGGCGGCGTCGCATCAGTACACCAACAGGCGCGGGTCGCGCAGCAGCGCCGAGAGCAGGCCGGCCCAGGCGGCGCGGGGGTCCCGGGTGATGGCGTAGAGGTCGGCCCAGAGCTCCAACGCGGCGGTGACCTCGTCGCCCTCCGCGGTCACGCGCGCGCCGTAGAGCCGCCAGTGCAAGGCTTGGATCGCCGAGATCATGGCGCCGGGGTCGGTCTCGGGGGTCTCCGTGAACGCGAGGCCCGCGAAGAGCCGCTCGGGCAGGGTGTGCACGGTGTACCAGGCCGCGGCCTCGGCCAGCCGCTCGTGGACCAGCACCAGGGTGGCGTTGGGGGTCGTCGCCGATCGCGTGACATTGTAGCCGTCGGCGGCCCCGGCCAACGTCCGGAAGCCCACCGCCTCGGCGACGAGGAGGTCTCCCTTGTCCTCCAGGCCCGCGGCATCGACGCCGAGCGCGTCGTAGCCGCCCGCCACCGTCCACCGGTACCCCGTGAGGTCCTCGATCTCGGACGCGAGCACCGCGGGGGTCACCAATCGTGCCGGCACCCCGCCAGTAGTGTCCGCCGCCGCCCGGTACGCCGGGTCCGAGAGGATGGAGGCGAACAAGGCCCGCATCGTGACACCCCCCGCCAGGAAGGCGTCCCGGTGGCGTACCAACGCGTCGGTGTCCGCCAACGTCGCCTCACGCCGGAGGAGCAACTGCCACGCCTGCTCCACCGCGCAGGTGGGAAAACGCTCGTCCGCCGCGATCTGCTGCCCCAGGTCGGCGAGCGAGCTGCCCGGCTCCCCGAAGTAGGCCGGCGCCACGAACGTGTAGTCCTGCCACAGCCGCTCCCGCTCGGGGTGGTAGCCGCGGAGCTCGACGCCGTCGTAGTAGTCGAACCACCAGAACCCGAAGAGGTAGCTCGCGAGCGGATCGAGGGTGTGGTGGCAGTTCACGCAGCCGGGGTCGTTCAACAGGGCGTCCGCGACGGCGGCCTCGTCGAGCAGGTTCACCGAGCGGTCGAACTCCAGCGGTCGGGTCAGGTAGTCGTTGCACAGGAACAAGCGGCTGACGATGTTGGCCCGCTTGCGGTTGGCGTTGCTGTCGGTGGACGTGTAGCGCCACCACAACGCGTTGCCCGCGAGTACCCCGGCCGCCGGGCGCCCGTCGGTGTACCGCGACTTCACCCACCCCGTGCTGCCCTCGGGGTACTCCACGGGCCAGACGGCGCCGAGCACCTCGTTGGCCATCGTCCAATCGCCGGTCACGATCTCGGTCCAGGGCAGGTCGTGGTCCGCGGCGTAGCCGAGCACGCGCAGGGGCTCGTCCCCCACCGCCGCGACGAAGGCGTGCTCGTCGTCGCGATCGTAGGCCGCGGCGTTCACCGTGTAGGAGTCGCTGCGGGTCAGGTAGAGCTCAGCCCAGAGGTCCCCGACGCGGCTCCCGAAGCGGGGGTCCTGGAGGTAGCCGGCGACGAGGCCGTCGAGCGCGCCGGGGTCGGCCTCGAGCGCCGCGTACTCCTCCTCGGAGGGGCGCACGCCGCGCACGTCCAGGCTGGTGCGCACGAGCACGTCCAGCGGCGCCATGGTCGCGGCGGGGGGGGCCCCTGGGTCCTCGACCACCGGGGCGCACGCGAGCGCGAGGAGGAGGGTCACCATGGGCCGCTGTCGTCCCAGTCGGTGAGCGGCGTGAAGTCGAGGCACACCTCGTAGAGCGCCGCCCCTTCGAACCAGACGGTGCCGCAGCCGTCGCACCGCGCGGCGTCGGAGGCCTCGGTGTCCCCACCGTCCACGCGCAGCTCGTACCAGTGGCCCGCGTCGTCCCGCGCGGAGATCCCACCGGTGGGCTCGGCCGCGCAGCTCAGGTCGGCGCCGGTGTCCCCGGTGTCGCCCGCGCCCGCCCCCGCCCCGGCGGTCACCACCACCCCCTCGAACCGCACGGTCCCGAGCGGCGCGCTGAACCCGTCGATGCCCCCTTGGAGCTGCAGGCCGCGCCCGTCGGACCCGTCCGCGAACCGGTTCCCGATCATCTCCAGATCGAGCGCGTACCCCTCGCCGAGCCAGGTGCCGTCGGCCTCGGCGCCGTCCCACCGGAACGTGCCGGAGACGCGCGAGAGCCACACCTTCTGCCCCTGGCCCTCGGCAACGCTCCCCTCGACGCGCCCGCCGAGGTGGAACACGCGCCCGTCCGCGAGCGTGATGTCGGAGGCCCCCCACAACGCGAGCCCGTCGTGGGTGTAGTCGGCGCTGTCGGGCGTCTCGGCGAAGAACGTGTAGCCGTCGAAGCGATCGCCGGTCGGGGTGACGCAGTCGTCGTACCAGTACTGGAACTCGCCGAGGCCGAGGTAGTGCGGGCACCCCGGCGCCTGGCTCCGCATCGCGGCGTCGTACCCGGCGAGGATGGGCCCGGCGTCGAACGTGCGCGCGAGCACCACCGCCTGCTGCAGCCGCGCGGTGAGCGCCGCGGCCGAGACCAGCGCGTCGGCCCCGCCGTCGTCGTAGTCCCAGGCGAGGGGCGCCGCCGCCTCGACCGGCGCGGGGGCCGGCTCCGACGGGGCCACGCAGCCGCACAGCCCGCCGACGGCGAGGAGCAGCGGCAGCGTGCGCACGGAGAGCATCCTCCTCGGTAGCACGAGCGGCGCACGACCGTCCCGCGGATCGACCACCCCCGGACCCTGCTACTCCGCGCCGTCCTCCTCCTCGACGGTCGCCTGCTGCGCGGCCTTCGCCTTCGCCGCCGCGACGATCGGATCGAGCTTCGCCGGCGGCATGGACGTGCGGCGCACCTGGCCCGGGTAGGCCCGGCTGGAGCCCGGGCTCCACGCGGGCAGGCCGGGCTCGCGGTACGACGGCATGTCCTGGAGCTTCAGGAACGCCTTCATCGCGTCGTCCGGCTCGGCCTTGGCGATGGCGGGCAGGTTCGGGTCCGTGCGGGAGGCCATGAGCCACTGGTACATCGCGGACAGGCCGTGGTGCACGTAGTCGATGCGCACCTTCGGCTCGTTCAAGGCGTACTTGATGCCGCCCATGATCTCGAGCGGGCGCGAGTAGAAGTTGCTGTCGATGCCGTCGTGCTGCATCTGGAAGCCCATCCGCACGGCCTCGCGCGTGTGCTTCTCGAAGTACGGCGCCTGCGCGGCGTCCATGCGCAGCGCCATGTCGTAGGCGGCCGCGGTGCCCTCAGCGTAGCAGAAGGCCTGCATCGCCGGCAATTCCCCGGCGAACTTGTAGTAGCCGCCGACGTAGTCGGGGAACGGCGCGTTGTCCTCGGTGTACTCGTAGGTGTCGATCATCCAGCGGCCGACGTCGAGGCCGAACGCCGCGACGTCCTTCGCCTCGGGCTTCACCCGGGTGTAGGCGGCGGCGGCCATGACGGTCCACGGGCCGAACTGCACGAGCTCGAGCCGGGTCGCGTTGTCATAGGTGTACGCCGGCCAGGGCCCGCCCTCGGACTTCTTCGCGGCGCGCTCTTCGAACCAGGGCTTGTAGTAGGCGAAGAACTTGGGGAGCGGCTCGAGGTACTGCGGGTCGTTGAAGTACTCGTACAGGTAGATGAGCGAGAGCGCGGCCTCGCCGGGGACGATGTCGTTGACCTGGGCGGGGAACTCGCCGGTCTTCGGGTTCCAGTACCCGCGGAAGGTGCCGGAGTCCGCCTGCATGAACATGACGAACTTGCCGAACTTGCGCATCAGCTCGTCGTTGCTGTGGTCGCCGGTGGTCTTGGCCACCTCGATCATGCCGAGGAGCGCGACGACGACGCTGCCGAGCTTGGTCTGGCCGGCGTGCGTCATGTACGCCATGCCGTCCTTCTCGCCGAGCCAGCGCAGCGTCCAGTCCTGGGCGCGGATCGCGCCTTCGAGGAACTCCGGGCGCGGGTCGAGCGTGTAGGCCTGCCAGAGGTTCCACGTGGCGAGGGTGTGGCGCACGTGGTTGTACTCGTTGGAGTACCGGTTCTCCTCGGGCCAGAACTTGTAGGTGACCTCGCCCTCGGCGTTGAGGTTCGCGAGGTACCACTCGCCGGCGAGCAGGATCGACTCGCGCACGGTCGTCTGGTTGACGAAGTCGAGCGGGACCGGCGGGGTGCCGCGGTACATCGGCACGACGCCCTTCCCGGGCACCTCGAGGTAGTGGACGGTGCGGATCATCTCCAGCTCGGTCTCGGATTCGCGCCAGGGCCGGAGGCTGTCCCACTTGAAGTCCTTCGCGATGCCGCGCAGGAAGCTGTCCGCCTTCGTGATGCCGCGGGTGCTCGACACGGAGCCCGGCCACACGCCGCTCTGCTTCTTGTCGCCGACGCGGTCCAGCAGGATCGCCCCGTCGATGCCAATCTCGAAGAGGTCCTCGAGGGTGCCCTCGTCCCGCGGGACCACGTGGGCGCGCTCGGTGACGCGGTGCAGCTCGATGGAGATGTCGTCCATCTGGTAGGCGAGCGGGGGGAACCCGAGGGGCTCCTTGCCGCGCCGGTGCATGGTCTCCAGGTCGTTCGCGATCTCCATGAGGGCGCGGTCGAGCGTGGCGCCTTCCGCGAGCGAGAACGCCAGCTCCTGGCCGTGCGCGCGCAGGCTCGCCACGAGGGTCCACTTGTTGCGCTCGGGCTTCACCGGCGGGAACAGCGCGGGCTTCTTGCCGGAGAGCGACTCGCGCAGCCAGGCGATCGACTGGCGGGCGAGCTCGGGCGAGAACTGGAGCGGCTTGTCGACCACGAGGTAGATGAGGGCCCCCTCTTCGACGCGGGCGAGCTGGAAGCGATCGAGCCCGTCGTGGTTGTAGAGGCGCGACATCACGTTCTTCGAGCGGTCCATCGAGGGCCGGAGCGCCGAGTGGACGATGAGCACGCGGGCGCCGGTCTCGCGGAGGGCGTCGGCCGCCGCGGCCTCGTCCGTGCCGAGCATCAGCTCGACGAGCTTGGCGTCGCCCTGGATGTCCTTCACGGAGATCGAAGGATCGAGGCCATTTATTTTCCCGGGCACGTCCACGTAGACCGGGGCCTTGACCTCTTTCACGAAGGCGGCGCCGTCGTTGGACAGCGACACGGAGTCGGCCTGGGTCCAGGCCATCTCGACGCGTGCGCGGTAGCCGGGGGCGGAGACGAGGATGCCATCGTTGCTGGCGAGGACCACGGCCGACGGCGTCGTGCCGCCCTCCTGACAACCCAGGACGAGGGCGAGGGCGAGCGAGAGCAGCATGGGGCCTCCGGAAACCTCGTGCTTCACACGGTCCTCCCCGACGGGCAAGGCGGGGGCCGGTCGAGGGGGCCCCGGTCGCGTCGGGAGGCGGCCCTACTCGACGTCCACCCGGGCCTGCCATCGCGTGCCGTCCTCGCACGTCACGTCCACGATCTGCTCGACGCCCGCGGCCTCCGCGGTCACGTCGTAGGTCCACTTGGGGGCGTCGTCCGACATCGCGCTGTAGATGGGGTCCCGCGCGGACAACCCCTCGCCGAGCGCGACCGAGCACGGCGACGACGGCTCGGCCACGTACACGTTCGCGTAGAGGTGCTCGCCCACCGCGAGGGCGTACCAGCCGCACGAGTCCTCCACGACGCCATCGGGCGCGACCGCCGCGTCGGGGAAGCTACAGCCGCTCTCGTCCGGGGTGGCGCAGGCGAACAGGACGAAGAACAACATCGGGGCTCCGGGGGATGCGGCGAGGGGGCAGGCGTCGCACCCCCCGTGAACGGATATGGAGAGCGTATGCCGTCGTACATCAGCCCCGAGGGGCATCGGAAGATCGTGGAGGAGTACAACTGGCTCCTCAAGGTGGAGCGTCCGCGCATCACGGCCGAGGTGACGTACGCCGCGAGCCTCGGGGATCGTTCCGACAACGCCGAGTATCGGTTCGGCAAGCAGCGCCTCCGCGAGATCGACCGGCGCCTCGGGTACCTCGGCAAGCGGCTCGACGGCATCGAGGTCGTCGACTCGTCGAAGTTCACCGGGGACACCGTGCTGTTCGGCGCGACCGTCGCGTTCGAGGACGAGGAGGGCGGGACCCAGGTCTGGACCATCCTCGGCGAGGACGAGGTCGACACCGAGAAGCGCCGCATCTCCTACGTCTCCCCGCTCGGCCGCGCGCTCCTCGGCAAGAAGGCGGGAGACGCCGTGGAGTTCGACACGCCCAAGGGCCGTCGCGACGTGACCATCCTCTCCGTGACCTACCCGCGTGGCTAGTCCCGGCGTCGTCGAGGCGCGCGGCCTCGTCCAGGCGCCCGGCCTGCTCCCCCGCGACCACGTGCGCGCCGCCCTCATCGCCGTCGTGCTCCTGGTCAGCGGCATCGCGGCGTCCCCCATGCCGAAGTCCGTGCGGCGCGCCCACTTCGAGACCCCCATCGCCATCGAGGAGGTCGATCGCTGGGTCGGCATCCTCGGGGGCGTCGGCGTCACCGTGACGCGGAAGGAGCTCGCCGACCGGACCTACACCGTCGGGAAGTTCTTCGCGGACCTGCGCGGCACGCTGCTCGGCCCCTTCAAGGGGTGGTTCCGCGTCACCGGCACCGGGCAGGGCTGGGGCCTCTTCACCTACCCGGACAGCTACCCGCACCAGCTCGTCATCGAGGTGCGCGCCGCGGGGAGCGCGCCCGGCAGCGAGGACGGGTGGCGCCCGATCTACGCCGCGCTCGATCCCGACGCCGCCTGGCACCGCGACCAGCTCGCCTACCGTCGCGTCCGCGGCGTGTACGACGGCAACACCCGCAAGCCCGGCCCCTCCTACGACAACTTCGTCGCGTGGGCGAGCAGGCAAGCGTTCGCCGACCTTCCGGACGCCGCCGAGGTCCGTATCGGCTTCATCCGCACCCACTCGACCATGCCCGGCGTCCAGCCCGACCCCGAGCGCCTCCCGAAGTTCCAGCGCGTGGTCGCCCGACCGGTGGCTCCATGAGCGGCCCGATGCGCGCGGTCACGCGTGCCTGGATGGGGTGGGCCGGCGTGTGGGCGCGGCAGGAGTCGCCGCGCGTGCTCGCTGTCGTGCGCATCTGCGTGGCGATGGTCCTACTCTACGACTTCTGGAAGGTGTGGGACCTGGAGCTCGTCTCCACCCTCTGGGGCGTGCCGGAGGCCGGCGGTTTCGGGGATGTCCTCTCCCGCACCCCCGTCCCCGAGCTCTACCGTTGGTTGCCGCCGACCGTGGCCACCGCCTACGGCGCCTGGGCCGTCATGATCGTCGCGCTCGCGTGCCTCGCCGCGGGCTTCCTCACCCCCGTGGTCGCCCTCGTGGCGCTCCTCGTCTCCGCGCAGCTCGCGCAGGTCCTCCCCCTCGGCGACCGCGGCATCGACCTCATGATGCGCAACGTGCTGCTCCTCCTCGCGCTCTCAGGGGCGGGCCGGACCTGGTCGCTCGACGCCCGGCTCTTCCGGACCGGCCTCCTCGCGCGGCTCTTCGGCGCCCGTGCGCTCGTCCCGGCGTGGCCCCGCTACCTGCTCGTGGTGCAGCTCCTCGTCATGTACTTCAGCGCGGGCATCCAGAAGACCTCGGTCACCTGGTGGCCCCTCGGCGACTACGGCGCGCTCTACCTCATCCTCCAGGACCCCTCCATCGCCGCGTTCCGCTTCGCGTGGCTGGAGCGCATCTTCCCGCTCACCCAGCTCGCCGCGATGGCGACGATGGTGTTCGAGCTCGGCGCCGCCCCCATCGCGCTCGCGTGGTGGTTCCGCGACACCCGCCTGCGCCCCGGCCGCCTCCGCGCGCTCTACAACCGGTTGGAGCTGCACAAGCTGTGGATGTTCATCGGCGTGCTCCTCCACGTCGGCATCGCCGCCAGCATGAACCTCGGCATCTTCCCCTACGCGATGTTGGCGCTCTACCCGGCGTTCTTCCACCCGGACGAGCTGCCCCGGCGGCTGCGGGCGCGGGCGGTGGGCGCGGTGGAGGAGGCGCAGGCGGCGTAGCTACGGTCGCCCCACCTCGACGCCCTCGTAGACCTCGGAGAGCGAGAGGGCCAGGCCGTGCGGCGGGATGGCGACAGTCCCCTCCCCCTCGGCCTCGGTCAGCCGCCAGCTCCCGTCCTCCTGCCGGGCATACACTTCGATCCGACGCTCGCGGGTCGCCACGAAGACGTAGGCCGACAGCCCTCCGAGGTGTCGGTAGTGAGCCGCCTTGGCTCCACGATCGTGGGCCTCCGTGGTGTCGGAGAGCACCTCGATGACGATGGACGGGTTGAGGAGCGACGGCGGCTTGCTCTCCGTGAACCGGGGCGGGTCACAGGCGATGCTGACGTCCGGGTACACGTAGGCGCCGGTGGCCTCGACCCGGACGCGCATGTCCCCGTTGTAGACCCGGCACGGTCCGCCGCGGAGCCGCGTGACGAGCGCCACGGCGAGGTTCACGCTGATGAGTACGTGCGCCTCCGACGCGCCGGACATCGAGACGAGCGCGCCCGGTGGGTAGTACTCGTGCCGCCCCTCGTGCGTGAGGTCGTAGGCGAGGTACTCGCCTTCTGTCATCCGGGGGTCGGGCACGCTGGACATGCCGGAAGGGTAGCGCCCCGGGCGCTCCGCCGCCCACCCTCCGATCCCGTCAGGCGCTTTCAGGTTCTTTCAAGAGCGACGTGTCGGCTGCCCCGAGCAGGGCGCTCGCCCGGCCGCCTCCCCTACTCCCGCAACGCCGCGAACAGGATCTCCCCCCGCTCGTCCGCCATCTCCGCCTGGAACACGCCCACGCGCTTCATCCGCACGGCCGCGAACACGGCGAGCTCCATGGCGCCGCCCATCGTGACCGTGAGGATGGGCTCCACGAACGGCGGCTCCTCCCCCACGGGCGTCTCGACCAGCCACTCGAAGCGGTTTCCCTTTGGCCAGAACCGCGCGATGGGGTCGGCGCCCAGCACGCGGTTGCCTGCGGGGCCGGTGATGGTGAGGCGCACGCCGTCGAGCGTCCACGTGTCCTCGCGGCCCGGCACCAGCCACCGCGCGCGCACGGGCGCGATGCGGCTCTCCCACGCGGAGAGCGCCTTGGCGTAGCGGGGGTCCTCCGTCGGGTTGGGCTCGCCCGCGGGGTGATCCAGCTCGGCGAGGGTGAAGGCGTCGGCGTCCTCGTCGAAGCGGAAGGACAGGCCGATCTCGGGGTCTCCCCCGCGCACGACCCCGATGGCGCCGCGCTCGAAGGTGAACGGCCGCGGGAAGCGGCGCGCGAGCACCCCCAGCGCGGCCTCGACAGCCCCGACGTTGGCGGCGAACGCGCCGGGCTCGGGCGGCCCCCCGCCCTTCGGCAGCGGCTCGGACTCCACGCCGGTCACGCGCACGCGCACCCCGCGGAGCTGGAAGCGGAGGACGTAGCGCCGCAGCCCCGAGAGGCCCGACGCGGCGTGGATCGCCGGGGCGATGTGCGCCTGCTCGACCACGCTGCCGAGCCGCGCCCAGGCCTCGTCGGCGGGCTCGTCCCCGCGATTACGATCGAACCAGGACATCCGGACCTCCTGCGTCGTCGGGCGCGCCCGCACGGGCGCCGTCGGGCAAGGGCGCCACCGGCGACGCCCAGCCGGGTCCTACCATGCGCACGTGGTGAAGCACGAACACGCCCGGCTCGCCGCCGTAGAGCGTGTCCCCCCGCAACGGGATCCCCGCCGCCGCCGCGTGCACGCGGATCTGGTGCATCACGCCGGTGCGGATCTCGGCCTCCCACCAGCCGCCGCCGCGGTCGGTGAAGCGGGTCCACGCGTCGTACCACTTGCCGCGGTGCACGGTGCGCGGCCCGCGGCGCGTCACCATGCGGTCCTTGCGGTTGGGGTGGTGCGCGATCGGCTCGCTGCGCACCTGCTCGTGGAAGGGCGCGGGCGCGTCCGACCGGAACAGGTAGAACTTCCCCAGGGCGCCCGACGCGAAGTCCGCGCGCAGCGGCGCGAGGCCCTCGGGGGTGCGCGCGGCCACGACGAGCCCGGACGTGGCGGTGTCGAGCCGGTGCGCGATGCCGCCCTCGAACCCCTTCGGCCAACCCTCGGCCCGGTCCGGCCGGGCCGCCAGGAGCCGCGCGAGCACGCAGTCCCCCGCGGGGTCGGCGTGCGGCGGGAAGACCGGGATCCCCGCGGGCTTCCAGAGGTAGAGGCGGTCGGCGTCCTCGCCCAGAACGAGCATCCCGCCCCTTAACGTCGCCGGCTGGAAGGTTCGCTAGTGCCGCTGCCCCGAAGTCTCTCGCCAGGGCGCGAGAGCCTTCGAGGGGGCGCGTTGCGCCCGGCCGCTATCGCGGCCCAGCGGCTTTCTGGAGGGGGAGGCGGACCTCCCCCTTGCGCCTTCGGCGCACCCCCTCCCCGGCCGCTTCGCGTCCGACGTGCCCGTGCACGGGCTGTCGGGAGGTGACGAGGAACTTGCGGGCACGGACACTACTCCGCCCAGCGCGAACACGGAGGGCCGCTCGAAACGGAGCCGCCTCCGCATCAAGCGCTACGGCGCCGGCGCCCCGCTCCAGAGCTGCCCGCGCAACATGTACCCGTACATCCGGAAGTCCCCGCGCAGCGACCAGATCGGGTGCTGGAACGTCGCCGGGCGGTTCTTCTCGATGATGAAGTGCCCGACCCACGCCGGGCCGTACCCCACGACCGGCAGGAGCAGGAGCAGCCAGGGCTGGAGCGTGACCACGGCGAAGAGGGCGGTGAGGATCACCGCCGTCGTCCCGCAGAAATGCATGCGGCGATTCGTCTGGTCCGCGTGCTCGCCCAGGTAGTAGGGCCAGAACTCTTCGAAGTCGCGGAAGGTACGGTCGGTCGCCACGGCGGCCTCCATGCGGGTTCGAGGATGCCTAACGCGGTCCCGCGGGGTTGTAGGGAAAGGGGCGTCCTCCGCCCCGCCCGCTGGGCCCCAGGCGGGGGCTTGCCACGAGGACGATCGCCAAGGCGCGGCGCACGCCTCCTGGCTACGTTCGAGCTGAATCGGAGCTGAATGTCCGCCTTGCGTCTCGACCTGCTCGCCGGCCCGACGGGGGCGCATCGCGAGCCTCCGCGCCACGAAACCGCGCGATCGGCCAACTGACGAGGTAGTCCCAGGACAACGATGGAATCGCCTCCGCCCGACGCCGGCTCGCTCACCGAGCGCTACTCCCTGGGGCCCGTGCTCGGCCAGGGGAGCTACGGCGTGGTCTACCGCGCGTTCGATCGCATGCGTGGCCAGAACGTCGCGCTGAAGAAGCTCCACCGGACGACGCCGCACGCCCTCTACCGATTCAAGACCGAGTTTCGCTCGGTCGTGCACGTCCAGCACCCCAACCTCGTCCGCCTGCACGACCTCTGCGCGGAGGGGGACGACTGGTTCCTCACCATGGAGCTCGTCGAGGGCGTCAGCTTCCTCGAGTGGGTGCGCGCGGGGGTCCCGAACGCCCGCGCGGACGAGACCCTCGGGGAGTTCACGGTCGACCCCTCCCTGCCGCCCGCCCTGGGCGAGCTGCCCGCGCCCAAGCCGGGCCCGGCCTCGCCGCCGTTCGACGAGGCCCGCCTGCGCGACGCCTTCCGGCAGCTCGCCGAGGGCGTGAGCGCGCTCCACGCCACCGGCACGATGCACCGCGACATCAAGCCCACCAACGTGCTCGTCACGCGCGAGGGCCGCGTCGTCCTGCTGGACTTCAGCCTCGTGACCGACCTCGAGGCCGACGAGCAGTCCCGCGTCTTCGGCGGCACCCCGCTCTACATGGCCCCGGAGCACGTCACCCACGCGCCGCTCACCGCCGCGGCGGACTGGTACAGCGTCGGCGTCATCCTCTACGAAGCCCTCACCGGGCTGCGGCCGTTCACGGGCGCGCGCTTCGAGATGCTCACCCAGAAGACCCAGGCGCGGCCGACCTCGCCGGGGGAGCACATCCCCAACCTTCCGCGCGATCTCGTCGCGTTGTGTGACGCCCTCCTCGAGGTCGATCCCACCCTGCGCCCCACCGGCGCGGACGTGCTGCTCAAGCTGGGTGCGCTCCCCGAGGCCGCCCCGGTGTCGGGCGCCAAGGTGCCGTTCGTGGGGCGCACGGCGCAGCTCGCCGCGCTCGGGACCGCGTTCGAGCGCGCGCGCGGCAAGGCGGTGGTGCGCATCGTGGACGGGCCGTCGGGCATGGGGAAGTCCGTGCTCGTGCGCAACTTCCTGCGCGAGCTCACGGCGCGGGACCCCGCGGTGGTCGCCCTGACCGGCCGCTGCTTCGAACGGGAGGCCGTGCGCTTCAAGGGCCTCGACAGCCTGGTGGACTCGCTCGCGCGCTTCCTCCGTGCCCAGACCGCGGAGGTGCAGGAGGCCGTGATCCCTCGCCACGCGAACGCGCTGGTGCGGCTCTTCCCGGTGCTCGGGGGGGTGGAACGGCTCGCCAACCGCCGCGAGGGCGATGTCGCGGACTCCGCCGAGCAGCGCCGCCGTGCGTTCGGCGCCCTCCGGGAGCTCCTCGCGCGGATGGGCGATCGCTGGCCGCTCGTCCTCTTCATCGATGACGTGCAGTGGAGCGACGCCGACACCGCCGCGCTCGTCGCGGAGGTGCTCCGCCCGCCGGACGCCCCGTCGGTCCTGCTCGTGCTCGCGTGTCGCCGGGACGACCTCTCCCGCAGCCCGCTCCTCTCCCGCCTCCTGGAGATCGCGCGGGACGAGCACGATCCGCTGGACATCGGGTTCGTCCACGTCGACGAGCTGACCCCCGCGGAGGCCCTCACCCTCGCCAGCGCGCTCGCCCCCGGCGAAGGCGCGGCGGATCGCATCGTCGCGGAGGCCAAGGGCAACCCCTACTTCGTCGACCAGCTCGCGCGCCGCGCGCAGGCCGGCGGCCCGGTCGTCTCGCTCGACGCCGTCATCCGCGAGCGCGTGGCCGACCTCCCCGAGCCCGCGCGGCGCCTCCTCCTCACCGTCGCGGTCGCCGGGCGTCCGATCTCGCGTTCGCTCGCGTGGCGTGCGGCCGGCCTCGACAGCGAGTCATCGGCCCCGGATGGGGAGCCCTCGAGCCCCGACGGCCCGGCCTACCACGCCTCGATCCTCGATGTGCTGGTGGGCGCCCACCTCGTGCGGCCGGGCGGCACGGAGGACGAGGTCGAGACCTGGCACGATCGCGTGCGCGAGTCCGTGGTCGCCGGGCAGGATCCCGCCACCCTCCGCCTGCGCCACCTCCGCCTCGCCAAGGTGCTGGAGGCCGAGCCGCAGCCCGACGCCGAGGCCCTCGCCGCCCACCTCGTCGCGGCGGGGGACGATCCCCGGGCCGCCACCTGGGGCGTGCGCGCGGGGGACGCCGCGGTGGCCGCCCTCGCGTTCGATCGCGCCGTGCGCCACTACAGCGACGCCCTCGCGCGCGGCGCCCCCGGCTACGAGACCCGCCTCCGCCTCGCCCGGGCCCTCGCCGCCGCCGGCCGGGGCGCCGAGTCGGCCCGCGTGCAGCTCGCCGCGGCCCCGCTCGTCGCGGATGACGAGGCCCAGCACCTCCGCGCCGAGGCCTCGCTGAACCTGCTCCTCCAGGGGCACGTGAACGAGGGCATGGCGGTCCTCGCCGACGCCCTCGAACGCACCGGCTTCACGATGCCGAAGAGCCCGTGGCGGGTGCTCGTGTCGCTCCTGTGGCGGCGCGCGTGGCTGCGCGTGCGCGGCCGCAACTTCACGCGGCGCAAGGTCGCGGACATCGAGCCCCGGCTCCTCGCCCGCATCGACACCTTGTGGTCGGCCGCCGTCGGCCTCGCGATGTTCGACCAGCTCCGGTCGGCCGACTTCCATGCCCGGGGGCTCATGCTCGCGCTCCGCGCCGGGGACCCCCTCCGCATGGCGCGCGCGGTGTCGATGGAGCTCCTCCACAACGCCGTGGGTGGCAGCGGCACGCAGGCCCGCTCGTTCGTCCTCGCCGGGGAGTCCCAGGCGCTCGTCGCCGAGGTGGACGATCCCCGCGTGGCCGCCGGCTCCCTGCTCAACCGCGGCATCTCGGCCTTCCTCAACGGTCAGTTCGTCGAGGCCCGCGCCCTCATCGACCGCGCCGACGAGGAGTTCCGCACCCGCTGCGCCGGCAACACCTGGGAGCGCGACAACCTCAACCGCTTCCGCGCCCGCGTGTTGACGCTGCTGGGGGACCTCCGCACGATCATCCCGCTCACCCGGGAGCTCGTGCGGGACGCCGAGGGCCGGGGCGACGGCTACGTCAGCATCCACGCCCGGCTCCGGACCCACCACCTCGTCCAGATGTGCGAGGACACCCCCCAGGGCGTCGCGGAGGAGCTGGACGAGCTGCTCGCCGCCATCTCCGGCTCCGGCTTCCACTTCCAGCACGTCGTGCACCTGCTCGCCACGGCCGAGCTCGACCTGTTCCAGGGCCGCCCCGCGGACGCGTGGAACCGCGTCGCGGCGACGTGGCCCACCATCGTGCGCACCATGCTGCTCCGCGTGCAGGTCACCCGGGTGGAGGGCGCGTACCTGCGCGGCCGGTGTGCCCTCGCGGTCGTGGCCGTGCTCCCCGCGTCGGATCCGCGCCGCGCCGAGCTCCTGGGCATCGGCGAGGGCGAGATCCGCGCGCTGCACCACGAGTCCGTCCCCTGGGCCTCCGCGCTCGCCGCGATCCTCGAGGCCTCGGTCGCGCGGGTCGGGGGCCGGGCCGACGCCGCGGCGCTGCTTGGGCGCGCCGCCGATCGCCTCGACGCCGTGGACATGCGTCTGCATGCCATGTCCGCCCGGTTGGTCGCGGGAGAGTGGGCGGGGCAACCCGATCCCGCGCCGCGCGCCTGGATGAGGGAGCAGGGCGTCCGCAATCCCGAGCGCCTCGCCCGGATGTACGTCCCCGGCCGGTGAGCACCCCCGCCGCTGTCTGTGTCCCCAACGTAGCGGCGGGCGCGGAGCAACCTTAGAATCCGCCGCATGAAGGAAACGCTCACCGTCAGCATCGGGACCGGGCTCGGCGTCTCCCAGCTCGACCGCACCCGCACCGTGACCGCCTTCGTGCTCCTCTGGAGCCGGGACGAGCCCGATCGCGTGGGCGAGGTCGCGCTCGTGCCCGGCGGCCACCCGGGGGTGGCGGTGCTGCTCGGCCGGGCGGAGGCCTCGCCGGAGGATGCGCTCCCGCGCGCGGAGTGGATCCGCCAGCGTCCCGGGCGCGTCACGCCCACGGGGGCCCTGCGCTCCCCGCGCATCTCCCGCGACCAGCTCCGCATCGAGGCCGCCGCGCACGACGTGCTCCGCGTCGTCAACGTCGGCCGCTGCCCGCTCCTGCACAACGGCCAGCTCGCGACCGACTGCAACGTGCAGCCGGGCGACATCCTGGAGCTCCGGGGGCAGGTCCTGCTCCTGTGCACGAACCGCCCGCTCTCGCTGCCCGCGTTCGCGCCCGTGAGCAACCCGCCGCCCCTCCACCCCTTCGGCGCCTCCGATGCCCACGGCATCGTGGGCGAGAGCGCCGCCGCGTGGGAGCTGCGCGAGCGCGTCCACTTCGTGGCGCCCCGCTCCGCGCACGTGATGGTCCGCGGCCCCAGCGGCACGGGCAAGGAGCTCGTCGCGCAGGCGATCCACGCGCTCTCGTCGCGCGGCCGCCGTCCGATGATCTCGCGCAACGCCGCGACGTTCCCCGAGTCCCTCATCGACGCCGAGCTCTTCGGCAACGCCAAGAACTACCCCAACCCCGGCATGGCCGAGCGCCCCGGCATCATCGGGGATGCCGACGGGTCCTCGCTGTTCCTCGACGAGTTCGGCGAGCTCCCGTCCGCCATGCAGGCGCACCTCCTGCGCGTGCTCGACAGCGGCGAGTTCCAGCGCCTCGGCGAGTCGCGCCCCCGCCGCGCCGACTTCCGCCTCATCGCCGCCACCAACCGCCCGGACAGCTACCTGAAGGAGGACGTCCTCGCGCGCCTCCGCATCCGGGTCGAGGTGCCGGACCTCAACGAGCGTCGGGAGGACATCCCGCTCGTCGCCCGCCACGTGCTGCGCCGCATCGCGAAGAACGACGCCGAGCTCGCGGCCCGCTACTTCCCCGACGGGGACCCCACGGGCGAGCCCCGCATCTCGCCCGCGCTCGTCGGCGCGCTCGTCCAGCGTCGGTACACGACCCACGTTCGCGAGCTCGAGGGCCTGCTGTGGCAGGCGATGTCCGAGGGCCGCGGGGATCTGCTCGACGTGTGGGACGGCTTCCCGCCCGCGCCCACCCCCGAGGCCGTGGCCGCCGCCGAGGCCGCCGCGGGGCCGACCACCCCCGGCGTCGATCCGATGAGCATCCCCATCGAGGTCATCCGAGAGTGCCTGGAGCGCCACGAGGGGCGCCAGGAGCCCGTCTGGCGCGAGCTCGGCTTGTCGAGCCGCCACGTCCTCACCCGGCTCGTGCGGCGCTACGGCCTGACCGTGCGCGGTCGCAGCGGCGGGGACGACGGCGACGAGTAGGTTGGGGCCCGCATGATCGCCGAGCCCCTCTCGCTCCCGGACGTGGTGCGCCTCACGCTGACGCGCCACGAGGACACCCGGGGCAGCTTCACCGAGACCTGGAGCGAACGCGCCCTCGCTTCCGTCGGCATCGCCAGAGCGTTCGTACAGGACAACGAGTCAGTGTCCGAGCGCGGCGTGCTGCGTGGGATGCACCTCCAGTCCCCGTCCGAGCAGGGAAAGCTCGTGCGCGTGGTCCTCGGCGAGGTCTACGACGTCGCGGTCGATCTCCGGGCCGGCTCGCCGTCGTTCGGTCGGTGGGTGGGGGTCGCGTTGTCGGACGCCCGCGCCGAGGCGCTCTGGATTCCGGCGGGGTTCGCGCACGGTTTCCTGACCCTCTCGCCGCGCTCCATCGTCGCCTACAAGGTCGATGCCCCCTATGTCCCCGCGGACGAGCGGGTGTTGGCATGGGACGACCCCGATGTCGCGATCGCGTGGCCGTTGGCCGACGGCGAGCGGCCCCTCCTCTCCGACCGCGACGCGCGCGGGGAAGGGGTCAGCCGGTTTCGGTGAGGGGTGACACGCTTGGGTGACAAGCGGTCACCGCACCACCCCGGCCTGGACCGCGCGGATGAAGGCCTCGGGATCCGCCGGCGAGAGGAACACCGGCCCGCGGTCGGTGCCGACGACGACGGTGTCGTGGGCCCGCGACATGAACGCGCGGACGACCCTTCCCTCCGGGTCGAGGAACCACCCGGTGTGGCCGAAGAAGCCGGAGGAGCCGAAGAGCCGCATGTGGGGGGGCGTCGCGGGGAACTCGACGGTCCCGTCGAGCCGGAGCGTGTGGGTGGCGCCGAGGCGCGCGTGCACGATGAGGTGCCCGTGGTGCACCTCGTAGGCGAGCGGGCTCTGGCGCACCGCCCAGACGAACACGGGCAGGATCGCCAGGCCGCCCAGCCCCAGCATCCACCCGTTCTCCGGCGAGATCAGCGCCACCGTGACGAGCGCGAGCGGGGCCAGGGAAACGAACGTCGTCGACGCCTTCATGCTCGTCGAGAGCCGGGGGGCGGGGAAGATCACCCCGCGACCCTCGCGATGCGCGGTTCCAGGCGATGGTCGTCGGCCATGCTGGCACGGTAGGCACGCGCGGAGCGGCGGACCACCCGCACCGCTTCTACGACGGGGAGCGGCTACGCTGAACCCATGTTGCTCATCCTGCTGGCCTGTAGCGAGAAGACCCCCGGCACCACCCCCGATCCCTGGCCCGAGCCCGAGGAGGGGCCGGGGGCGCTCGTCTACACCGAGGCCACGGAGGCGTGGGGGCTCGGCGCGGTCAACGGGGCGCAGCTCCAGGCGGTCGACCTCGATGGCGACGGCTACGCCGACCTCGTGGTGAACGACAACAGCGGCATCGACGACTTCGAGGCCTCCGCGGGCGGCACGGGCGGGCGCTACCATTGGACCCTCATGAACCGCCCGGACGGCGCCGGCGGGCGCGTGTTCCTGGACGAGACGGAGGCGTCCGGGCTCTTCGCGCGGCGGGAGGGCGCGGGCGGGCGCCCCAGCGTGGACCACATCTTCGCGGACGTGAACGGCGACGGCTTCATCGATGCCTTCGCGGGCGTGTTCAACGACCCCCACACCGACCCCGCGGTGCACTACACGGACACCTCCGAGGTGCTGCTCAACGACGGCGACGGGCACTTCACGTTCGCGCCGGCGTCCCCCGACCTCCAGGTCGACTTCCCGATGAGCGGGGTCACCTTCACCGACTACGACGGCGACGGGGTCGTCGACCTGTTCATCGCGCTCTGGTACGCGAACGCGGACATCTACGGGAACGGCTCCTGGCTCAACTGGCTCTACGGCGCGAACGACCGGCTCCTGCGGGGCAACGGGGACGGCACCTTCACCGATGTCACCGCCGCGGCCGGGTTGGAGCTCAACGAGGCCACCAACGACCGGGCGCTCGACAAGGTGTTGGACGGGAGTCACGCCCGCCCGTCGATGGGCGCCACCGCCTGCGACCTCGACGGGGACACGCTCCCCGAGCTCCTGGTGATGGCGTACGGGCGCCAGTGGAACCTCCAGTGGCAGAACCAGGGCGATGGCACGTTCGTCGAGGTGGGCGGGGCGAGCGGGTACGCCGGCGACGACGACATCGACTACACCGACAACTGGTACTACCAATGCACGTGCTGGGTGGACGGCTCGTGCGACGCCCCGACGGACCCCGACTTTCCCTACAGCGAACGCCAGTGTGAGCAGGTCGCGGGCGGCGGGTATTGGAACCCGGGGTGGGACGACCAGCCCGCCAACCTCAACGGGAACACGTTCAACACCGCGTGCGCCGACGTGGACAACGACGGCGACCTCGACCTCTGGTCCGGCGAGATCACCCACCAGTGGGCCGGCGGCTCCTCCGATCTCTCGGGCCTCCTGCTGAACGAGGGGGATGGCACGTTCACCCGCCCCGATCTCGACACGCTCGGCCTCCTGCGCACGCCCGTGCCCGACCCGTCGACCCGCTCGTGGGACTACGGCGACCAGAAGTCCGCCGTCGCCGACCTGGACCTCGACGGGCGGAAGGATCTCCTCCTCCCGAGCGGGGCCGCCTACTTCGGCAACGTGTTGTACGCGTGGCGGCAGTGGGACGACCTCCGCTTCACCGAGATCGAGGCCGACGTGGGCCTCGCGGTCCCCACCGCGCACGGCGTCGCCCTCGCCGACTTCGACCGCGACGGGGATCTCGACCTCGTCGCCGCCTCGCTCAGCGAGGTGCTCGAGGGCACGACCTCGGACCACCGCCTCTACTTCTACGAGAACGGGCTCGCCGAGCGCCACTTCCTGCGCGTGCGGTTGGACACGTGGGATTCCAACTCGGTCGGGGTCGGATCGCGGGTCACGGTGACAGCGGGCGGGCGCACGCAGACCCAGGAGGTGAGCGGCGGCTACGGCCAGCACGGCATGCAGATGGAGCCGGTGCTGACCTTCGGGTTGGGCCTCGGCGCGGAGGTCGAGTCCGTCGAGGTGACCTGGCCGGGCGGGGACACGGACCGCTGCACCGACGTGCCGGCGGACACCCAGGTCCTCATCGCCCCGGGCTGCGCGATGTCGGAGGAGCCGCCGCGCTGACTACGGCGCCTGCTCCTCCTCGGCCTTCTTCACCGGCCGCCCGTCCAACCCCAGGTTCGGGTTCCCGACCTGCTCGAACGGCGCCGCGAAGGTGTAGAGCAGGTTGCTCTGCGCCTGGAGCTCCTCGGCGCCCTGGGTGGCGTAGGCGGCGCGGCGGGCAAAGCGGTCGGGCGGCACGTTGGCCCACTGGTCGCGGTCGTTCATGACCGTCGCGAGGCCGGCGACATCGTTGTCGGCGGAGAGCTCCTGCACGCGCTTGCGAGAGGAGGTCGTGTAGTCGCCGCGGTAGCGCAAGTCGACCAGGGTGTCCCGCACGGTGGGGTCGGCCTTCTTCAGGTCGACGTCGCCGTAGGCGGCCTGGGTGTCCGGCTTGTCGGAGATGCGCTGCACGTCGGCGGACATCTCCCCGTAGGTCGTCTCGAAGAGCTTCTTCTGCTGCTCGGGGCTCACCTCGGCGAGCGCGTCCTTGTTCGCCGCGAGCCAGGTGGCGGCGCTCTCGCCCTTCTTGCCGGCGGCCTGCGCGTAGGCCTCGGCCTGGGCGGGGTCGATCCCCGCCGCGACGAAGTCGGCGACGGTCTTCTCGTGGCTGTGCTGCCCCACGTCGTACCCGCGCCCGATGGTGACCCCGGAGGCGCCCGGCGGGCGATGGGCGGTGCGCGAGTGGTAGCGGCCACCCTCGGTGCCCTCGGCGTCGAAGGTGAGCTGGCCGCGCGAGACATTGTAGTTCTCGCCCTGGTCCTTCGTGCCGAACTGCCGGTCGTACGTGCCCTGGTGCTGCTGGGCCACCCAGTCGCGGACCATCGAGTTCCCGCCGCCGCCGGACTTCTGCATGCCCATCAGCGAGGGGCGCATGACCGGGTCGAGGAGGCTCGGTTCGCGGGTGGACTCCTGCGCGGCGGTGGCCTGCGGGGTGGCTTTCGGCGCGGGGGTGGGGGTCTTCTTGGAGGTGCCCATTCCGGGAGATTATCACAGGCCAACGGCGGCTCGACGGGCTTCGCGGCGCCTATGTTCGGGGATGGCCGATCGCCTCGCCATCGCCGCCCTGCTCGACGAGATCGCGGTCCGGCTCCAGGCGACGGGCGAGAATCCGTTCCGCGCGCGAGCCTACGCGAAGGGCGCCGCTGCCGTGCGCGGGCTCGACGAGGACACCTTCTCCGCGCGGCTCGGCGCCGGGGCGCTGGAGCGGACCCCGGGCATCGGGGGCGCGCTCGCGGCCGTCGTCACGGACCTCGCGGCCGGCCGCCGTTCCGACCTCCTCGAGACGCTCCGCACCACCACGCCGGCGCCGGCGCTGCTGGCCTTCCTGACCCCACGGCAGGCCCAGGCGGTCACGGCGGCAGGCATCGGCACGGTCGAGCGCCTGCGCGAGGCGGTCGCGTCGGGGCGGCTCGCGACGATCAAGGGGTTCGGGCCGGTCACGGCGCGGCGGGTGGGCGAGGCCCTGGCGCACGCGGAGGCGCGGCAGCGGCGGGTGCTGCTCGTCGATGCACGTCCCGACGCGGAGTCGCTCGCGGCGTGGACCGGGGGCACCGTCGCGGGGGCCGTGCGCCGCTGGCAGGAGACCGTCGACGTGCTCCGCGTCGTGGTCGTGGGCGGGGACGCCGAGATCGCCCGGGCCGCGGCGTGGCCCCCGCTGCTGGGCCCCGCCGTCGAGCCGCGGCGGGTGCGCGGCCACCTCGCCAGCGGCCTCCCGGTGGAGGTCTACGTGGTGCCGCCGGCGCAGTACGCCCGCGTGCTCCTGCTCGCGACGGGCTCCGACGCGCACGTCCGCGCCCTCGGGGACGTGCCCGACGGCCCCGACGAGGCAGCCATCTACGCGGCGATGGGGATGGCGTACGTCCCGCCGGAGCTGCGCGAGGACGCCGGGGAGATCGAGGCCGCGCAGGACGGCACGCTGCCGACCGACCTCGTGACCCTCGCGGACGTGCGCGGCCTCGTGCACTGCCACAGCACCTGGTCCGACGGGCGGGACTCCATCGCCGATCTCGCGCGCGGCGCCGAGGCCCGCGGGATGGCCTACCTCACGATCACGGACCACTCGCCGGCCGCCCACTACGCCGGGGGCGTCACGCTGGAGCGGATGGTGGGCCAGTGGGCGGAGATCGACGCGGTGCAGCGCGCCACTCCGGTGCGGCTCCTGCGCGGCACCGAGTCGGACATCCTCCCCGACGGCGCGCTCGACTACCCGGACGACGTGCTCGCGCGGCTCGAGGTGGTCATCGCGAGCATCCACACCCGCGGAAAGCTCGACCGCGCCGCGATGACCGCGCGGGTCGAGCGCGCGCTGCGGCACCCCGTCCACAAGATCTGGGGGCACGCGCTGGGGCGCCTCGTCGATCGCCGCGACCCCATCGACGTGGACGTGCCGCGCCTGCTCGACGCCGTGGCCCAGAGTCGCGCCACCATCGAGATCAACGGCGATCCCTACCGCCTCGATCTGCCCCCGGACTGGATCCGCGAGGCGCGGCGGCGCGGGGCCGGCCGCTTCGTCATCTCGGTCGACGCCCACTCCGTCGGCGGCTTCGACCACCTCGCGTACGGCGTCGCGATGGCGCGGCGCGGGTGGGTGCGCCGCGGAGAGGTGCTCAACACGCGGGACGCGGGGGAGTTCGCGGCGGCCGTCCGCCCCGGATAGCGAGGCTTCATGGCCACCAGATCCGATCGGGTCGTCCTCATCGACGGCACCTGGCTCACCTACCGCGCGTTCTTCGCGATCCCGTCGAACTTCCGCACCGCCGAGGGGCAGCCGACGAACGCGGTCTACGGCTTCGCGACGATGTTCCGGAAGCTCTTTGCCGGGAAGCGCCCCGCCTACGGTGCGGTCGTGTTCGACCCCCCCGGCCGCACGACCCGCGAGGCGGACTTCCCCGCCTACAAGGCGCAGCGGCCGCCGATGGCGGACCTGTTGCGCGACCAGCTCGCGTGGATCGACCGCGTGGTGGTGGCGCACGGCTTCCCGATCCTCCGGGTGCCCGGCCTGGAGGCGGACGATGTCATCGGCACGCTCGCCCGCGAGGCCCGGGATGCCGGGCACGAGGTGGTCCTGGTGGCGGGCGACAAGGACTTCGCCCAGCTCGTGGGGGAGGGGGTGCGGCTCTACGATCCGATGAAGGACGTGACCTACGATCCCGAGCTGGTGCGGAAGAAGTGGGGCGTGCCGCCCGAGCGCATCGTCGACCTCCTCGCGCTCCTCGGGGACACCGTCGACAACATCCCGGGCGTCGCCGGCATCGGCGAGAAGGGCGCCCTCCAGCTCCTCACGACCTACGGCGGGCTCGACGAGATCTACGCCCACGTGGACGAGGTGCCGACGCGCCAGCGCGCGCCGCTCGTGGAGCACCGCGACCTCGCGTACCTGTCGCGCAAGCTGGCGACCATCGATCAGCACGCCGCGGTCGACGTGCATGTCCCGAGCCTCGCCATCCCCGTGCCCGATCCGAAGGCACTCGACGCGCTCTACCGCGCGCTCGAATTCCACTCCCTCCTCGGCGACGGCGGGCCCACGGCGGAGGCCGTGGCGCTCGTCGACGGGCTGCCGGACCTGGACGATACCGTCGCCATCGCGCCGGTGCTCGGACCCGCCGAGGGCGGCGCCGGCGTGCTCCTCCGCCTCGCGCTCTGCGCCACGCCCGGCCGCGCCCACCTCGTCACGGACCCCACGCCGCTCCGCGAGTGGCTCGCCGACCCGGGCCGACCCAAGGTGGCGCACGACACCAAGGCCCTCGCGAAGGCGCTCGGCCGCCTCGGCCTCACCCTCCGCGGGTGCGACGACACGATGCTCGCGTCGTTCCTCGTCGACCCCACCGCGAACGTCCCCCACCGGCTCGACCAGGTGAGCCGCGCCTACCTCCAGCAGGCGCTCCCCGCCGATCCGCCGCCGGAGATCGCCGCCGACGCCGTCGCGCGGCTCTGGCCCGTGCTCCACGCGCGCCTCCGGGACGCCGGGCAGGAGGCCCATTACCGTGCCGTCGAGCTCCCGCTCGCGGGCGTGCTCGCCGACATGGAGACGACCGGCATCCCCGTCGACCGCGCCGACCTCGCGCGGCTCGGGACCGACTTCACCACCCGCAAGGACGAGGTGGAGCAGCGCATCTACGCGCTCGCCGGGCACCCGTTCAACGTCGGGAGCACGACCCAGCTCGGCACGGTGCTGTTCGAGGAGCTGAAGCTCCCCGTCGTCAAGAAGACCAAGACGGGCTGGTCGACCGACGCCGAGGTGCTGGAGGCCCTGGCCCCCAAGCACCCGATCACCGGGCTGCTCCTCGAGCAGCGCATGCTCGCCAAGCTCATCAACACCTACACCGACGTGCTCCAGAAGGCGGTGGACCCCCGGACCGGCCGCGTCCACGCGACGTTCCAGCAGACGACCGGCGTGTCGGGCCGCCTCATCTCGACCGACCCCGACCTCCAGCGGACCCCCGTGCGCACCCCCGAGGGCCGTCGTATCCGCGCGGCGTTCGTCGCCTCGCCGGGGTGCAAGCTCGTGTCCGCCGACTGGAGCCAGATCGAGCTGCGGGTCCTCGCCCACTTCTCCGCGGACCCCGCCCTCGTCGAGGCCTTCCGCACCGGCGCGGACGTGCATCGCCGCACCGCGAGCGAGATCTACGGCGTCGCGCTCGACGCGGTGAGCCCCCCGCAGCGGAACGTCGGCAAGACGGTCAACTTCGCCACCATCTACGGGCAGGGCGCCACCGCGCTCGCGGCCATCCTCGGCATCCCGCGGAAGGAGGCCCAGACGGCCATCGAGCGCTACTTCTCCACCTACGCGGGGGTGCGGGAGTGGCTGGACCGTACGATCGCGGAGGCCACCGAGCGCGGCTACGTGACGACGATCCTCGGCCGCCGCCGCTACGTCCCCGAGCTCACCCGCCTCAACTCCCAGGACCGCACGGCGGGGGAGCGCATCGCGGCGAACACGCCCATCCAGGGCTCGGCGGCGGACCTGTGCAAGCTCGCGATGCTCCGCATCCACGAGCAGCTCGCGGGGATGCGCACGAAGATGCTCCTCCAGGTGCACGACGAGCTCGTCTTCGAGGCGCCGGACGACGAGGTGGACCGCGTGGTCGCCCTCGTGCGCGCCGCGATGGAGCACCCGATGGAGCTGGCGGTGCCGCTGGTGGTCAACGTGGGGGTGGGGGCGAGCTGGGCGGAGGCGCACTGATCGGAGGCGCACTGATCGGGACGACGGTTCGCATGCCGCCTGGACGCGCGGCGGCGCCGTCGGAGGCGCCGGTCAGGACGGGGCGCGCCGCCGGGGCCTGAGCGCGAGGAGCATCAAGGCGCCGCTGGCAGCGCCGGCGCCGCCCCCGCAGCCGGTCGCCGGTTCTTCGGGGGAGGGGGGCGCGGGCGGCGGCGTGGGGCCGGGAGGGGCCCATGGGCCGGTCTCGGAGGGGCAGAGGTCGGCCCCGGTGCAGTCCTGGTCGATGCCATCGCACGGGATCTCGGCGGCGTCGGGGGCGCGGTCGGGGTCGGTGTCGTCGCAGTCGAGGGCGGCCTCGGTGCCGTCCCCGTCGGCGTCGGTGGCGACCCAGCCGTCGCAGTCCTGGTCGACGTCGTCCGCGGGATCGTCGTAGGCGCCGGGGTGCACGGTGGGGTCTTCGGGGGCGCAGTCGTCCGCGCACGCGTAGCCGTCGGCGTCGGGGTCGAGCGTGTCGAGGCCGTCGCAGTCCTGGTCGACGAAGTCACACGCGACCTCGGGGGCGCCCGGGTAGACCGTGCTGTCGCCGTCGTCGCAGTCGTCCCCGCCGACGACGAGGGCGTCGTAGCCGTCCCAGTCGGCGTCGGTGCGATCGCCCGTGCGGCAGTCCTGGTCGATGCCGTCGTAGGGGATCTCGTCGGCGCACGCGGAGATGGTCGGGTCGGTGTCGTCACAGTCCCCGTTCTCGACCGCCGTGCCGTCCCCATCCCCGTCGGCGTACGCCGCCCAGGTGGTGGGATCGATCTGCCCGACCGCCACGCCGTCGACCGAGCCCTCCCAGGGGCGATAGTCGCCACACTCCGGCACGCACGAGTCGGCGACGACCACCACGCCGTCGATGTCGATCGTGTCCGTCTCGCAGATGCGGTAGGTGTTCCGGGCGCGCTCCGTGGACCAGGCGCACGCGCCGTCGTCCCAGGACTCGGTCGCGCGGTGCGATTCGTAGCCGTCCCAGGACTCGTAGGTGCCGGCCGTGACGGCGCCGCTCTCGCCGAGCGTGGTGTCGACGGTGCCCTCCCAGTCGGCCGTCCAGTCGAGCATGTCGTAGTACCCGTTCGACAGGCGGCAGGACCAGTAGCTCTCCGCGGCGTTGCTCGTGACGTGCAGCGCGGTCCAGCCCGGATCGGCGCTCACCGCGGGGATGACCTCGATGTCCCAGGTGGTCTCGCTCCGGTTCGTCCCGCACCCGTCCGCCGAGGTGCTCTCGGCCCGGGCCTCGTAGGCCACGGTCACGACGTTGCCGTCGGCGTCGGTGCACGTGCCGGAGAGGCACTCGTAGTCGGGGTCGGCGGTGGTGTCGCAGTCGGTGAGGCAGCTCGTGTCGACCCAGCTCTGGGCGAGCGCGAGCAGGGTGTCGTGCACGTCGTCGCTGCCGAGGGCCCCCGGGTAGTGGAGCTCGACGGCATCCGCGGGGACGGTCACCTCCGGGCACACCCCGGTCTGATCGGCGGCGTGCGCGAACGCGAGGAAGAGGAGCATGTCAGAGGGTAACGCGACGGTGGACCGCTGCGGCTGTCGGGGGCGTTACGGGGAGGCCGGAGGCCTCGGGGGGCGGGTCCCCCGTCCCATGACCTCCGTCTGGTACAGTCCTCACGATGTACCAGCACCATCTTCGCCAGCTCTCTCGCCAGTCGGCGGAGCACCACGGCCCGGGGCTGCGTCGGCTCCACCTCCTCACGAACGTCGTCGGCTGGATCGGGCTGATGACGGCCTTCTCCCAGATCCCCCTCGGCCCGACGAACGCCGGCGTGGTCCTGGCGGTCGGGAGCGTGCTGTACATGGCGATCCTCGACCCCGTCGCGGCGCTGCTCGTGGGGGCGCTCGCGGCCGGGTGGGCCAACGTGCCGTATTCGCCGTGGGGGCCCGGGAGCGGCTGGATCGCGGGGGTCGTGCTCCCGCTCGGCGTGTTCGCCGGCTTCGGCATGGGCGCGCTCGCCGGCCACGTCTACCACCACGAGCACGCCGACTTTCTCGGCAACGAGCCGAAGGGGGAGAAGCTCGCGGGCACGTTCCACGTGATCTTCTTCGGCGCGGCACAATTCACCCTGCTCGCGCTCCTCGACCGCGGTTGGCGCCCGGCGCTGCGCACGCGCCTCCTGGCCGCCGAGCGCGCGCTCTGCTTGCGGCGCGAGCAGGCCGTGTGGTCGAACTGGGGCCGGACGGCCACCTGCCGGCCGGCCGTCACCTGGCTCCCCGAGCGCACCGAGGACGTCGTGGCGGCCGTGCTCGAGGCGAAGGCGATGGGGCGGCGCGTGCGTGTCGTGGGCTCCGGATTCTCGTGGCCGCGGTTCATCCCCACCGACGATGTGCTCCTGTTCTCCGAGCGGCTCGACACCCTCGCGCTCGATCGCACCGGCCCCGCCGGTCCGCTCCTCGTGGCCGGCGCCGGCGCGACCAACCGGCAGATGAACGCGTTCCTGGCCAGGCACGGGCTCTGCCTCGCGTGGAACGTAGTGCTCGAGACCGTGCGGATCGGGGGTACGGTGAGCACGGGCACCCACGGCTCGGGCCGCGACACCGCCACGATGGGCGATCTGCTCGAGGCCGTCGAGCTCGTCGACAGCGCGGGGGCGGTCCGCATGTTCCGCGCCGCCGACGATCCCGACACGTTCGACGCGCTCCGCGTCTCGCTCGGTACCTTCGGGGTGCTGACCCGCCTCTGGCTGCGCGTGGAGCCGCTCGTCGCGGTGCGCCAGGTCGACCGCAAGGTGCCCGTGGCCGGGGCGGTTGCGCGGCTGGAGGAGCTCTCGGCGCGCCACGACGCCGTGGAGCTCTATTGGTTCCCGTTCTGCGACTGGGCGTGGCTCCGCACGCTCGATCGCACGGACGCGCCAGTGACCCTCCGGCCGCTCGAGTCGCGGCGGCTCCAGCTCGAGAATTTCGTGCAGATGTGGTTCCTCCGCCACGGGACGCGCCTCGTCCACCGCTTCGCGCCCCGGCGGATCCCGGCCTGGATTCGCTTCGGCACGAGCTGGCTGCGCTTCCGGGAGGCCGTCGTGCCGCTCCCCGACGCCCAACACTACCGCCAGTGGATCGAGTCGATGCGCGTGGGGTGTGTGGAGGCCGCCGTGCCCGCCGAGCCGGGCTTCGTGGCGGTGCGCGCCGCGTGGGACGCCCTGCAGGCCCGGGTGGACGCCTGGGCCGCCCAGGGGCGCTACCCCCTCGATCTCACCGTGAACGTGCGCTTCATCGGCCGGAGCCGCGCGCTCTTGTCTCCAGCGGGGGGACACGATCTCACCTGCTGGATCGAGGCGCTCTGCTGCGAGCGGACGCCGGATTGGGACCCGTTCGGCGCCGAGCTGCTCGACGCGTGGTTGGCCATCCCCGGCGCGCTCACCCACTGGGCGAAGGAGTTCGAGCACGTTCCCAACGCGGTGGAACGCACCCGCGCGGTCTACGGCGGCCGCCTCACGCGCTTCCTGGCGCTGAGAGAGGCCGCCGCGGTCGATCCCGACGGGATGTTCGTCAACGATCTGCTGGGGCGGCTCCTCGCGCCGGTACACGGGGAGAAGTCCGCGGGTTGACGTTCTGCTCGCGTCGCCCGCGCGGCGGCGCCGGGGGGCGCGGGGGGCCTGTGGCCCCCCGCCGGGGCGTTGCGGTCCTACGAGACCGCGTACGCCAGGTTCGCCGCGACGCCGGCGTACTTGTGGGCCGGGCGGAGGAACGGGTTGTTCCAGCGGCGGCTGCCCTTGACGCGGGCCTTGTAGGTCGCCTCGTCCAGACCGGTCTCGGCGAGGGCCGTGGCGAGCTCTTCCTTGGCGCGCTGGCGGGCCTTGAAGAGCATCATCTGCACGCGGCTCTGGACGTTGACCTTGCCGTCGCCGGTGGTCTCGATGGGGAGGAAGATCGACTCCGGGTACATCGTCTGCACGATGGTCTGGACGCCGTCCGACACACCGGAGGAGGGCATGCAGCCAAACGGCTTCACCGAGATGGTCATGTGGTTGACCTTGTCCTCGACGAAGTGGATGAGCTTGCCCACCTCCATGTGGCCCTCGCCGCCGCGCACGTTGTTGTCGTAGTGCTTGGCGGCCAACTCGGCGACGTGGTCCATGTCGGGGAGCACGTAGCCGTGCAGCCCGAGGATGTTCGCGTAGGTCTGGAAGATGCCGCGGACGGCGGTCTCGGCGGCCTTGAGCACCCACAGCTTCTTGGTGGGATCCTTGTCGGCGAGGCCCTTCTTCGAGGCGTCGTCCTCCTTGAGCGTCATGCGCATCAGGGTGTCGTGGCGGTTCTCCCAGACCATGAACAGGAGCCAGTTGGTGATGCCCTGGACGTCGACCTCGGCGCCCTCCTGCTCGAGGAAGCGCTGGAGGCCGTAGTTGCCGTCGCCCTCGGTGGTCATGGCCCAGAACTCGCCGATGACGCTCACGACCGGCTTGGGCTGGGTGCGGTCGACCTGCACCTTGCCGAGGATGCGGCGGGACTTGTAGAGCGCGGCCGAGACGCTGGTGTGCTCGCGGAAGGCCTTCATCAGGATGGCCTTGCACTCGCCGAGCGCGCGATCCGTGGCGCCCTCGGACACCTCGTAGGGGCGCATGCGGTACCCGGTGAGGTTGAGCACGTCGCCGGCGATGATGGCGCGCACGATGCCGAACACGAAGTTCTTGTCGATGAGCAGGCCCGCCTCGTCGCCGGTGGCCTGCTTGATGCCGCCCTGCTGCTGGAACAGGAGCACGCGGAAGCCGTCGAAGCCCGCGTCACGGAGCGCCTTGCGGTACTCGGTCGTGTACATGCCGAAGCGGCACGGGCCGCACGCGCCGGCGGTGATGAACACGAAGTTCTTGATGATGTCCTCGGTCTTCATGCCCTTGTCGTCGCGCAGGCCGACGAGGTGCTTCACGAGGTTGCCGACCGTGTAGTAGGTCGGGTTGCACTGGCCGCGGTTGCCGAACTCCTTGCCGAATTGGAGCGAGGCGTTGTCGCAGGCGTCGAGGAGCTCGACGGTGTAGCCGAGGCCGGAGAGGGCGGCGCCGACGAACTGATCGTGGGCGAGCGTCAGGCCGCTCACGAGCATGGTCGTGTGCGGACGATCGGAGGCCTTGAACTCGGAGTTGGAGTGAACGGGCTCGACCCACTGCTCGCGGCCGATGCCGAGGTTCTTGGCCTGCTGTTCGGCAAACTGGGCGAGCTCCTGCTCGATGTCCTGATCTTCGTTGATGGGGGGCATGGGGGCTCCTTTGAGGGGGAAGGGCGAAAGACTGGGGAAAAATCGGGAAGGCGAGCGCTACTTGGCGACCATGCCGGCGTCGGCCACGCCCGAGCGGCGGGCCTCGAGCTCACGGCGCTTCTCGGCGACGCGGCGGGCCAATTCCACGCGCTTGTAGGACTGATCCTTCAGATCCTCCTCGATGCGCTTCAAGCGGTACACGTAGGTCTTGACGCGGATCGCGATCGAGCCGCCCGGCTTGTTCGCGTCGATGTCGTGGAGCGCCGAGTAGGGCACCTTCGCGACGCTGACGATCTTCTCGACGATGCCGTAGGTGGGCGCGTCGTGGCCGCACTTGAACGAGGAGAGGTCGAGGATCGCGACGTTGGGGTGACGCGACGCAAACTTGACCGCCCACACGCGCTGGGCCGAGTTGGCGGAGAAGTTCTCCGGCCACACGTCGGTGATGCCGAGAGGGTCCTCCCCCTTCGCGAAGTACTTGCCCAGCCACGCCGGATCCTTGGGGATGCTGCGCATCGAGAGGATGGGGTAGCCGAGGACCTGGAACTCCTCGGGGATGCCGTGGTTCAGGCCCGGATCGTTGTGGTAGGGCCGGCCGATCACGAGGACGGCGAGGCGGTGCTCCCGCTCCACCTGCTCGAGGATCTCCTTGCCCTTGACCTGGAGGAGGCGGTCGAACTCGGCGAGCGCCACCTGCCCCTCGTCGGCGGCGAACTCCACCTCGTCCTCGGTGACACCGAGGCGGGGGCCCCAGATCTCGAAGAGGCGGCGCTTCATCAGGTTGGGCTCGGAGAACGACAGCGCGGCGTCGAGGTACTCGATGCCGGCCTTCTCGAAGAAGTTGGTCTCCTTGGTGAAGGCGGCCTTGAGCACGTTGGGGTTGCCCGCCACGATGGGGCAGGACGTGTTGTCCTGCGTGCCGCTCACCCAGTTGGGGACGTGCGTGAGGCACGGGTAGTAGATGTAGTTGAGCGGGCCGCGCTTGGCATCGGTGTGCGCGTGGTTGAGCAATTCGTGGATGTGCGACTGCGTCACCTTGCTGGGGAAGCACGGGTCGATCGAGCCGTAGCGGCCGCCCTCCGCCCAGCTCTCCTCGGTGGTGGCGTTGCTCCACACGATGTTCTCCTTCGGCACGCCGAGCGTCTCGAAGAAGGTGCGGAAGAACGGGCCCGTCGAGTACATGTTCAGGACGCGGGGCATGCCGATGCGCACCTGCGACAAGTCGGCGTGCGAGCGCTGGAAGCCGCGGTTGAAGGCGCGGCGCGCGACGCGGAGGAAGGCGAGCTTCTTGACCTGCACGTCCGACTTGGAGGAGCCCGCTTCCGGGAGCGGATTCGGCTCGTAGAAGTGGCGGAACGCGAGCGTGGCCTCCTCGTGGACCAGGTTCGGGAACTTGCCACGGATGACCGAGCGTTCCTTCGCGAGGATCTTCAGGGCGTCCTTGCTCTCGACGGTGCCCTTCTCGCACGAGAACCCGCTGATGTAGCGGCTGGTGCGGCCGTCGGGGGTCTCCGTGTCGATGAACGTGCGCGAGCAGTTGTTCGGGCAGAAGTGACACTTGGTCGACTCGTCGTTGCGCGAGACGTACCGGAGGTTGATCGCCTGGTCGACGCCGATGAACGTCGAGTGACCGCGCCGCTTGACCGTGCGGAGGGTCTCCATCGCGGCGCCGAGCGCGCCGGCCTCGCCGCAGTGCGGGTGCACGTGGATCTCGGCGTCCGGCACGCGGGCGGCGATGTAGTCCACCTGCGCCTTCACGGCCGCGAGGTTGCGCTGGGTGCCGCCCTGCAGCACGAACACCTTGCCGAACTGGGCGAGGCGCGGCACCTGCACGACGTACTGCCACACGTTCTTCGGGAGCACCTGCGCGAGCCCGGAGAGCATCTCCGGCGCGGTGAAGCCCTCCTTCTGGAAGTTGACGCGGTCGGCGTCGAGGAACACCGCGCAGCCGTAGGAGAACTTGGGCGAGAGGTCCGCGGAGAACGCCACGTCCGAGTACTCGGTGAGCGGCACGCCGAACTGGTCCGCCATCGCCTGGAGCAGCATGCCGTTGCCGGCCGAGCACTGGTTGGAGAGGCGGAAGTCCTTCACGTCACGCTGGCCGTCGGGGGTCTCGCGGAGGAACACGACCTTGATGTCCTGCCCGCCGATGTCACAGATGACATCCGCGTTGGGGAACACGCTGACCGCGGACTGCATGTGCGCCACGGTCTCGACGATGTTCACGTCGGCCTTGACGGACTCCTCGAGCACCGCCGCCGCGTAGCCGGTGGCGCCGAAGCCGAGGCACAGGAACGTCGAGCCGGTGTGCTCGTAGTAGCCCTTGATGTCCGCGAGGATCTCCTTGGTGTCCTGGATGGGATTGCCCTTGGAGAGGCGGTACGCCTTGTAGAGGATCTCGCCGTCCTCGTCGACCACGACGGCCTTGCTGGAGGTCGACCCGCCGTCGAGGCCGATGTAGCCGCGGACGATGTCGCCCTTGCCGAACACGCGGGGGATGAAGCTCGGGATCGTGTACTTCGCGAGGAAGGCCTGGAGCTCCTCGTTGTCCTTGACGAGCGGGCCCGCGGCCGCGCCGGCCATGCGGGCGCTGCGGCCGTTGAGCAGGTAGTCCTTCATCCCGTCGAGGCCCTGGTAGAGGGACTCGCCCTTGTCCTTGGCCTCGATGAGCCCGTACATGACCGCGCCCTGGGCCGCGTAGTACTGGGCGTTCTGCGGGGTGAACACCAGCTCCTCGATGGGGATGTTCTTCGGCCACTCGAAGCCGCGCTGCTCCCACGTCTCCGGGATGCGCATGCGCCAGCATTCCACCAGGAACGGCAGGTAACAATTGGGACCGCCCAACAGGAGCACCTTCGGCCGGAGCGTGTTGCCACGCGTGAGCACGGAGAGGTTCTGGTGGACGATGGCGTCCGCGAGCGAGTTCATGATCTCGCCGCTGGGGATGCCGCTCTTGACGAGGTTGACGATGTCGGTCTCGGCGAAGACGCCACACTTGGCCGCCACGTGGTGCAGCTTGGTGTGGTCGTACGGGAGCATCTGCAGCTCCTCGTTGCTCATGCCGACCTTGATCATGCACTTGTCGATGGTGGCGCCCGTGCCGGACGCGCACTTGTCGTTCATCGACGTGAGCGCGGTGCGCTGCTTCTTGCCGTCCTCGCCCTCGGTCTCGCGGAACATGATGATCTTGGCGTCCTGCCCGCCGAGCTCGATCACCGCGTTCACGTCGGGGTGCATGTGCTCGACCGCGATGGTGACCGCGTTGACCTCCTGCACGAAGCGCCCGCCGAGGGGGGCCACGAGCGGGCCGGAGCCGGAGCCGGTCGCGAAGACCTGGATCTCACGCGCGTCCGGGAAGGCCTCCCCGATGCGGACCATGAACTCCATGACCTTCTCGGGCTGCCGCGTCTCGTGGCGCTGGTAGTCGGACCAGAGGATCTTCAGGGTGTCGGGATCGACGACGACGGCCTTCACCGTGGTCGAGCCGACGTCCATTCCGATGGCGATGCGAGCGTGCACGGGATCTCCGGGGCGGGTCACGGGAGGTGGACTGACACGTCAGTCTACTTCCGAGGTAGCACAGGCTACACCGGGAGCCCGTCCGCGGGCAACCCATGGACCGTTCGAGACAAGATCTTTCTGCAGGCTCCCTAAAGCGTGTCGAGGGCATGCCGAGGGCGTGTCCATGGGTCCGAACGCGCATGGTTGCAGCCCTCGTCATCGGATAGGCCGCGCCCCCATGTCCCGCGCCCGCCCCATCGATCCCGACGCCCGCCGTGCCCTGCTCGTCGCGGCCGCGCGGGAGGTCTTCGCGGAGAAGGGCTACCACGCGGCCAGCGTGGCCGACATCATCGACGGCGCCGGGGTCGCCCGGGGCACGTTCTACAACTACTTCGAGAGCAAGCGCAGCATCTTCCAGGCCGTCCTGGCGGACCTTCTGGACGGCGTGGTCGACGCCGTGGCGCCGATCGACGTGGCCCGGCCCATCCCGCCGCAGGTGCGCGAGAACCTCGCCCGCGTGGTGTCGATGCTCCTGGAGATGGGGGACGGCGCCCGCATCCTCTTCACGGACGCCGCGGGGATCGACGCCGAGGGCACCGAGACCCTCGGCGAGTTCTACGGCGCCGCGACCGGCCGCATCGAGCGCGCGCTGCGCACCGGGCAGGAGCTCGGCCTGGTGCGGGAGTGCGACGTCGAGCTCACCGCGAGCTGCCTGCTGGGGCTCTTGAAGGAGCCCGTCTACCAGGGGCTCCTCCGCCGACGCCCGTTCGACGTGGACGGCCTCGTGGACACGATCTTCGCCATCGTGGGCGGCGGGTTGATGCGCGTCTGAGGGGCCTGCGCCCGACGCGTCGGATCCCCGCCACCATGGCCCTCCCGGCGCTGTCCCTCGCGGGCCCGGCGCGCTAAGCGCGCGGGATGTCCCTCTCCCGCTCGCTCGCCCTCGTCCTCCTCGCCGCCTGCGCCCCCCGCGCGGTGGCGCCGCCCCCCACCCCGGTCGACGCGGCGCCGCCCGCGCCGGTCCTCCCCGAGTACGCGAAGGCGCTCGTGGCCGCGATGGATCCGAAGGCGGACGCCTGCCAGGACTTCTACCGCTACGCCTGCGGCGGCTGGATGGACGCGACGCCGCTCCCGTCCGACAAGCCGCTCTGGGGCAAGAGCTTCTCCACCATCCGTGACGCCAACCTCTCCGTGCAGAAGGCCACGCTGGAGAAGGCCGCCGCCAACCCCACCGCCGGGGACGCCGACTGGGCGAAGATGGGCACCTTCTACGGCGCGTGCATGGACGAGGCCGCGGTCGACGCCACCGCGACCGCCGCGCTGGTTCCGTACCTCGCCGAGATCGACGCCGCGAAGGACCTGAAGGGCACGATGCGAGTGGCCGGGCGCCTCAGCACGGTGGGCGTGCCCGCGTTCGTGGCGGGCGGGGTCTTCAACGACTTCAAGGATCCCACCAAGAACATCCTCCACCTGACGGAGGGGGGGCTGGGCCTGCCGGACCGCGACTACTACCTCAAGACCGACGACGCCACGAAGGCGCTCCTGGTCGCCTACGAGGCCCACGTGGCCGAGATGCTCGTGGTCGCCGGCGTGCCCGCGGCGGACGCCCCGAAGCAGGCCAAGGCGGTGGTGACGCTCGAGACGGCGATCGCCGAGGCCTGGGTGCCGCGCGCCGAGCTGCGGGACCCCGAGAAGGTCTACAACAAGATCGACCGGGCCGGGCTCGTGAAGCTCACGCCCAAGCTCCACTGGGACCAGTGGCTCGCGGGCGCCGGCGCCCCCGACGCGACCGACATCAACGTCGAGACCCCGGGCGTGTACAAGAAGCTCGAGGGCCTGCTCGTCAAGACCGACGTGAAGACGCTGCGCGCCTACCTGAAGTGGCACCTCGCGCACGCGACCGCCCCTTACATGGGGAAGGCCACGTACGACGCGCACTTCGCCTTCTACGGGCAGAAGGTGACCGGGCAGAAGGAGCAGGAGCCCCGGTGGAAGCGCTGCGTCGCGGCCTCGGACGCGCTCATCGGCGAGCTCACCGGCAAGTCCTTCGTCGAGAGCCAGTTCGCGGGGGACAGCAAGGAGAAGTCGCTCACGATGATCAAGGACATCGAGACGGCGTTCGAGAAGGGCCTCGCCGGGCTCTCCTGGATGGACGACCCGACGCGCGCGCGCGCCGTCGAGAAGATGACCAAGATCAACAACAAGATCGGATACCCCGACGTATGGCGGGACTACTCGGCGCTCACGCTCACGCCGGGCGCGCACACCGCGAACGTGCTCGCGGCGCTCGCCTTCGAGTCCGCCCGCACTTCCGCCAAGATCGGCAAGCCCGTCTCGAAGGGCGAGTGGTACATGTCGCCCCCGACGGTGAACGCGTACTACGACCCCTCCATGAACGAGATGGCGTTCCCCGCGGGCATCCTCCAGGCGCCGTTCTTCGACCGCTCCTACCCCGCGGTGATGAACTACGGCTCGATCGGCATGGTCATGGGCCACGAGCTGACCCACGGCTTCGACGACCAGGGCCGCAAGTTCGACGGCGACGGCAAGATGGTCGAGTGGTGGGCCCCCGAGGTGAGCGCCCGCTTCGAGGAGCGCGCGGCTTGCGTGGAGCGTCAGTACAGCGGCTTCACGGTGCAGGAGGGCATCAACGTCAACGGCGCGCTCACCCTCGGCGAGAACATCGCCGACATCGGCGGCTACCGGGCCGCCTACCGCGCCTACAAGGCCCAGCAGGCGCCCTCGGCCAACGTGCCGGGCCTCACCGACGACCAGCTCTTCTTCGTGGCCGCGGCGCAGTCCTGGTGCGTGGTGGCGAGCCCCGAGATCGAGAAGATGCGGGCGCTCTCCGACCCCCACAGCCCGCCCCGCTACCGCGTGAACGGCCCGCTCCAGAACCTCCCCGAGTTCGCCGCGGCGTTCGGGTGCGCGGAGGGGACGCCGATGCGTCCCGCGAACGCGTGCGAGGTCTGGTAGCTACCCTCGGATAGGACCCGATACGACCGTATCGCCTCCGGGGCGGCCAGGATCGCGCAAGTAGCCGATCTTCCTGGTTCGCCCCCGCTGGCACACCCCTTGCTCTCTGGGTCTGCGTCCCCACGGACGCCGCGGGTCGCGGGCCGGAAGGGCAGCGTTATCTTGGACTCCCTCTGGCTTCGGCCGGTGGAGTAGATGCTGCCCGCCAACTCGTCCGCACACGCGGCGTTCGTGGGGCACTCGCGCTCCTGCCCTTGGCAGGTTGCCTTCTCGCGTGCCCGGAGGTCGTCGTGATCCAGTCCATCGTCCAGTGGCTGTCCACCGCTGTCACCCCGCAATCCTCCCCGCTCCCCGGGCAGGTCCCCAACTCGGCGGGCGCGTTCGCGTGGCAGGTCGACGATTGGACGCGCCTCGACCGGTTCCTCGTGCTCGGCGCCGAGGGCGGCTCCTACTACGCCGCGGAGCGCACGTTGACGTTGGAGAACGCGCAGGCGGTGCTCGCGTGTGTCATCGCGGACGGCGCCCGGGCGCTGGCGCGCATCGTGCTGATCTCGACGGAGGCGCGGGCCCCCAAGAACGACGCCGCCATCTTCGCGCTCGCCGTGGCGATGAAGCGGGGTGACGAGGCCACGCGCCGCGCCGCCGCGGCCGCCGTGCCGGCGGTGTGTCGTACGGGCACCCACCTCTTCCAGCTGGCCACGGCGGTGCAAGCCTTGGGTGGCTGGGGCCGTGGCACCAAGCGTGCGTTCGCGCGCTGGTACACGGAGCGTGCGCCTCGGGACCTCGCGTGGCAGTTGGTGAAGTACCAGTCGCGCGCCGGGTTCTCCCACCGGGACGTGCTCCGTCTCGCCAAGCCGAAGGGCGCCGATGCCACGCACGACGTGCTGTTCCGCTACGCCACGCGTGGGGTGCGGCCGGAGGGCGGACTCGCATCCGTCGACCCCGCCCTCATCCTCGTGGACGCCGTCGAGGCGGCCAAGACCGCGGATCGTGTCACGTTGATCCGGCTCATCGTCGACCACGCCCTCCCCTGGGAGTGTGTGCCGACGGTGCACCTCGGCTCCACCGAGGTCTGGGACGCCCTGCTCCACGCGGGGGCCCATGGGATGCCGTTCGGCGCGATGTTGCGCAACCTCGCGCGCATGACCTCCAACGGGTTGTTGAAGGCGGGTGCCCCCGCCATCGACACCGTCGTGGCCCGCCTCGCCGACGGCGAGTCCGTGCGCCGCGCCCGTGTCCACCCGCTCTCCGTGCTCGCCGCGCTCGTGACCTACCAGTCCGGGAAGGGGGCACGCGGGAGCTTGACGTGGGCTCCGGCGCCGCGGCTCGTCAAGGCGCTGGATCGGGCGTTCTACGACGCGTTCGCCAACGTCGCGCCCACCGGCAAGCGGTGGATGCTCGCGGTCGACGTGTCGGGCTCGATGGACGCCGGGGTGCTCGGCGGGTTCCCGGGGCTCACGCCGCGGATCGGCGCGGCGGCGATGGCGATGGTGACGGCGCGGACGGAGCGTTCCCACGAGGTCGTGGCGTTCACCGCCGCGCCGAACGGCTACGGCGGGCAGTGGGGTGGCGGCACGCCGGGGCTCACCGGGCTCGACGTCGCCGGGCGGCGCCTCGACGATGTCGTGGGCGCGATGCGCGCGCTCCCCATGGGCGGCACGGATTGCGCGCTCCCGATGGTCCACGCGCTCCGGCGCCGGATCCCCGTCGACGTCTTCGTGGTCTACACCGACTCCGAGACGTGGGCGGGGAGCGTCCACCCCGCCGAGGCGCTCCGGGCCTACCGGCAGGCCATGGGCATCCCCGCGAAGCTCGTGGTCGTGGGGATGGTGTCCAACCAGTTCACCATCGCGGATCCGGACGACGCGGGCATGCTCGACGTCGTCGGGTTCGACGCCGGGGCCCCCGCGGCGATCGGGATCTTCGCTGGGGCGTAGATGAGGGCGGGGCGTAGACAGGGCGCGTAGAGCGGGCGGGCCGGGGCGTAGAGAGCCCTGGCCGCCGCATGGCGAGGGGCGGGAGGCGCCGGGGGCCCCGCATCTTGTTGCGGGTGCGTCATTCCTGTGCTTCAATGCGCGCCCTCCAGAGCCCACCATGCGCAATCTCCTCCTCCTCGCGGCCCTCGTCGGCGCCCTGCCGTTCTCCGCGCACGCCGACGAGATCAAGACCGCCGAAGCGGGAGAGGCCTCCGTCTCCATCGCGTCGACCAAGGGCCAGTTGACGGTCGCCGAGATCACCGGCCGCGCCTACGCGTCGAACGGGTACGCGAGCGCCACCGTCGTGGGCTACCGCGAGGTCTGCCAGACGCCGTGCCAGCTCAAGGTCCCGGCCGGGCTCCACGAGCTCTCGTTCTACGGGGGCGGCGCCCAGTCGGCCTCGCTCAAGTACGACTTCAAGGCGGACAGCACCACGACGTTGGAGGTGCGGCCGGCCTCCGCGGCGTTCCGCTACCTCTCCATCGGCCTGCTCGCCGCGGGCGCGAGCGCCATCACCTTCGGGGCACTCGGCCTGAACCACCTCGATTGCAGCGGCAACCGCTGCAAGGACGTCCAGGAGCCCTACGCCGTGCCGCTCATCGCGGCGGGCAGCGTCATGGCCGTGGGCGGCATCACGTTCTACATCACGCCCCGCTCGAAGGTCGTGGTGGTCCCGGGGTAGCCAGGCCGGCTGGTGCACGGCCTGCTGTCGTTCTCGGGGCGGCGACGCTCCGTCAGGCGCCCCGCGCCTGGAGGATCGCCAGCGCCGCCACCACCGCCATCTCGACGCGGAGCACGCGCTTCCCGAGGTGGAGGAGCGTGGCGCCCTCGTCGCGCAGGCGCGTCCGATCCTGGGGGCCCCAGCCGCGCTCCGGGCCGATCGCGAGCACGATCGGGCCCTCGCCGGCCGTCGGCTTCCAGCGCCCCAGGTGGGCCTCGGCCTCGTAGTTGTCGAGCGCGAGCCGCTCGCCGGGGCCGGCGTGGGTCAGCGCGTGGGCGAGCGAGTGGGTCCAGGTCACGACGGGGAGGCGGGTGTCGAAGGCCTGGGCGGCGCCGACGAGCAGGTGGCGGCGCCACTCGCCGTCGCGCCAGATGTTGCTCGTGGCGTAGTTCGGGTCGGTCCGCTCGGTCGCGACGAAGTGGATCGCGCCGACGCCGCACGTCGTCGCGTCCCGCAGGATGTCGCGCGCGGTGGGCGGGCGCGGCAGGCCGATGACGAGGGTGACGGCGGGGAGCGGCGGCGGCTCGCGCACGGGCACGAAGGAGAGCGTCAGGGCGTCGCTCCCGAGCGCGACGAGGGTCGCGGTGCCGATGGGGCCGTCAACCACGCCGGCGTGGAAGGTGTCCCCCTCGCGGCGGCGCAACACGTCGAGGATGTGGCGCGCGCGCGGATCCTGGCGGGGGAGGGGGGCGGCGAGCTCGGCGGGCTCGAGGAGGACGAGGTTCATGGGCGCGGCGTCGGGAGGAGGGGAGCCCTATCGCCCGGCGGGCCAGGACGCCGTGGATCAAGCTACGTGCCGGACATGAGCACGGCCGTCCCCCCCCTCTACCTGGAGCTCGTCCCGGAGCCAGGAGACGCCCTCCACCTCGCCCACCCCCGCGTGCCCCTCTCGGAGCGGCCCCTCCAGATCGGCCGCGGGCCCGAGAACGCGCTCGTGCTCTCGGAGGACACCGTCTCGTGGCACCACGCCACGGTGTGGCTCGACCGCGGGATCATCCGCGTGCAGGACCGCGCGAGCACCAACGGCACCTGGATCGACGACACGCGGCTCGACGGGGAAGGCCCCGTGCGGCCGGGCCAGGTGCTGCGGCTCGGGCGCCGCGTGCGCCTGCGCGTGGTGAGCATCATGCCGACGATGCCGGACCTGGGCCCCTCGTGGCGGCTCGAGGTCCTGGAGTCCGGCGCGTCCGTGGCCATCCCGCCCGACTCGCTCCGGGTCGGCAGCGGCCCGGGCGTGTCCCTCTCGTTGCCGCTCGACGGGGTGGCCTGGTTCGCGGTGCACCCCCGAGCGGACGGCGCGGAGATCGAGACCGACGAGGGGCAGCATCGCGGGGTGAAGGCGGGCGTGGCGTTCACGATCGGGCAGCGCAGCTTCCGCATCCTCGCGGCGGACGGCCCGACGGTCCCGACGGTCGGCGAGCGCTCCCCCACCGACGGGTTCCGCCTCGAGGTCTCGCTCGATGGGCCCGCCGGCCCCGAGGCCGTCCTCCACGACCCCCTCCGGGGCGTCGAGCATCGCGTCACCGCCGAGAACCGGGCCGTCCTCCTCTACGTGCTCGCCGTGAAGGTCCTGGAGGACCGCGCCGCGAAGGTGCCGGACGCGCGCCAGGGCTGGCTGGCCGACGAGGAGCTCGCCAGCGGGGTCTGGGGGCGCGAGGCGCTGCGGATGGACGCGAACAACCTCAACGTGCTCATCCACCGCCTGCGGAAGGAGCTCGCTGCGGCGGGCTTCGACCCCTCGTTCCTCGAGCGGCGCAACCACGCGGCCCGGCTGAGCCTGGTTCACGTGACGCGGCGGTAGCCGGGGTGGCTGAAGGTCGAGTAGGAGGCTCGGGCGCCTGCGGCCCCCCTCCACGCTCGCCCTTCGGGCTCGGTCCGCCCCGCGGCGGGCGGGACCGCCGGGCGGGGCGCCCGGCGCGCTCCGGTCGGCCGGGCGCGGGGTGGTTTGGGGCGGTGGCTTGGGTGGGGTGGCGGCGAAGGGGGGCCTGGCCTTGCGAGGCTTCGCGCGGCCATGCGTGGCGACCGCGAGGTGCGAGCGCGACGCCGGGCGTGGCGACCGTCCGAACTCGGGGGGTAGTCGGTCATCCCGGCAGTTCGGACGGATATAGCGTCCGAACTCGGGGGGTAGTCGGTCATCCGGGCAGTTCGGACGGATATAGCGTCCGAACTCGGGGGGTAGTCGGTCATCCGGGCAGTTCGGACGGAAATATCGCGGCGATCTCTCGGGATCCGCATCCGTGTTGCAGACCGGGCCTGGTCGATCGCCCCCGACGCCGGCGGGGCCACGCCTCGAAGGCGTGACCCCGCGCGTCGGCGCCGCGCGACCGCGCCGCGCCCAAGCTACTCGGCGGCCCGGAACCCGCCCACCGCCACGAGGGTGAGGTCGGCCGCCGCGGACGCGCTGTCGCTGTCCGCGTAGGCGCTCTCGACGTCGGCGCGGAGGCTGACCGCGAACGCCGCCCACGCGCTGGTCACGGCGTCGCTCACGTCCGAGCTGCTCCCGTTGCGCGCCGCGGCCTCGACCGCGGCCTCCACCTCGGCGTCGAAGTTCGCCGCGGCCACGAGCGCCGCCGTGATCGCGGCGTCGGTGACGAGCTCCCCGGCGGCGTCGATGCCGAGCAGGGCCTCCAGCGCGGTGCCGCTGCCGTCGGACTCCTCGGGGCCGACCAGCTCGGCGCGGAAGGCGGCCCACGCGGCGGACATGGCCTCCGCGTCCATCGCGGAGCCCGTGTCGAGGGTGAGGGCGGCGGCGGCCTCGATCACGAGGTCCGCGCTCGCCTCGTCGCCGGAGGCCTCGGCGGCGTCCACCGCGGCGGCGGCGGCGAACCACGCCTCGAGCCCGCCCTCCGCGAGGACGACGGCCTCGGCGAGGGCGCTGCTCTCGGCATCGGCCGCGTCGTCGAGGGCCGCCGCCACGACGAGGCGCATCGCGATGCTGGCCTGCGCCTCGGCTTCCCACGAGGCCTGGGCGCTCGCGCCGATGGAGGCGTCCGCGTCCACGAGCGCGGCCACGAGCAGCTCGTGCGCGGCCTCGGCGTCGGTGCCGCTGTCGAGCGCGGCGTCGTAGGCGGCCATCGCGGCGATCGAGGCGTCCATCGCGGCCTCGACGCTGAACGCGAGGCCGAGGTCGCCGTAGGCGTCGGCCTCCGTCCGCTGCGCGGCCTCCACGCCGAGCGCGAGCGCCGCGACGAGGCTCGCGGAGGCGTCCCCGCCCGACGCCACGGCGGCGGCGATGGTGGCGTCGATGCGGGCGCGCAGATCGACCACGTCGACCTCCTCGGGGGCGGCGCCGCTCCCGAGGACCGCCGCGTACACGCCCACCTCGAGGGTCGTCTCGGCGTCGAACGGCGCGGCGTGCACCTCCCCGTCCTCGGCCGCGGCCTCGGCGACGAGCACGGCCGCGACGGACGCGCCGTCCTCCGCGTAGGCCTCGATCACGAGGCGCCGGCTCTCCGCCGGGACCTCGATCGTGTAGGAGCCGTCGGCCTGCAGCGTGGCCTCGCCGACGATCGTGGCGCTCCCCGCGCTGTCGTGGCTCCACGCCTTCACGGTGGCCGCGCTGGCGGCGGACCCGGAGGCGGAGGTGTGTCCGGAGACGCGGGAGGTCCGCCCGTCGGGGGCGCCGTCGCGAGGGTCGGACGGGTCGGGGGTAGTGGTGCCGCAGGCCGCGAGCAGGAGCAGGGCCGGGGCCATCGCGGACACGGACGTGCAAGTGAAGCGGAACATGGGTCTCTCCCTGGTGTGGCTTTGGCCTGGCGCTGGATTACGCCCCGGGCGGTGTCATTTGGACACCGGCCCGGGCGGCCCCGTGACCCCGTCCCGGGGTTGCTTCGGCAGGAAGCAACGGTCCGTGGCGAGGTGCTGTCCCTTTCTACGTTCCGGGGAGCGCGAGTCGCTTGCGAGTCGCTTTCAGCGGGCTGCCACCCAAGTGTTCAGCCCTCTTCGGGCTCGACCCGGAAGTTCCCGGTGAGCGTGAGGGTGTCCAGGTTGTGCGGCACGTTCGTCTCCTCGAAGGTCCCGGTGAGCGATGGGGTCTCGCTGGTCGAGCCCTCCCAGTTCACGGTCGTGTCGAAATCGGAGATGAACACGAGCGTGCCAGCGGAGGTGTCGCCCGCGACGCTCCCGAATTGGTCCGAGTAGAGCAATGACCCGCCGAACTCACACGTGAACGTGCCGGAGAGGCTCCCGGGGTCGATGTCGAGCAGGACGTCGCCCGAGCAGGTCTCCGCGCCCGGCGTGCCGCTCACGGTCATGGACAACGTGCCCGTGAGCGTGCCGAGGAGCGGGTCGGTGTCGGTGTCCGTGTCGGTGTCAGTGTCCGTATCGGTGTCCGTGTCCGCATCGGTGTCGGTGTCGGTGTCCGCCGCGGTGTCGCCGCACGCGACCGAGAGGCGTTGCTCGTGCTCGGCGTCGCCGATGAAGAAGCACCCGGCGGACAACAGGAACACGATCATGGGCTCTCCTCGACGCAGCGGGCCGGGATCGCGTCGCAGCGCAGCCGGCTGGTGGCGCCCGCGCGCACGGAGACGGCACCGGCCTTTACCAGCTCGGCCTCGCCGGCGAAGCGGACGAGCGCGATGTAGTGACCGGGGGGGACCGCGCTCGGCGAGAGGCGCCGCTCGCCGTCCAGGAGCGCGACGAGCTCGCCGCCGGTGGCCACCACGGCGCCGACCGCGGTGCCGCCCGCAGCGCGGCGGAGATCCGTGGGAGCGGTGGGGAGGGGCTCGGCTACCGTCGGGTTGGCGCGGGCGGGCTCGGGCGCCGCGGGGCGCGTGGCGGCGTCGCCGCGGGTC
>JAUXTN010000191.1 GCA_030684355.1 Pseudomonadota bacterium
GCGCCCGGAGCGCGCGTGTACGTCGGTCGGGCCGATCCGGCCCCCGTCGTAGAGGTGCTCGAGGCGGTGGACGCCGAGCCCGCCGACGACGAGGGCTTCGGGCTCGACGCGGGCGATGACCGGGCCGCCACGCGGGTGGTCTGGCTGGGGGCGGAGGACGAGGACATCGTCGTCGACGAGGTGGGCGAGGCCGAGGGGCTCGCGGGCGTGGAGGCCGAGATCGCCGCGGGCGAGCCGGCCCGGCTCGAAGCAGAGCGGCAGGAGGCGGAACGTCGTGAGGCGGAACGTCGTGAGGTGGGGCGCCTCGACGCCGAGCGGCGCGACGCCGAAGCCGCGTGGATCGAGGCGGAGCTCCTCGCGGGGGAGCTGGCGCGGGCGGAGGGCGAGCGTCTCGCGGAGGCCGCGCGAAGGGAGGATGCGCGCATCCGCGAGGAAGCCGCCCGGATCGCGGCGGCCGAGCAACTCGAAGCAGACCGACGCGAGTCCGTGCGCGCTGCCGTCATGCGCGCCGAGTTCGAGCGGTTCGACGCCGAGCGCCAGGAAGCCGAGCGCGCTGCGGCCGTCGCGCGGGGGGAAGCCGAAGCGGCCCGTCGGGAGTCGGCGCGGCTTGCCGCAGAGGCGGCGCAGGCCGAGGCGGCGCAGGCCGAGGCGGCGCAGGTCGAGGCGGCGCAGGCCGAGCGTTTGGAGGGCGAGCGGCTGGCCCTTGAGGCGGCCCGTGTCGAAGCCGAGCGCCTCGCGGTCGAAGCGGCGCGCGTCGAGGCCGAGGCTGCCCGGGTCGAAGCGGCCCGAATCGAAGCCGAGCACCTCGCCGCCGAAGCCGCCCGGGTCGAGGCCGAGCGCATGGCCGCCGACCTCGCGCGCGCCGAAACCGCCCGCGCCGAAACCGCCCGCGTCGAAGCCGAGCGCCGCGCCGCCGACCTCGCCCGTGCCGAAGCCGAGCGCCTGGAAGCCGAACGGCTCGCCGCAGAGGCCGCCCGGGTCGAGGCCGAGCGCCTCGCCGCCGAAGCCGCCCGTCGGGAGGCCGAGCGCCTTGCCGCAGAGCTCGCGCGTGCCGAGGCCGAGCGGATCGAGGAGACGCGGATCGAGGCGGAGCGGGCGCGGGTGCACGCCGAGCGCGTCGCCACCGAGGTCGCGCGCCGCGAAGCCGAGCAGGCACGCGCCTTGGCCGAGCGCGTCGCGCACGCCAACTGGCTCGACGAGATGGCTCGCCTGGCGGCCGCGGAGAACGCCGCCGCGGAGGCCCGGTCGGAGGCCGAGCGGCTCGCCGCGCTCGAGCGCGAGGCCGAGGCCGCCCGCATCGAAGCCGCTCGGGTCGAAGCCGCCCGCGTCGAAACGGCCCGCGTGGAGGCCGCCCGCATCGAGGCCGCCCGGGTCGAGCCCGTAGACGCCGCCGCCGACGACGATGCCGACGCCGACGCCCCCGTCCCCCCGACCGGGCCCCGCTGGTCCGGCGCCGCGCCCGTCACCGGCGCCACGACCCGCGAGCACGAGAAGGGCCCCGGAAAGTGGACGGCCCCGAGCCGCCCCGCCGCCGACCTGCTCGCCGACCTGCCCCCCCGCGAGGTCCCCCGCGACCCCTCCGTCGAGGCCCCGCGCTGGACCGGCGCCATCGGCGTGACCGGCAGCTCCGACCGCGCTGGCGAGAAGGGCCCCGGCAAGTGGACCGCGTCCGGACGCGACGTCGAGGCGCTCCTCGCCGACCTCCCCTCCGGCCCGACCCGCGAGATGGACCTCGCCCCCGAATCCCCCCGCCGCTACGGCTGGCTCGTGGTCGTCGGGCTCGTGGCGGCCGCCGCCGTCGGCGCCGCGGTGATGCTCGCGTAGCCAGGCCGGCTAGCGCACGGCCGGTCTCGCTTTATCGGGTCGGCGAAGCCCGCTCCTTCGCACGCGGCCCCCCACGACGTGCCGCCGCCCGCGTGCCGTGCCACACTTCTCCGATGCTCTTCGCCCTCCTCTTCGCCCTCACCGCGGCTGCGCTCGAGCCCGCCGTGCCGCCCGCGCCCGCCGCCGCGCTCACGTCCGCCGCCGGCCCGGCCGCCGCCAGCGCCCCGCGCCAGGAAGGCGCCCTCGTCATCGACGGCGTCCCGCCCATCCCCGACGCCGTCGCCGAGCGCACCCGCCAGTACAACGACGTGCGCGGCGCGTCCCTGCAGGGCTGGGCCCCCGACGGCGGCGGGCTCGTCATCTCGACGCGCTTCGGCGAGACGAGCCAGGCCCACTTCGTCGCCGGCCCCGGCGCGGACCGGCGGCAGCTCACGTTCTTCCGGGAGCCGGTCGCGGGCGCCGGGTTCGACCCCAGCGGCGACGGCACGAGCCTCGTCCTCGCGAAGGACATCGGCGGCGGCGAGAACTGGCAGCTCTACACCTTCGACCTGAAGACCGGCCGCACCACGCTCCTCACCGACGGCGCCTCGCGCAACGAGCGCGGGCCCTGGGCCACGGCGGGCGGCCGCTTCGCCTACGCCTCGACACGTCGCAACCGGTCGGACTTCGACATCTGGGTGATGGACCCCGAGGCCCCCGGCGAGGCGAACCTCGTCTACGAGGCCGCGGGCCAGTGGAACGCGCGCGACTGGTCGCCCGACGACACCCAGCTCCTCCTCCAGCACGAGGTGTCCGTCACCGAGTCGAGCCTCCACGTGCTCGACCTCGCCACCGGGAAGGTCCGCGAGCTCAACCCCGCGCCCGGCCCCGTCGCGTACGGCGACCAGGCGTACTTCACGGCGGATGGCGCCGCGGTGCTCTACACCTCCGACGAGGGCGCCGAGTTCCAGCGCCTCGTCCGCCAGGACCTGAAGAGCGGCGCCAAGACCCAGCTCACCGCGGACATCGATTGGGACGTCGAGGGCCTCACCCTCTCCAAGGATGGCAAGCGGCTCGCGTTCAGCGTCAACGAGGGCGGCCGCACGGCGCTCTACCTCGCGGCCACGAAGAGCCCGACCCGCCGCACCCGCGTCGCCCTGCCCCCGGGCGTCGTCGGCGGCTACGCCTTCGACCCCGCCAGCACACGCCTCGCCGTGTCGATCGCCACCGCGCAGACCACGTCCGACGTGTACGTGGTCGAGGCCAAGAGCGCCAAGGTCACCCGGTGGACCTACTCGGAGGTCGGCGGCCTCGATCCCGCCACGTTCGTGACCCCCGAGATCGTCTCGGTCCCCTCCTTCGACGGCACCAAGGTGCCCGCGTTCGTCTACCGCCCGCGCGGCGCCGAGGGGCCCGTCCCCGTCATCGTCATCATCCACGGCGGCCCCGAGGGGCAGACCCGGGACAGCTTCAACGCCACCGCCCAATATTTTGTCAACGAGCTGGGCGTGGCGGTCGTGTCCCCGAACGTGCGCGGGTCGACCGGGTACGGCAAGACCTACGTCACCCTCGACAACGGCATGAAGCGCGAGGACTCCGTCAAGGACATCGGCGCCGTGCTCGATTGGATCGCCACCCAACCCGACTTGGATGCCTCGCGCGTCGGGGTGATGGGCGGCTCCTACGGCGGCTACATGGTGCTCGCGTCGATGATCCACTACGCGGACCGCCTCCGCTGCGGCGTCGACTCCGTCGGCATCTCCAACTTCGTGAGCTTCCTGGAGCGCACGGAGTCCTACCGGCGTGACCTCCGGCGTGTCGAATACGGCGACGAGCGCGATCCCGACATGCGCGCCTTCCTCGCCTCGATCTCCCCGACCACCAACGCCGCCCGCATCCAGGACCCGCTCTTCGTCGTGCAGGGCCGGAACGACCCGCGCGTGCCGATGAGCGAGGCGGAGCAGATCGTGAAGACGGTGCGCGGAGACGGCGGGGTGGTCTGGTACCTGCTCGCGAACGACGAGGGCCACGGGTTCAAGCGCAAGTCGAACCGGGACTACCTCAACAACGCGATCACGATGTTCTTCCAGAGCTACTTGCTCGGGGAGGAAGGGACGGGTCTCGAGCAGCGCGGGGCCGCGGTGCCCGGCGCCGAACCAACCCGGTAGGGTCCAGACTTCGACCGGCGCCGCCGCGGCCCGGTCAACTCGGCGTCTTCGGTTGGAAGCTTGGGTGGGCGGGGGGATCGGACCCCTTCATGCCAGGGCCTTGGCGCGGCGGCGGCGGCGGAGCGCGCGCCGGGAGGCGCGGGCTTCGCCGCCGGGCACCGCCGCGCGCGCTCCTTCCACCAGGCTCGACCCGCCTCACCGCTCGCCGGTTCGGCTCGTGGCGACGGCGTCCAACGCGAACAACTGGACGTTCGCCACCGCGACGCGCTCGCCCGGTTCGCTCTCGGCCACGATCGCCCGGAGCGCGTGGAAATAGGCGAGGTGCAGCTCGCGGATGCGCTCGAAGTCCGCCTCGGACACCGTGAACACGTTGTAGGAGAACTGGCCCGCGCCGTCGCCGTCGATGCGGTCGGCGGCCACCCGGGTCCAATGGGCCTTGAGGCGGCGGCCGATGTCCGGGTGGCGGCGCGTGTCCACCGCGAGGGCCTCGACCTGGTAGTGCGTGCCGCCGCGTGTCACCTGGCCGGTGTCACACAAGAACGCGAGGCAACGGTCCTCCTCCCCGACGGGCATGCCGAGGCGCGTGGCGATCCAACCGGGGAGGTGCTCGGGGAGCTGGCGGTAGTCGTCGAGCTCCAGGGCGCGCACGACCGCTTGGGTCCACGGGTACTCGGCGGCGCCGCGGCGGCGGGCCTCCAGGCGCGTCCACAGCTCTGCCACGGAGGGCATCGTGGCGGGATCGCCGAGCACGGCGAGCAGATCCACCATCCGTACGCTCGCGGCCTCGACGAGCTGGAGGAACTCCGCGAGCCGGGGTTGGGTCTGCCCGGCGAGCCAGCGGGACAAGGAGTAGCGGGAGAGCCCGCTGCGGCGGGCGAGGTCGGTGATCGAGGCGCTGCCGCGCAGATCGTCGAGGAGGCGCGCCACCGCCTCGGGGGTCGCGGGATCGAGGGTCTCCAGCCAGAGGGGGGCGCGGCCGTAGAAGCGGGTGAGCGCGCCCGCGAGGTCGACCCCGGCGCGCCGGGCCGCCCGGAACATCTCGGCGGCGGTGGGGCTCCGGCTGCCGCTCTCCCACGCGTAGGCGACGTTGCTGCGGTAGCCGAGGCGCCGCGACCAGGCGACCTGCGAGCGGCGCCCCCGGAGCGCGATGAGCAGGTCACGGGCGATGCGGTCGAAGTCCATCCCCCACTATAGCGGATCTGCACCGGCCTGCCGGTAAGTGCGGGAGGGTTCGTGCGGAACCGCGCTTGCGGATCGACGCGCGCGGGGGCACCCTGTAGAGGACGGGCACCGCCCTGGAGGACCCTTGCGTATCGTCCGCCTTCCCCTTCCCCTGCTCGCCATCCTGCTGGTCCTGACGGGCTGCGCGGCGGAGCGGGGCGGCCTCGGCGGGCAGGAGGGCGAGGATCTGCACGGCCAGGACTCGGGCGGTGACACGGACGCGGAGACCGACACGGACACCGATGCCGACACCGACAGCGACACCGACAGCGACAGCGACACCGACACCGACACCGACTCGGACACCGACACCACCTCCGACACGGGCGACACGGGCGCGGTCGGCGGCTACGCGGGTCCGTTCGTGGTCGACGCCGTCGACGGCACCGGCACCGCGGACCGCTGCTCCGGCACCGCCACGCTCACCGTCGCAGGTACCGACGTGGTGGGATCGGGCGCCTGCCTCTTCGCGGGGCCGCTCGCGGCGAGCTTCCCCGATGGGCTCGGCGCCTCGATCGTCGGCACGCTCCCCGGCGACGGCACGGCGTCCGGCACGGTCTCCTTCACCATCGGCGCCACGGGAGACCTCGCGTGGACCGGGGTGATGGCGGCGAACTTGACGGGCACGTTCACGGGGTCGCTCGTCGCGCCGGAGGCGACGCTGGCGGTCAGCGGTAGCTTCGACGTGGCGCCGGAGTAGCAATCCCCGGCCGGGGCCCCGCCCGGCTGGCTACACTGCGGCGATGTCCTCGCTCGCCGCCCCGCTGCTCGCCGTGCTGCTCTGGGCGGGGTGTCACCCCAACGACGACGGCCCGCCGCCTCCCGACACGGACGCCCCCGCCGACGCCGACACCGACGCGGACAGCGACACCGATACGGACAGCGACACCGACAGTGACAGTGACACGGACAGCGACACCGACGTGGACACCGACACGGGAGAGACGCTCCCCCTCGGAGCCGCGTGCGAGCCGGAGGTCAGCGACTGCGGGGAGGGCGCGTCGTGCTGCACGGCGTGCTGTGCGGCCGACGCGACGCCGGTGTGTACTGCGCTCGACGTGTACGGTGCCTGCCCGCTGCCCGACCTGAGCATCGACCTCGATCGGCTCGCCGACGACGTGTTCCTCACCGAGGAGGAGTTCACCGAGGACGACTGCGCCATGCTCGAGGGCTGCGTGGATGCGCCGGGGTGGCGCCGGCTCCTCCGGTTCACGACCACCACGCCCAACCTCGGCACCGCGGACCTCATCCTCGGCGACCCCGGGTTGGACCCCGACCGGTTCACCTACTCGGAGTGCCACGCGCACAACCACTTCGAGGGCTACGTCGAGTACGACCTCCTCGACAGCGACGGCACCTCGGTCGCCACCGGGCGAAAGCAGGCCTTCTGCCTGCGCGACGACGAGGCCCAATACGAGGGGGGCCCGCCCAAGTATCACTGCCTGATGCAAGGCATCTCGGCCGGCTGGGCGGACGTCTACGTGGGGTGGCTCGACTGCCAATGGGTGGATGTCACGGATGTCCCGCCGGGGGACTATACCCTCCGACTGACGTTGGATCCGGGCGGCCTCTTCCGGGAGCTGGACACCAGCAACAACGTCGCGTCCGTGACCGTCACGGTCCCCCCCCAGGACGTCGACGTTACCGAGGTGTGCGACCCCGTCGCCTACGCCGAGGATCGGGACTGCGGATGGGTGGACGGTGGCACGTTCGCGTGCACCCCCGGGGACGAGGTGACCTACGGGTGCGCCGGCGCATGTGACGGCGGCTGCGAGGGAGACCCCGTGCTTCGCATTTGTGACAGCCTCACCCCCGATTGCACCGCCGTCGAGGCGATCGGAAGCAACGACGACGCCGCATGTGGCGCCGCGTGCTCCTCGCTCACGTTCACGTGCCCCGACTCGGGCGAGCTCCAGGCCCTGACCGCGGCCTGGGCGTCCGACGAGAGCGCCACGTGCGAGGTCGCCGCGCTCTGATCAGCTCGGTACGACCGGCTCTTTCCTGGTCCGCCCGCTGGACTCGCCCGGGCCGGCGCACAGATTGGGGGCGGCCGGGGCCACCCCCCTGGCCGCGGAGCTTCCATGCGCCCCCTGCTGATCGTACTGCTGCTCCTGGCGGCGTGCACCTCCACGGAGGACACCGCCAAGGATGACACGGCCGGCGATGCCGACACCGACACCGACACCGATACCGACACGGACACCGACACCGACACCGACACCGACACCGACACCGACACCGACACCGACACCGACACCGACACCGACACGGACACGGACGTTCCGCCCGACGGCGCCGCGCTCTTCGCGAGCACCTGCGCCAACTGTCACGGCGCGGATGGCGGGGGCGGGGTAGGACCTGCCCTCGCCAGCGAGCTGACCCGCCCGGACGCCGAGTGGATCGAGATCATCCTGCTCGGGAAGGACGAGATGCCCGCCCAGCCGATGGTCGAGGTCGAGGCGCAGGCCGTGGTCGACTGGTGCCGCTCCACCCTCTGATGGCGTGCTACGCGACCCTGCGGGTGCAGATCGCGCACTTGCTCTTGTCGCCGCGGTAGACCGCCACCTTGGCCTTGTAACAGCCCTGGTGGAAGTATTGGCCGCAGGCATATTGGCACTCGACGCGCACCTTCTGCTCCACGCCGAGCCCGCAGATGCCACACGGGACGGTGGCCATCACCTGCGGGGCCTGCTCCACCTGCTGCTGCTGCTTGGGTGGCAGCGGCTCGACCGCGCCCCACCACGCCAGCCACCCGATGAACACGCCGAGGAGCCCCAGGATGAGCCCGGGCACGCTCTCGCGGTACACATCGAGCACCCCGGCCCCGACGAGCAACACGGGCGCCAGGAACGCCAGGATCGTGATCATGAGCTGCAGGAAGAGGCCCGTGGCCACGATCCGGAGCTGGTTGCCCGCCCCACCCCACGCGTGGCGCGCGAACGAGGTGCAGAAGAGCCCCATCGCGAGCCCCGGCAGCGCCACCACGGCCAGCGACCGCTCCTGCGAGAGCGCGAGGCCCCACCCCATCGCCCACAACAACACGAGCGACAACGAGCCGACCAGCGCCAGGGTGCCGGCGCCGGCGTAGTCGTGGGTCTGGGGGTAGTCGGGCGGCTGCTCCAACACGCCGCTCCCGGCCGGCGGCTCGGGGAGCAGGTACACGAGCTCGTTGTCGACGACGCCCAGGTCGGAGAGCTTCTCCTCGTCCCCCATGAGGCGGCCGCGCGCGCGCAACCAATACAGGCGACGACGCCCGTCATCCCAGTGGGAGTCCAGGCCGGCGTCTCGCGCGACGCGCTGCGTGAGGTCCCGGGCGGGCAGGTACGTGGGCACCTGCAGGCTCAGGGTGAACGACTTCATGTCGATCACCTGCACCCGCACCTGGACGACGTTCTGCTCGTCACTCATGCCGCTGCCCGCCGGTTCGCGGCACGGAGGTTCGCTCCCCGAAGGTTCACTGCGCCTCGACCGTCCGCTCGAGCTCCTCGACGATCTTGCCGAGCGGCTGGAGCAGGCGTTCGAACTTGTCGAACCAGCGGAGCCAGATCTCGTCGCCCTGCTCGGCGCCCGGCACTTCCGCGTTCACGCGGCGCACGAACTCCTTGAACTTGTCGATGCGATCGATGGTCCGCGGGAGCGTGTTGTAGAAGTCGTGGGCGTAGTTGATGAGCGAGCCCGCGGTCCGGTACAGTACGCGGTCGGACGTGCCCTCCTCGATGAGGAGGAACTCCGAGCTCACCAGCGCCGAGTAGAAGCCGAGCATGCCGAGCTCGAGCTCTTGCAGCTGCGCGGTGCGGCGCAGGTTCGTGATGATGTTCTTGTTCACCCGGATGAACTCGACGACGCGGGGCTTCAAGTAGGACTCGGCCGCGCGGGCCTGCCGGCCGGCGCGGGGCACCGGCAGCAGCACCTGGACCATGCGCCCCAGGCGCACGTTGATGCGGGTGAGCGCGATGGCGTCAGAACAGTCTTCTTCGATCGAGTGGAGGCGGGGCGCGGAGAACTCCCGCATCCGCGCTTCCTTCTTCTCGTTCGTGTCGAAGAGCGGGCGCATCTGCCCGTCGTCCGGCGTCTCCACGTGGAAGAGCCAGAGCATGTACTCGCCGTCCTGGCGGGGTACCTCGAGCGGTACCGCGACGGCCTCCGGGAGGAGTACGCCCTGGCCGAGGCGGGTCACGCCGTAGCCGGCCTGGATGACCGCGACGTACTTGTCCTTGCGCTGCTCGATCTCTACCTGGAGCCCCTGCACGATGCCGTGCCCGTGCATGTAGAGCACGTGCCGCTGCAGGTTGCGCCGGTGGTAGGCCTGCTCGTCGGCCAGGTCCTTGGCGGTGAGGCAGAGCCCCTCGAAGGGGCGGAGCCGGGAGAGCTGGAAGAAGTTCTTGTGATCCACGGGCTATCCGCCGCGCGAGGAGGGGTCCCCGTCGCGCGAGAAGAGGATGGTGAACGTGATGTGCGAAGGCTTTTCGTTGGTGACGATCTGCGCGATGCGACGCAAGACACCGGGTGCTCGCTCTCCGAAGTCCTGCCGGAACTGGGCCATCGGCTGGAGCACCAGCGCGAAGAACGTGGTGGCGGCGCGGCCCTCGTCGAGGAGGAAGCTGGCCGCCGGCTCGTTGCGGACGAAGCGCTCCTCGACCGAGGCGCCCCCCGCCAGCGCCGACTTCCCGAGCACGAACGCGTTGGGCTTCCGCAGCTCCTCGACGGTCACCGGGGCGTTCGTCAGGACCTGGATCATCTCCTCGACGCCCGCGACGGTGCCGCGGGTGCGGAGGAGGCGGATGGCGCGCCGGGTGAGATCCCGCTGCTTGTGGATGGGCAGGGAGCTGTCGAGCTCGAAGCTCACCCACGAGGCGATCCACGGCAGGAACCGGGGATCGGTGCTCATCGGGTCGATCAGGGACGGGACCGTGTCGATCTTGTCCGTGATCGTCGTCATCAGGTGCTGGAAGATGAACAGGAAGCGGCGCAGCCCGTCGGCGTTGAAGCTCTGGACCTCCGCCGTGTGCGGAGACTCCGTCGAGCCCCAGCGGCGCGCGCTGACCTCGTCCGCCCGAACGACGTCGCGGCGGGACGCCGGCACCGCGCCCTGGAACAGCCCCGGGAGGTACCGCAGGTAGCCGCGCACGGGGATGTGCAGCACCACGCGATCCCGCGACTGGAGCGAGCTCGCGGGGCGACCGTCGGGCGTGACGATCTCGGTGAGGACCGAGACGAGGTCGTCCGGGGTGAAGTAGGAGGCCGGCGTGCCGTCGGGGAGCACGCGGATGCCACGCACGTAGGTTGGCTCGCCCCCCACCGCCGGCTGGATCTCGGCAGACCGCACGCAGCCGGGGCGCTCGCCACGCAGCGCCTCGACGAGCCGGTAGCCGACGGGGTTCCCGAGGTGCCGGTTGAGGTACGTGATGGCGTCGCGCACCGGGTAGCCGATGCGGACGATGTCCTCGAGGTAGCGGTAGTCGCCCCCCGCCGCGACGGCCACCTGTCCGCGACGGTGCAGTGCGAGCTCGGTGCTCACTCGAACGCCTCCTCGGTCCGCACGCGGACGCGTCGGACGGCGAAGAGATCATGCTCGACGAGGAACAGCTCCTTGACGCCCTCGCCCTCTTCCCAGCCGGGCACGCCGCGGCGGCGCTTCTCGCCGCCCATGTCGTAGAGCGCGACGTCGATGACGTGCCGCACTTCGGGGATGCCCGACACCATGCGCGCGAAGTCCTGGGCGTAGAGCGTGCCGCTGAACGGCCAGCCCTGCGCGTCGAGCCCGCCCACGTACGGGTCGAGGAACTTCTCCACCCACTTCTGCGCGGACTCGCGCACCGCGAGCAGGTTGGCGTTCGGACGGAGGCGCAGGGTGACGCTCACGTCGATCGGGAGGAACTGCGCGAGGCGGACGACCGGGAGCACGTTGATGAGGCAGCGGCGCTTCAGGTAGCGCTGCACGTGGTCCCGCAGGCCGGTGGACAGGAACGGGTCGGGGAAGAGCTCGCCTTCGCGGCGCCGGGGGAGGATGATGACCTCGACCGTGCCGTCCTCGCCGATGCGGCCGTCACACGCGGCGCGGGCGACCTCACCGGAGGCCTCGGTCGCGATGACGGCGAAGTCGGTGCGGGTGACCGCGCGGTCTCGCGAGGTGAGGAGGCTCGGCGCGCGCCGGATGATCTCCTCGATGGTCTCGGCGTCGTGGCCGCCGCTCGCGGGGAGGAGGTTCTCGGCCTTCACCACGTCGGCGTAGCCCTCCACCACGTTGATCTCGCCGGCGGCGACGTTGCCCTTCCCACCCGGGATCATCCGGTAGGTGTCGACCGTGACGTTCGCGGAGCCCACGGGGAGCATCTTCCCGCGGATGCCGTTGCCGAACGTGAGCGTGCCTTCGACCGGATCGACCACGAAGATGCGGGCGTCCTTCTTGGCGGTGAGGAGGGACTGCTCGTCCACCCGCTCCCACACTTCGGTCGTGCCGTCCGCGAGGTCCACCCAGACGCGGAGATCGGGGAACGCCTTGGCATCCTTGAAGATGCCGCGCTCGCCCTCGCGGTGGTGGAGGAACACCGGCGCCTTGCGGAGCTGGATGACCTGCCCGGGCACGCCGAGCCCCGAGTACTTCTCGGTGCGGACCGTCACGAGGTTCACCACGTCGACCGTGTTGAGCAGCATGTGCGTCACGGGCGGGAGCATCGGGAGGCGATCGACCGCGAGATCGCCCGGGAGGGCGAAGCGGGCGCGCAGCCAGAAGCCGTCGGAGACGAGCGCGGGGGTCTCGGGGAGGGGGAAGTCGAGCGTGCCCGTGCCCGTGAGCTGATAGGGCATGTTCTCGCCCTCGCCGGGCGCGTGCAGGCGGCGCCAGCCGAACCGGCCGTGCTCCCGGGCCTCGAGCATCTCCCACTCCACCCGGACCCCTTCGGGCAGGTAGGTCTCGCCGCGGGTGCGGAACGAGATCACGTGGCGACGCCCCGGGGGGATCGGCTTGTCGAACTGGAGGTAGAGAGCCTGGTTCTCTTCCTTGATTTCCACGAACGGGAAGAACGGGAAGAACTCGCCGAGCCGGCCGACGGCGCGCGTGAGGATGCGCGTGAGTCGGCGGTTGTGCTCGCGGAAGTCGAGCTGGGCCATCTTCGGCCCGGGAAGCGGCTGCTCGTAGGACTTCGCGCCGACCGCGCCCTCGACACCGAGGCGCACGTCGTGGATGCGCGGGACGATCGGGTGCTGGACCTTCTTCTCGTCCTGGCCGGTGAGGCTCGCCTTCACGAGCTCGAAGCGGATCCAGGTGGTCTCCCGGCCGCCGACGTCGGCGCGCGCGAGGCCGCGGAGCTGCTTCTCGGGGTCGATGACGATGCGGATGGTCCGCACGCCCGCCACCTTTGCGCCCGCGGGATCCAGGTTCGCAAAGGTGAAGCCCGAGAAGATCTTGTCGTCGGACCACACCACGCGCCAGTTGTCCTCGGCGCGGTAGGTCAGCTGGAGCAGGTAGAGCTCGGCGGGCTCGGGGATGGGCGCGCCGTTCATCTCGAACGCGACGTCCACCTCGACGACGACCGGCGCCTTGCGCCGATTCTCGAAGAGATCAGAGCCGATGTACCACTTGCGCCCGAGGGTGGGCGGGATGATCGGGGAGAGCTGGAACGGCGACCACGGCCCCTCGGCGAGGAGCAGGGACTCGAGCCGGCGCGGATCGTCACCCGCGAAGAGGTCGAGCTCGATGGGACGGACCCAGGTGAGGTCGAGCTCCAGCTCGGGGATGAACCCCTGGAGGAAGACGGTCTCGATGCGCTCGGCGCGGAGGTTGTACCCGTCCGTCGCCATGTCGGTGAGCGGACCGGTGACGAGGACGACGGTCCCCTCGATGCGGACGCGCTCGCGCGGGATCTCTTCCCAGCCCTCGCCGCGGCGGTAGTACCAGCGGTACCGCGGGAGGTAGCTGTTGCGGCCCGCGGGGAGGCCGCGGTCGACGAGGGCGAACCGGATGGTCCAGCCGCCGCGGATGGGCGGCACGTCCTGGAGGAAGAACTCCAGGGTGCGGCCGGTGGAGCGGACCTCCCAGTTGTTGATGGGGCGCTCTTCGCCGCCGCGGTCGTCGCGCCAGGAGATCTCGAGATCCTGGAGCATGCGGGAGGCGATCCAGCGCTCGTAGTCGAGGCGGCCGCGGATCCACCAGCGGTCCTTGGCGACGGCGTCGGGGAACGCGAGGTCCCGCTCTTCGAGATCGAAGCCCTCGATCGGCCGCACGCCGGGGAGCGACGTGACGAGCGCCATCTCGGGCATGCCCATCGCCTCGTCGGCCTCCTGGTCGACCGGGATCGGCAGCCAGCCCTCGTCCGTGGGGTACTCCCAGGAGAAGAACGACGCGATGGAGAGGGTGTCACCGTCGCGACCGGCACGGCGCACGAGGAGGCGGCCGAGGGGACGCTCCTCTTCCGGCGAGATGTCCATGAGGCGCACGTCTTCGTGCGCCACGTAGAAGTACTGGTTCGGCGTGTAGGCGTCGGGCCCGAACTCGGTGGGATCGAGGTCGAAGAGATCGACCCCGCGGCCGCTGGCGAACAGGAGCGCCGAGCGGTTGTCGTGGAGGTTGCTGAAGGGCACCTCGCGCACGGCGGGGCGGTTGCCGCCGCGGACGGCCATCACGCGCGTGATCGTGGCGCCGTGGACCGTCACGCCGTCTACCGTCACGAAGTCAGCCGCCGTGGAGTCTTCGCGCTGCCGGGTGGCGCAGCGCGTGAACGGCGGGATCTCGGCCGGGCGCTCGCCCTTGAGCGAGAAGGTCACCGGCGCGACGGCGGGGCGCGCGGGCTTGCGCTCCTCGCCGATGAAATTGAGGAAGTGGATGTAGGTCTTGTCCGGCACCTGGTTGAGCCGGAAGATGATCATCTCCGTCATCCAGGCGAAGAGCTGGACGAGGGTCATCCCCGGATCGGCGTCCGAGAGGTTGGTCCACTCCGGCGAGTACTGCGGGATGAGCGCGCGTGCCTCGCGGAGGATCTCCTCGTAGCGGCGATCGTCGAGATTCGGGGGGCGGATCGGCATGACTACCTGTTTGAGATGGTGTAGTTCAGGCTCTGGACGGCGTTCGTGGCCAGGACGCGGTATTCAACCACGACCTTGACCGATCCGTCGTATCCCGGCTCCGAATTCACCTTCACGACCTCAATCCGCCTTTCCCACCGCCGCAAAGCCTCCGACACATGGTGCGCGACCATGGCGCTCGTGGCGCGAGTGTTTGGCGCGAACAAGAGCTCGTGGATTCGGCAGCCGAAGGCGGGAAGCATCTGCCGCTCTCCTGGCTTCGTTCCCAGGATGATGGTGATGTTCTGCCGGATGTTCTCTTCGTACTCGGAGAGCCCGACCGTACCCTTCGCGGAATCGAACTGGAAAGGAAAAGCCCATCCGCGCCCGAGGATTTCACGCGGGTTCGACATAGTGTGATCCGGAGCTAGGAGCGTTCGGGGTGGTGTGGACCGGCCTGCGAGGGCGCGGCCTACGTGCCCATTGTATTGCTACAGAACGTGAGCTCCGTCAGGTAGCCGGTCGTGGGCGAGATGATGTGCCGGGTCGAGATGATGTAGAACTTTCCATTGTGGTTGGCGTTCAGCCCGCTGAACTCCACCACCTGGCCGGCGCGCAGACCGTCGTTCCCGTCCACCGTGCAGGTGCCCTTCGCGAACTGGCGCGCGAGCCGGTTGAGCTCGGCCTTCGCCATCGCGTTGGCCTGGGACTGCGTCGCGACGGGCACGTCCGTGATGTACGCGATGTTCGCCCCGAACTTGGACGTGGACACCGACGCCCCGGAGGAGCCGCCGCCGATGGTCTCGATGTCGCCGCTCGACGCCGTGCCGACGATCTCCTTCTTCTCGCGGATGTCCCACCCGCGGACGACCACCTGGTCGACCTGCTCCATGCTGTTGAAGCCCATGCGCAGCGAGCGGAGGCTCTTCCCCATCTCGATCTTCGTCGGGGCGCCGGAGAACGCAGCTTTTTTGAAAATGAGCTTGTTCTCGTCGACCGTGAGCTGGAAGTTGTTGCGCGCGGCGAGCCGCTTCAGGAACGCGAGGTTCGACTCGTTGCGCTGGAGGATGTAGGGGTGCACCTCCTCCGTCGGGTCGGTCTCGACCGAAAGGCCGCACTCGCCACCCACGGTGGTCGCGACGTCGCTGTCCTTCTTGTTCTCGAAGAAGCGGGTCTTGCGGCCGCGCGCCAGCCGGTGCGCCTTGTCCAGGCAGCGGACCGTCATGGACATCAGGCCGTCGACCGCCCAGGACGGCTCGAGGGCGATGACCTCGCCCGCGAACAGGATCACGTCGCCGGCGCCGAGCTTGGCCTCCACGGCGTCGCCGATGTTGATCTCCCACTTCGGCTGGCCTTCGATGCCGGCGAGGCGTAGCGACATGTGCTCGACCATGTCGACGTGATCTTCGATCACGAGCTGCTCGAGGCCGTCGCCCTCGGTCTGACCGAAGGTCTTGCTCCCGATGGTCACCTTGTAGCTGGTGGCGCTACGCGCCCCTGCCTTCGCTTCGGCCATGGCGTCGTCCCCCTAAACCTTGATGGCCCGGCCGGTGAGGTCCGCGAGCGCGTCCGTGATGCCGTTCGCCGCGGCGACCGTCCGCATGTCGGCGCCGGCGGCCTGCGAGATCTGGGACAACGTCTGGCCGCTGCCGACGAGCACGATGGAGCCGGTCCCCCAGGCGTTCCCGCCGGAGTTCGCGGCGAACTTCTCGCGGTTGTCGACCTCGTCGAGGGGTGTCCACTCCTTGAGCTTCACCGAGCAGCGCGCCCGGATGGCCTCGCCGGAGCTCGCGAACATCAGGTAGGTCACGTTGATCGACTCGATCACGCACTTCATCGTGAAGGCGCCCCACGTGAAGACGAGGGCGTGCGGGCGCTTCTTCTGAAGCTCCGCTTCCTCGCCGCTCGCGGGCGTGGCCGTGGCGTTCGTGAGCGCGAGGAGCCCGGTCACCCAGGCGTCCTGCACGTTCACCGCCGAGCTCTCGCCCGTGGTGTCGAAGAGGAGGTCGAAGCTGGCCGTCATCGGCGCGCCCTTCTGGAAGGAGATCGGGTTGACCGCCTTCCCTTGGGTCTTCGACTCTTCCCAGGTCATCGACTTGTTGACCTGGAATTCCTTCGGGTTGTACTGGACGGTGAACTTGGTGCCCCCGTCGTCCAGGCTCTCGAAGTAGGCCTTGTCACCACCAGCTTGACTCATCGTGGTCCTCCGTCCGTCGAGAACGACGGAATTCGAGCTCTCTCGTCACGACCTCGAGCACTTCGCGACCGAGCGCGTCGATGTCCTGCTTCTGACCCTTCTCGCCGGGCTCCTTGGAGGTGCCCACCGGGCCCTGGCCTTCCGCCCGCGCACTCGCCGAGTCCTCCGCCATCCGGACCTGCGCCCGTGCGTCGGCGAGGCGCCCTTCGGCCTCCGCGAGGTGGATGAGGCCCTGGAGCTTCTTGACGAGCTTCGTGACGCGATCGTCGCCGCTGCCGGCCGCGACGGATCGCGCGGTGGCGCTCACGGACCGCACGCCGCCGCGGTTCACGCGGGTGGTGCTCCGGACGGGGGTGACCGAGCTGCCGCGGATGACGGTCGCCGAGGGCGCGTCGAGGCGCGAGGCGCGCGTGGCGGTCTCGGCGGCGGCCTGCTCGCGGCGGACCTCCTGCCGGATCTGCTCGACGACCTGCACGACCGGCGCGGACTGCGCGAGCGGTGTCTCGCGGAGCCCGTCGGCGCGCGCGTAGATGACCCGGACGATCTCTTCGGTGGAGGTAGCCCGCGCGAGCGCCTCGAACAGGCCCCCGGGCGAGCGCACGCGCGGCGCACCGTCGGACCGGGCCGCCCAGGACGGGGCCGCGGCTTCGGGGGCGCCCATCGCGACGCCGTGCAGGCGCTCCTCGAGGGGCTGGCGCCCGGCCACCCTGGCGCTCCCAGGGGAACGCGCCGCTTCGCCCGGCGCTGCCGTAGCCGAAGCCGCGAGCGGCGTGGGGAGCGACATCTCGCCGGCGGTCGCGGAGATGCGGCGCGGACGATCCCGGCGCGCCGGGGTGCGCGTCGTGCGCGCGCTCTCGGCGCCGCCGTCGGGCGTGGTGTAGACCTGCCCGCCCGCGACGGAGGACTCGGGCGTACGGAAGGCACCGCGGTAGGCCGTGGCTTCGGCCACGCGCTGACGCTCGCCCGCCCAGTCGGTGGCGCGGCGACGCGGTGCGGCCGCCGGGGCGACGAGGGCTTCCGCGGCGTCATCCGTCGGCGCGGTGAACGGGCGCGCGAAGGTGGCGCCGGCGGTCGCGGGGGTGCGCAGCGCGGCGGC
>JAUXTN010000195.1 GCA_030684355.1 Pseudomonadota bacterium
GGGATGATGCACTACCCCGCGAGTTCGGACGGACATACCGTCCGTACTCGGGGGCTGATGCACAACCCCGCGGGTAGGATGATCCGTCTCTCCGAGCAGCGGCGGCCTGGGCAACGCGCCGCGGTGCGGAAGCCGGCGCCGCAGCGCGGCCGGCCTCTTCGAGCCGGCTCGGCGCCGCCGAACCCCACCGCCCCCGGCCGCTCACCGGCGTGGGCGCCTCGCGCGGGGCGGTCGGGGGGAGGGAGCCAACTTGCGCCCCCCCCTGCCCATGTGACCCGCATCACCACCGGCGCAACGCACGGATGTGCGCACCCCGGGCCGCTTGACACCGCCCCGACCCCGGCCATATACGGGCCGCGTTCGCTTCGGCGAACAGTCGACGCGTGGGCCCACGCTGGTGTTCGCACCGGAGTGACGCCCCTGGGAAGCCGGTGAAAATCCGGCATGGTGCCGCCACCGTGATCGGCGTGTCCCCCTCGGGGAACGCGCCGTAAGTCGGGAGACCAACCGCGTCGTTCCACCGCTTGTCCCCGGATCAGGGATGGGTGGGCGCTCGGATCGTCCGTGCTCCTCCCATGCCACACAGGAGCCCACGATGACCCGCACCGCCCTCGCCCTCGCCTTCCTCCTCGCCGCCTGCAACCCTCCGATCGACGAGGACTCCGGCAAGGACGACACCGCCGCCGACGCGGACACCGACACCGATACGGACACCGACACGGACACCGATACGGACACCGACACGGACACCGACACGGACACCGACACCGACACCGACACCGACACCGACACCGACACCGACACCGTGCCGACCGGCATCGCGATCGCCGGCAGCTACACCGACTCGTGGGGCGGCGACCACGTGATCACCGACACCGACTGGACGCAGGGCACCTCGACCTACGCGATCACCCAGTACGACAACGCCCCGCGGTTCGCCATCGCCCAGAACGGCGCGGGCAACAGCTACAACGCCGGCCTGTGGAGCCGCTTCGATTGGACGTGGGACACGAGCTCCAACCTCTGGTACTGCCAGACGGCGTACGGCGCGGCGGACGAGGCGGCGGCCATCGCGACCGCCCCCGCGGACGCCACCGACCCGGCCACGACCGGCTGCGGCGGGTTCTCCTGGACCCAGCTCATCGCGAACTAAGCGGATGACGCCCCTCGTCGTCCTGCTCCTCGCGTGCACGTCCACGGCCGACAAGGCCACGGACGACACGGGTGCGCCCACTCCCGCCGACACCGCGACCGACACCGCCTCGGACACCGGCCGCGAGACCGGGGACACCGGGACGGGCGACACCGCGGCGGACCTGCCCGATCCGTTCGTCGACCGCGTCGTGAGCTACTCGCCCGGCGCGGCGGCCGGCTTCGGACAGGACCGCCTGCCCGACATCGTCTACGGGTCGCCGGCGGCCCCGGGCGACGGCGGCGGCTCGGTCGACGTGCTGACGCTCGGCCAGGAGGGCGAGATCGTCATCGCGTTCGACGACATCGCGCTCGTGGACGGCGAGGGCCCGGACCTCCTCGTCTTCGAGAACCCGTTCTCGGGCTGGTACGAGACCGGGTACGTCGCCGCCAGCGAGGACGGGGAGACCTGGTTCGAGTGGCCGTGTGACCCGACGGACGCCGCCGGCCTCTACCCGGGCTGCGCGGGCGTCGCGATCGTGTACGCGAATGCGACGAACGGCGTGGACGCCACCGACCCCGCCGCCGCCGGTGGGGACGCCTTCGACCTCGCCGACGTGGGCCTCGCTCGCGCCCGCTACGTGCGCGTGCGGGACAGCGGCGCCAACGGGTACGCGGGCACGAGCGGCGGTTTCGACCTCGACGCGATGGCGGTCGTGCACGGCGAGGCGGTGGCGGAGTGATCGCGCCCCCGAGCATCGGCCGCCGGGCCGCGCTCCGGGGCGCCTGCGCGTTCGCGGCGCTCGTGGGATGCGGGCGGCTCCCGCCGTCCGACACCACCCCCCGCGACACCGCCCCCCGCGACACTGCCCCCCTCGACACTGCCCCCCTCGACACTACCCCCCGCGATACCGCCGGCACCTGCGCCGACGACGTCGAGCCGGGCGGCGCGGGGTGGGTCGCCATCGCGATGAGCGAGCACCCGGCGCTCTACGAGCCGGGCGGCACCGCCTACGTCTCTGCGCCGGAGGCCCTCCTGGAGGTGAACGTCGTGCACCTCGACGACGGCTGCTTCGCGACGGTCTGGCGCATCTGCACCCACGGCGCGTGCGACACGGAGTGGACCCCCGAGGAGGCGGCGCTCGTGTGCCCGTGCCACGGCTCCCGGTTCGCCACCGACGGCGCGGTCCTCGAGGGGCCCGCGACCGTGCCGCTGCGCACGTTCCCGACGGTCCGACGCGGCGACACGCTCTGGGTGTGGCGGCCGCTCTGACGCGGCCGCTCCGACGAGGCGGCCCCGGCGGCCCGCTCCGCCGCCCGCCTGACCCGCGGAATCGCGCGGCCCGCCGAATCGCGCGACCGCATCGGCGGCCGCGCGGCCCCCTCGGAGCCTGACCGGGAATCCCGGACAGAATCCGCTGAGGCGCGTCCAGCGGGCGACGGGAGGGATCTCCGGTCAGGCGCTTCAGCTCAAGTCCGACCCGTCGCAGTCCTGGTCCACGCCGTCGAGCACGACCTCGCGGGCGCCCGGGTGGACGGAGGGGTCGACGTCATCGCAGTCGTCGCCGCCGTGGTCCTCGCTGTCGGCGCCGTCGGCGTCCGCGTCGAAGTCGCTCGCGCCGTCGCAATCGCCGTCCACGCCGTCGTACCAGGTCTCGGCCCCGCCGGGGTAGGCCGCGGCGTCGGTGTCGTCGCAGTCGGCGGCGAGGTTCCAGCCGTCGCCGTCCTGGTCGTCGTCGCGGCCGTCGCAGTCCTGGTCGATGCCGTCGTACCAGACCTCGGTGGCGCCGGGGCTGACCGCGGCGTCCGTCTCGTCGCAATCCGCGCCGCCGTAGTCGACGCCGTCCGCGCCGTCGCCATCGGCGTCGAAGTCGCTGTTGCCGTCGCAGTCCTGGTCGATGCCGTCGTAGTAGACCTCGACCGCGCGCGGGTGGAGCGCGGCGTCGCCATCGTCGCAGTCGCCCGCGAGCTCGGAGTAGCCGTCCCCGTCGACGTCCCCGCTCGAGAGCGCCTCGTCGATCTCGCCGTCGCAGTCGTCGTCGACCGCGTTCCCCTCGTCCTCGATGACCGTCGGACCGACCGCCTCGGAGGCGTCGTCGCAGTCCTCGCCGCCGTACTCGACGGCCTCGGACCCGTCGTGATCGAAGTCGTAGTCGGACCACCCGTCGCAGTCCTGGTCGAGCCCGTCGTACCAGACCTCCACGGCGCCCGGGTTCACGGCGAGGCTGGTCTCGTCGCAGTCGCCGTCGGCCTCGGAGTAGCCGTCGCCGTCCACGTCCTCGTCGGAGGGCGCCTCGTCCACCTGCCCGTCGCAGTCGTTGTCGACGCGATCGCCAATGAGCTCGACGTCGCCGGGGGAGTAGGCTTCGCTCGTGTCGTCGCAGTCGGTGCCGCCGCTGGCCCGCGCGTCGTAGCCGTCGCCGTCCTGGTCGGCGTCCGAGCGCTGATCGCAGTCCTGGTCGACGCCGTCGTACCAGACCTCCACGGCCTCGGGCGAGACGGCCGCATCGGTGTCGTCGCAGTCGAGGCCGCCGAGGTCCAGGGCGTCGTAGCCGTCGCCGTCCTGGTCGCTGTCCGTGCCGTCGCAGTCCTGGTCGACGCCGTCGTACCAGACCTCCTCGGCCCCGGGGAGCACCTCGGCGTCGGTGTCGTCGCAGTCGATGTCGAGGCGCGCGCCGTCGCCGTCCTGGTCGTTGTCGTCGCCTACGCAATCCTGGTCGACGCCGTCGTACCAGGTCTCCGCGGCGCCGGGGTTGATGGTGGCGTCCCCGTCGTCGCAATCGACGCTGGCGGTGTACCCGTCGCCGTCTTCGTCGGTGGCGCCGACCTCGGGCTTGCCCTGGCAGGCGAAGGAGAACAGGGCGCAGAAGACGAGGAGGCGGGTCCGCATGAAGTCACCGGGGTGGTTCCCGAACATCACCTTCCGAGGCTTCCCCGGTCTTTCAAGCGGCTTGCGGGGGCGGTAGAGTGCCCGCCATGGGAAAGCTCGAAGACCTCGTGGCCACGCAGATGGCCAACCTCGCCACCGCCACGAACGTCCCCATCGAGCACTGGCACCGCCGCGTCCGGGAGCGCCTCGACGCCGGGGAGTCCCCCGGCAACGTGCAGACGTGGCTCCGCACCGAGCACGGCATGGGCCACGGCAACGCCGGCATGCTCGTCACGATCGTGGGCCGCGGCGACACCACCGGGGACGAGCTGGTCGAGGCCCAGTACGCGGGCGCCAAGGCCGCGCTCCGGCCCATCTACGAGTACGTGCTCGCCGTGGCCGGCGCGCTCGGCGACGACGTGGAGGTGAGCCCGAAGAAGACCTCGGTGAGCTTCCGTCGCAACAAGCAGTTCGCGCTGGTCACCCCGGCGACGAACAGCCGGATCGACCTCGGGTTCAACTTCAAGGGCCACGCCCCGACCGCCCGCCTGAAGGAGGAGCCCCCCGGCAGGATGTGCTCCCACGTGGTGCGCGTCACGTCCGTCGAGGACATCGACGACGAGGTGCTCGGCTGGCTTCGCACGGCGTACGCGGGGGCGTAGGGGCCCGCCGTGGGGGGCTTGCGCGCGAAACCGGGGATGGTGCGCGGTGGCGGGGGTGAGGAGGAGGCCACGCACGCGGGCGCTCCGGTAGGACGCACTCGCTACAGGAGCGTGTACCCGGGCGATCGCGCCAGTTTCGTGTCGAACGTGTAGACCTGCGCGGCACCCCGCCCCTTCGCCTGCGCGCCGATCACGTAGTCGGCGAAGTCCCCCTGTCCGGTCCTCCAAGCCTCCAGCGCCTCGCGGAGGAGCTCGCCGTCGTCGAGCGTGAGCCCACTCTCCAACAGGTCCTGCACGAGCGCGATGAGCTGCGGCTTACCGAAGCGGGCGACCGACTTCAGGACCCACACCGTCTCGACCACCACGACGAGCGGGAGGACTACCTCCTCTCGAGATTCCGGAGTCTCGGCCACCAACGTGCGCGCACGCTCACTCTGGGTGGGCTCGTCCGTGCTCTCCACCAGGAAGCGCACGAGCACGTTCGTGTCCAGCGCGATCATCGACCGGTCGCGCCCTCTTCGATCGCGCGCTCCATGTCTTCGAGCGTGATGGACCGCTCGACCTTGTACTTCCCCGCGAGCGCCATCGGGTCGCCGGGCCCGCGGGTGGTCCGTGGGCGGGTGTCTACCAGGAGGGTGTGATCGTCGACAAGCCGGAGCTGGACCTCGTCCCCCGCCCGGAGGCGCAGGCGCTCGCACACCTCCGCAGGGAGCGTGATCTGGCGATGGGCGTTCAAGCGGGCGTTCGACACGAGGCCTCCAGACACGGAGATCATAGCGCCCGCAGGTGGGGATGGCCCTTCGAGGGGAACCGTCGACCGAGGGCGGCGCGCGAGCGGGCCGGCTGCGGCTCCGTCGCCCCGCGTCGTCGTCAGGCCAGTCGAGTGCTATCTGTGCCGCATGTTCGCCACACGCCCGTCCCTCCGCCGCCCGCTCCGAATCGCCTTGAGTACCGCGCTCTGCGCCATTCTCGGTAGCTGCGGCACGGAGGGCACGAAGGACGACACCGGCGAGGATGACACCGGCGAGACCACCGGTGCCTCCTGCTCCGACGATGCCTGCCCGTACGATCAGTTCTGCTACAACGACGCATGCACGCCCGTCGATGGGCGCTCGTTCAACATCAGCTTTCCGTATGGGGTCGAGATCCATTCGCCCGCCACGTACACCGTCAAGGTTCGGGTCAGCACCGCCGAGGACTCCTGCGAGACCGAAGAGCAGGAGGACCCGGTGGACGCATTCCGGACGTCGTGCGACTGGCTGGTCGACTTGGACGAGCCGTACCTTGAGGTCAAGGTGCTCGAGAGTGGGGGCAGCACCTGGGCCGGGGCACTGACCGAAGAGTACATGGGTACGGACGCGCTCTTGGGGCTGATTCGCAACGGCGGCGACGTAGTGTCGGGCACCACGGAATTCTACGGGCATTACATGGAGGTCGAGTTCGTAGTGGCGCCCGAGTTCTAAGCTGAAGGGCCAGGACGACGAGCCCCGGTCTCGTCACCAGGCACCCCGACGGCCCGCCGGGCGACCCACCACGCGCCCCGAGTCCGGCATAGACGGCGCCCGTGTCCTCCGCCGCGCCCGACGTCCTCGCCCGCGTCCGCAAGCTCCTCGCGCTCGCGACCTCGCCGAACGTGCACGAGGCCGCCGCCGCCGCCAGCGCCGCGCAGGCGTTGATCGAGCGGCACCGCCTCGAGGCGCTCCTGGCCGCGGAGGACGGCGCGGACGATCCGCTCGACCCCATCACCGACGGGCGGGAAGCCCCGCTCGAGGTCGCGCGCCGCCTGCGGAAGTGGAAGTTCGCGTTGGCGGCGGGGCTCGCGGAGGCCAACGGCTGCCTCGCCTACACGGCCGCCGTGGGCGGCGAGACCCACCTGCTCCTCGCGGGGCGGGCCTCCGATCGGGCCGCCGTGGCCTCGTTGTGGGGCTGGCTCGTGTCGCGGATCGAGTGGCTCTCGGCGACCCACGGGCCCGGCAGGTCCCGCGACTGGCACGAGGCGTTCCGCATCGGCGCCGCCGAGGTCGTGGTGGAGCGGCTCGCGCGGGTGGAGGGCGAGGCCGAGGCGGCGCTCCCCGCCGCGGCGCTGGTGCGGGTGGCGCCCCTGCGGGCGGCGCGGGCGGCGGC
>JAUXTN010000200.1 GCA_030684355.1 Pseudomonadota bacterium
ATCGCCTCGGAAGGCGATGCCCGCCCCCTGGTACAGTCCCAGACGTCTGTCGGTTCGCGGCGAATTTCGTCCTGGACCGTTTTCCCGGGCGAGTCGCGTGAGACGGGCCAGAGGCCGGGATCCCACGACGTTCCCAGATTATTCTCGGCGTTGGCCTGAACGCCGTTGGGCGAGGATCGTGGGACGACCCTGGTCGAGATAGGCGGGACGGGACAGCGGACGGTGTGGTCATCGAGCCCGAGGTCCCAGAGCCTCGAAGCGCGGTGCCGCTCGCGCGCCCGGCGGGCGCTGGGAAGGTCGAGCGCGCCGTGGCGAAGTTCAGCGCCTCCATGGACCGCAGGGTGGCCAGCGGTACCCTCGATGCCGCTAGGCGGGACCGCGCTGTCGCGAAGTACGAGGCGCCCATGCGGCGCGTCCACGGGTCGGGCTCATCGTTCACCGAGTGACGGGCGTGTGTGGACAGTTCGCCAAGTATTCGCAGTCTTTTCCGCTCCGCGGCGCGCACCGGCTCCGTCGGTTGCGGGGGACCCCGGCCGGGGTGGCCAACCCGGCACGAAAACGTACGCCCCGAGCGAGCGCAGCGTACGCGGCGTCTTGGTCGGCTATCCCGCGCGTCTCATGGCGACCATCGCTGCATCGGAACACGCAAACCCAGCTTGGAAGGCCCAGCATCACCGCGTACAGGTTGGCCTGCGTCTCTTTCGCGCCCACCTCGCCGCTATCTGCGAGGGAGTCCCATGTCCAGCCCGTCTGGCGGACCTCCACGACCGTACCGTCGGGGCGTACCCCGTCGGTGACCCCGACGACGACCACCGTGAGCCCCGTGTCGACGCCGAGAGTCGTCGCGGGAAGCGCCGCTACGAACGCCAAGCACCATGCGCCCACGGTCTCCTCTCGCTCGGCGACCGCCCAGGCCGGTTCGCCGCGGTCGGAGGGCGTCGCGGCTTGCGGTCGGTGCACCTCCAGCGCGCAGACGGCCGCGTGGGGACGAGCAAACCGAGGGCTGCGCTCGTTCGCCTCGAAGATCTCAAGGGCGCGTGTGGCGAAAGCCGGTTCCATCTGGGCCTGCTTGAAGGTCCCTTTCGCCTCGCACCAGAAGAGCGCCCCAAGGTCCGCGGTCCCCACAACTACGAAGGGGGGCTGGCGGTCAAGCACAGCGGGGACGGAGGGCTCGGCCCACGAGTAGCCGACCGCCGCGCGTACCAAGGGCTCGATCGTGCGTCGGGCGCTGATACGGGAGGACCACGGCTTCTCCACGCGCTCTACCGTGTGCCTACTCGGCACAAAGTACCCACTGGTAGCCGGTCCATACCGGCCGCTGGACAATCTCCACGATCAGGTGCTGGCGCGGCCCCTCGTCACGCCAGCAATCGAGTAGGTGTCGCGTCGGAACGACGAGTCGATGACCATCGCTGATGTACAGGTTTTCACCGCCGGGGCCCGGAAGTGGGAAGCGCAGGCCCAAAACCGGTGGTAGGCGCCGCAAATGGTCCGCAGTGCCGGCCATGTCGAACTTGAGCAATTCGTCACCAGGATCCACGAGCCGCCCGTGAGCGCCGCCCGCCGTTGTGAACCGGAAAGCCTGCTCGCGATAGACGAGAACGGGCTCCTTGTTGAAGTGAACATGCTGAGACTGGCCCGTCCACAGGCCGCGCAGCTTTGCCAGCACAGCCCGGCGTCGGGCCTCCTCGAGGTCGGCCGGGCTCGCGGCGAGCGCGCTCACCTGCCCGAGCTGACCTGCGTCACGGCCGACGCCGAGTCGGCTCAGTGCCGCCGCGAGGTGGAGTTGGAGCAAGCCAACGAGGTCCTCCGGGTTCGCAAAGTCCCACACAAGTCCGCGCGAGCGAAGATCTGCCTTCACCTTCTGAAGTCGGGCGAACTGGTCATCGCCGAGCGAGGACTGCGGGACGCTCGCGCTCTTGAAGTAGACCATCACCGGTGCGCCCCGTTCGGCGAGTCGAGCGATCTCCTCCACTGAACCCGAGGGGTGGCTGGCCGTTGGCGTGCCGAGCCGAGTCCAGAAAACAGCAATCGCCAAGTCGCACTCGTCCACGATCTGCCCGTTGAGCAGCCCCTGCGGCGACCCGCCGAGCGCAGGCGCGGCGTGCGTTTCCCATGCCACCATCTCAACGCGGAGCCCCAGGACCTTCCCGATCTGGGCGTTCCAACTCGATGCGAGCCGAGTGATCGCATCGCGTTCAGGCTGAACGTCGGACGGTGAGATGACCAAGCACCTAAATTCGGAGACGTTTCGGGGCATTAGGTTCCGAGCGGGCGCGAAAGTGGGCGGGCTTGGGGGCGACGGTCTCGAGGGAGGCCTCCCGCGCAGACTATCGCGTCGCACCCGGCGCTGCCGGACGATCGCCGGGCACCGCTCGGGCTCATGATCGGCGTCTCCCCTAGTTCCCGCGCCTCGGCGAGTGAACGTCTCTCAACGGAGACGGTGTGCGTGCGCCTCCACGCGGACCATGAGCACGAGGCAGTCCTCGTCGCCCTCGTCGCACTCGACCCAGCGCGTCTGCCCGATTCGCTTCCCCGGAATCCGCCGAAGAAACACAAACGAGGGATGAAGCACCACGCGCGAGTTGAGTGCGGGGTCCGAGTGGAACAGGCCGCGAACGACCGCAAATGCCTGCTCGCATTCAAGTCGATCACGAAGGTTGCTCGGTCCGCTCGCCTCCTCAAGTCCGAGAAGCAGCCAGCCTTTTTCGCCCTGCGAGAGTCCGCACCAAACCCGTTGATCCCATCCATCTGAAAAAGCAAAGAGATCCGGCACGAACTCTACGATCTCGTCCCCATCGAAGGCGGCGGCGGTCACTTCGCCCAGGCGACCAGGGGGAAGTGGGCGCGCAGCCCGTACCACCACCTCGCCAGACGGATTCGGAACGCCGTCGACGGCGCCAGTTCGGTTGCCAAGGAGGGTCCTAAGGTAGGTGCCGTACGACGCGGTCCCGCGCCGTGCGTCCACCGCCACCACCAACGCGGGAGGAATGGCCACGCTCAGCTTCCTGGCCACGGATTCGCGAGGGACCGGTGCGATCACCGCCGGCTCCGCGCCGTGTTCCTCGATGTCGCCCTCGGCGAGCCTCAGTAGCGTCGCGCCGAGAGCGCGGCCGCGGGCCAGCCGATGAAGGCGGCGTTCTTCGGCCTTGCTCAGCAGCACGGAAGCGATGGCGCGGGTCATGGCCGGCTGCGTCCTCGGTACACGAGAAATGATACTTTCACCATATGTGTTGGCTGGACCACGTTCCTACATCATACTCCTACACCTAAGGTCCTACAAGGGCGCCTACACGCCCGCCCGAGAGGATGCGCAATGCCTGATCGGGGATGCGGTCGCAGCAGCTCTGGCGCTTGGCGGCGCCGCGTTCCATGCGGCACACGCCCCCCTGTACCTTTGAGGGCATGAACAGGGTCGCCGGCATCGACATCGCTCCGCGCCAGCCCGACCGTGGATGCGAAATTCGGCCCTCGTTAAGCGCGGAAAGTGCGAAAGGCCACCTCTCCGAGAGCACCCTTCACCCCC
>JAUXTN010000203.1 GCA_030684355.1 Pseudomonadota bacterium
CGCCGCCCCCGCGCGCCGCGTCGTCGCCGCCCGACCCCACCTCGCCCCCCGCCGCCTCCGCCGGCGTCGCAGCCGCGGACACCGACCTCTGGGTCGAGCTCCGCACCCCCGCGGATCGGGACGCGGCGCGGGCCGCCGGCATGGGCTGGGCCGAGGGGCAGGACGGCGACTGGTTCCGGCTCACCGGCACACCCGCCATGGCGGAGTCCGCGGGCCTCCGATGGCGCCCGATCGCGCGGTCGGCGCGCCCGGAGTGGGGCCCCAGCGTCGAGGAGGTCGCCGATCGCCTCGACGCGCTCGTCGGGAGCGACGCAACCCTCGTCCAGCTCGGCCAGGCCCTCTCGGGCCAGCCCATCCTCGCGCTGCGCATCGGCCGCGGCGCGCGTGCGCTGCGCCTCCTGGGCGGCCACCACGGCGACGAGGCGTCGAGCGTCGAGGTCGCCCTCGCGGTCGCGGAGGCCCTCGTGCCCGCGCTCGCGGACGGGAGCGCCGCGCTGCCCGCCGACACCGAGCTCTGGGTCGTGCCGCTCGTGAACCCCGACGGGCGCCGGGCGGACACCCGCGCCAACCTCGCCGGCATCGATCTCAACCGGAACTACGCCTGGGAGTGGACGGAGGACGAGGCCGGCGGCGGCACCGGCCCCTTCTCCGAGCCCGAGACCCGCGCGATCCGCGCCCTCGCCCGCGCCCGCAGCTTCGACGCGGGGCTGTCCCTGCACAGCGGCGCCCAGAACCTCGGGTGGGTCTGGAACTGGACCGCGGACGAGCGCCCGCTCGACGAGCCGCTCCTCGTCGCGCTCGCCGAGCGGTACGCCGCGGACTGCACCGCGCCGGGCTTCTGGCTCACCAACGGCGCCGAGTGGTACGTGACCTACGGGGACTCGACCGACTGGGGCTACGGCGCCTGGGGGGCCTACGACTACACGTTGGAGCTCACCCTCGACAAGTCGCCGTCGGTCGAGGACGTGCCGACGTACACGGCCTGGCACCTCGAGGCGATCCTCGGGTGGCTCACGCGCCCGCCCGACCGCGTGGCCCGGGTCGTGGACGACACCACCGGCGAGCCGCTCCCGGCGCGCATCACCGGGGCCGAGGTCGCGCCGCTCTGGACCCCCGACGGCGCGGTCGCCCGCTGGGCCGAGGGCGACTCCCCCTGGAGCGCGGACGCCCCCGGCTACGCCCCCGCGCCGCTCGCCGCGGAGACCCGCCTCGTCCCCACCTCGCTCCTCACCGGGCTCCCCTCCCCCCGCCTCCTCTCCCGCGGCGGCGACCCGACCGCGCTCACGCTCCCGGGCGCCAGCGAGGGGCCCCTCACGCTCGTCCAGCCCGGCGAGGTCTCGGTCGAGCTCCCCCCCGCCGTCGACGGCGCCTGGATCGTCGACCCCGCGGCCCTCGCTCCGGGCGCCTGGACCCTCGTGACCGACGCCGGCGTGATCCCCCGCGGGCTCTTCGTCGGCGAGGTCGACGATCGCGTGCGCATCGCCGACGCCACGCTCGTCGACGGCGTGCTCACCGTCACGGGCACCGGTTTCGCGACGGGCGCGGAGGCGTGGTCCCATGGCGGCCCCGCCCGGGCGCCGCACGCGCTCCTCCGCCTCTCCGAGACCGACGACACCCTGGTCTTCGCGCTGCCCACCACCGACGACGACGTGCTGGTGTGGACGAACGGCGCCTGGCTCTCGGTCGTGAACGTGCAGGCGCGCCCGACGGTCGACCCGTCACCGCCCCCGCAGGTGGAGTGGGAGCCCCCCGAGGAAGAGCCCCTCGACCCGACGCTCACCGCGGTCGGGGCGTGCTCCACCGGCCCCCAGCCGGGTGGCGGGGGGTGGGCGTGGCTCCTGCTGTTGCCGCTGGCGCGCCGCTTCCGCGGGGCGCGTCCGACCTCCTGAAGCACGCCGCGCGTGGGCGCGCCGGGGGGTCAGCGCGGCGAGCGAGCGCCTACAGCAGCCCGTGCCGCTTGCGGACTTCCTTGAGGGCGCGCTGGAGGGCGTCCGGACGATCCACCGAGTGCTCGGGGATGTTCTTGATGCGCTCCTCGGCCTCGGCGCGGAGCTGCCGCTCGTCGACGTCGTACGCCTTCATCGTGTCGAGGATCTTCTTGTAGATCACGCTGTCGTCCGAGTAGACCTCGTCGACGAAGCGCGAGATCATGAAGTTCTCGACGAACTGGCGCGCGAGGAAGCGATCCACGTCGTCCCCGACGGGGTGGCCCCAGCGATCGGCGACCTCGCTGCGGGACTTGCCGTACTGGTCGTACGGGATGGCCCGGCGCTCCATGTCCTCGCGCACGGCCTCGCGCAGGTCCTGATCCCGCTTGAGGTACATCTCCATGACGGCGACGAGGTCCTGCGCAGCTTCGGCCTTGTTCTCCGGCGCCAGCTCCAGGTCACCCTCGTTGGAGAGGCGCTCGAGGACGGCGTTGGCGATGGTGGGAATGCGCGCGCGGTAAAGCTTCATGGGACACCTTCGTAGGTGGGAACCCCCGGGGAGGAGGCACCCTTCGCGCCCTTCTGAAGAAGGGTCGCGAGGCGGGCCCGATCCAACACGGGGAGCCCCGTCGGACGGCGTCAAGCGGGGAGCGCCCGTATATCAGACCGTGGATCCCGGGTCCAGCCGAAGCGTCGTCAGGAGAGCTCCTTCCAAGCCCGTTGCATCGCGCCGAGATCGAGCGGCATGACCGTGACGCCACGAGGGAGATCGCCGATCATGTCCGCGCGGGGCACGAACCCCTCCTGGATCTTGTCGCGAATGAACGCGACGTACACCTCGTCGGCATCGCCGCGGTACGGGTACACGTGGCGGTCGACGATCCGCGTGCCGTACGGGCGCCCGAAGACCGCCTCCTTCTTGGCGAAGAAGCACGCATAGCCCTTGAGCAGGAAGTCGAAGTCCAGCGCCACGCTCGCGGGCAGGCGGCCGCCGGACTTGCTCGCCGCGTCCGAGTGCGGCTCCTCGTGCGGGAACGGGGCATTCGCCGGGGGCTCCACGGGCGCGGACGCAGCGGGCGACGGGGCCGGGAACCCCGCGGACGGCTCGGCGGGGGCGGGCCGGGCTCCCCGGGTGCTCGCGAAGGGCGCCAGGTCCGCGAACGGATCGCCGCGGGTCCCGAAGGGCTCCTGGGGCGTCGCGGCGGGCGGGGGCGTCTCGGAGGTGGGCTCCGCGAAGGGGTCCGCCATGAACGGCGCGTCCGGCGTGGTCGGCGCGGCGAAGGGATCCGACCCGAGCGCGAAGGGATCCGAGCCGGCCGCCGCGAGGGCGTTCGAACCGGCTGCCGCGAGGGCGTTCGACCGGGTCGCGGCGAAGGGGTCCTCGGGCGTGGCGGGGTCCCGGAGCTCCTCCGGCACCGCGAACTCGTCGGCCAGGGTGAAGCCGGAGAAGGGGTCGCCGACGTAGGAGTCCTCCGACACGGTGGTCACCGGGCTGTCCACGGAGACGTCGTCCAGTCGGGGCGCGGCCGCGCGCGCCTCGGGGGCCTGGGCCGCGGGGGCCTTGGCGTCCTCCGGCGGGGGGGCCCACTCCTGGGTCTCCTCCTCGTCGTCCTCGACCTCCATCTCGAACGAGGGCCCTGCGGCCGCCGGCGAGCGCCGCTCGATCGGACGCGCGGGCGTGGCTCCCGGGAGGTAGTAGCCCGAGAACGCCGCCGCATCCTCGACGGACGCCGCGGCGTCCCCCTCCTCGTCGAACTCGAAGCGCGGCTGCGCGGTCGGCACGAAGGGGGCTTCGAAGGTGTGCTCCTCCAGGTCGAGCGTGACCGGCACCTCCTCCGAGTACTCCTCCGCCTCCGCCATCTCCCAGCCGCCCGACTCCTCCACGGCGCCGGACTCGGCGGGCGCGGGGACGGGGTCCTGGAGCACCGAGACGGGGGCCAAGGGCGGCGTGGGGGGACTCGACGCGGGCGGGGGTTCCGTGCGCTCGCCGTCGCGGTCGAGGAGCTCGCGCCACTGGTCCGCGGGCAGGTACATGGCCTCGAACCCGCCGGCCACGCCGGGGATGCGCACCATCGCGAGCACGGCGCCGTCGAACTCGAAGACGCGGAACAGGTCGAGGCCGCGGAGCACGCGCGGATCGCCGCCCGGAGGGCCATCCGCGGTGGTCGCGAGCCCGCGGCGCACGCGGGTCTCCTGGACGGCCTCCGCCGCCGCGGTGTCGATGGCGAGGCCGTCGCCGGACAACCAGCCGCCCACCTGTCGGAGCCGGACGGTCGCCTCGTCGCTCGTGCTGCGCGCCGGGAGCGGCGTGCCCGCCAACCAGCGGATCGCCGACTCGACGGCGGGCCCGGACAACCGGGTGGTCACCCCGTCCGTGCCGCCGGTGATCGTGCCGAAGGAGAGCGTCACGCCGGCCCCTTCGAAGCTCCGGCGCGCGGCGAGCGCGAAGCGCAAGGCGTCCACGGCGTCCGTGAACGCGACGACCCCGGCGAAGCCGAGATCCTGGGCCACCCCGCCGTCGAGCGGACGCACGAGCTCGTCCCACCGGGCCTGGGCGGCGTCGGCGCGCCCGGCGTCCGTCCGCAGGCGTCCCAGCCCGACGGCGACCACCGCCCCGCGCGCGGTCGTGCCACGGGGCACCAGCAGCCCGCGCTGGGCCGACGGCCCGACTGCGGCCAGGAGCTGGCTCAACACGTCCCACTCCTGGAGCGCGGCGAGCACCTCCAGCAGCACGCTCGCGACCGCGACGCCGCCTTCGGGCGTGAGCAGGCGCGCGGCGCGGTCGGCATCGACCTTGGCCGCCACGAGCGCGCCGGCATCCACGTAGCGGCCGAGCGCCGGCAGCATCGCGACGAGCCCGTCGGGATCGAGCAGGAGGCTGGCCGCGGCGGCGTCCGGGCCCGCGTCGAGCCGCGCCGGCCCCAGCGCCCGGAGGATCAACGTGGCGTCGTCCACGGTCCCCTTCCGCGCCGCGCGCCGCTCGACGAGGCCGCGCACGGCGAGCCGCACGGCGGTCTCCACCGCCTCGATCGTGCCGGCGGGCAGCGGCACGTCGAGCACCGACGCCACCAACGTCCAGGAGGGATCCCGGTCCAGCGAGCCGCGGGCGAACAGCGGCAGCAGGCGGCAACGCGCCACTGCCCACGCCAGGGCCGGCACGCGGACCGACTCCGACGCCCTCGCGCATGCCGACGCGAGCCGTGCCTGCACCCCGACCGCCACGCGCCGCAGGGCCTCGCCCCGCCCCTCCACGGGCCCCTGGTGGATCGCCGCGAGCGCCGGCTCGCCCTGCGCCGCGAGCGCCCCGCGCACCACCTCGAGCAGCGGCACCACCGCGGCGCCCGGCGAGTGCCGGGCTCCCTCGACGATGAGGCGCGCGAGCAGCACGACGAGCGGATCCTCGGCCAGGTGGCGCTCCCCGTCCGCCGGCGCGACGCGGGACTCCGACGCGAGCGCCGCACCCAGGCCCGCGAGCGGCGCCTTCAGCGCCTCGGCCGAGCCGGACCACACGTGCGGGCCTCGCGCATCGAACACCACCGGCGGCAGCCCGTCCGCCAGCTCCGGGACGGCGCGGAGCGCGGCTCGCTCCACGGGCTCGCCACGCGGCAGGAAGCGGCTGGCCTGCAAGAGGCCGGCGAGTTCGTCGAGGGTCATGAGCGAGGGCTCCTCGCCCTACATGCTACCAGCCCCCGCGACCTCGGCACGCAGGCGCGCGCGCTCGGCCGGCGGGAGGTCGTCCGGCAACAGCAGGAACGGGAGGGCGGACGCGAGGTCGACCGGGCGGTCCTCGACGACGCGACCGTCGCGAAGGTGGAGCGGCCGGGCGTCCGCGGTGGCGTCGTCCGCACCCGACGGCATGTCGAGCAGCGGAGCGGGCGCGGCGCCCGTGTGCCGGAGCGACCCCGCGATGTGCTGATCCTGCGTGATCTGGCGCCCACCCGACCAGGTCGTCGTGACGGCGCGGGACCAGTCGAAGGCGTGGGCCTGGATCCGGGTGTCGCCCTCGCCGAGCTCCACGCGCCCCTCGGCGGTCCCGGAGACCGCCACGGGGCCGCCCTCGCCGCGCACGGTCCCGGCGTAGCTCCAGGCATCCCCGGCGACGGTCCAGGTCGTCTCCAGGCGCGTGCGCAGCCGCGGGCCGGACTCCACCCACGTCGGGAACGACGTGATGAAGGGCCCGCCGGCCTCGGCGCGCGTGCTGGGGAGGTGCGGGGAGAGCGCGGGCCACAGGACGTCGAGGACCTCGAGGTGCCCGGCGTCCCCCACCCAGCGCGAGGCGCCGGCCACGGCGAGGAGCTGGCCGTCGGGGAACGCGCGCAGCTCGACGTAAGCGCCATCAAAGGGAGCGGGCACCGGCTGGGTGGCCCCCCCGTTGCGCGCGACCGTGGCGGTCATCCCCTCGAGCCGGACGAGGTGGCCCATCGACCCGTCGCGGAAGGTGCGCGCGTACGACACGCCGACGGTCCCCTCGACGTGCCAGCGGAACGGCGGGAGGTCCAGGCCGATGGTCGCGACGTCCATGTCCATCGTGAGGGCGTAGAGGTCGGCGTCGACCTCGTCGCGGCGCGTCAGGGAGGTCTTCGGGAGGCAGCTCGCCATCAGCCACCCCGCGACGCCGACGCACAGGGCCCCGCGGCCCGCCGCGCTCACGCGTCCCGAAGGGCCTTCAGCCCGGGCTCGTCGATCAGGATCACGCGCTTGCCCTCGGTCTGGATGAGGTTGTCCTTCCGGAGATCGAGGATGGCGAAGCTCACGGTTTCCCGCGTCGCTCCGATCAGGCTCGCGATCTCCTTGTGGGTCAGCTTCAAGTTGATGATCACGCCGCGGCTGTCCCGCACTCCGAAGGTCTGCGAAAGCTCGATGAAGAGGCTGGCGAGGCGCGCATGGGCACTGCGGAAGAGCAGGTTCTCGACGCGGTTCTCCAGGCGCTGGCGGCGCTCGCCGACGAGGCGCATCATCCGCATCGCCAACATGGGCGTGCGCATCAGGAGGCGATTGAAGTCGTCCTTGCCGATGCCGAGGAGCAGGCAGTCCTCGTAGGCCTCGGCCACGGTGTCGTGCGGCTGCTCGCTGATGACCGCGAGCTCGCCGAAGAGGTTGTCCCGCGTGAAGAAGTGCAGCGTGAGCTCGCGCCCTTCGTCCGAGACCTTGGAGAGCTTCACGATGCCGGTGCGCACGAGGTAGATCGTGTTGGCGGTGTCCCCCGGTTCCCAGATGAGCTGACGCCGGCGAACCTCGATGTTCTCCGACATCTGCTCGAGCGCCTCCAACTCGCGCTCCGGCAACTCCGCGAGGAGAGGGTTCTGACGGATGAACCACGCTTTGGTCTTGAGCATCTGCGGTGGCCTCGGCCGCGGGAATTCTACGAATGCATCCACGTAGCACGGCAGGCCTCTTGTCGAGACGCAGCCCACCGGACGAGCCCCCGGTGCGCGCCGTCGTTCTGTGCGCGGGAGCGTCCTCGCGCATGGGACGGCCGAAGGGCCTCCTGCTCCTCGACGGCGTCCCGCTGCTCCGCGCCCACGTCGACGCGTTCCGACGCGCCGGGCTGCCGGTCACGGTGGTGCTCGGGAGCGCGGCGTCGGCACACGTCGCGACGCTCCCCGCGGGGGTACACGTCGTCTACAACCCGCGTTGGCACGAGACCGACATGGCCGCGTCCGCCGCGCTGGCCCTGCGCGACGCCGGCGAGGTGCTCCTGACCCCCGTGGACGTGCCGCCGGCCCGGCCCGAGACGATCGCGCGCCTGCTCGAGGGGGTCGGCGCCGCGGTCCCGACGTGGGGCGGCCGGCCCGGCCACCCGATCCGCCTCCCGGCACCCCATCCGGCCGTGCGCCTGGAGACCCGCGTCGCCACCGCGCGGCACGTCCCGGTCGACGATCCCGACTGCGTGCGGAACCTGAACCGGCCCGAGGACTGGGCGACCTGGCTGGCAGAGCGAGCGGCGCGGCGGGCCTGAGCGGGCGGCGCGGCCGTGAACCGAGCGGGCGGCGCGGCAGAACTGAGCCGGGCGCCCGCCCAAAAAGAGAAACACCCACGATGCCGCTGACATGCGCATCGTGGGAGTCGATGTCAGGATAGCTGACGCTCGCGGACGTGGCAAGCGGTTTCTGCCCCGGCCCGGATCCCGCTTGGCGCCGCCGCGATTCCTGGCGTTCAGGCGGTCAAATGTCGAAATCCGAGGCCGTGACCACGCCCCGCCCCTGCGGCTGGAGCACGACCAGCGCGCGACGCTCCTCGGGATCGGTGAGCCACGCCTTGAGCGCGAGGCCCGCCCCCGCCGCGCGCTCCCTCAACGCGGCGCGGGTCCACGTCCCGACCCGCCCGGTCACGAGCGGCCGCGACGGATCGAACGCGACGACGACGCCCGCTCCCGGGACCGCCACGTCGAACGCACGCCGGGGGCGGAGCCGTGTCTCCACCCACCCCCGCGCGGCGTCCCACGCCGCCTCGTAGGCGAACGCCCCGGGGTCGAAGTCGGCGCCGAGGCGCGCGTTGATGACCCGGAGCCCGTTGCGGTGGAACGCGGCCGCGAGGCCCTCCTCGTCCTGGCACACCCCCACGAGGCCGGCGGGATCGGCCCCGAGGTCGACCCCCAGCACCAGGGCATCGTCCGGCTCGAGCCGACGCGCCAGCCGACGCAACAGCCCGGTGAGCGTGGTGGGATCGAGGCCGTCGGGGCCCGACCCGGTCAACAGCAGCAGCCGTCCCCCGCCCCGGCCGAGGCGCCAGGACGCGCCGAAGCAGTCCCCTACGGCGCCGCGAACGTCGAGGCGCGGGTAGTCCGCCGCGAGGCGACGCACGGCGGCCCCGAGGCGCAAGGGCTCCGCGTCGAGGAGCGCGCACCGCGCCCCCGACACGTGGACCAGCATCGCGGAGACCAGCGCGCGCACGTGGCGGCTCGTGGCCGGCGCCAGGTCCGCGACCTCCTGCGGCTCGAAGAGCCCCACGAGCATCGGGGCGTGCGACGCGTAGAGCTCCCGCTCGATGCGCGCCGGGTAGTGGCTCGCGAGCCCCGTGCGCATGCGGTGGATCCGCGCGCCCTCCTCGTCCCAGAACCATCGCGCGGGGAGGGACGGCGTGCGGCCCTCGAGGGCTCTACCCAAGGCCGCGGCGCCCTCGGACAAGGGTGCGTACGGAGGGGTGGGACTGTCGGACACCCCGAACAGATAGGGGCGCGGTGGCGCCCCGGAAACCACGAGCCCGGCCGCGAGCGGAGAAAGGTCCAGGCGGAACGCCCGGCGAACGTCACCGCATCAGGGCGCGAATCGCGGCGCGCGGGTCGGGAGACCGCCAGATCGCGCCGATCACCGCCCAGCCATGGGCCCCCGCGGCGCGCACCGCCGGGAGCGTCTCGACCGAGATGCCGCCGATGGCCACCACCGGCACCGGCGCGACGCGCACCGCCTCGGCGAGGAGCGCGGCCCCCCGGGCGCTCCAGGGTGTCTCCTTCGACGCGGTGCCGAACACCGGTCCGAACCCGATGTAGGCGGCCCGGCCGGGCGCGGCGGCCTGCGCGGGGGTGTGCGTCGACCGGCCGAACGGGATGGCCGGATCGATGCCGTCGTCTTGCCCGATGTGCACGGCGAGCCCGGCGGCCTCGGCGACCGCCACGTCGTCGTTGACGATGACCACGATGGGGAGCGCGCGCGCCGCCAGGGCCAACGCCAGGAGGCGCTCGCGGGGCCAGCCCTTGCACCGGAGCTGCACCGCCGCGGCGCCCTCCTCGGCGAGGAGGCGGGCCTGGTCGAGCGGATCGCCGAGCGCGGGCTCGACGATGCCGTAGAGCCCCGGCGGGAGGACGAACGAGGACATCGTCGCCGCCTATCGCGTCGGCACGCCCGGGTCGTCGGCACGCGTCCGCGGCGCGCGGCGCTACCCCGGCTCGATCTCCAGGAGCACGACCGTCCGCTCGGTGGTGTTCTCCAGGTCCAACCCGGTCGGCACCACGAACGACGCGAGGGGCAGCACGCCGCCGCGCGGCGCGAACGCCCGCCCGGGCTCGGCCATCAGGACCCGGCGCGTGCGGGCGAGCCGGTGGAGCCACGCGAGGAGCCGCGCGGAGAGCGCGCGCTCGTAGCAGAGGTCCCCGATGATGACGACCTCGGCGTCGACGTCGGTGTCCACGAGGTCCCCGCACACCCAGTCGATCACGACGTTGTTCACCGCCGCGTTCAGCCGCGCCGCGACGAGCGCCATCGGATCCACGTCGTTCCCCCGCGCGTGCGCCCCGACCCGCGCCGCCGCGATGGCCGCGAGCCCGCCCCCGGTCCCGATGTCGAGCACGCGCCGCCCGCGGACCTCCTCGGGGTGGTCGAGCATCCAGCGCGCCATCGCCTGGCTCCCGGGCCACGCGAACGCCCAGAACGGCGGCTCCAGGCCCACGGCCCCGACGCTCTCCTCCGTGGCGTGCCAGAGCGGGGTCAGCTCGTCCGCGAGGTAGAGTGGCAGCTCGGGCACGAGCGGCGAGGTCTGGAGGCGCGTGTTGGCGCGGACGAACCCGTCCGGGTCCGCGAGCTTCGTGGGGTCGGGGAAGGCGCGCTCACCCGACACGGAACACCCGCAGCGCGAGGGGCATCTCGACGCGGCGCGGCTGGTCGTCGGGCCAAGCCGCGGCGAGGCGCGGGTCGAGGTCGCCGAGGACGTCGTGGCCCTGCGCGCGGGCCGCCGTCACCGCCGACCACGTGCCGAAGTAGGCGAGGAGCTCGGCGCGCGTCCAGGTGACCGCGATGGCGAACGGAGGGGCGGCGAGCTCGGCGAACGGCACCTCCACGGCACGGTAGCCGTCGAGGAGCAGGCGGTTGCGCGGCGACCAGTGCGGCTCGAGCGCGGGGTGGAGGAGGTCGCCGAGGATGCGGTCGACGTCGGGCGCCACGGTCAGCCACGCGTACCCGAACGCCGCGAACACGCCGCCGGGCCGGAGCGTGGCGCGGACCCGCGACCAGAACGGCTCCCCCGCGAACCAGTGGAGCGCCTGCGCGGTCACGACGAGGTCGGCCGGCGTGCCCACGTCGAGGGCCTCGGCGGGCTGCGCGCGGGTCTCCAGGCGCGGGTGCGCGGGGATCGTCGCGAGCAGCTCGGCGCTCTGGTCGGTGGCGATCACGCGGTCGAACCGCGTCGCGAGCGCGGACGCCGCCTGCCCGGCGCCCGAGGCCACGTCGACCGCGAGGGACCGGCCGGGCGCGACCCCGGCGAGCCAGTCGAACAGGGCCTCCGGGTAGGTGGGGCGGTGCCGCGCGTAGGCGTCGGCGTGGCGGCCGAACGACGCCGCGTGGTCGTAGTCCCGCGTCGGCGGCGACGCGGGGGCGTCCGCCGCGCTCACGACCGCACCACCTGGAAGGGCCCGAACGACTGGCACTCGGCCATGATCTCGATGCGGTTCACGTTGATGTGCGGGGGCCGGGTCACCGCCCACCACACGGTGTCCGCGATGTCCTCGGGGCGGATGGGCGCGATGCCCTCGTAGACCTTGCCGGCCTTCTCGGCGTCCCCCTTGAACCGGACGACGGAGAACTCGGTCTCCGCGAGCCCCGGCTCGATGTCGGTCACGCGGATGCCCTTCGCGACGAGGTCCGCGCGCAGGTTCAGGGCGAGCTGGGCCACGAACGCCTTCGTCGCGCCGTAGACGTTCCCGCCCGGGTACGGGTAGCTCCCGGCCACCGACCCGATGGTGACGACGTGCCCGCCGCCCGCGGCCACCATCTGCGGGAGCACCGCGCGGACGGTGTACATCAGGCCCTTCACGTTGGTGTCGACCATCGTGTCCCAGTCGTCGAGGTCGGCGCGGTCGGCCGGGCCGAGGCCGAGCGCGAGCCCCGCGTTCGCCACGAGCACGCGGACGGGTCGGAAGCCCTCGGGGAGGTGCTCGGCGGCGGCGATCACGGCGTCGCGGTCCCGCACGTCGAGCACGATCGTGTGCACGGCGTCCCCCAGCTCGGCCTGCAAGGCCTCGAGCCGCTCCCCGCGGCGCCCGGTCGCGACGACTCGCCAACCCTCCGCCACGAACCGTCGGGTGATGGCCTCTCCGAAGCCGGAGGTGGCGCCGGTGACGAAGGCGGTGGGGGGCATCGTGGAGCTCCGGGTGGGCAGGGGACCTAACGTGGGGGCTCGGGGCGAGCCGGGGCGTCGACCCACCGGTTACCCTCGCGCCCCCATGCCCCACGCAGTGATCTTCGACATGGACGGCGTGCTCGTCGACTCCGAGCCCCTCTGGCACGAGGCCGAGATCGAGGCCTTCGGGGCCGTGGGGGTCCGGCTCACCGTGGCGGATTGCCTGCGGACCACCGGCCTCCGGGTGGACGCCGTCGTCGACTACTGGTTCGCCCACCAGCCGTGGGCCGCGCGGTCGAAGCTCGCGGTCGAGAGCGACATCGTCGCCGGGATGGTGCGACGCCTCCGGGAACACGCCCGCCCCCTGCCCGGGGCCGTCGAGGCCGTGCGCTTCCTCCACGCGCGCGGCCTGCCACTCGCCGTCGCGTCCTCGTCGCCGCTCGTGCTCATCGAGGCCGTGCTCGCGCGCCTCGCCCTCGCCGACGCGTTCCGCCTCGTGCGCTCCGCCGAGCACGAGCCGCACGGCAAGCCGCATCCCGGCGTGTACCTGACCACCGCGGCGGCGCTCGGCGTCGACCCGCGCGCGTGCGTCGCCATCGAGGACTCCGGCAACGGCATCCGCGCGGCGGTGGCCGCGGGCATGTACACCGTCGCGGTGCCCGATCAGCCGGTCGCCCCCGAGGCCCTCGCGCTGGCGCAGATCGTCCTCGGCTCGCTGGTGGAGCTGCCGGAGCGGTGGTCGGAGATCGCGCGCGAGTGACGGCGGGCGCGCGGGCGCGCCCTCGCGATTGCCAGGAGAGCCGGCCCGGGGGCGTTGCGGGGGCAGCGGCCCCCGCCCCAAGCGATGCGGTCGCCATCGCCCGGCGCTATCTTCCCGGCATGGGCCTCCTCTCCCGGCGCACCCTCCTCCTCGGCGTCGGCGCCTCCGCGGTCACCGCGGGATCGGCGTTCGCGCTCCCGCGGCTCTTCCGCCCCCGCGACCCGCGCCCGGTGACAGCGGTCGTCCCCATCACCGCCACGACCGACGGCGCCGGGGTGGCGTTGCGGCGGGCCATCGGCGCCCAACGGCTCCGCATGCTCGATCCGTTCCTGCTCCTCGACGAGTTCAAGAGCGAGTCCGCGGACGACTACATCAAGGGCTTCCCCAATCACCCGCACCGCGGCTTCGAGACCGTCACCGTCATGCTCCAGGGCGCCATGGAGCACCGCGACAGCGTCGGCAACCACGGGCTGCTCGACCCCGGCAGCGTGCAGTGGATGACCGCGGGCCGCGGGCTCGTGCACTCCGAGATGCCACGCCAGCGCGAGGGCGCGATGTGGGGCTTCCAACTGTGGGTGAACCTGCCGGCGCGCCTGAAGATGACGGCGCCGCGGTACCAGGACGTGGCGCCCGGCTCCGTCCCCGAGACCGACGTCGCGGACGCCCGCGTGCGCGTGCTCGCGGGCCACATCGCGCGCACCGAGGGCCCCGTCCGCGGCGTCGAGACCGCGCCCACGCTGTTGGATGTGTCCATTCCCGCCGGCGGCACGTTCCACGCCGACGAGATCCCCGCCGATCACACCGTGTTCGCCTACGTCGCCGAGGGGGAGCTGGCGTTCGCCGACCGGAAGGTGACCGCCGGAAACCTCGCGGTGCTGGGCCCGGGGCGCACCGTCCATGCCACCGGCGCGGGCCGGATGTTGCTCGTGGCGGGGGCGCCGATCGGCGAGCCGGTCGCCCGCCGGGGCCCGTTCGTGATGAACACGGACGAGGAGATCCGGCAGGCGTACGCCGACTACAAGTCGGGGAAGCTCGTCGAGGGCTAAGCCGCGCCCGGCGGCGCCGTGGACTCGTGCGCGGGGAGCGTCGCGACGGCGTCCTTCGGCGGGTAGAGGAAGCTCGCGGGGCTGCGGAAGAACCGCGCGACGACGCCGCGGAACAGCCCGAGCAGCGCGACCGCGGGGACGTTGCGGGCGCGCATGGCGACGGCGAGCGCGAGCGCGAAGCTCACCGAGAAGTTGAGGAGCCCCACGAGCGCGATGCCGCCGAGCGCCGCGCGGAACGCGGGCTCCACGATCGCCAGCGGCCCGACGGACGCCCCCGCAAGGGTGATGCTCGCGGTGGAGAGCGTGACGTGACGCACATCCACCGGCGCGCCGAAGAACTTCCCCACGATGGGCGCGGCGCCGAGGAGGATGCCGAGCGAGACGTTGCTCCCGATGCCGGACACGTTGCGCACGAAGGCGTGGGCGAGCGAGGCCGTCCGCTCGCGCTTGAGCCACCGCAGGAGCGTCGGGTGCTGGGCGATGGCCTCCGGGAGCCGGTGGAGCGCGCTCCAGTTCTCGAGCCAGCCGCCGAGGATGCTCGACGCCCACAGGAGCACGCCGGTGAGCGCCGCGTAGAAGAGCGTGCCGCTCTGGAGCGGGTGGTGCGAGGCGACCACGTAGGCGGCGGTCTCGGCGTCGAGGAAGGGCTTGTCGGTCCGCGCCAGCGCGATGAAGTGGACGGCGAGCGCCGCGGGGACGACCATCCCGAGGTTGCCGATGAGCGCCGCGAGCTGGGAGCGCACCGTGCGCGCGATGAGCTCGACCAGCGAGTCGAGCCCCCCGCGACCGGACTGGTGGATGTTGGCGGCGATGGCCGCCGCGGTCATCGAGGGCTGCTTGGTCGCGAGCGTGAACCCGAGCAACTGGAGCGCGACGAAGCTGCCGGCGTAGTTCAGCGCGGCGAACGCGGCCTGGAAGAAGAGGGGCAGGTGCGCCGCGAAGATCCAGAACTTCAGGACGGTGGTGCCGGCCGTGAGGAAGCCGCCGCCCGCCGCGGAGCGCAACATCGCGTGCCACTCCGCCCGGCTCGCGGTGATGTAGTGCTCGCCGGTCTCCGCGGCGCGCTCGATGATGCGGCGCGCGAGGAGGCGGCTGTTCCGCTGCACGAGCGACACGAGGCTGCGGTCCGCGATGGCCTGCCCGACGAGGTCGCGGAAGAACCGCACGGCGTGGGCGCGGAGCCGGTCGGCGTCGGGCGACTCGGTGTCGAGGAAGGCGAGCAGGTTGTCGGCGCGCTCCAGGAAGCGGCCGAGGAGCTCGACGCGGAACACGAGATCGATGCTCACGCCCCCCACGTCGAGGTGGGTGGCGACGCGCTCGAGGACCACGCGCCCGGCGGCGACGTGCGACACCGCCTCCGTACGGAGCCGCCGCGCGTCGGCCTCGCTGGCGAAGTCCCCCGCCTCGGCGAGGCGGCGCGCGTCGAGGAAGGCCGCGGTCGTCCGGACGAGCGCGAGCAGAGGCAGGTTCCCGACGTGCGCCACCGCGCTGCGGGAGCGGATGTCCTCGTCGAGCCCGAGCGAGGCGGCGCGCACCGCGATGAGGGCCAGGGCCTCCGCGGCCTCGCCCTGGAGCCGCCGCCGCGCGGCGAACGCGACGTCGCGGGGCCCGTCGACGAGGAGCCCAGCGAGGTCCGCGACGAGCGACGGCGCCGCGGCGTCCAGCCAGTGCGTCGAGGCTGCGTCGGGGAAGAGCCGCGCAGTGAGCGCCGCGAGGCAATCGTGCTCGGGGGGCCGCGGCAGGGCGCGCCCGATGAGGCGGTCCGAGAACTCGGAGAAGAACCGCAGCTCGGAGGGGAGCCCGGTGCGCGCGAACAGGCGCAGCGCGGACGACTCGAGGAGGACCCCCGTGACGAGGCGCCCCAGCGCGTCCCGCCAGCGCGGCGCGGCACGGAGCAGCTCGACCAGCAGCCAGACGCGGGCGGCCCCGGAGCCGTCGCCGACCGTGGCGCGGTCGGGCAGCTCCAGGGGTGCGGGGTCGCGCAGCCACACGGCCAGGGCGACGACCGTGGCGAGGCGCGCGGGCAGCTCGCCCGCGGGTTCCATCGTGAGCAGGATCCGTTCGAGCTCCGCGACGACGCCGACCGGCACCTTCGGCGCCAGCTCCTCGACGACGCCCACGATCTCCCCCTGCTCGAGGCCGTTCTGGTCCCCCGGGCGCACGAGCGGAGTGGTCGGTCGTTCACCCATCGCTCGAAGATAGCGCCCCCGCGCCCGGAGACGCGGTCGCGCTTCGTTGCCGACGTGGCCGCGGCACGTGCGCCGAGGCCCACGCCGCCAGCCTAGTTGGCGCGGATCGCCTCGATCTCGACGTGGATGTCGATCTTCTCGCCGACGAGCACGCCGCCCGCCTCGAGGACCTGGTTCCAGCCGAGGCCGAAGTCCTTGCGGTTGACGGACGTGGAGCCTTCGAACGCGATGCGGTCGTTGCCCCAGGGGTCCTTGCCCCGGCCGCCACCCTCGACCTCGAGCGCGATCTCGTGGGTCACGCCGTGGATCGTCAGGTTGCCGACGAGGCGGGCGCCACCCTGCTCGACGCGGGTGCTCTGGAACGTGATGGTCGGGAACTGCTCGGCGTCGAAGAAGTCGGGCGAGCGGAGGTGGGCGTCGCGCTGGGGCTCGGCGGTGTCGATCGAGGCGACCTCGATCTCCACGGAGGCCGCGGCGGGCTGGTTGCCCTCGACGACGAGGGAGCCCGACCACTTGGTGAAGCGGCCGCGGACCTTGGAGATGACCATGTGGCGGACGGAGAAGCCGATGGTGGAGTGGGAGGGGTCGAAGTTCCAGGTGGCCATGATGTCCTCGGGGGAAGTTGACTGACGCTGACGGGACTGAACCTACGCTCGGTGCTGGAGTGCTACAATCCCCCCGAAATGGAACCCTACGTTGCCGGAATGGAAACCTTGCCGGACCTCGCGGACCTCCGCGCGTTCTGCCTGGTGGTGGACACGGGGTCGATCACCGGCGCCGCACGGTCCCTGGGGGAGACCAAGGGGTCGGTGAGCCGCCGCATCACGCGGCTGGAGCGGCTCCTCGGCGTCGCGCTCCTCCGTCGGAGCCCGCGGCTCGTCGAGGCCACGGAGGACGGCGCCACCTACCGCCAGCGCCTCGGCCCGGTGCTGGAGCTGCTGGAGGAGACCACCACCGCGGTGCGGCAGACCCGCGCGCGGCCCGCGGGGCACCTGCGCGTCACCGCCCCCAACGACCTCGGCGTGAGCGTGCTCGCGCCCATGGTCACGGCCTTCACGGAGCGGCACCCCGAGGTCACGGTCGAGATGGTCTTGAGCGACCGCGTGCTCGACTTCGACGCGGACCACATCGACCTCGCGCTGCGCGCGACGCGCACCCTCGCGGACTCCACGCTGGTCGGCCAGCGGATGCAGGACATCGAGGCCGGCTTCTTCGCCACCCCGGCCTACCTCGCCGCGCACCCCGCACCTACGCATCCCGACGGGCTGCGCGACCACCGCCTCGTCCTGCACCGGGCGATCCGGGGCTTCCTCACCTTCCCGCTCCGCGGCCCCGAGGGCGCCGAGGTGTCGGTGCGCGTGCGCGGCGCCGTGTCGTCGAACGACTACGGATTCGTGCGCGCCTGCGTCCTCGCGGGCGGCGGGATCGCGGCCATCCCCAAGGTCGTCGTCGCCACGGACCTCGCCGCCGGCACCCTCGTCCCCGTGCTCCCGGCGTGGTCCGCGGGCTCCTCCAGCCTCTACCTGCTCTACGCCGGCACCCGCTTCCTACCCGCGAAGATCCGGGCGTTCCGCGACTTCGTGCAGGCGTCCTTCGGCGTGCCCGCGCGCCTCGGGCCGCGGTAGACGCACGAGGGGGGCCGCGGCCGGTTCACGCCGACGCGCTGTCCGGCCCCGCCTCGGACGGCGCATCCCCCAGCGCGGCCGCCCCGCCCCGGCGTCGCCGTACCCACCCGGCCGCGCCCTTGATCCACCGATCCACCGGGAAGAAGCCCACGAACGCGAAGCCGTACCCCGGGTACGGGAAGACGATGCCCATCACGAGGGCGATGCCCTGGTGCATGCTCCACGTGGCGAGGCTCCACACCCAACCCAAGCGGCGATCGAGCAGCGCGAGCGGGGCGCCCACCTCGATGACGAGCGTGCCGGTGGCCGCGATGAGCAGCCACTCGGGGTGCTGGTAGAGCCACGGCACGAGCGGCGTGGCGCCGCCGCCCGACGAGACGAGCTCCTTGTAGAGCGCGTCGTTCCCGATTTGATCGAGCAGGTTCTTGCCCGACGCCCAGCCGAACCCCGGGTTGCTCACGACCTTGGCCACGCCGGCGAGGAAGTAGGTGATGGTGGTGACCGCGCCCATCAGCAGGAGGTTCCAGCCGAAGCGCCAGTCGACGGCCGGGAGCGGGGACCACCGGAGCCAGCGGCCGCGGCCGGGCCAGCGCCGGGCGAGCCACGCATCGACGGACCACGCGGACGCCGCCGGGCCCAGGGCGAGGCAGAGGATGTGCAACGTGAACAGGTTGTCCGCGTGCAGCACGCCGCCCCAGGCCGTGCGGTACGAGAAGAAGAACAGCGTGGAGACCGCGTAGATCGGCGCGAGGACGCGGTGCCCGAGGCCGACGAAGAAGCAGGCGGCGAGGGCCACGTGGACGGTGTTCCAGGTGTCGAACTCCGCCGGGGAGAGCGGCGCGTCGAGGAGGCGGAGCGGGCCGACCGGACTCCACTGCGCGACCGGGGTCCGCGCGATCGCGGCGAAGTTGTCGAACAGCCGCACGAGCTGCCAGAGCACGAATCCGCCGGTCGCGATGCGCACGGCGGCGAGCCGCTCCGCGGGGGCCTCCGGGAACCACCACGCCGCCAACCGGGCCGCGAAGGCGTTCATTGCTTGCCCCGCGCCGGGATGGCGCACGTGGTGAGGGTCTTCTCGTCGAGGGGCGTGCGATCGCCGTCGCGGAAGAAGGTCTCCCGGGAGTAGCGCCCGCGCAGGATCCGCACCTCGACGGTCTCGGCGTACTCCTTGCGCCGACTCCGCCCCACCTTCTCGGCGACGCGCGTGCAGAGCGGCTCCAGCGCCTTGGCACCCGCCCGCCGTGCCGTCAGGAGCTGGGTCGCGCCCTGGTTGAAGCCGCCGGAGGTCCAGAAGGTCTGCGGGACCTTGTGCCGGGCCCCCGCGGCCTCGACCGCGACGACGTACACGGGGGTCTCCTCTGCGGCCCGCGGGCGCGCGAACATCGGGAACCAGGAGAGCGGGAAGTCGTCCTTGGGTGCGTCGGAGAACCCTTCCCGAAGCGGGGAGAGCACGGCGCCGCACACGAGGAGGCTCACGACGGTGGCGTAGAGGCGGTTCATGGCCGGGCCGGTCGGGGGCGGGTCGGAGAGGGACGCTCGGGCACGGCAGGCTCGCGGGGCCAGCACTCTACCTCCCGGCACCGGCGGGTCAAGGATGCCGGGCGCGCGGGCGCGCCTTTCCGAGTTTGACCCTGGCAAGACCGGGGGCGTTGCGGGGGCGGCGGCCCCCGCCCCAAGAGCTGGACGTTTGCCGCCACCGAGCCGCCGCGTGAAGGGGGCGGGTGCCCCGCGACCTCCTCCTCTCCAGCGGTTTCCTCGCGTTCGCCCGCCATGTGGGCGTGCTCCACGCCGTCGAAGCGCGTGGGATCGCCATCGACGCCGTCGTCGGCACCTCGTCCGGCGCCCTGGTCGGCGCCCTCTGGTCCGCCGGGCTCCCCGCGACCGCCATCGAGGCCCTCCTCCGCGAGCAGCGCCCCCTCGCGCTCATGGCCCTCCACGCCCGCGTGTGGACCGGCGCGTTCTCCCTCGATCCGCTCGTGGCCTGGCTCCGCGCGCGCCTCCCGCCCACGTTCGCGGACCTGCCCCGCCCCTTCGCCGCCGGCGTCGTCCGGCCCGACGGCACCGCCGGGCTCCTCCGCGAGGGGCCGCTCGCCGAGGCCGTCGCGGCGTCGTGCGCGATCCCCTACCTCTTCGCCCCCATCGTGCTCGACGGCGCGCGGTTCCGCGACGGCGGCGCGGCCGACCGCCTCATGCTCGAACCCTGGCGGGCGTGGCGCGGCGATCGGCCCGCGGTGGTGCACCTCGTCGACCGCAGCGCCGGCCGCGACCCCGACGCCACGCTCGACGGCCTCGCCGTCATCCGCACGCCCCGCTCCGGGGCCACGTTCTGGAGCCTCGGGGACGTGACGGCGGGGGTGGCCCTCGCGCGCGAACGGGCGCTCGACGTGCTGGCGGGGCTGACCTCAGAACGAGCCTAAGGGCCCAGGATCGCGTGGGTTTCCTGGAACAAGGGCGGCTGCCCCGTAACGAGGACGGAGGGGTCGACGGAGAGGGTCGACGGAGGGGTCACGACGGAGGGGTCAGACCCTGCACTTTGACACCTACGACGACTCTACGCCGGCAATTCCGTGGCCCCCGCAGGTCGCAAACTGCAGGGTCTGACCCCTGCCCCCCCCGCCTGCCCCCCCTCCGCCGACGCCCGCCGCGGCGACACCGGCGGCGAGGCCACCGACACCCCCGCGTCCGGTGGACACCCTCGTGCGCGGGCGGCTACCATCCCCGTCCCCGGAGCTCGTTTGCCGCCCTCCAAGCTCTCTCCAGCGGTGCTCGCGGCGCTCGGCCTGCTCGGCACGTCGGCGTGCGACGGCGGCATCTTCAGTGCCTGCCTGAAGATCAGCACGAACGACAGCGGGGACGACGACACCGGCGTCGGTCCGTGCCTCTCGCCGATCGAGACGGGCGACACCGGCGACACCGGCGACACGGGCGACACGGGCGACACGGGCGACACCGGCGTCGGCCCGTGCCTCGACTACGCCATGACCGCCGCCCCCGCGGACCCGCCCGCGCCCTCGGCGCTGACCTTCGTGACCCGCGCGGCCGACGCCGTCCTGGACGCCGTGCTCGAGCGCCGCGTGCTCCCCGAGGACGTCGCCGCGCGGCTCCGCGCACGACGTGCCCCGCCGACGCCGGGCGGCCGCGGCACGGAGTAGCCCATGTCCGTGACCGACGAAGGGATGCAGGTCCCCCGCCTGGACTTCGAGCTCACGACTGGGTGTGACCACCGTTGCGGCCACTGCTACAACGTGTGGGGCGCCAAGGAGGGGGATGCCCAGGCCGGCTACGACCCCGGCCGCCCGCTGCGCACCGCCGCCTTCAAGGCGCTCATGACGAAGGCGGTGACGCAGAGCGGCTGCACCCACCTCACGCTCACCGGTGGCGAGCCGCTGCTGCGCCCCGACGCCCTCGAGGTCATCGGCCACGCCTGCACGCTCGTGCCGGCCGTGCACCTCATCACGAACGGGAGCCACGTCACCCCGGCCGTCGCCGCGGGGCTCACCGCCGCGGGCGTGAAGTCGGTCCAGCTCACGCTGCTCGCGGGCGACGCCACGCTGCACGACCGCCTGAAGGGCGCGGTGTGCTTCGACGACACGTGTCGCGCGGCGCTGACGCTCTCAGAGGCCGGCGTGGCCGTGACGATCTGCTACGTCGCGATGGCCGAGAACGCCGGGGAGCTGGGCGCCGTGATGGAGCTCGCCTGCGTGCTCGGCGCAAGGCAGATCTCGTACAACCGGATGTCGCCCACGGGCGTCGCGATCCACAACATCGCGCGGCTCATGCCGACGGTGGAGCAGGTCGAGGCGGACCTCGACACCGCCGAGGTCCTGGGGCCCCGCCTCCGCGTGAGCGTCGGCACCGCCATGCCGCTCCCGCCATGCCTCTTCCGCCCCGAGCGCTACGCCTGGGTGCGCTTCGGCTACTGCAGCACGGGCACGGCCTCGCCCAACCTCGTGGTCGACCCCGCGGGAAACGTGCGGAGCTGCAACCTGTCGTCGGGCATCCTCGGGAACCTCGCGCGCCAGGACTGGGCCGAGATCATGGCCAACCCCTACCCGCGTGACTTCCGCCGCGAGATCCCCGCGATGTGCAAGGGCTGCGCCTACGAGCGGAGCTGCAACGGCGGCTGCAAGGAGAGCGGCTTCGCGACGTTCGGGGACGCCACGCACCCGGAGCCGTTCCTCTGGCTCGCGCTCCACCCGGAGGCCCGCGCCGCGATGGCCGCGACCTGGCCGGGCCCGCGGTGACCCCGCCCGCGTCGTCCGCGAAGCCCGCCGTCCTCCTCGTCTCGCCCGGGATCCTCCGCTGGAGCGACCAGGACTTCGGCCTCCCCCACCTCGTCTCCATCGGCGGGTACCTCGAACGGGAGCTGGGCGTCCGCGTGGAGCTCCTCGACCTCGGCTACGAAGGCGGCGACCACCGTGCCCTCGCCGAGACGATCGCGTCGCTCGGCCCCTTCGTGCTCATCGGGCTCTCGGCGTACTCGAGCTTCGACTACCCGCGCGTGATGTCCGTGGCGCGGTTCCTGAAGGCGCTCCACCCCGACGTGCCGCTCGTGGGCGGCGGCTACCACGCGTCCGCCCTCCCCGGCGACGTCGTGTTCGAGGGCTCCCCCTTCGACGCCGTCGTGGTGGGCGAGGGCGAGCGCCCGCTCGCGGACATCGTGCGCACCCTGCTCGGCGGCGAGCGGCTCGACAAGACGATCTACGGGCCAGACCTCGTCCAGGAGCTCGACACGCTGCCGCCGTACCGGTGGGACCTCCTGCGGCGCTACTGGCCGCGCGCGCACGACATCGGCCGCAAGTTCCAGATCTACCTCTCGCGCGGGTGCCCCTACCACTGCACCTTCTGCATGGAGCGCTCGAAGAGCGGCTACAAGTGGCGGGCCTACTCGGCGGACCGCGCGCTCGACGAGCTGAAGCGCCTCGCGACGTTCACCGACCTCGGCCGGTGGGTCGTGAACGTGGCGGATCCCCTCTTCGGCTTCAACCGGCGATGGCGCCGCGAGGTGCTCGAGGGCATTGCTCGCGAGGGGCTCCTGCCGCGGCAGTACTGGACGCTCACGCGCTCCGACGACCTCGACGACACCGACGTCGCCTTGCTCGCCGCAGCCCGCTTCTCCATCGGCATCGGGCTGGAGAGCGGCAGCCCGGAGCTCCTGCGCGTCATGCAGAAGGGCAACGAGCCCGGCGCCTACCTCTCCGCGCTCCTGCGGCTGGCCGACCTCTCGCGGAAGCACGGGCTCTCCTGGGCCGCCAACGTGATCATCGGCCACCCCGGCGAGACCCCCGCCACGATGCGGGAGACCCACGCGTACCTCGAGCGCCTCTACCTCTCCGCCCCGGAGACCTGCGGCTGGCTCTCCGTCGACCCCTTCCGCCTCTACCCGGGCGCCGACGTGTTCGAGCGCATCGGCACGTACGAGGCCCGCTTCGGCGCGAAGTTCCACCACCCGCGCTGGTGGACCCACTGGTACGACGGCCCCTTCCACGCCCAGCACATCGATCCGAGCCGGGAGCTCGACTACGAAGGGCGCGTCCGGTTCATGTACGACACGTACGCGCCGCTCGTCACCGAGGTGCAGGCGCGCTTCCGGGGCCAGGGGCGCTCGATCGACCGCGTGTTCGCGCGCAGCCTGGAAGAGCAGCGCGAGCAGTTCTCGCCGGCGATGCGGGATCGGCTCCTCGCCACGGCGAAGCGGGCCCGGACGGAGGCCGTCCGGCGGGAGAGTGCCGGGACGAGCGAGCCCCCCGAGCCGCTCGCCCACCGGCCGATCGGGCTCCAGCTCCGCGACCCGTGGGTGCGCCGCCGCGAGGAGGCCGTGCGACGGCTCCTCGAGACCGGCGTGCTGCGCTCGGAGCGCGTCGTGGAGGCGCTGTTGGAGGTGGCCCCGGAGCGTTTCCTCCCGGCGGAGGAGGCCGAGGCGATGCTGCTCGACCGGGCGCGGCCGCCCGCGCGCGAGGGCGAGGCCCCGTGGGCGGTGCCGATCCGGATCCTGGTGACGGGGCTCGAAGCGCTCGGCCTGGGCGCGGGAGACCGCGCGGCCGATCTCGCGGCGCGTGGGGGCTACGTCGCCGCCCTGCTCGCGGAGCTCGTGGGGGCGGCGGGGGAGGTCGTGGCCGTGGCGCCGGGGGTGTCGACGCGGGCGCTGGCGGCGAGCCTGGCCGACCGTGCGAACGTGCGCGTGAAGGGGCGGGCCCCGGCGGCGCCGTGGCGCCTCGACGGCCTCTTCGAAGGCACCTCCGAAGGCACCCGCGAAGGCACCTGCGACGGCGTATGGCTCGGGGCGGCGCTGCCACGGGCGCCGCGCGCGTTCCGGGACCTCCTGGTGGAGGGCGGCGTCGCGATCACCGCGCTGGGGCCGCGCTTTCGCGCCCAGGACCTCGTCCGCCTCACGCGCCACGGCGACACGCTGGAGGAGCATCGCCTCGGCCGCGTCGACCTCCCGGTGCTCGGCGGGTTCGGCGGCTGGATCCCCGCGCCACCTCAAGACGCCGACCTCCCCGCGCTCTCGGTCGAGGCGTGGCGCGGCCCCGCCGCCGCGTTCGCCGTGTTCGCGCGACTCGACCTCGGCCGCGACGCCGCGTCCTGCTTCGATCCCGCCCTCCCCGCGCCACCCTGGGCCCCGGAGCTGGCCGCGGCCTGGCACGCCGCGCCGGGGCGCCTCGCCCTCGTCGGCGAGGCCCTCCGCCACGTGGAGCCCGCCGAGCTCGCGCGCGTCCTCCGCCACGGGCCGCCCGCCCCCCTCCGCGACGACCTCGGCCGCGCCCTCGCCGTCGCCTTCGCCGATGCGCTCGATACCCTCGACGTCCCCGTGGTTGCCGACGTCCCGGCCCCCGCGCCCACCCTCGCCGCGGACCTCACCCACCTCCGCGGCCTCCTCTGGGAAGCGCAGCCCGGCCCGCCGCCCCCGCTCGTCGTGCTCGACTGCCGCGCCCTCGGGCCGCGCGGCCGCGCCTGCACGTGGGAGGGACGCCGACGCATCGCCGTCTCGCTCGGTGAGCCCGCGGAGCACGTGGTGATGCAGGTGCTCCACGAGGACATCCACGCGCTGACCGACCCGCACGTATGGGCGGGCCGGGACGCCACCGCTCGCGACACCCGGCTCGACACGCCGGGCTTCACCCTCCACCAGGAGCTCGAGCAGGTGGCCCTCGCGGCGACGGACGCCTTCCTCCGTGCCAAGGCCCCGGGGTGGATGCCGGCGTTCGAGCGGTGGTCGGCGCGGCTCGCCTGAGCGGGGAAACCTCGAGAAACCGGGAACCCGCTCGCCCGGCCACGGTCCCATCCTCGATGGTCGCCCTGCTCGTCCTCGTGCTGGCCTGCGCCGCCCCCGCCACGTTCGGGGGCGCGGTGGACCCCGGCTCCGTGCTGATCGAGGGGGTGCCGCACGTCATGCAGCGCCCCGACTTCTGTGGGGAGGCCTGCGTGGAGATGGCGCTCGGCCACCTCGGCTACACCGTCGACCAGGACGCGATCTTCGACGCGTCGGGGGTGGACCCCGGGTTGGGGCGCGGGGTCGTCACCCGCGAGCTGCGCGCCACGCTCGTCGAGATGGGGTTCGATGTCGGCGACACGTGGTACCCGATGCGCGCCGAGGCCGATCGGGTGGCGCAGTGGAACGCCCTGCTCGCGGACCTGCACGCCGGCGTGCCGTCGATCGTGTGCATGTACTACGACGCCCGCGGCAGCGAGCACTTCCGCCTCGTGCTCGGCTACGATGCCGGCACGGACATGGTCATCTACCATGAGCCCGCGCAGCCCGACGGCGCCCATGCGCGCCTGCCTCGCGACGCTTTCCTCGCGCTCTGGCCCCTCGGGGGGGACACCCTCATCCGGATGCGGCTCGCGCGGCCCGGCCCCCTCGCCCTGCCTACCCCCCAGGCCGGGCCCACGCCGGCCGAGCTGGTCCAGGCCCTGCTGCGGGCGCGCGAGGTGGCGGGACCGGGCTTCACCACGGTGCTCGAACCCCCGTACGTCGTCATCGGGAACGAGCCGGAGGCCACGGTCGTCGCCCGCGCCGAGGGCACCGTCCGCCGCACCGACGCGCTCCTCCGCGCGGACTACTTCACCACGGAGCTCGACCACACCTGGGAGATCTGGATGTTCCGCGACGCCGCGTCGTACGTCCGGCACACCGAGTCCGTGTTCGGCGAGACCCCCACGACCCCCTACGGTTTCGCCAACGGCTACCACCACGCGCTCGTGATGAACATCGCCCTCGGCGGCGGCACGCTCGTGCACGAGATGGTCCACCCCTACCTCGCGGTCGACTTCCCCGGGGTTCCCGCGTGGTTCAACGAGGGGCTCGCCTCGCTGTACGAGCAGTCCGGCGAGCTCGACGGGCACCTCGTCGGCTACCCGAACTGGCGCCTCCCGGGGCTCCAGGAGGCGATACGGGCCGACGACGTGCCGGACTTCAAGCCCTTCATGGCGCTCTCGACCACCGAGTTCTACGCGGACCGCAGCGGCCGCAACTACGCCCAGGCCCGCTACCTCTGCTACTACCTGCAGGAGCGGGGCCTCCTCCGGCCCTACTACAAGGCCCTCCGCGTCGCGACGGACAGCACCGGCTACACGACCCTGCGGGCGGCGCTCGGGGAGCCCGACATGGCGGCGTTCCAGCGCGAGTGGGAGCAGTTCGTGCTGGCCATCGCGTACGACGGCACCTAGCCCCTAGAACGAGACGTCGACCTCGCACCACGTGGCCCGGAACGTCGCCTCGATGGTGCCGACGAGCTCCCGGTTGGAGCCCGAGAGCTCCCCGTCGAGCCGCCCGGCCGCGAACGCCTCGTCCTCGACGTTGGCGAGCTCGAGGCTGCCGGCGCTGAGGTTCACCACGTCGGCGCGCCCCTCCAGCGACGCCTCGTCGATGCCGCAGCTCTCCTCGTAGGAAGCCGAGGTGTCCCAGTCAGCGAGGAAGGTCTCGTAGGGGCTCGACTCCATGTAGGTGACGACGCCGGAGAGGAGGTGCGCCGAGTTGTCGACCCCGAACGTGGCCTCGACGGGGGCGGTCTCGGCGCCGTGGAACAGCGAGAGGTCGACGTAGTGGGCGCCGTCGTGGACGAGGGCGTCGCCGGCCTTCGCCCAGGCCTCGTACGGGCCGTGCGCGGCGATGCACCACCCCTCGGACGGGAGGCCGTCCGTCGCCTCGATCGCGGCCTCCGCAGCGTCGTAATACGCCGTGAGCTTCTCGCAGCCGTCGGACAGGTTGGTCAGCTCCAAGGCGTCGTATTCGAACGAGCCGCTGTCGTAGTGGATCCACATCGCGGACCACATCGTCCCGAACGCGTCGAGCCCCTCGATCGTCATCGTCCCGCCGCAGCCGACGAGGAGGGGCAGGGCCACGAGGGAGAGGCGGGGCACGAAAGCTCCAGGACCTTCCCCGCGTACCACGGCCCCCCGTGAGCCGCGAGCGAGGCATCAGGTCGCGGGGGCGTGGCCGGGGGCGTCGTCGGGGGTGTCGTCGGGGCTGTGGGCGGGGGCGTGGGCGGCGACCTGCCCCTCGACCCACGCCACGAACGCGGCGTCGTAGGACAGGCCCAGGTAGAGGAAGATCGGGGGGATGGCGGCCGCGTGCAGGCCGTGCTCGTCGACCCGGTAGGCCCGGGTGGTCGCCCGCAGGAGCCCGCCGAGGAGCGGGCGGCCCCAGTGGCTCCGGCCTGCGATCACACCGGCGAGGGCCGAGCCCGTGATCGCCACGGCGGCGTCGTAGTCCTCGTCGAGGCCCTCGTGGATCCCGACCGGCTCGGCGCGTTCGTGCGAGACGACGAAGGTGCGGTCCACCGGGCCGCCCTCGTAGATCACGCGGAGCGCGAACCGGGCGGGGCCGTCGAGGCGGGAGGGATGGGCGGCGAGCGCGGGGAGCAGGGACCCGGTGAGCCAGGCCTCCACCTCCGCGCGGTCTCCGGCGGCGGGCGTCGCGTCCACGAGGTCCGGGATGCTCCACGGGGCGAACCGCCGGGTGTCGGGCACGTCCAGCACCCGCACGGTGGGCTCGTCGTCGAGGGGGGTGGTGCCCGCGGCGCCGACGTGCCAGCGCCCGCCGATGCGCGCCGGCCACGCCGCCGTGCCGGGGCAGCGCCGCCCGAGGTCGCGGAGGAAACGGGCCTCCGGCACCGGGAACGCGTGCGCGTCGAGCCACGCGTAGTCCGGCGCGTACCGGGCCCCCGCCGCGCCCGGGATCGCCGCGCGCGCGCCCGTGGCCGCGACGAGGTCGAGCTGCTGCCGGTACCCGGCGGTGGGGAACGACCTCGCGCTCCCGAGCACCGCGGAGATCTGCCGGAGCGGCTGCCAGCGCACGATCGCCAGGTCGGGGCCCGTCGCGAGCGCGGGGCGCTCGAGCAGCTCCGCGGCGCGGCCGAGCACGGCCCGCACGTCGGCGGGGGAGCGCAGCTCGGTGTCGACCTGGTTCCACGCCACGGCATCGGGGGTCGCGACGAGCATCCCCCACTCGACCACGTCGCAGAAGGACGGGGTCGGCAGCAGCACGGCGCCGTCGAGCCGGAGGGGCTCCCACGTGCCGAGGAGGCAGACCTCGAAGCCGAGCCGCTCGGCCGCCCAGCCCACGAGCACGTCGGGGGTGACGAGCAGCGGCCGGGGCTCCAGGGTGGCGAGCATCGCGAGGCTCGCGACGTCGAAGTGGTCGGGGTGGCGATGGGTGACGACGACGAGGTCCGGTCGCAGCGCCGCCACGTCGAGCACCCGCGGCGGGAACACCTCGAAGACGCCCTCGTGGTGGGCGTCGGCGAGGAGCGGGTCGAAGAGGATGCGGGTGCCGGGCGCGGGGGTGAGCCCGTCCGGGCGCGCCGGCGGCGTCGTGTCGACGAGCCACATCGCGTGGCCGAGGCAGGTCCAGACCATGCGGGCCCCTATCGTCTCCGAGCGCCCGCCAAAGGGCCCCGTCCGCCGCTACCATGCCTCCATGGATCTCGAGTCGCTCCGCTGCTTTGTCGCCGTCGCCGAGGCCCTGCACTTCCGCGCCGCCGCCGAGCGGGTCTCCCTCTCGCCGGCCGCCTTGTCCGATCGCGTGCGGCGGCTGGAGGAGGACATCGGCGCGCCGCTGTTCGAGCGCACCACCCGCAAGGTCCACCTCACCGACGCGGGCCGCCGCCTGCTCCCACATGCCCGCCAGCTCCTCGACGAGGCGGCGCGCTGCCGCGGGGTCGCCCTCGGGGATCCGCGTCCCCTGCCCTTCGCGCTCACCCTCGGCACCCGCTACGAGCTCGGGATCTCCTGGCTCTGCCCCTCGCTCCCGATCCTGGAGGCGGCGCGGCCCGAGCGGACACTCCACCTCTACATGGGCGACACCAGCGCGCTGCTGGACCGCCTCGAGCGCGGCACGGTCGACGCCTGCGTGCTCTCGGCGCGCATCACCCGCGCCAACGTGGAGTCGGTGCCGCTGCACGAGGAGGCCTACACGTTCGTGGCCGCGACGCCCATCGCGCCGGAGGCCCTGGGCGACCAGGTGCTCGTCGACGCCACCCCCGATCTGCAGCTGTTCCGCTACCTGCTCGACGCCCTGCCGGAGGGCGCCCCGTGGCGGTTCCGCGGCCACCGCTACGTGGGCGGCATCGCGGCGATCCGCCAGCAGGTGCTGGCTGGGCGCGGGGTCGCGGTGCTGCCGCGCTACTTCATCGCCGACGACGTGGCCGCGGGCCGCCTCGCGACGCTGCTGCCGGAGGTCGAGCCGCGGCGGGACTGGTTCCGCCTGCTCTGGCGGAGCGGCCACCCCCGCGAAGCCGAGCTGTTCGTGCTCGCCGAGGCGCTCCGGGCGTTGCCGCTGCGGTAGCCAGGCCGGCTAGCGCACGGCCTGTCCGGTACCCGAGCCCGCCGGCTCGTCACGAGGTGTCGTGCGCCTGACGGATCGGGAGGGCCCGGACGTAACCGTGACACACGCCGCCGCCGTGCTCGCGTATGTTGCCGCCCCCTCGGAGGTCCCGATGTTCCCGTTGCTGCTCGCCACCCTCGCGCTCGTGTCCGAGGCTTCTGCCGCCGAGATCCAGGTCATCTCCAGCGAACCGATCACGCTGGAGGTGGACGGCCGGGTGGTCGGCAACCGGGCCGGCGAGCGCGGCGCCACGGCGGTCGAGCTCGCGGGCGGCAACCACCGGGTGCAGCTCTTCGACCCCCAGGACCGGCTCGTGACCTCGGCGACGGTGTCCGTGACCGTCAACGAGCAGGTGCGCTTCGAGCTGCGCCGGGGCCAGCTCACCGAGCTCGGGCGCGGCCCGCTCCCGACCGCTACCGCCGCGATGGTGTGCCCCGAGCCCGCGCCGCCGCCCGCGCCGGAGCCCGGCACCGTGCAGCTCACCGGGATCCCCGCCGAGAACGTGGCGATGTGGGTGGACGGGCGGCCGGCGCGCTACGGCGCGGGCAGCTTCGTCGCAGCCGGGCTCGCCCCCGGCCTCCACGACGTGCGGATCGCGCGCGGAAACGCCACCCTCTACAGCGGCGCGATGAAGGTCTACCCGGGCCTCGTGCGCCGCTGCATGCCGGAGGCCGGGGACCTCGATTGCGTCTTCGTGGAGAGCGTCGTGAGCCAGCCGCCCCGGACCCCGCCCGCTCCGCCCGTGGCGGTCATCCCGCCGCCGCCGCCGGCCCCGCCGGTGATGAGCGACCGCGAGTTCACCGCGCTGGTCGCCGCCGTGAAGGGAGAGGCCTTCTCCTCCGACCAGCTCGGGATCGTCAGGAGCGCGGCCCGGAGCAGCTACTTCACGATCGCGCAGGTCGGCGTCGTGCTCGACCAGCTCGCCCACTCCAGCGACAAGATCGAGGCCGCCACGATCCTCGCGCCGCGGGTGATCGATCGGCAGAACGCCTGGAAGCTCAACGAGCACCTGACGTTCTCGAGCGACAAGGAGGCCGTCCGCAAGCTCTTCCAGTGAGCAGCGGACGACCGGCCCCTTAGCAGCTCGGGTCGATGACGCAGTCCGGGTCGTCGCAGTCGATGAGGCCGTCGCCGTCGTCGTCCACGCCGTCCAGGCAGAAGGCCTCGACGGCCGTTCCACAGCTCGCGTCCGCCGCGCAGTCCGGGTCGTCGCAGTCGACCAGCCCGTCGCCGTCGTCGTCCACGCCGTCCAGGCAGAAGGCTTCGCCGCTCCCGCCGCAGCTCACGTCCGTCGCGCAGTCCGGGTCGTCGCAGTCGACCAGGCCGTCGGCATCGTCGTCCACGCCGTCCAGGCAGAACCGCTCCGCGGCGCTGCACGAGGGATCGGTGGTGCAGTCGGGGTCGTCGCAGTCCGCGAGGCCATCGCCGTCGTTGTCGGCGCCGTCGACGCAGAAGGTCTCCACGCTGCCGGCGCAGGTGGTGTCGGTCGCGCAGTCGGGGTCGTCGCAGTCGACGAGGCCGTCGAGATCGTCGTCCGTGCCGTCGACACAGAAGGTCTCGCGCACCTCGCCGCAGGCGGGATCGGCGGCGCAGTCGGGGTCGTCGCAGTCGATCAGGCCGTCGGCGTCGTCGTCCACCCCGTCGAGGCAGTAGAGCTCGGTGCCCGCCGAGCCGCACGCGGGCTCGGCGGCGCAGTCCGGATCGGCGCAGTCGACGGCGCCGTCGAGGTCGTTGTCGACGCCGTCGGAGCAGTAGGTCTCGGGCGTCTCCTCCACGCAGGCGGGATCCGCGGCGCAGTCGGGGTCCGCGCAGTCGACGAGGCCGTCGTTGTCGAGGTCGAAGCCGTCGTCGCAGTCCGTCTCGGGGTCCGCCGCGCACGCCGGATCGGCCGCGCAGTCGGAGTCGGCGCAGTCCATGAGGGAGTCGCCGTCGTTGTCGAAGCCGTCCGTGCACTGCTCGGCGATGGCGGCGCAGGCGGCGTCATCGGCACAGTCGGGGTCCTCGCAGTCGGCCAGCGCGTCGCCGTCGTCATCGGCGTCGTTCGCGCATTGCTCCACCGACGCATCCGGACCGCCGCTGTCGTCACCGTCCTTGTCGGTGCACGCGGTCGACGCGAGGAGGGCCACGAGGATCAGCAAGGACGGGACGCGTAGGTACATGGGGGGAGTCTCCACGGCCCGACCGTAGCCATGCTCAATAGGAAACGTCAATGGAGGGCCTTTTCAGAGCGAGGGGGGTGCGTAATCTTGCCACCCGTCGAGTGTCGCGACCCCACCTTGTTCAGGAGTCATCCTTGCGCGCCTTTTTCCTTGGTATCGTGCTGTTCGCCGCGTGCGCCGAACCCGTGTCCTCCATCGATCCGGACAAGGAGGATGCCGATGCCGACGGATGGCCCGGTGCCACGGATTGTGACGACACGGATCCCCTGGTGAACCCGAGCGCGCGGGAGGTGTGTGACGACGCCGGGATGGACGAGGACTGTGACCTGGGTGCCAACGACGCCGATCCCGAGGGTCCGACCGACCCCTCCGACTGGTACCCCGACACGGACGGGGACGGCTACGCGCCGGAGGGTGGCGTGGCGATCTCCGCGTGCGCGGCGCCCGTGGGCTACGCCGGCGCGATTGGCGACTGTGACGACGGCTCCGCGGCGGTGCACCCCGGGGCGTCGGAGCTGTGCGATCCGACGGACATCGACGAGGACTGCAACGGAGTCGCCGATGACGACGATTCCGGCACGGATCCAGGCTCTTTCCTCCTCTACTACGCGGACGTCGACGGAGACGGGTACGGAAACCCCGAGACCTCGACCACCCGGTGCGAGCCGCCCGAGGCGTACGTCGCCGATCCGGGGGACTGCGACGATAGCAACGAGCACATCTCGCCCGGCGCGGTAGAGGTGTGTGACGACGACGACACCGACGAGGACTGCAACGGCATGGCGGACGACGGCGATGCCGACCCGACCGGGCAGAGCCGCTGGTACGCCGATGAAGACGGGGACGGCTACGGAGGCGACCGCACGACCCCCGCCTGCGACCTGCCCGCGGGCCACACGGTGACGGCCACCGACTGCGACGACAGCAACCCGCTGATCTCCCCCGTGGGGACGGAGGTGTGTGACGGCGCGGGGGACGACGAGGACTGCGACACCCTGGTGGACGACGCCGATCCCACCGTCACCGAGACCACCGTGTGGTACGGCGACGGCGACGGCGACGGGCACGGGGGCTACGCCGGGACGGCCGCGTGCATCGCACCGCCGGACCACTACGCGACCTCCACGGACTGCGACGACACCAACGCGAGCATCTCGCCGTCCGCCACGGAGGTCTGTGACGAAGGGGACGTCGACCAGGACTGCGACGGCCTCGCGGACGACGACGACACCTCGGCGAGCGGCGAGACCACCTGGTACGTCGATCTCGACGGGGACGGGTGGGGCACGACCGACGCGACGCTGGCCCGGTGCGACGAGCCCGCCGGCTACGCGGCGGCCGCGGACGACTGCGACGACGCCGATGACGACATCTCCCCCGGCGAGCCCGAGATCTGCGGGGACGGCGTGGATCAGGACTGCGACAGCGAGGATCCCGACTGCCGCTACACCGGCAGCGCGGACCCCGACGACGACTTCATCGCCAAGGTCTACGGCGGCGCCAGCGGCGACGAGCTGGGGCACCGGGTCGAGGGCGGAGACTTCGACGGTGACGGCGTGGGCGACCTGATGCTGTCCGCCCCCTCGGCGACCTACCTCTCGAGCGGCTACGGCATCGTGGTCGGGCACTACGGGGTCATGTCGACGAGCGTGGTGCTCGCGACGTACGCCGACGACGTGCTCTACTACAACGTCGACAGCGACCACGCCGGATCGTACGGCAACCTGCTCGTCAACCTCGGGGATCTCGACGGGGACGCCGCGGACGACCTCCTGATCGGCGGCGCCGACGAGGCCGCGTGGGTGCACCTCGGCGGCGGCAGCGCCGGGATCATGTCGACCAACAACGAGGGGGACTTCACGTGCTCCAGCGCCGCGGCCGGCGGGGACATGACCTCCGCCGCCGGGAGCAACGACTGGCTCTGCGGCTACGGCGAGGACGACATCTTCGGCACCAACCGCGGCTCCATCGTCGTGTACGACGGCCCGTCGACCGCGGACACCGTGTTCCTCGGCGAATCGGACTCCGACTACGCGGGCAACGGGGTGGCCGCCGGAGACGTGGACGGCGATGGCTACTCGGACCTCTGGATCGGCGCCTACGGCGACGACGACGCCGCGAGCTCGGCGGGCGCGGCGTACCTCGTCTACGGGCCGGTGTCGGGCGGGCTCATCGCGCTGTCCACGGCGGACGCGAAGGTGCTCGGGGCGGGGAGCAGCAACCTCTTCGGGACACGCGTGGCGATGCCGGGCGACGTCGACGGCGACGGCTACGACGACCTGCTCGCCTCCGCGCCCTTCGCCAGCTCGACGGGCGTGTGGGAGGGCAAGGTGTACCTGTTCACGAGCGTCCCGGCGGGCAGCTCGGGGGCGGCGGCGTCCGCCGAGGCGACGTTCGTGGGGGAGAACAGCAGCCTGTTCCTCGGCGCGAACAAGTTCACCGGTGGGGACGTGGACGGTGACAGTGACCTCGACCTCCTCTTCGGTAGCCCGCAGGACGCCGACGGCGGGGCCACGGCGGGCGCGACGTGGCTCGTGTACGGCCCGCACAGCGGCACGACGCCGCTGACCGGGGCGGACGCGTCGTGGCGCGGTGACGACGCCGCGGATCTGCTCGGCACCGATGTCACGCTGGTGCCCGACCAGGACGGGGACGGCGACAGCGAGATCGCCATGGGTGCGCCGGCCGGGGACGCGGGGAGCTACACCGGGCGCGGCGCCGTCTGGGTGCTCGAAGGTCGGTAACGCGGGCAGCAGAGGTCGACGTGGTTTCGCCATCCGGGTAGGCGGCGCGGCCGAGGTGCCCATGTCCGCGTCTGCCGAGCCCGCCCCCAACGTCCCTGCGAACGACGACGGCGGTGACCGTCGCTTCGAGTTCCTGGCGGGGCTCACCCTCGCCGTCTTCGCGGCGGTGCTCGCCGTCGTCGACCTCGGCGGCGGCAAGTACGGCGACGACGAGATCATCGGCACGAACGAGAAGGCGTCGCTCTACCAGTGGTACCAGAGCAAGAGCATCAAGCAGTCGCTCGTCGAGCAGCAGCAGGGCCTGCTCACGGCGCTGCTGGACGCCGGTGCGGTCGCGCCCTCGGGGGTGGAGACCATCCGAGCGGAGATCGGGGCCGCGGACACCGAGGTGAAGCGCTACGACGCCGAGAAGAAGGAGCTGCTCCTGGGCTCCGCGGCGGTGGGTCCGGAGGGGCAGGTCCTCGAGGTCGACGGGCAGAAGGGCCAGATCGTCGGGACGAAGCCCTGGGAGGTGACGCTCGCGACGCTCGGGGCCGCCGGCGACAAGTTCGACCTCTCCACCTTGTGGCTCCAGCTCTGCCTGGTGCTGGGCGCGGTGAGCCTCGTCTTGCAGGAGCAGCGGCTGAAGAACGTGTTCTACGGCGCGATGGTGGTCGGCGGCGTCGTCGGAACCGTCTACGGGGTGCTCGCGTTCCAGGTGGCGATGACGCTGGGGTAGCCAGCCCGCGCGCGCACGGCCGGAGGGAGCGGGTCGGCGTCGCTACTCCTGGAGCTGGGCCCGCACCTCGGCCGGGCGCGCCGCGATCATCTCGAGGACCCCCGCCGCGTGGCACGGCATCTCCTTCTTGGGGTCCTGCTCGCACGCCACCGCGATCTTCGACGCGGTCTCCTGGGCGTGCGTGTAGAGGTCCCATCGCTCCCAGGTGGCGGCCACGTAGCGCAGCTCCTCGTCGAGGCGCTCCATGCACGCCGGAGAGGCCTCGCACCGCGTCGCCAGCTCCCCCGCGTAGCCGCCGTGCACGGCCAGCCCGTCGCGGAAGGTCTGGTCCTGCCCCCACGGGATCATCCACCACCGGTCGCTCTGGAGCCCGTGGTAGAGGAGGAAGTTGTTGCCGCGCCCGACGTACCCGTCGCGGTGACCGAGCACGAGGTCCAACGCCCACATCCGGAAGAGCGCGTCCGCGTCGAAGCGGTCCTCCAGCCACGCGAGGTAGGTGTCGGGCGTGGTGGCGAGGAGCCCCGCCTGGAGCGCCGCGAGGTCACTCCAGGGCTCGACCAGCTCGCCCTGGCGGTGCATGTCGAAGCGGGCGGGGTCGCTGTCGTCCAGGTCGACACCGTAGCCGCCCTCGTAGATCGGCCCGGCGGCGTCCCGCGGGAACGCGCGCTCGGCAAAGGTGCCGTCGATGGTCTCGAGCACGCCATAGAGGCCCATGCGCTGGCCATCCAGCCACACCTCGGCGTAGCCGTGCCGTGGCGCCGGCACCCCGAGGCGGCGGTACATCCAGTAGGCCTCGTGCTCCCGGATCATGCTCCCGTCCTGCACCATCGCGTTGAGGGTGATGCGCTGGAGGCCGAAGAAGCGCTGGTCGACCTCGTACTCCTGGAAGTCGATCTTGAACGACGCCTTCTCCGGGAGGTCCCGGTAGGAGAAGCTCCCCTTCAACCGGAGCCCCACGAGCCAGCGCTGCTCGCCGAAGCGGAGCGTGGCGGGCACGTCCTCGCGGGGCTCGTCGGCGAGCGCGAGGCGGGCCGCCGCGTCGAGCTCGAGATCGATGCGATGCACGCTCCCCTCGGCGAACAGGGCGTCGGACGCCATGGGGGGCTCGGGCGCCGGGGCCGCCCACGCGTCCAGCATCTCGTCCCCGATCGGCAGCGGCGCGTCCGGCCCCAGCGCCGGGCGCGCGAAGACCTCCGCCTCCTCGGGCCCGACTCCGCTGTCGAGTCCGGCGACGATCCCCGTCTCCGTGCATCCGGCCAGGCCCAGGACCGCCACGAGCCGGTACCCCTGCCGCCATCCGGGGTCTCGCGTGGGCTCCGACATGGCGCATCTCCCAGGCAAAACCTGGATCTCCACGCGCGCGACGGCGCGCCCGCCCCGGTCCGGACTTGTCATCACCATGGCCGGCCATGCTCATGCTTGCGCCGTGGGCCACCTGCGGCGGCTCACCGTCGGTTCAGAACACGAACCCGCCGCGCAGGCTGCCGGAGATGGCCGGGCTCACGCCCGCGGTCACGGCGGTCTCCATGAACCAGCGCTCGCCGACGTGCTGGTAGGCGAGCGAGACCCCGCCGCTCGCGATGCCGCCGCGGATCCGGTTGGCGTGGGAGCTGCCCATGCGCACGGTCATCCCGACGTTCCAGTGGTCGAACCCCGGGAGACGGTCCGCGGGGATGAGCGGGCCGGCCTCGGTCGTGACCACGACGAGCGGCACGAACGTGTCGAACCGTACGCGGGAGAAGCCGCTCTCCACCGCCAGCCCCAGGCCGCCACCGATGGACCGGCTCGACTCCATCTCCGTGTGGTCCCACGCCGCGCCGAACACCACCGGGCCCGCCCGGAACCACTTCGACTCGATGAGGTTGAAGCGCGCGCCCGCGCCCACCACGGTCGAGCCGACCGCCACCAGCGCCGTGCCGCTGACGGAGAGGCGCCGGGTGGGCGCCCAGGCCGCCGTGGCCCCGACCCAGGTGCCCGCGAAGCTGTCGTCCGCCGCGGCGAGCACCGTGGTGCCCGCGTAGGCGAACCCCTTGTCCATCGCCCCGGCGCCGGGGTGCCAGAGGCTCGAGGCGAGGTCGGAGGCGGCGGCCGGCGCCAAGAGGGCGGAGAGGGCGAGGGTGGTCAACATGGGGGCTCCGGTGCGCCAGGGGGGAAAGCAAGCGGCGTGCCGGGGGGCCAGACCGCAGCTTGCGCCCATCCTTTCACACCTCGACCCCGGCCGGCCACGACATCCGTGGAACGATGCGCGATCACCCGGCCTGGACGGGCTCGGCGTCGCGCGGTGGGGCATCCGGATGGGCGGGCAGGGTGAAGTGGAACGCCGCCCCCGCGTCGGGAGCCCCCTCGGCCGAGACGCGTCCGCCGTGCCGATGCACGATGCGTCGGACGATCGCGAGCCCGATGCCGGTCCCCTCGAATTCCTCCACGGTGTGCAGCCGCTGGAAGGGCTGGAAGAGGCGGCGCGCGTAGGCCATGTCGAAGCCCGCGCCGTTGTCGCGCACGGTCACGGACACCTCGTCCCCCACGAGCTCGCAGCTCACGGTGATCTCCGCGGCCTCGGTGTTCCGGGTGAACTTCCAGGCGTTCCCGAGCAGGTTCTCCATCACGATGCGGAGGAGCCGTGGGTCGCCCCGCACCCGCATCCGCTCGGGGATGTGGACCGTGACCGCGCGCCCCGGGTCGCGGACCTGCAGCTCGGCGATCACCTCGTTCGCGATGCGCGCGAGGTCGACGTCGTCGGGCTCGAGGGTCACCCGGGTGCTCCGCGAGAGCTGGAGCATGTCGTCGATGAGCTGCCGCATCCGGGCAACCCCCGCCCGGACGCGGCGCAGGTGCCCCTGCCCCGTGGCGTCGAGCAGCGCGCCCTGGTCCTCGAGCAGGGCCTGGCTGAAGCCGTCGATGGCGCGCAGCGGCGCCCGGAGGTCGTGGGAGACGCTGTAGGCGAAGGCCTCGAGCTCCTCGTTGGCGGCCGCCAGGTCGCGGGTGCGGGCCTCGAGCTGCGCGTTCATGCTCTGGGTGGCCTCGGCATGCCGGCTCGCCGTCAAGTCGCGCGTCACGACGGCGTACCCCAGCAGATCCCCGTTCGTGCGGATCGCGCTCACGACGGTGTTCGACCAGAACTGCGAGCCGTCCCGGCGGGCCCCCCAGCCCTCGACCTCAGCGCGGCCGGTGTTCCGGGCCGCCTCCAGCAGGTCCCCGACCGCCCCCTCGGGCCGCGACGTAGGCAGGAGCAGCGCGGCGTGGCGCCCGATCGCCTCCGCCTCGGACCACCCGTAGATGCGCTGGGCGCCGGCGTTCCAGGAGGAGATCGCGCCAGCATCGTCGATCATGAAGATCGCGTAGTCGACGACCGCCTGCACGAGCAGCCGCAGCCGCTCCTCCGACGACCGCCGCTGCTCCTCGGCCCGCATCCGCTCGGCCAGCTCGGTCCGGAGCGCGGCCTCCGCGGCCTCGGCCCGGGTGCGGGCGGCGCGCTCGGCCGTGTAGAGGCGGGCGTTGTCGATGGCGAGGGCCGCGCGCTCCCCGAGGTCCCGCAGCAGCGCCACCTCCTCGTCCGTGTGCGGCTCCTGCCGCTGGCACCGCACGACGAGGATGCCGCCCAGCACCCGCCCGCGGGCGATGAGCGGCACGCCCAGGAAGTAGGTGACGGGCAGGCTCGACCAGAGGGTGCGCTGGTCCGCCGTCAGCCCCATGGGGAGGGCGGTGGGCGAGATCTGCAGCCGCACGAACCTACGCTCGCCGAGGAGCTGCTGCCAGATGCCCGCACCCGGGTCGGGATCCGTCGCGAGGGAGACCGCCCGGATCCGCAGCAGGAGCGCCGCGTCGGCGTGGTACTGCGCGACCGCCCGCAAGGCGCCGTCGTCGCCGAGCAGACGGATGACGCAGGCGTCCCCCGTGAGGGCACCGACGCGTTCGACCACGAGTTGGACCAGCCTCTTCTCGTCGGTCACGGCTTCCGCGAAGGCGTTCGCGAGGTCGGCGAGGACCTGATCCCGGAGGGCCGCCGCCGGCTCGGGGCACCGTAGCATCCCTCAAAGCTGCACACCCCGCGCCGCCTCGGCATCCCGGCCAGGGGGGGTCCCCGGCCTAGAATCGGCGTTCGAGGTTCTCCAAGGAGAGCTCGTGGAAGCGGCGACCGAGCCCGCGCACCAACGCGCCCATCCACCGATCCCGGCCGAGCTCCGCATCCAGCGCCTCCCGGGTGATCACCCGCGTCACGACCTCCGTCAACGCGACGACCGACGCCGTGCGCGGCCCGCCGACGAGCAGCGCGGCCTCGCCGAAGATCTCGCCGGGCCCGATCTCCGCGATCGGCCCCCCGTTCTGGCGCACCTCGCACGTGCCGGACACGAGGATGTAGGCGGAATCGGCGTCGTCGCCCTCGCGCACGATCTCGGAGTCGGGCGGGAATACCCGCAGCTCGAACCACCAGCCCCCCTCGCGCACGGCCTGGAGATCGGCCCCCATCGCGGTGACGTCCGGGTAGCGGCGGTCGGCGTCCGGCTCCAAGGCCTTCATCGCGATGCGGACCAGCTCGGCGGGGAGGTTCCGGGTCGGGGCCACGTCCGCCGGCGCCCGCGGACGGCGCCCTGCCCGCGCGCTCGCGACCCGCTCCTCCGGTGTCGCGCCCACGTTCGGGCGGCCCCCGCACAAGGCGTAGTAGAGGAGCCCGCCCACGCCCCACACGTCCGCGCGGCCGTCACACGACTCGCCGCGGGCCTGCTCCGGCGCGACCCACGCGGTGGTGCCGGCGTAGGGCGCGTCGGAGACGCCATCCACCTGCGCGATGCCCCAGTCCATCAGGTAGACCTGCCCGAAGCGGCCCACCATCACGTTCTCGGGCTTGAGGTCCCGATGCACCACCCGGCGGTCGTGGGCGAAGGCGAGGGCGTCGCAGACCTTCACGAGGATGTCGACGACCTTGCCGAGCATCCCGACGCCAAACGGCTCCCCACGTACGAGCGCGGACAGCGTCGCGCCCTCCACCCGCTTCATCGTGAACCAGGTCGCGCCCAGGTCGTGCACCGGCACGATGTTGGGGTGCTCGAGCTGGGCGGTGATGCACGCCTCCCGGCGGAACCGGGCAAGCTGGACGGGGTCGGTCGACTTCGCGATCTTCGTCGCCACGGAGCGCCCCAGCACCCGATCCAGCGTGAGGTGCACGGCCGCGGTGCCACCCTGGGCGAACGCGCCGCAATCGTCGTAGCGGTCGGGAGGTGGCGCGGGAGCGGGAGCGGGAGAATCGGACATACGGCAAGTCTAACGAGGGCCGCGGGCTTCGCGTCGCATGCCTACGACCCCCGAGGCCGCCCACGCGTCGGCGCCGGTGGGCGGAGCGCCCTCTGGACGCGTTGGTGCACGTCCTTGCCCTCCTCGCCGCCCTCCCACCCGCGCCCACGGATGATCTCGCGGACCCGATCGATGCGCGCGCCCGTCGCGGGGTGAGACGACAACCAGATGAGCACGGCGGGCGGATCGCCCTGCATCTCCCGCACCCGCTTGAAGAAGCGCACGAGCCCGGCGGGGTCGTACCCGGCGCGATGCAGGTAGGCGATCCCCAGCTGATCGGCCTCGTTCTCCTCGCCACGCCCGTGCGCCGCGAGGACGCCGCCGCCCAACAGCGAGGCCGCCACCTGCTTGATCTCCTCGGGGTCCCTCCCGAGCGCGAGGCTTGCGAGGGCCTGGTACCCCATCGCGAGGGCGAGGCGGCGCGCGGGGTGCTTCGCCACGATGTGGCCGAGCTCGTGGCCGAGGACGCCGGCCACCTCGGCCTCGTCCCCCGCCGCGAGCAGGAGCCCCGAGAACACGTAGAGGTGCCCCCCGGGGGTCGCGAACGCGTTGACGATCTTGAGATCGTCGATGACGTGCACGTGGACCTCGTCGGTGGCACCCTCGCGCCGCACCTCGGTGGCCAGCCGCGCGACGATGTCCTCGACGTAGTCGACCACGAACGGGTCACGCACGTACTCCACGCCCTGGTGGTCGAGCTCCTTGTGGATCTGGCGCCCGATCTCGCGCTCCTGCGCTTCGGAGACGAGCGCGGTCGCCACCTTGGTCTCGAGCTTCACGCGCTGCCGTGCGGTGCACGCGGGAGCCCCCCCGACCGACAGCGCGAGCGCCGCTACGAGCCACCACCTGCGCATCTCTCCCCCCCACCTGGGGGTTAGACGCGCGAGGCCCCGGCGAGCGTCCCCGGGGCGTCCAGGACACCGGTCACAGGCAGATTCCGAACCACCCGACCCCCGGCGCCGCGTCCTGCTCGACGCAACGGGCCCCGCCGGCGCACGTGTCCACGGCGTCGGGATCGCACAGCTCGTAGCACCGGTCGTCTACCCACGAGCAGAACAGGCCCACGCCGCACGCCCGCGCCGGGTCGGTCCAGGCGCAGCTCTCCCCGGCCTGCCGGGGCCCCGCGGTCCAACACGCGGAGGTGTCGTGGTCGTAGGGCACACACGCGCGGCCGTACCAGGCGGGCTCGCAGTCCTGGCCGTAGAGATCGCAGGGCGCCTCGATGTGGCACGCCCCGAGCGTCTCCGCGGCGCCGTCCGCCGGCATGCACCACGCGTCGGCGCCACAGGCGGGCTCATACACGTCGTAGGGGGTGTCACAGGCGGGGCGGCAAGTGTGGGACACGCCGTCACAGCGTTCGCCCGCACCGCACTCGTCCGTGAGACACACGTCGGCGAAGGCGCCCGTCGCGGCGTCCCGGAGGGCCTCGCGGGCATGCGGCACCCCGGCGAGCACGACGGTGTCGATGGCGGAGAGGGCGGCCACGTCCAGCGTGGGGTCGGCATCCAGCAGGAGGAGGTCCGCGGGCGCGCCTGCCACGATCAGACCGCCATCCACGCCGAGCACCGCCCGGGCGTCGCGCGTAGCGGCCGCGAGGGCCTCCGTGGGCGTGTACCCGAGCGCCACCAGCTCATCGAGCTCGCGGTGCAGCCCCGCGCCGTGCGGGACGAACCAGTACCCGGCGTCGGAGCCCGGGACCAGGGTCGCACCCGCCGCCCGGAGGGCCCCGAGGTTGGCGCGCGCCTGCTCTGCCCACCCCGCGGACGCCTCCGGCCATCCGGCGAGGAGCGTCGTCTCGCCGTCGCGCACGGAGCGCCAGTCGTCGCGCACGGCGTCGGTGAGGAGGAGGCTCGGGTCATCGGGGTCGGTGCGGCCGGCGAGGAGATCCCCCACCCCCGCGAACGCCGACACCGTGGTGTGGACGGCCTCCGCCGTCGCGCCGGCGGCGAGCGCGAGCGGGCCGATCGGGCCGGCGAACGGCGGGTGGGCCAGCACGGTCGCGCCCGCGTCCACCGCGTCGACGACGTCCTCGTCCTCGTCGACGTGCGCGTAGACCGGCAGCCCGGTCGCGGCGGCCGCGCGGATCGCCGCCACGTCGAGGCGCGGCGTCTCGCCCCAGGGGGAGAACGAGGCGTCCGCGAGGGCGACCTTCAACGCGTCCGCGCCCGCGTCCCGGAGCCACGTGGCCGCGAGGGAGGCGTCGGTGGCGTCCACGAACACGCAGAGATCGGGGTCGGGGGCCGTCTCGCACGGGTGGGACCCGACCGCCGTGAGCATGGGCCCCGTCGCGAGGATGCGCGGCCCGACGAGCTCCCCCGCCGCGACGTGATCCCGCACCGCGAAGAGGACCTCCGGCCCGCCCACGTCGACGACCTGGGTCACGCCCCAGTAGAGCTGGCCACGCAGGTTGGCCGCGAGGGTGTCTCCGACGGTGCCGATGCCGCCGCCGTAGGCGAGGTGCACGTGGGCATCCACGAGGCCGGGGACGACGAACTGCCCCGTCGCGTCGCGCACCTCCACGCCGTCCGGCCATGCGGCATAAGCCGCGCGCACGTCCACGATGGTGCCCGCCGCGATGACGACGGCACGGTCCGACTGGGCGCCCTCGGCGTCCACGACCGTCACCCCGTCGAGGACCCAGGCGCCCGCCGGCAGCTCGAGGGGGCCCTCCACCCCCGTGTCCGGGCCGCCCCCCCAAACCGGCCCGTCGCCGCCCCCGCCGGACGAGGGCGACGTACAACCGAAGATGGAGAGCAGGAGGACCATGGCGCGCCCCACCGTGCTCGGACCTACTCGCCGCGCCCGTAGAACAGCCAGGACCCGCCGCCGTTGTAGTACCCGAAGGCGTCCCAGCTCGGGGCGCTGGTGAGGAAGTCGGCGTAGCCGTCGCCGTCCACGTCGCCGCCGCCGGTGACCGCGTACCCGACCGCGTCGGAGCCGTTGGCCCCGAGGAACTGGGCGTCGTACGCCGCGGCCGAGGAGCTGCCCGCCGCGACCGGCCCGTACATCACGTACAGGGCACCCGCGCCGGAGAGCGAGCCCACGTCGTACCCGGTGGCGCCCACCGACACGTCGTCGTAGCCGTCGCCGTTGATGTCGCCGAGGCCGGCCACCGAGCGGCCGAAGAAGTCACCCGCGAGCTCGCCGGTGAGGGTCGAGGCCGCCGTCGTGGCGCCCGACACGGAGCCGGTCGGCGCGGCGGTGTAGAGGTAGACGGTGCCGGCGTCGGTGCCGGCGGTGTCTTCCTTGTCGGCGGCGAGCGCGAAGTCTCCCGTGCCGTCGTTGTTGATGTCCCCGAGGCTCGCGACGGCGAGGCCGAAGCGATCGCCGTTCGCGGTGCCGGCCAGCTCGGCGTCGGCGGTGGAGGCCGACACGGTGCCGGACAGCGTGTCCACCGCGTAGAAGACGTAGGCCTTGCCCGGGGTCGTCGTGGTGCCGGCCGCCGGGGCGCCGACGATGAGGTCCGCGAGGCCGTCGCCATCGAGGTCCGGCGCCATGGCCGCGGAGTAGCCGAGGTAGTCGCCCACCGCGGCGCCGGTGATGAACACGGAGGCGTCCGAGGTGATCACCTCCTCGCCCCCGCCGATCGTCGTGGCGTTCCACACCGCGACCGCGCCCGCCGAGCTGAACCGGCCGTAGGCGGTCACCACCACGTCGGCGAGGCCGTCGCCGTCGATGTCGCCGCCGTCCACCACCGCGCCGGTGAAGTTGTTCGTCCCCGTCGAGGTGAAGCTGGCGAAGGCGTCCGCCACCCCCGTGGGCGTGGTGCCCCCGAGGAAGAGGTAGGCGCGGCCGGCGTTGTTCGAGCCGGCGAGCCACGCGGAGGAGAGCAGGTCGTCGATGCCGTCGCCGTCCACGTCGCCCGCGAAGCGGCTCGCCCACCCGAACTGGTCGGAGGCGATGGCGCTGCTGCCGGTGACGGTCACGTCGGCGGTCGAGACGGTGTCGTCGGCGTCGACCGCGCCGTACCAGAGGTGGAACCGGCCGGCGTCGACCACCGCGCCGTCGTCGTGGTAGGCCTGACCCACCACCACGTCGTCCAGGCCGTCGCCGTTGAAGTCGCCGTTGTTGGCGACGGAGTGCCCGACCGAGTGGCCCGCCGCCGTGCCGTAGCCGCGGAAGTCGTACTCGTCCTTCACGCCGCGGCTGCCCGACCACTCGCAGCTCGTCGGGTCGGGATCGCAGTCGTTGTCCACGCCGTCGTCGCACACCTCGGCGGCGCCGGGGTTGGTGGTCGCCGCGGCGTCGTCACAGTCGGTGGCGTCCGCGACGTAGCCGGTGGGCGCCACGCAGGAGAGCGTGCTGCTCGCGGCGTTGCCGTAGGCGTCGCCGTCGGCGTCCGCGTAGAAGGTGTCGGACCCGGGCGCGCCGTCGTCGATGGCGCTGTCGCAGTCCTCGTCCACGCCGTCGCAGGTCTCGGTCGCGCCGGGGTTGATCGCGGGGTCGGCGTCGTCGCAGTCCCCGCCGCCGGCGAGGTAGCCGACCGGCTGGTCGCACGCGACGATCGCGTCGGCGTCGCTGCCGTAGGTGTCGAGGTCGACGTCGTTGTACCAGGTGGGGGCGTCGACCGCGGCCTCGTCCACGCTCGCGTCACAGTCGTCGTCGAGGCCGTTGCAGAGCTCGTCGGCGCCGGGGTTGATCGCCACGGCGGTGTCGTCGCAGTCGGTGTCGTCCGCGACGTAGGCGGCGGGCTGATCGCAGGCGAGGTCGACCACGAGGGGGTCGCCGAAGCCGTCGCCGTCCCCGTCGGCGTACCAGAGCGGCTCGTCGATGGCGTCCTCGTCGACCGTGCCGTCGCAGTCGTCGTCGACGTCGTTACAGGTCTCGGGGGCCCCGGGGTAGGTCGTGGCGTTCGCCTCGTCGCAGTCGGTCGCGCCGGTGACACCGTCGCCGTCGAGGTCGGGGTCGCTCAGGCAGTCGTAGTTGGCGGCGCCGGGCGTGCCGTGCTCGTCGTTGACGGTCGTGAGGTTGTCGAACCAGCGCCACGCCGAGTTGACGGACACCGTGCCCGCGGCGTTGCTCGAAGTGGAGCACCAGGCCGTGCGCTGGTCGTTCAGCGTGTCGTCGACGTACGCGCTGTCCAGGCTCATGGAGTAGCCGGCGTTGCGCGGCCAGTACCCGGCGGTCGAACTGTAGGTCCAGCTCACGGAGTCGACGAGGGTGCCGGTGGTGCGGGAGCCGCCCGAGTAGATCGCGAACGTATCCGCGTCACGACGGAGGTACCAGGCGTTGTTGTGGAACTCGCCCTGGTAGCTCGCGGCCTGGGTCTCGTCGCCCCACACGTAGTCGCACGTGAGCGGCCACGCGGCGGTCGCGGAGGCCTCGTAGTTGTCGGTGTCGCAGAACACCGCGTACTCGCCGGGGGCGAGGAGCGGGGCCTCGGCGGGGTCGAGGGCGACCTGGTGGCCGGAGGTCGACGTGCCGCGCGCGATGGTCCAGTTCGAGAGGTCGATGCTGCGGGAGGAGTCGTTGTAGACCTCGACCCAGGACCCGTCGTTCACGACGACGGCTCCGCCGAAGCGGGCCTGGCGGTTGATCTCGGTGACGACGATGTCGCCCACGGCGATGAAGTCCTCGTCGACCCAGCCGTCGCAGTCGTTGTCGACGAGGTCGTCGGCCTCGACGCCGTCCGGGGAGGTGGCGGCGTTGGTGTCGTCGCAGTCGGCGTCGTCCGCGGAGTAGCCGGCGGGCAGGACGCAGGTGGCGGTGGTGCTGGCGGGGTCGCCGTAGGAGTCCCCGTCGGTGTCCGCGTAGAACACGTTCGAGCCGCTCAGGCCGCCGTCGTCCACGAGGCCGTTGCAGTCGTTGTCGAGGTCGTCGCAGACCTCCGTGCCGCCGGGGAGCGCGGTGGCGGACGTGTCGTCGCAGTCGTCCGCGTTGAGGACGTAGCCGGCGGGCGTGGCGCAGGTAGAGAGGAGGCCGCCGGGGTCGCCGTAGGTGTCCCCGTCGACGTCCGCGTACCAGTCGCTGCTGCCGGGCGCGCCGTCGTCGATGTCGCCGTCGCAGTCCTGGTCGACACCGTCGCAGTCCTCGGCCACGCCGGGGTGGATCGCGGCGTCGGCGTCGTCACAGTCGTCGACGCCGGTGTAGCCGTCCCCGTCCTGATCGGGGAGGCTCTGGCAGCTGTAGTTGTCCGCGCCGGGGGTGCCGTGCTCGTCGCGCGTGCTGGAGAGGTTGTCGTACCAGACCCAGGCGGAGCTCGCGGCGACCGTGCCCGCGGCGCTGCTGGTGGTGGAGCACCACACGCCCACGCTGTCGTTCAGCGTGCTGTCGAAGTAGCCGTTGTCGAGGCTCAGCGAGTAGCTGGCGTCGCGCGGCCAGTAGCCGTTCGTCGCGTCGTAGGTCCACTTGACGGCGTCCACCAGGGTGCCCGTCGTGCGGCTGCCACCGACGTAGAGGCCGACGGTGTCGGTGTCCCGGCGGAGGTAGAACGTGTTGTCGTGGTAGGTGCCGACGTAGCTGCCGGCCTGCGCCTCGTCGCCCCAGACGTAGTCGCACGTGGCCGGAAACGCGGCCGCCGAGCCCTGGTAGTTGTCCGTGTCGCAGAACACGGCGTAGTCGCCGGGAGCGACGACGGGGGCGCTCGCGGCGTCGAGCGTGACCTGGTTGTAGGGGGTGCCGTGGCCGCGGGAGAGGACCCAATTCGCGAGGTCGACGGTGCGGTCGGAGGTGTTGTAGACCTCGACCCACGAGCCGTCGTTGACCACCACGCTGCCGCCGAAGCGGGACTGGCGGTTCACCTCGGTCACGACCACGTCGCCCACGGCGACGAAGTCCTCGTCGACCCAGCCGTCGCAGTCGTCGTCCGCGAGGTCGTCCGCCTCGGTTGCGCCGGGGAACGCGGTGGCGTCAGCGTCGTCGCAGTCGAGGCTGGTGGCGTAGCCGTCGGCGTCGGCGTCCGCGCCGGTGCCGAGGACCACGGCCGCGCGGGCGTCGTCCGCGTGGATGACGAGCTCGGCTTCGGCGGGAGCGGCGGCGAGCTGCGCGGAGTCGGCCGGCGCGGAGTCACCGGACTCGCCGGACTCGGGGCCGACGCCGCAGGCGGCGAGGGCGAGGAGCGCGGACGGGCCGATGAGCGCGAGGAGGGAGCTCGTACGGGACATGAAGACCTCGGTAGCAGCCAGCCTGATCGGAAACGCGAGTGCAGTGGGCGCTGCGCGGGAGCGTATGCGGGCGGACCCGCGACGGTCAATGACCGAGCGTGACACCGCTCTTACAACCCCGGCGTGCGCACCTCCGCGGCGCGGCGCGCCCCCTCTCCCGCCGCGCGGCGGGCGGCCCGACGGGGGCGCCCCCGAGGGGAGAGCCCCGCAACCGTCGCCGTCTCGACATGCAACCGTCGCCGTGGCCCTCGCCCCCCGAGGGTAGGTGGTCGGCCTCACGGGGGGCCTCGTGCCGCACGCATCTCAGGACGAAAACGAGGCGCCCTACACGGAACGCCGTGCCGTGCCTCGACGGGGGCCGGCCTACACCGCGGTCATCAGCGATCTCCACATCTCGGACATCGAGCCGCCCGATCCGAAGCGGCCGGCGTGGCGCCGCTACAAGCACGCCGACGTCGTCGACGACGGCCCGCTGATCCGCCTCCTCGCGCACCTCCGCGAGCTGTCGTCCGGCCAGCCGGTCGAGCTCGTGCTCGCGGGCGACATCTTCGACTTCGACACGGTCATCGCCGCGCCGAGCCCGGCGGCGTTCCCGATCAGCTGGCTGGAGCGCTGCCGGGGCATGGTCCCCGAAGAGGCCCGCTCCGCCTGGAAGATGCAGCGCATCCTGTCGCACCACCCCGCGCTCGTGGCCGAGCTCTCCCGCTTCATGGCCGACGGCAACCTGCTCGTCTTCATCATCGGCAACCACGACCTGGAGCTGCACTGGCCGGCGGTGCAGGCGGAGCTGCGCCAGGCGCTGGCCCCGCCGCGCCCCGACGCCCTGACCGTGTGCGAATTCTTCCGCGTCTGCGGGGGGGACACCCTCGTCATGCACGGCAACCAGCTCGACGCCTACTGTGTCTGCCACGATCCGCTCCACCCCTTCATCGAGGTCAAGGGGCGCCTCCGCGTGCGCATGCCGTTCGGGAACATCGCGGGGAAGCTGATGCTCAATGGGATGGGGCTCTTCAACCCCCACGTGGAGAGCAGCTTCATCCGGCCGTTCCCCGAATACGTGCGTTTCTTCTGGCGCTACGTCGCGCGCCAGCAGCCGTTGCTGGCCTGGACCTGGTTCTGGACCGCGGTGTTCACCCTCTGGGTGTCGGTCGACGAGGGCCTGCGCCCCGCGCTCCGAGACCCCGCCCGCTTGGAGCAGCTCGTTCGCGACGCCGCCCGTCGCGCCCGTGCCACGCCGGCGATGGTGCGTGCGCTCCGGGACGTGGCGGTCCATCCGGCGGTCTACTCCCCGCTCAAGGTGGCCCGCGAGCTCTGGCTCGATCGCGTGGGCCTCCTCGTGCTGCTCGTGGCGGTGGTGTTCCAGCTCTCCACGGCCCTTCACTGGATGTCGGGGGTCGGCTGGGGGTGGGCCGTGGTGCTCTTTCTCGCGCTCCTCCCCTTCTACGTGGCGTACTCGCGGAGTTGCCGCTCCGACGTCGGGAACACCGAGGCCAACATCGAGCGGCGCATCGGCGAGCTCGGCCGCATCGCCCGGGTGTCGCGCGTGGTGATGGGACACACCCACCGCGCCGCCACCCGCCGCCACGACGGCGTGGCGTTCCTCAACACCGGCCACTGGTCGCCCGCCTACGACGACGTCGAGTGCACCATCAAGGTCGGGACCAACGCCTTCGCGTGGGTCCACCCGGGCCGGGACGCGCGCGAGGCCGAGCTGCGCGTGTTCGACGGCGAGGGCTCGCGGTGCTTCGTGTCGGCGGAGGGCCGGCCGCGCGTGCGTGGGCTCGCCGTGGGAACCGCGGCGTAGCCACCGTTCCTGCTTGGAATCCGGGCTGGGGCCCCTACCCTTTGCAAACGACGAGGGAGTCCCATGCTCACGACCCTTTTGTACCTCTCCGCCCCGCTCTTGGCCGCCGAGATCGACACGCGGTCCACGCTCCAGATCTCGGGCGTGGGCGAGGTCTACGTGGCGCCCGACGAGGCCGTGCTGACCCTCGGCGTGCGCGCGCAGGGTGACACCGCCGCGTCCGCGTTCGACGCCGCCGCCAAGAAGATGGAGGCGGTCGCCCAGGCGCTCGCCAGCCAGGTGCCACCCGAGCGCATCCGGACCTCCCAACTCTCGCTCCAGCCCCGCTACGAGTACGACGAGCATACGGGGCCCCGGCTGGTCGGCTACGAAGCCAGCTCCATCCTGGAGATCCGGGTGGATGACCCCATGGCCGCGGGCGCGGTGCTCGACGCCACGGTCTCCGCCGGCGCGAACGAGGTGCTGGGCGTCGCCTGGAAGGTCGAGGACGAGGACGCCGTGCGGCAGCAGGCCCTCGAGGCCGCGGTGGCGGACGCGCGCACCTACGCGGAGCAGGTGGCGACCGAGCTGGGCGTCTCGCTCGGCGACCCGATGCGCATCTCCATCCGCACGCAGGACACGACGCCGCCGGGGCCGGTGTACATGGAGCGCGCGGCGCAGGACGCCGACATCGCGTCGATGCCCGTGATGTCGGGCGAGCAGATCTACCGGGCCGAGGTGGATGTCACGTTCGAGACCACGGGCGGCGCCCCGGCGACACCCCCGGATGTCGGGCCGGAGCTCGAGCCGGAGCCGGGGGCGTAGCGGCGGGAGGGGGCCCGCGGGAGGGCCGCTCGGCGCGGGCACGCGCGCGCGGTACAACGCCACGCGATGCTCGAGCCCCTCTCCATCGTGTTCAACACGCTCTCCGTGGTCGGGGCCAACCGCAACTCGGTCCACACGTGGTGGACGGGCATCGTCGGCTCCGTGCTCCTCGGCCTCGTGTTCTGGGAGGTGCGCCTCTACGCCGACGTGACGCTGATGGGGTTCTTCGCGGTCACGAGCGGGCTCGGCTGGTGGCGCTGGTCGTACGGCGGGCCGGCGCACGGCGGGGCGGCCCGGACCGAGCTCCCCGTCACCCGCGCCACCCGCGCCGACGCCGTCGCCACGCTGCTCTTCGTGGGCGGCACCGTCGGCGGCTACGGCGGCCTCCTCTACGCGTTCACGTCCGCCGCCGCGCCGTTCGTGGACTCGGCCATCCTGGCGTTGAGCGTCGCGGCCACCTGGCTGCTCATGCAACGCAAGGTGGAGAGCTGGTGGCTCTGGATCGCCGCGGACGTGCTCTCCGTGCCGCTCTACCTCGACAAGGGCATCCCCCTCACCGCGCTCCTGTACGCGGGCTACCTCGTCAACGCGGCGTGGGGCCTGCGGCACTGGCAAACGCTCGCGCGAAACGATGCTTCGGCGGCCGAGGCCCGCCCCGGCACCGCCGCGTGAGCCGGCCCGTTCCCCATGCCGGAGCGGCCGGTGGCGGCCGGGCACCCCGCCGCGCCCTGGTCGTCGGCAAGCTCTCGCCCCTCCATCTCGGGCACCAGCTCGTCCTCGACACCGCCCTCGCCGAGTGCGACGAGGTGCGCGTCTTGTCCTGGTCCCTGCCCGAGCTTCCCGGGTGCGAGGCCCCGCGGCGCCGCCACTGGCTCGACGCGCTCTACGGAGTCCGCCTCGCGGGGGTCGCGGTCCTCGATCCGGCCCGCCCGGACCCCGCCGTGCCGCCCCTGCCCGCCAACGACGCCCCCGAGGAGGAGCCCCGGGCCTTCGTCGCCGCCCTCCTGCGGGCCTGGGGCTGGCCGGTGGACGTGGTCTACACCAGCGAGAGCTACGGCGACGGGTTCGCCGCCGCGCTCACCCGCGCGCTCGGCCACCCGGTGACCCACCGCCGCGTCGACCTCGGCCGTGTCGCCATCCCCGTGTCCGGCACCGCCCTGCGCGCCGACCCGCACGGGCTCCGCCACTTCCTCGCGCCCGTCGTGTACGCCGACTTCGTCACCACCGTCGCGTTCGTCGGCGCCGAGTCCACCGGGAAGACCACCCTCGCCGAGCGGCTGGCGGCCGAGCTCGACACCACCTGCGTCCCCGAGTACGGACGCACCTTGTGGGAGGCCCAGGGCGGGCTCGCCGAGGCCGACTTCGTCGACATCGGGCGCACGCACGTCGCGTGGACCGAGGCACGGCGCCGCGAAGCCCGACGCTGGCTCTTCGTGGACACGACGCCGCTCACGACGGCCGTGTTCGCGGCGATGTGGCACGGGCGCGTGGATCCGGCGCTCGCGGCCCTCGCCCGGGAGACCCGCTACGACCACCTGTTCCTCTGCGAGCCGGACTTCGGGTTCGTGCAGGACGGCACCCGCAGCGATCCCGGGTTCCAACAGCGCATGCAGGCCCACTACCGCGTCGTGCTGGCGGTCCTCGGCGTGCCCTACACCGTGCTCGCGGGGCCGCTGGAGGACCGCCTGCGCGTCGTGCGCGAGACGATCGGGGCCGGCGCCCGCGGCGAGGGGGCGCCGCCGGTGGCGCCGCTCTCCGAACGATCGTAGGGGAGCCCCATGCACCGCCGTCGCGTCCTGCAGCTCGTAGCGTTGAGCGCCGCCGGCATCGTGACAACCTGTGTCGGGCAGCGGGGGCGGGGGGTGCCTAGGCTCTCGGCGCCAAGCTCGGAGCCCACCATGCCGACCCCCACCTCGCCCCTGTCACCTTCGCCCCTGTCGACGCCCTCCGCCGCGCGGATGCCCGTGCTCTTCATCGGCCACGGTGCGCCGCCGCTCGTCGACTTCCCCGATTGGGTGGCCTCCCTCGCCGCGTGGGGCACCGCACTGCCACGGCCGCGCGCCATCCTCATGGTGTCCGCGCATTGGGAGGGCGCGCCGGTCACGCTCGGCGCCACGCGCACGGTGCCGCTCGTGTACGACTTCTACAACTTCCCGGCCCGCTACTACCAGGCGAAGTACCCCGCGCCGGGCGCCCCCGAGCTCGCCGTTCGGGTGCGGGCGCTCCTCGGAGACGCCGGCGAGCCCACCGCCGACGCCCCGGAGCGTGGCCTCGATCACGGCGCCTACGTGCCGCTGATGGTCATGTACCCGGGTGCCGACGTGCCCGTGCTCCAGGTGTCCATGCCCTCGCTCGACCCCACGCGGCTCTACGCGCTCGGTCGCAAGCTCGCGCCCCTGCGGGACGAGGGCGTGCTCATCGTGGGGAGCGGGTTCATCACCCACAACCTCGGGGCCGGCTTCGGCGAGACCACCCCCGCGTGGGCGTCGGAGTACGACCGATGGACCGCCGAGACGCTCACCCAGCGTGACGACGACGCCCTCGTCGACTTCATGAAGCGCGCCCCCGCCGCGCGCATGGCGCACCCCCGCACCGAGCACTTCGTGCCCCTCGTGCTCGCGGCCGGCGCGGCCCACGGCGGCGAGCGCCCGACCTTCCCGGTCGACGGGTTCTGGTTCGGGAACTTCAGCAAGCGGTCGGTGCAGTTCGGGTGAGCCCTACCCCGCCGTCGGGAGCGCCCGTTTCATTTCGCTGATCACGCGGTCGAACATGTTGGCGAAGCGCACCCGGTCCTGCGGCGTCAGCGGCGAGGGCCCCCCGGTGAACGTGAAGCCGCCGCGGAGCATCTCGTTCATCTCGCGCGCGGCGAGCTTGCCCTCGATCGTGCCGGTGTCGAACTGCTGGCCGCGAAAGTCGAGGCATCGGGCGCCGGCCGCGAGGGCGTCGGCGGCGAGCGGGAGATCGGCGGTGAGGACGAGGTCACCGGGGGCGGCGCGGCGCGCGATGATGGCATCGGCCTCGTCGGGCCCGGCGGGCGCCAGGATGACGTACACGCCCTTCTTGGGCTTGATGCCGACGCTCCGGTTGGACACGAAGTAGACGGGGAAGCCCACGCGGAGCGCGCCGCGCTCGATGACGTCCTTCATCGGGCAGGCGTCGGCGTCGACGTAGATGGAGGGAATCGGCATTCGCGAGGCTAACCCGGGGTGCGACCGAACCGGCGCCGTCGTGGGTGCGCGCCGGGCGGCGTATGCTTCGGCGTGCGCGTGCCTGCCCTCTACATCCTCGTCGCCATCGGCCTCTCCGGGTGTGCGCCGGCCGCCGACCCCGCGCGCCCGCCCGACCTCGTGGTCGTCTCGCTCGACACGCTGCGCGCGGACCGCCTCGGGGCCTATGGCAACCGGGACGGACTGACCCCGAGCCTCGACCGGTTTGCGTCCGAGGCCGTGCTCTTCGAGCACGCGTACACCCAAGCCACGAACACCGGCCCCGCCCACGCGAGCCTCTTCACGAGCCGCTATGCGAGCGAGCAGGACGCGGGCGTGCGCAAGCCGGCCATCGCGCCGGAGACCAAGACCCTCGCCGAGGTGCTGGACGCCTACGGGTGGGACACCGCCGCGTTCGTCGGCGGCGGGGACCTCGCGCCGGAGATGGGCATCGGGCGCGGGTTCGGCACCTGGTCGAGCAAGGTCGACTTCGGCAGCTTGTGGCACACGACGCCGCTCGCGCTCTCCTGGCTCGACCAACGCCCGGCGGGCGCGGCACCGAGCCTCCTGTTCGTGCATGGCTACGACGTGCACATGCCCTATCTGAAGCCGACGCCGTTCGGTTACACCCGCGCGGACAAGGACGCCGTGGGGCCGGGGCAGGACGCCGTCCGCTCCACCACCGAGCGGATGTTGGATGGTTGGTTCCACGGCGGCATGAGCGGCCTCATGCACGCCGAGACGAGCGAGGTGCGCCCGCGCTCTCCGGACGCCCGCGCCCGCACGTTGGCCGTCGCCCGCACCGACAGGGTGCCGCCGCGCGAGGCCGCCGCCACCGACCTCGCGTTGGTGCGCGGCGTGTACGACGGCAGTGTCACCTACGCGGACGCGATGTTCGGCCTCCTGATGGCCGGCCTCCAGGACCGCGGCGTGCTCGATCGCTCCGTGGTGGTCGTGCTCTCCGACCATGGGGAGCAGCTCGGCGAGGACGGCGTGTTCCACCACTCGTGGGGGGTCAGCGACGCGGAGGCCCACGTCGTGCTCATGGTCCGGCTCCCCGGCGGGGCGGAGGGGGGCCGGCGGGTGACCGGGCAGGTCGGGCTCATCGACGTGATGCCGACCTTGTTGGAGCTCGTCGGCGCGGCGCCCCCGGCGCGCATCCACGGCCAGTCGTTCGCGGCGGGGCTCCGGGGCGAGCCGTTCGCCGGGCGCCCGGTCGCGTGGACCCAGGGCGGGCGCGACTTCATGTTGCTCGGGGCCCGCACGCCGGCCGGGCGCCTCGTCTACAGCGGGATGCCCGCCCGATCGCCGGTCGCCGCCGAGCTCGTCGAGACCGCCGCGCTCCCCGGCCCAAGCTTCACGGCGCACGGCAGCCTCGACGCCGCCGCCCAGGGTGCCCTGCGCGGCGAGATGGCCCCGTGGCTGCGCACGCTCTCGCCCGCCCCTGCCCAACAGGACGACGCGACCCTCCCCGACGCCCTCCGCGCCTCGCTGCGCGCCCACGGGTATTGGGACGTGCAACCATGATCCTCTGGTGGATGCTGGCGTGCACCGACGCGCCGACCGGCCCGTGGACCCGCGAGGCGGCGCTCGCCCCCCAACTGGCGCGCATGGACCTCGACCGTGACGGCCGGATCATCGGGCCCGAATACGAGCACGTGCGGTACGCGGGGGCGTTCTTCCCGGCGGTCGACACCGACCACGACGGGTTCTTCAGCGTCGCCGAGTTGGACACGCTCACGACGGGGCAGGACCCGGTGACGTTCTTCCTCGGGTTGACACGGATGCAGGAGGGGCCGCAGGGCCGCGGGGGCATGCAAGGGGGCATGCAAGGGGGGCCGCCGGGCATGGGGCGGCCCGGCGGGGGCGCTCCGGGCGGGTTCCAGGGGCCCTCCGGGCCCGGTGCGGGTCCGAGCGCGGGTCCCGGCGCGTCGATCCAAGCGGGCGCCGCGCCGAGCGCCGGCCCCCCGGGCCACGCCGCGGTCTGGACCGCCCTGATGCTGCTGCGGGAGGAGGTCCTGGCCCGGGATCCCGGGGCGTCCGTCCCCTCCTCCGAGGAGATCGCCGCGGTGGAGGCCGCCGGGGGCTTCGACACCCCCGCCGCGCACGCCGCGCTCACGACGCTGGAAACCGCCTCGACGCGGCTCGGCCTCGGGTTTCCGGCATCCCTCCGGGCGACGGCGCCGTAGCGCGGCGCGCCCTGGCTACTCCGGCCGGACCCCGATCTCCTGGAGCATCTCCGCTCGATCGAGCGTGATCCGGTTGTAGCTCACCCGGAAGGCCGCCCGTTGATTGGGAGACAGGTTCCAAGCGAGCCGCGTGCGCTCCCACCAGCCGAGCTTCCTCGCGTGGGCGAGGAGCGCGAGCAGGAACGCGAACGTGCGGAAGTCCAGGTAGCCCGCCTGCTGCTTCTCCCACCCCGACGCGAGGCCGTCGCTGACCCCCCGGAACTGCCACGCCGCGTTCGTCGTCAGGACGCCGAAGCCCAGGTAGACCGTGGTGAGGTCGGTCAGGAGCTCCTCGGCGTCCCGATTGTCCTGTTGGACCCCGACGGTGTCCCGCCACGCGTGCGCGGTCTCGTGCGCGAGCACCGCCACCAGGCTCTCCGGCCGGTGGTTGAAATTGGCGTCCACGCCGAATTCGTAGGTCCCGCCGTCGCGCCCCATGTACCAGCCGGCGGCCCCGTTGCGGTGGCGGGCGGCCGCGCCGCTCCAGCCCGCGATGGTGGTGTCCGGCTCGCGGTCGACCTCGGCCCGGACCCGCGCGTCGGGGAGGCCCGCATAGGCGAGCAGGCGACGGAGGATCCGCTCCACGCCGGCCTCGTCGGGGGTCCACGGGTCGGGAAAGAACGCGGGCGCGGGGAGCACCAGCGGGCGCGTCAGGAGGGGGTCCACGCCCCGCCGGCGCACGAGATCACCGAGCGCCGCCAGGGCCCATTGCTGCTCGTCGGCCGTCGGGAGGAGGAGGGACATCGCCCCTCCTACTCACACACCGCGTCCCCGTCCGCGCAGTCCTGGTCGATCCCGTCTCCGCAGGTGTCCTCGGCCTCCGGGTGGATCGCCGGGTCGGTCTCGTCGCAGTCGCCGGGCTCGGTCGTCCAGCCCTCCGGCATCGTGCAGCCGATGTTGTCGATGTCGCCGTTGCCGTAGCCGTCGCCGTCGAGGTCCTCGAAGGACAGGATGATGTCGGTCGCGCCTTCGTCCACCCGCCCGTCGCAGTCGTTGTCGACCTCGTCGCACACCTCCGGGTTCTCGGGGAACGCGGCGGCCTGGGTGTCGTCACAGTCGGTCGAGTCGGCCACCGTGCCGGCGGGTTGGTCGCAAGCCAGGACACCCGCCTCGAGGTCGCCGTACCCGTCGCCGTCGGTGTCCGCGTACCAGGCGCCGACGCCCTCGCCGTCGTCGTCGGTGACGCCGTCGCAGTCGTTGTCGACGCCGTCGCATTCCTCGTCCGCTTCGGGGTTCACCGCGGCGTCGCTGTCATCGCAGTCGTCGGTGCCCGCGAAGCCGTCCTTGTCACGATCGACCCCCGCGATGGGCGCCGGCGGCTCGTCGGAGCCGCAGCCGGGGAGCAGGAGCGCGAGGAGCAGCACGAACACGGGATCTCCGGAGCAGGAAGGCCACGGTATGCCACGGGCGGCCGCGTAAGCGCGGTGACATTCGCGCGCGATTGTCAAAAATCTGCGCTATCGTCGGGGGACCCCGGACCCGCCATGCTCTTCGTCCTGCTCGCAGCCTGCTCACCCGGCCAGATCTCGCTCGGCGACAAGGACTCCGGCGGGGTCGACACCGCGCCCGTCCTGGGCGACGACGACGGCGACGGGTTCGCGTCCCTCGAGATGGGCGGGGAAGACTGCGACGATCTCGACCCCCTCGTGAACCCCGACGCGACGGAGAGCTGGTACGACAACATCGACCAGGACTGCGACAATTGGTCGGACTTCGACCAGGATCGCGACGGCGAGGACCTCACCGGCTTCGGGCCGGACTGCGACGACACGGACCCCGCGATCCGCACCACGGCCACCGAGACCCGCGACCTCTCCGACGAGGATTGCGATGGCCTCGTGGACGAGACCTTCATCGTCTCCGGTGCGATCGTCGTCTCCGAGGTGATGCAACATCCCCTCGCCGCGAGTGACAGCGAGGGCGAGTGGTTCGAGCTCCAGAACACCGACACCGAGGCCATCGATCTGAAGGGTTGGGTGATTCGCGGTGACGACGGGGACACCATCACCGTCGCGCGCTCGCTCGTCGTGCCCGCGGGCGAGCAGGTCGTCCTCGGCGCCAGCGAGAACACGGGCCTCAACGGCGGGATCGACGTGGACTACGTCTACGATCGCACCACCCTCTCGCTCTCCTCCGAGGACACCCTGTTCCTCTCGGTCGACGGCGCCACCATCTTCGACATCGAGTGGACCGCCGCGTGGGGCACCGGCGACGGCGCCTCCTGGTCGCTCGACCCCGACCACGACGTCGTCGTGGACGCCCGCCAGTTCGACTACTGGTGCCTCTCCACGTCCGCGCTCCCCTCGGGCGACTTCGGCAGCCCCGGCGCCACCAACGACGACTGCGGCAAGATCGACGAGGACGGCGACAGCTACTCGGCCGACGAGGGCGACTGCGACGACGGCGACGACGGCGTGAGCCCCCGCGCGGACGACGTGTGGGACGGCATCGACAACGACTGCTCCGGCGCGACGGACGACGGCGACATCGACGACATCACCGCCGGCTACGTGGACGGCGCCTCCGCCAACGGCTCGCTCTCCGTGCACGCCGGCCTCGGCCTCGGCGACGTGACCGGCAGCGGCCGCCCCGACCTGCTCGTCGGCGGCGCGCTCCAGAACAGCTACTCGGGCGCGGTCTACGTCATCCCCGGGGACGACCACACCAGCCTCGGTGGCACGGTCAGCTCCTACGACAGCGCCTCGTACAGCGGCTCGACCTACGGCTACTTCGGCGCCACCAGCCCGCTCGCGGGGGACAACACCGGCGACGGGCTGCCCGACTTCGTGGCCGCCGGCGGCGGCTACCCCAATGGCAGCGACACCGCCGTCGTCCTCTTCGAGGGCGGCAGCGGCGTGTCGGGCGCGCTCGACGTGGACGACGCCGAGCTCGTCATCGTCAACAGCGCGACGGCCGGCGCCGCCTCCGGCTCCAACCGCGTCCTGACCTACCTCGACATGGACGGCGACGGCATCAACGAGATCGTCTACAGCCAGCCGGACGCCACGGCGTCGACCCGCTACGCCGCGGGCCGGGTGTCCGTGTTCGACGCGGGGAGCTTGTCGGGCGAGATCGACGTGGACGAGGCCGTCCTCACGATCGACGGCGAGTCGACCTCCGACTACCTCGGCTTCGGGCTCGGCGGCGGCGACATCGACGACGACGGCTACGACGACCTCTACGTGGGCGCCCCGGGCGCCGACGACAACGTGACGGACGGCGGCGCCTGGTACCAGGTCGACGGCGGCACCACGTGGGGCGGCTCCCTGGGCATCGGCAGCGCCGAGGACCGCACGATCGCCGGCGACATAACCTCCGGCGGCATCGGGTTCGGCGCCCCGGCCATCGCGGACTTCGACAGCGACGGCGACCTCGACTTCGCCATGGGCGGCATGAACACCGACACCGTCGCGGTGTTCTTCTCCCTCGACGGCCTCTCCGGCTCGCTCGACGCCGAGGACGCCCAGCTCCAGATCGAGGGCGACGGCCCGGGCCGCTTCGGCTTCTCGGTGGTCACGGGAGACCTCGACGGGGACGGCGTGGCCGACCTCGTGGCGGGCGCCCCGGCCGTGAACTCGGCGTACGCGCAGCCGACGTACTGGTACTACACCCCCGGCAACGGCACCGGCCGGGTCTACCTCTTCCCGGGCGCCTCGCTCGGCGAGGGCGAGGCCGAGGCCTCCGACGCCGCGGCGACGGTCGACGGCGAGACCAACGGAGACCTCTTCGGCTCCGTCTTCTCCGGCGCCTCCGACATCAACGGCGACGGCACGGACGACCTCCTCGTGGGCGCCCCGCGCGGCGGGACGAGCACGGCGGGCAGGGTCTACGTGGTGCTCGGCGAGTAGGGCTCGGCGGGCAGGGCTCGGCGAGCCGGGTCCGTAGAGCAGGGTCCGGCGAGCCGGTTGCGTCGAGGACCGGGGCCGCGCCCGCTACTTGCGATCCTCCAGGATCCGCGCCGCGGCGTGCTTGCCGCTGTTGAGCGCCCCCTGGATGCCGAGGCCCGCCCGCGTGCTGGCCCCCGCGAAGTAGAGGCCCGGGACGGCGCTCCGGTAGCCCGGCCGCCCGGTCATCATCTGGGCCGGCGTGCCGGCGAGGCCGTAGCCCGTGCCCCCGGTGGCGCGCGTGTAGCGGGTGTGGGTGAGCGGCGTGGCGCTCTCGCGGAAGACGATCTTCTCCTTCGTCCCCGGGAACTCGGCTTCGAGGTGATCGACGAGGCGGTCCTCGACGGCGCGCTTCATCGCCTCGTAGGCATCCCGCCGGCGGTACTCGCCGGCCTCGACCTCGTGGGGGTCGACACCCCAGGCCTCGGGCCGGCCGGACGCGAGCGTCATGACCTCGACGCCCATGACCCCCGGCGGCGTGTGGCCCGCGCTGTCGGGGTCCTTCAGCGACGCGCTCGTGATGTACGCGCAGCGGGTGGTCGCCGCGCCGTGCTCGACCTCGTCGTAGATGGACTCGGCGTCCGTCGTCTCGAAGCGCCACACGTTGCGGGCGCCCATCCCGAGGGTGCGCAAGTCCGCCTTCACCCCGAGGCACGTGAGGAAGATCGCGCCGCCCATCTCGAGCTTGTCGCGGCGGGCCTTCCACTCGTTCGGCACGGCGGCGTCGGGGAGGAGCTCCGAGTACGTGCGCTGGATGTCGGCGTTGCTGATGACGGAGCCCGCGCGCACCTCGCGTGCCTCGTCGCGCCCGGCCGCGAGGCGCACGCCCACGGCCCGCCCATCCTCGACCAGGATGCGCTCGACCGTGCGCCGCAGGCAGATCGCGCCGCCGTTTGCCTCCACCACGTCGGCCACGGCGTCCGCGATGCGCTGGCCGCCACCCTTCGGGTACCAGGCGCCGCGCATGTAGTGGGCCTGGAGCCCGAGGTGGAGCATCGCGCTCGCCTTGCTCGGGGCCACGCCGTAGTCGCCGCCCTGGCCGAGGAGCACGGCGCGCAGCATCGGGTCCCGCGTGCAGTCGTCGAGGAGCTGCGCGATCGTCGCTTTTTCGTAGCGGGGCACCGTGCGTCCGCGCATGGCGACCTGCCACAACAAGCCCACGGTGCCGGCCGCGCCACGCTTCCGCTTCTCCTCCATCCACCGGTGCATGTGGGCGACCTCCCCGAGCACGCGGATGTAGAAGTCGATGCCCTTCTTCTCGCGCGGGAAGTGCTCCACGAGCCGGTCGCGGAAGCGGTCCAGGTCGGCGGGGATGGGGAACTTCAGGCCGGGGAGCGAGATCGTGTCGAACCCGTCGTCGTCCATGCGCACGAAGTCGATGTCGACGCCGATGTCGCGCAGGAGCGTGGGGGTCTTGCCCTCGGGGCCACAGTCGCCGATGTAGTGCACCCCGATGTCGAATTGGTAGGCGCCGTCGCGCGTGGCGCGATGGAACATCGTGGCGCACCCGCCCGCCACGTAGTGCCCGTCGAAGACCGCCACGCTGAGCCCCTGCCGCGCGAGCCGCGCCGCGCTCATCAACCCACCGAGCCCCGCGCCGACGATCGCGACGTCGACCTTCTCGGGGATGGGCGTCTTGACGCGGTCCTTCGTGTGCGCAGTGGGCAGGGCGAGCTCGGACATGGGGCGTCTCCTCGGAGAAGAGTAGTCCACTCCCGGCTACCGGGGAGGCCCGCTCTACCGGTACTCGTTTGGTCGGATGAGCTGGCCGCCGCGCCACAGGCGGTAGAAGCCCACGATGGCGAGCATCGCGCCGACGACGCTCACGCCGGTCCCGATGGCGAACCACAACAGCGCGCCGCCCTCGCTGGCCGTGCCCGCGGGGGCGGTCCACGCGGCGCTGCGCCCCTCGGCGACCGCGGCGAAGTACGCCTGCACGACACTCCCGGTCATGCCGAGCGGGAGGCCCGCGAGGGCGAGCAGGACACCGGTCGCGATGAGGAGGCGGGTGCCACGGCTGGGGGCGGACATGCCCCGCCGCGTAGCGCCGTGGCGGGGTGGGGTCAACTGCCGGGTGCGGGTCGAGGTGCCTTGAAGCCACGTCAGGATTCGCGCTGAGTTCCAGCCCGGATCACTTGGCGGGCGGTTGCCCCCCAGAATCCGGTGGCGTGAGTCGCGGAGCGCGCGAACGTCGACCCGCCAGGTACGTCCCAGCTTGAGCGTGCCGGTCGGTGTACTTGGCCACGAGCCGTGTGGACGCAGCGAGGCCCCCAGCCCAGCCGTCGGCTGACGACATTCGAGGCGGGCCTCGCGCGCGGCCTCCATCTCGAAGTAGCGCGCCCCCTTCGGCATCGGGTGGTCAGGGTCGTGGAGCGTACACGCGACGCTTGACTCCTTGACGGTGTGGCCGCAATGTGCGACCGAGGAGACCTGCGCACTTTGGCTGTGTATCGGTCCGTTGCGGCCGTCGCGCTGCGCAACATGGCCGCCCGCGTGGCGCTGGTGGTCTGCGCGACCACGTTGGCGACCGCGTGGCACCTCCTCTACACCCTGGACGATCGCGCGGTCGACACCCTGGAGACCTACATCCGCGAGCGTGTTCCCCGCGAGTCCGCGCCGTTCCTGCTCGCCGAGTCCACGCTCCGCACGCTCGGCTGCGCGTTGCACGAGGAGCTGGTGCGCCCCCCTGCCTCCGGAGCCGCGGGCCTCGACGCGCGCTTCGGCGCGCACCTGGTCCGCCGCGCGGACGGCCGCTGGACGGACACCGAGCCGGAGCCCAGCGCGATGTCGGCGGATGCGCCGCCCACCCACCCGATGGACGCCGACGCGGTGCGCGTCCTCTCCGCCGGGTGGCCCCTCGTCGAGGCGTACGGCGGCGCGTGGCGCGCGCAGTTTGAGAACACCTACCTGATCACGCCCGCCGGCGGCGCGATCGTCTTCTGGCCGGGCAAGGACTTCGGCCGCGACACGGCCACCGACTTCGACATGACCGGGGAGGAGTACCACCGGGCGGCCACGCCGGCAGAGAACCCGACGCGCGCCGCCGCGTGGACCGGCATCTATCGGGACCGGACCGCCCGGGAGTGGATGGCCTCCATCGTGGTGCCCGTTGACGTGGACGGCCGCTGGGTTGCCGCGGTCGGGCACGATGTCCTGTTGGAGGATCTCCTCGAGCGTGCCCGGATCGACCACCTCCCGGGCGCCACGAACATCCTGTTCCGGGAGGACGGGCGGCTCATCTCCCATCCGGACTTCGCGGACCGCATCCTGGCCTCGGGCGGCACCTACACCCTGTCCGACGCGAACTCGCCCGAGCTCGAGGCGATCTACCGCGCCGTCGTCGACACGCCCGACATCGGCCGGGGCATCGTCGTCGACCACCCGGCCGGCGACGCCTGGCTCGCGATCGGCCGGATCGAAGGCCCCGGCTGGTACTTCGTCGTCGAGTACCCGAAGTCGTTGAACCGCCTGGATGCGTTCCAGTCGGCGGGCTTCGTCCTCCTGCTCGGCACGCTCTCGCTGATCCTCGAGGTCGCGATCCTGTACGTCGTGCTCCGGCGCCAGGTGTCCGAGCCCCTGCACGCCCTCGCGTCGGGCACGGCCAAGGTCGCGAAGGGGGATCTCTCCGTGCGGCTCGACGTGGCGCGCAACGACGAGCTCGGGCGCCTGGCCGAGTGCTTCAACGAGATGACGAGCGCGGTGGCGCACCGCGACGAGCAGCTCGCCCGGCAGAACGCGCGCCTGGAGGCGGACGTGGCCCGACGGACGTCCGAGCTCTCCGAGGCCAACCGCGAGCTGGAGAGCTTCAGCTTCAGCGTGTCCCACGACCTCCGCGCGCCCCTGCGATCCATCACGGGCTTCGCGGCTCTGCTCCGGACGGACCACGCGGAAGCGTTGGGTCCCGAGGGGCTGCGCGCCGTCGACCGCATCGCCCAGTCCGCCCGACGGGGGCACGAGATCATCGAGGACCTCCTCGCGTTGGCGCGCGTCGTGCGGACCGAGACGCGGCGGACGGACGTCGACCTGGGCGCGATCGCGCGCGAAGTCGCCGAGGCGCTCCGCCGGGCGGCGCCCGAACGCTCGGTCGAGTTCGTCCTCGAGGAGGGCATGCACGCGTTCGCGGACCCGGGCCTTCTCCGGATCCTCCTCGAGCGGCTGCTCGAGAACGCATGGAAGTACACGGAGCGTCACGCCACGGCGCGCATCGAGGTCGGCACGGAGCGGTCGGGGGACGAGGTCGTGTACTTCGTGCGTGACGACGGGGCCGGGTTCGAGATGGCGCACGTCGACCGCCTGTTCCTCCCGTTCAGCCGCCTCCACGGAAATGCGGAGTTCGAGGGGACCGGCATCGGGCTCGCCATCGCGCACCGCATCGTCGTCCGGCACGGCGGTCGGATCTGGGCCGAGGGATCGGTCGAACGCGGGGCCACCTTCCGGTTCGTCCTCCCGCCCCGAGGGTCGTCCTAGGAGCCTCCCGTCGGCAACGACGATCGGTGTCTTGCCCGCCCCGTGATGCGACGAGATTGATGCGGGGCGCGGCGATGGCAGGAATCCGGGTGCTACGTGATGCCCGGGTTCAGCTCCACCGACGTGCTCCGCATCCTGGCCGACCGCCGCTCGGACGTCCCGTGAGTCGTCGGATCGGCGCGCGCGGCTCGCCGCCGACGCGGCGCGCAGGGGTACCTGTCCTCGCCCGCGGTGGAGCCCCACGTGGCGACGGAGCTGCTGCGGAATTCCGTCCGCTGGCTGCGAGAGGTGTCCACGGTGTAGGTGTCGTGCCGAACCCGGACGCCAGCGCACCAGCCTGCCGCGCGGTGGGGAGGTGACCTTGACTGCCATTGCCACCCGGTGGAAGGGCGCCTCCATCCGGGTGCGGTTCATCGTGGCGTTCCTCGCGGCGGTCCTGCCGGTGATGGCCATCGGGTTCGCGGTCCTCGGCGCCAGCGAGATCCGGTCCCTCCGCCGCGCGCTCCGCGAGGAGACGCTCACGATCGCGCTGCTGGTCGGCACGAACGGCGCCGCGGATCTCGCGTTCGACGCGCGGGAGGAGTCCGTCGCGGCCCTCGCGCGGTTGGAGGAGGATCCCGACATGGCGTCGGCGGCCCTCTACGACACCGGCGGCCGCTTGTTCTCGGCGTGGCAGCGCGCCGGCGCCGCCGCCCCCCCCGCGGCGGTCGACCCGGGAACGACCGCCTCGATCCGGTTCGCAGAGGACGAGATCCAGGCGCTCCTGCCGGTGTCCCGCGAGGGAACCCGCTACGGGACGGTCCGCATCGCGGTCTCGACCGCGCGCCTGGACCGGCGGACCCGGACCTACGCCGCGACCGTGGCCGGGCTCGGCGCGGCGCTGGCCCTCCTCTCCGTCCTCCTCGCAAGCCTCCTGCAGGGGGGCCTCTCCCGCCCGATCCTCGACCTCGCCCGCGTCGCCGATCGCATCCGCACGCACGGCGACTTCAGCGTGCGCGCCGCCGAGCGGGGGGGCCCCGAGATCCAGGCGCTCGCCGGCGGGTTCAACGCGATGCTCGTGGCGCTCGAGGAGCGGCGGCGCCAGCGGGACCTCGCCGAGGCGTCGTGGCAGCGCTCGGCGCGGCGGCTCGCGGCCCTCCGGGAGATCGACACCGCCATCCTCGAGGGGCGCCCCTCCGGCGACGTCGCGACCGAGGCGCTGCGCCACGTCGTCGAGGTCGGCGGCGTTGCATGGGCCGCGGTGGTCGACGTCTCGCCGGGGGCGAGCAGCGCGCGGGTGGTGTCGGCCCGACCTCCCCTCGCGGACGCCGTCGACCCCGTCGCGACCGCAGATGCACACGCAACCTTCTTCCGGCTGCTCGCGAGCGGGCAGGCGGTCCCGGTCGAAGCGGGCGCGCCGGAGATGCCGGCCTTCCTCAGCGCCGCCCGCGCGGCGGGCGCCCGGCACGTGCTGCCGATCCCCCTGCGGACGCGCGAGGACTTCCTCGGGTGCATCCTCGTCGGCCTCGACGGCGATCTTCCGCCGGAGGAGATGCCGGAGGAGATGGAATTCGTCCACGACCTCGCCGATGTCGTGGCGGTGTCGATCCTGCACGCGCGCCTCTCGGCCCGGGTGGAGGAGCACACCGCCGAGCTCGAGCGCCGCGTGGCCGAGCGCACGGCCCGCCTCGCCGCGTCGGTCAAGGAGCTCGAGTCCTTCGGCTACACCGTGGCGCACGACCTGCGCTCGCCGCTGCGCTCCATCCACGGCTACGGCAGCGCCGTCCTGGAGGACGCCGGGGCGCTCGTGCCCGAATCGAGCCGCGCGTACCTCCGCCACATCCTGGCCTCCGCCGAGCGCATGGACCGGCTCATCCAGGATCTGCTCGCCTACAGCGGGATGGGCCTGGAGCCCATCGCGATCGGCCCGGTGGCGCTGACGCTGGTCGTCTCCGAAGCCCGGGCCCAGATCGACGACGTGCTGCGCGCCCGGGACGCGGACCTCGTCGTGGTGGAGCCGCTCGCCGAGGTCCGGGGCCACCGCGGCACGCTGGTCAAGGTCGCCGCGCACCTCCTGCTCAACGCCGCGACCTTCACCCGCCCGGGGGAGCGCCCCCGGATCCGCGTCTGGACGGAGGCGCGCGGCGCGAACGTCCGCCTCTTCGTGGAGGACGCCGGCCTCGGCATCGCCCCCGAACACCAGGAGCGCATCTTCCGCGTGTTCGAGCGGCTCCACCGCGAGGACGAGTTCCCCGGGACGGGGATCGGCCTCGCGATCGTAAAGCGGGGGGCGGAGCGGTGCGGCGGCACCGCGGGCGTCTCGTCGACGCTCGGCCGCGGGAGCGTGTTCTGGATCGAGCTCCCGGGCTCCCCTCCGAGCGTTCGCGCCGACCCGGCACAGGCCGGGAACGGCTCGGCCTCCGAAGCCGATTTGTCGCTTGGACTTCCGGCTCGGCGTCCCTAGCTTCGAATCCAGATGTCAGGTGGCCTCCCCCCCCTCCTGGTCGTCGACGACGAGTCGGACGACCTGTTCTTCTTCCAGCGCGCCGCCACCGCGGCCAACCTCGCGAACCCCGTCGACACCGCCGACGGGGGCGACGCCGCGATCGCGTGGCTGACCGCGTGCGCCGCGGGCGAGCCCGGGCACGTCGTCCCCATCGCGGTGGTCCTCGACCTCAAGATGCCCCGCCGCTCGGGCTTCGAGGTCCTCGCGTGGATCCGCGCGCACCCGGATCTCCACCGACTGCCGGTGGTCGTCTACACGTCGTCGAGCCTCGATCCGGACGTCGGCCGCGCCTACGACCTCGGCGCCAACTCCTACCTCGTGAAGCCCGTCACCTTCGACGCGCTCGTCGCGCTCATCCGCACGCTCGGCCTCTACTGGGGGGTGCTCAACCGGTGCCCGCATCAGCGTGTACCGGCGAGCGCCGGGTGACCCCCGACGTCTCCCCGTGGCACGGGCTCTCCATCGAGGAGCTCATGGGCATCCCGGTGGAGGCGCCCAGCCTCGGCGTGCCGCTCACGGCGCGGGAGGCGCCGGGCATCGTCACCGTCGTCACGCACGAGGAGATCGTCGACTCCGGCGCCCGCGACCTCGTAGACGTGCTCCGCCTCGTGCCCGGGGTCTCCTTCGGGGTGGACGTGGAGGGCGTGGTGGGCGTCGGGGTCCGCGGCGTGTGGGGCCACGAAGGAAAGGTCCTGCTGCGGGTGGACGGGCAGGAGCTCAACGAGGTCGACTATTCCACCACCCAGTTCGGAAACCGCTACCCCGTCGAGCTGATCGAGCGGGTCGAGGTCATCCGCGGCCCCGGGTCCGCCGTCTACGGAGGCTTCGCCGAGCTCGCGGTGATCAACGTGGTCCTGCGCTCCGTGGACGACCTGCACGGCGCGTTCGTGTCCGGCTACTACGGCCAGACGGAGGCGGCCTACGCGCGCCGCAACGTGAACCTGTTCTTCGCCGCCCCCATCGAGGCGGTGGACGAGCTCTCGGTGAGCGTGCACGCGTCCGTCGGGCAGGGGCAGCGCAGCGATCGCACCTACACCGACTTCGACGGCGGCTCCTACGCGATGGAGGGCCACTCGGCGCTCGATCCGCGCGGCTTCGGCGCCACCGTGGCCTGGAAGGGGCTCCGCGTGCGCTTCCTCTACGACGGATACCGCACCACCACCGCGGACGGCTTCGGCACGGTGATCCCGGAGGTCGAGCAGACGTTCCGGGGGTACTACGCGGACGCGTCGTACGTCTGGAAGCTCGGTGACACCGTCACGCTGACGCCGCGGTTGTCCTTCAAGCGCCAGCACGCGTGGCGGGTCACCGATCGGAGCTCGCCGATCTTCGCCGACCGTCACGTCGACCGCTACGTCGAGGCGCTCGACCTCGCCTGGGACGCCGCCCGGCACCTCACCCTCGTCGCGGGGGTCGCCGCGACCGAGGACCACGCCGCGCTGGACGACCCGTTCATCGGCGGCCTGCAGTCCCTCTACGACGGGGAGCCCTCCGCCACCTGGTGGAACGGCGCGGCCTACGGCGAGGCGCGGTACCTCGGCCCGATCGCCCACGTCCACGCGGGCCTGCGCTACGAGCACCACAGCGCCTACGGCGGGTCGCTGGTCCCGCGCGCCGTGATCACGAAGGTGTTCGAACCGTTCCACGCGAAGCTGCTGTACAGCCGCGCGTTCCGCGCGCCGGGGGTGCAGAACGTCAACCTCAACCCCGAGGTCGAGCCGGAGCGGACGAGCGCGCTCGAGGCGGAGGTGGGCGCCCGGATCGGCCCGTACATGCTCGCGACCGTCAACGCGTTCGACCTCACGATCACCGATCCGATCGTCTTCGGGGGCGAGCAGGTCGACGGGACGCTGGTCGAGACCTACAGGAACGCCGTTCGGACGGGATCGAGGGGGGTGGAGGCGACCTGGCGGGTCTGGCACGCGATGGGGCGCGTCCAGATCGGGTACTCCTTCTACACGTCGGCGGGCAAGAACGACGTGGAGACGTACGCCGTCCCCGGGCGCAACGACCTCCTCCTCGCCTTCCCGGCCCACAAGCTCACGTTGGACGGCAGCCTCCGCCTCGGCGGCTCCTTCTCCGTGAACCCGTCCGCGACGCTCTTCGGCGAGCGGTTCGCCTGGACGGGCCACGAGGAGATCACGCGGTTCCCGCCCGTGACGCTGGTGAACCTGTTCCTCCAGTACCGGGACCTTGGCGTCGACGGGCTCGACGTGGGCGTGGGCGCCTACAACCTCCTCGACGCCCACGTTCCGTACCTGCAACCGTACGATGGGGGGCACGCGCCGCTCCCCGACGGCTCGCGCGAATACGTCGCCCGGGTGACCTACACCTACCGTTTCGACTGACCCCGCATGCTGAGCCGCCCGCTCCGCCCCGTCGTGGCCGCCGTCGCCCTGCTCTTGGCGTGCGCGAGCGGGGAGGCCCACGGGCAGACGCGCGAGTACGCCCTGAAGGCCGAGTTCCTGGAGCGGTTCACCCAGTTCGTCGACTGGCCGGCGGAGACGTTCCCCGCACCCGACGATCCGTTCGTCCTCTGCGTGGTCGGGGAGAACCCCTTCGGGGGCCTCCTCGAGGAGATGGCGCGCGCGCGCCGCTTCGAGCACCGGCGCGGCGAGGTGCGCTACTTCGCCGACCTCGACGACCTCGACGCCCTCGCGGCGTTGCCGGCGTGCCACCTCGCGTGGCTCTCGCACGCGGGGAAGCGCACGTTGGCCGCCGTCGTCCGGCAGACCGACGGCAAGCCGATCCTCACCGTCGGCGACACCCCCGGCTACGCGGAGGCGGGCTTCCTCGTCAACTTCTTCCTCGAGGGCGGACGGATCCGGTTCGAGATCAACCACCCGGCGGTGGAGCGGAGCGGCCTCGCGTTCAGCAGCCAGCTCCTGAGGCTCGCCCGGGTGATCCACTGAGTCAGACCGGCCCCGACAACACCCGGGAGCAGAGCGCGACCACCTCGTCGATGCTCATCGGCTTGTCGACCACGGCGCGGGCGCCCAGGATTCCGGGGCGACACGTCGCGGCCAACGGGCCCTGCAACCACGTCTTCACGAGGACCACGCCCTCGTCGTCCCCGACGGGTACGTCGACCGGCTCGCACGCCGCGCTCCCACACCCGGCGAGGAGCGCGGAGAGGGCGAGCAGCCTCACTTGTCGTCCAACCGCCACCGGAACCGCTGGGCGATGTTCTCGAACGCGGCGTCGTCCGAAGGGTCCCCACCGGCGAAGGCGAGCGCCATCCGCTCCACGAGCCGCTCGTTCGCGTCCACGATGTTGTCGACGGCCTCGTGCGACGCCGTCGCGCCCGAGATCCACAGGTTCCCCCGGCCCTGGTGCCGCTCGAAGCGCGCGACCGCGCCGCCGCGGATGGCCTCGGGCGTGTACTGGGGCGAGTAGCGCCACCGGCACTGGCGGAGCACCGTGTTCACCGTGGCGCCCTCGGCCGCGAGGTCCGCGTGGAGGGTGGCGAGCAGGTCTGCATCCGAGCGATCCGGGCTCCCGTACTGGTAGGTCACGTAGACGTCCGGCCGCGTGCGCGAGCGCGCCTTGGCCACGCCGGTCTTGTCGCCCGTGCGCCGCGCCCCGAGCACCTGCCCCCGTGCCACGCTCGGCCCGTCCTTCGCGCGCGCCTCCCAGCACCGCGTGTCCGAGTCCCGGAACCAGCCGCCGGCGTCGATGAGCGTCGAGACCATCTCGCCCCATCGCAGGGTCTCCCCGTCGACGGGGAGCGCGGCGCGATCGACAGCGTCGAACGGGAACCACGCGGCGGCCTCGTCGAGCGGAGTGGTGAGGACGAGGTGGTCGAACGAGAACGGGCCCCGGTCGGTGTGCACCTCGAAGCCGCCCTGGCGGCGCTCGACGCTCGTGATGGTGGTGCCGAGCCGCACGTCGAGGTCGTAGGCGAGGTGCGTCCAGAGCGCCGACCAGCCCGGCGCGGGCTCGGCGATCTGGGTCGTGACGGCCGCCCAGAGGAGCGACGGCATGTTCCAGCGCAGTCCGTAGAGCGCGGGCACCCGGTCCGTGGCGCCGTAGCCCATCACCGTCATCGAGCGGAGCGCGAAGCGGGCCACGACGTCGAGGTCGCGGGCGCGGAGCCAATCGAGGAAGGAGTCGGCGACCTCCTCCCGCATCAGGCGCCCGTTGGTGCCGATGGCGTCGTCCGGCGCGCCGCGGAGCTCCCAGTCGTGGAACAGGATCCAGTCGCGGACGTAGCGCGCGATCTGCGCGGCGGCGCCGATGCGCCCGGCGCCGCCGAGCACGTAGTCCTCGAACGTGGTCCGCTCGCCGTGCTCGAGCTCGATCACCTGCCGCGGCAGCGCGTGCTCGCGGATGCTGGCCTGCTCCATCCACTTGCGGACCGTGGTGTACCCGGTGCCGAGGTAGCAGGTGCCGAGCTCGTGGCCGAGGCCCTCGTGCGTCACGGTGAGCGACTTGCCGCCCACGCGCTCCGAGCGCTCCAGCAAGGTCACGTCCGCGTGGCCCTGGTCCGAGAGGAGGCGAGCCAGGGAGAGGCCGCCGGGGCCGGCGCCGACGATGCCGATGCGTGGAGACATGGGGATACCCGAAGTGTGCCTTGTTCTTACCAGACTTCTGCCCGGACGTCAGCGCCCGCGGAGCACGTAGGCGGCCCCGCCGCCCGTCGCGAGCGTGTCGATGCCGGGGGCGCCCAGCAGGAGGTCTCCGAAGCCGTCGCCGTCGAGGTCTCCGCCGGCCGCGAGCCCGCTCCCCAGGGCGTCGTCCGCCGCGGCGCCGTAGAGCGACACATCGGCATCCGCGTCGGTCAGGAGCGCGCCCCACGCGCCGCCCCCGAAGTAGAGGAACACCGCGCCCGCGTCGGTGGCGCGCGTGTCGTCCGCCCGCGCGCCGATCGCGAGATCGTCGGCGCCGTCCCCGTCGAGGTCGGAGGCGCACGCGAGCGCCGCGGCGAAGCTCGACGGGGTCCCGACCCAGGCGGCGTCGGCGTCCGCGAGGGCGACGTTCCCCGAGAGCGCGGCGGGGTCGAGGAACACCCACGCCTCGCCCGACACGAACGACGACAGCGCCAGGCTCGCGCCGCCGGTGCCCGCGAGATCGCCGGGGGTCGCGAGCGCGTCGTTCCCGAGGGCCGCCGAGGCCGTGGCGCCGAGGACCACGAACGTGGCGGCGTCGTCGGCGCGCTCCCCGATCCACGCGGCGCGCGCGCTGCCCGGGAACACGTAGACCGCCCCCGCGTTCGCGCCCCCCTCGTCTCCACCGGGCGCGCCCGCGATGACGTCGGCGTAGCCGTCGCCGGTGAAGTCGGCGACCGCCAGGCTCTGGCCCAGGTAGTCGTCCGCGGCGCTCCCGTAGACGATGTCGGTGGCGTCGCCCACGGCGGCGAGGTCGTCCAGGGCGTCGCCCGCATAGACCGAGACGCTGCCCGTGTAGGCGTCGGTCCCGGCGGACCCCACGTGGGCGTCGTACACCGCGGCGATCACGACGTCCGGATTGCCGTCCCCGTCGACGTCGCCCGTCGCCGCGCCGCGCACGAGGTCCGTCGGGCCGTCCCCCTCCCACCGCGCCGTGTGGGTGGCGCCGAGGGCCACCCCGCCCGTCGCCAGCGTGCCGTCGAGCAGCCAGACCCGCCCGTACGCCGCGTACGAGCCGCCCACGAGCAGATCCGCCGTCCCGTCGCGGGTCACGTCCGCCATCGGCCCCGACACGTACCCGAGCACGTAGGAGGCCTGTCCGGTGAGCGTCGCCCGCGCGTACCCCCCGACCGCGCCGCTCGCGCCCGTGGCATCGCCCCCCGACACGACCCACCCGGAGCCGGTGGCGCCGGTCTCGGAGAGGAGCACGAGGTCGTCGAGGCCGTCGCCGTCGAGGTCTCCGCCGAGCGAGAGGGTGTGGCTCGCGCCGAGCCCCAGCGACGCCGAGGCCCCGTAGAGCACGCCGTCGGCCACGGCGTCCACGTGGAGGTCGTCCGTGGCGCCGTCGCAGTCGTTGTCGCGGGCATCCCACGCCTCGATGCCGGGGATCGCCGGATCGGCGTCGTCGCAGTCGTCGGCGTCGAAGGCCGCGCTCTCCCCGGGCCCGTCGCACGCGACGTCGCCCGAGACCACCGTGAGCGTGGTGTCCGCGGCCCGGAACGTGTCGCCGTCGGCGTCCACCCAGCAGAGCTCCGTGGTGTCGCAGTCCTGGTCGACGCCGTCCGCCACGCCCTCGCTCGCGCCCGGGAACACGTTGTTGGTCGTGTCGTCGCAATCGGTGCCGTCGGTCGCCCAGGTGTCCACCGGCACACAGCTCAGCGTGCCGACGTCCTCGGCGTCGCCGTAGCCGTCCCGGTCGCGGTCGGGAAAGTAGCGCACGCGCCCCTCGGCCTCGGCACCGGCGTCGTCGTCCGCGAGGCCGTCGCAGTCCTCGTCGGTACCCTCGACGTCGCAGCGCTCCGTGGCGCCCGGGTACACGTCCGCGTCGGCGTCGTCGCAATCGCCGCCGACCGGCGCGTCAAACCCGGTGGCCTCCTGCGGCTCGCACCAGCATTGGGTCGCGTCGGTGCCGGTGCCGTCCCCGTCGGCGTCGTAGGCCCAGGTGACACACCCGCCGGCGCCCTCCACGTCGGTGAGGCCGTCACAATCGTCGTCCTCGGGGGTGTCACACGCCTCGACCGCGCCGGGGCGGACGGTGGCGTGCGCGTCGTCGCAGTCCGTGCCGCCGAACACGTAGCTGTCGTAGCCGTCCCCATCGCGGTCGTAGTCGGAGCCGCCGTCACACGCCTGGTCGGTGCCGTCGTACCAGACCTCGTCGGTGCAGGTGGGCTTGCCCGCGTCCAGGCGCGCCTCCAGATCTCCGGGCGAGATCCAGGTGCATGCGAGGAGGGAGAGGAGCATGCGCCTCCTCTATCGCTCCCGAGGCACCCGTCCGACCTCGATCACCGCCGCGGCGAACGCCTCGGCCGCGGCCTGGCACGCCGCGAGCTCGCCGGAGAGCCACGCCGCCGCGAAGTTGGTCTCGGTGGGCGGCGGGAACACCTTGACCGCGCGCACGTCCGCCGCCTTCAACGCGGCGTCCAGGCCGACGGTGGCCTCCATCGGGGGCGCCACGAGGTAGGCCATCGGCTGCCCGGCGACCAACCCGGCTTGGGCCGAGAGGTAGCGCCCCAACGACGCGATGACGTGCGGGAAGACCGTGATCGTGCCCTTGTCGTCGGCCTTGTAGAAGCAGGCGTCGTGCTCCAGGCAGCGCACCAGCGCCGCGAGGCCCTCGTCCACCTCGTCGGCGTCGGCCCCCGCGAGGACCCCGAGGATCTCGCCGGAGAGCCGCCCCGACGCGTGCCCCGAGCCCGCGTAGAACGACCGCGCGAACACGACGTCCACGGCGGCGTGCTTGGTGGCCTCGTCGAGCGCGACGTAGGTGGGGTCGTCCTGATCGCAGGTGATGAGGCCCAGGGCGCGGTGGCGCTCGGGGTCGGCACCGTAGGCGCGCAGGAGCGCGGGGTCGGCGCCCGGGATGCGGCGGACGGAGAGGATGCGGGGGACGATCGGGTCGAGGATCATTTGGGCTCTCCGACCGAGACGAGGCGCACCCGGGGGTCCGGGGCGCGGTAGCCGCCGCCGACGGCGTCGCCGAGCTCGCCGCGCAAGGGCGCCAGGTCGAGCGGCACGCCCGACGTGCGCTGGGTCAACATCGCGCCCGCCAACGCCGCGAGCCGCTTGCCGGCCTGCTCGGGGGGCACGCCGCGGGCGTGGATGTTGGACATCATGTTCCGGTTGCCGTCGGTGCGGCCGACCTTCGGATCGTAGACGAGGTACGCCGAGAGCCCGTCTCCCGTGCCGAGCCCCGGGCGCTCGCCGAGCAGGATCGCGGCCACCTTCGCGCCCACCACCTCGCCGATCTCGTCCTCCAGCCACACCCGGGCGAACCGCGCGCACACCGGCGTGCCGACGGAGAAGCCCCGCGCCTCGCACGACTTCACGAACGAGTCGAGGAGCTCGCGGCCCGCGCCCATGCACGCGACCGCCGAGAGGCCATCCGCGAGGATCGGCTGGATGTCGACGCCCTTGCGCCCGCGCTCGCGCAGCCGGGCCACGCTCGGCTCGTCCAGCCGCCGCCCGAGATCGGGCCGGAGGAGGAACTCGCGGTGCTCGCGCACCCGGGATTGCAGCGGCAGGAGGCCGTTCTTCTCGGCCCAGTCCTCGGGGAGCTCGGTGTGGACGGCGCCGTGGGCGACCGCGAGCTCGGCCTGGAACTGGAGCACCACGTCGGTGGCGTAGCGCGTGCCGACGTGGCCGATGCCGACCAACGCGGTGGTGTGGCGCGCGGCGGCCGCGGCGAACGGGCTGCGCCGCTTGGGCGACGGGAACACGCGGGCCGGCGGGAGCGGGATCTCGGGCACCGGGGGGGGCGGCGGCAACGGATCGGCGCCGGCGAGGCGAACGCGCAGGTCCTGGACCATCGTGCGGGTGAAGCTCATCGGGCGCTCACTCCGGCGGCGCTCACTCCGGCGACACTCACTGCAGCACCGTCGGATCGCCGAAGCGCTCGCCCGGCTTGTCCCCGTCGAGGATGCCACGCTCGCAGAGCCACGCGTCGAACTCGGGGGCCGCGCGCTTGCCGAGGAGCCCGCGCACGGACGGGATGTCGTGGAACGACGTGCTCTGGTAGTTGAGCATGATGTCGTCGCCCACCGGCAGCGACATCAGGTAGGTGCAGCCGGCGGCGCCGAGGAGCACCTTCAACGTCTCCAATTCGTCCTGGCTCATGCGCGCGTGGTAGGTGAAGCAGGCGTCGCACCCCATCGGGAGGCCGAGGAGCTTCCCCATGAAGTGGTCCTCCAACCCCGCGCGGGTGATCTGCGGGCCGTCCTCGAGGTACTCGGGGCCGATGAACCCGACGACCGTGTTGACCAGGAAGGGCTTGTAGCGCCGCGCGAAGCCGTAGCAGCGGGCCTCCATCGTCACCTGGTCGGCGCCATGGTGGGCGTCCGACGAGAGCGCGCTGCCCTGCCCCGTCTCGAAGTACATGACGTTCGGCCCGCGGTTGCTCGTGAGCCGGCGCATCTTGTCGTAGGCCTCGTCGATGAGCCCCACCGAGATCCCGAAGGCCTTGTTGGCCTTCTCGCTGCCGGCCAGCGACTGGAACATCAGGTCCATCGGGCAGCCGAGGTCGAGCGCCTTCATCTGCACGGTCACGTGCGAGAGCACGCAATGTTGGGTCGGGATGGCGTTGCGCACGCGCAAGTCGTGGAGGCGGGTCAGGATCTGCGCGGTCGACTCGGGGGTGTCGGTCGCGGGGTTCACGCCGATGACGGCGTCCCCGCAGCCGTAGGAGAGGCCTTCGCGCGCGGAGTACAGGATGCCGTCGACATCGTCGGTGGGGTGGTTCGGCTGGAGCCGCGACGAGAGGCGGCCGGGCAGCCCCAACGTGTTGTTCGCGCGGACCACCACCTGGGCCTTCGCGCCGACCACCATGAGGTCCATGTTGGACATCAGCTTGCACGTCGCGGCGGCCATCTCGGGGGTGAGGCCCGGCGCCACCGCGCGCATCGTGGGGCCATCGGTGCGCGTGTCGAGCAGCCACTCGCGGAACTGGCCGACGGAGAGGTGCTTCACGGCGTCGTACGCGGCGGCATCGAGCGAGTGCTCGACGAGGCGGGTGAGCTCGTCCACCTCGTAGGGGACGACGGGGTGCTGGCGCAGCTCGGCGAGCGTGAGGTCCGCGAGGACGGCGCGCGCGGCCACCCGCTCGACCGGCTCGCGGGCGGACACCCCGGCGAGGTCGTCCCCGCTCTTGGGCGGGTTGGCCTTGGCGAGGACCTCCTTCACGGAGCCGAAGCGGTACACGACGCCGCGGATGGTGGCAGAGAGGTTCACGACGGGCTGCTCGCTCGGGATCGGTTCACGCGCGGGAGCTTAGCGCACCTCGCGGCGTCCCGGCGGTGTCGCGTCGCGCCCATGCCCGTCGGCATACCGCTTGCAGTTCCCCGGGACATGCTCCTCCTCCTCGCCGCCGCGTGCGCCGCCGCGCCCTGCGATCTCGACGCCGCCCCCACCTTCACGCTCCTCGATTGGCGCGTCAACGAGCCGGGTGTCGACCTCGCCTGGTCCCTCCCCTGCCCCGCCGCGGAGGTGCGGCTGGCCCGCGAGGACGCCCGCACCGGCGCCCTCACCGACCTCGGCTGGCAAGGCCGGGGCGCGACGACCCACATCGACGTGCCTCCCGCGCGCGCGCAGCAGGTCCGCTACGTCGTCACCGGGGTGCGCGCCGACGCGGACGCGCGCGATCTACGAATCGTGGCGACCCTCCCCGAGCCTTCCTTCATCTCCTCCGCGGTAGGGCTCGCGGCGTCCTGGGAGGGGCCTCGGCTCGTCCTCCGGTGGTCCATCTACCCCAACCCCTCGGGCGCCTCCCCGTTCGTGGAGCGGAGGGCCCCGGGCACGGACTACGAGGACCTCTCCGGCTACCTGCCGCCTGGGACCCAGACGTGGTCCGGGGAGGTGTCCGGGCACGGCTGGTACCGCGTGCGGGTCCGCACCCGGGACGGACGCGTCGCCGGGCCCTACGAAGTGGGCAGCATCGAGGTCTTCGACCCCCGCCTCCCCCCCGACCCACCCGCGTGGGATCCCGGCGACCGCTGCTCACGGGACCCCCGCCGGCAGGAGGGCTGGGACGCCGACTGGACGAGCGTCACGCTGCGGTGGCTCTCGCACCCGAACCTCGATCAGGACCCGAAGAACGACGTGACCGTCCGCGTGCAGCGCTCCGTCGATGGGGTGCGCTGGGTCGACGTCGCCGACGGGATCCCGCGCTCGGACGAGTGGTTCGACACCACGGCCGACCCGCGCGGCCCCACCTGGTACCGCCTCGTGGCGCGGGATGCCGCGGGGCGGGAGAGCGCGCCCGGCGCCCCGCGGATGATCCTCGGCCAGGACGTGCCCCCGTGCGCGCCGGAGGTGGTGGCCGAGTGGGATCCGGAGCTCCCCGAGGTCCGGGTCACCTGGACCGCCACGACCGTCCGCGTGCGGGTAGAGCGCGTGCACCCCCACCCGGACGGAACCTGGACGCCCGTGACCGGCTGGCTCCCGCCGGGCACCACGACCTGGCGGGATCGTCAACCGCCGCGCCGCGAAGCCATCGCCTGGCGCGTCGTCCCCGAGGTGCGCCGGGTCGAGGATCCCGAGGGCATCGACGTCGCCGTCCTCTCGGGCGCGCGCCTCGACCCCGAGGACACGTGGTGGACCGCTGCCCACTGGGCCGGCGACGGCGCGCGCGTCACGCTGGGCTGGGTCGTCCTGGACGACAACCCGCCCGTCACGTGGCGGGTCGAGCGCTCGGACGACGCCGGGACGACGTGGGTGCCGCTCCCGGGCGTGCCCGACTGCACCGACCTGGGCTGCATGACGGAGGACACGCCCCCCCGCGCGACCGCGCACGCCTACCGCTACAGCGCCCGCCGCCCCGGCGACCCGACGGTCCTCTCCCGCGTCGTCACCGTCCCTCCGCTCGGCACGCCCGCGGCAACGCCCGTCCCCCCCTCACCCGGGTGGGACGAGAATCGCTGCGTCTCCGTCAGCTGGCAGGTCGACCAACCGGGCGTGGAGTCGCGGCTCGAGCGCCAGGACGCCGATGGGCGCTGGGCTCCCGTGGTGTCGTTCGATCGCACCGAGTGGTCCGACACCGCCTTGCGGGACTGCAACAACGCCCTGGACCGACCCACGACGTACCGCCTCGTCTCGCGCGACGCTGCCGGCCGCCTGGGGCCGCCCGGAGCGCCCTTCCCCGTGGCGCCCGCACCGGTCCGGTGACGATCTGGCGTCGGGTGGAAGGGAGCGCCCCCACGAGGAGTATCCTCCGCCCGATGGAAGCCGCCTCCGCCCCCGCGCCCGCCCCCGCCCTCTCCCCCCTCCTCCGCCAATGGCGGTGGCGCGTGTTCGCCGCCACGTGGCTCTGCTACGCCGGCTACTACTTCTGCCGGAAGCCGTTCTACCTGGCGAAAGCGAGCCTCGCGACCGAGCTCTCCTTCGACGCGACGCAGCTCGGCACGATCGGCACCGCCTACCTCGTCGCCTACGCGCTCGGGCAGTTCGTGTCCGGCGCGCTCGGCGACAAGTGGGGGCCGCGGGTGCTCCTCCTGGGCGGCATGGGGGTGTCGATCGGCGTGAACGTGGGGTTCGGCTTCGGCAACACCTTCGCCATGTTCCTCGGCCTCATGGTGTTCAACGGCCTCGCGCAGGCCACCGGGTGGTCGGGCACCGTCGGCACGATGGCGAACTGGTTCCACCGGCGCGAGCGCGGCACGGTGATGGGCCTCTGGGCGACGAACTTCCAGGTCGGCGGCGTGCTCGCCAACACGTTCGCGGCGTGGGTGCTCGGCGCCTGGGGCTGGCGCTACAGCTTCTTCGGCGGCGCGCTGGTGCTCGCGGCGGTGTGGGCGTTCGTGCTGTTCAATCAGCGGAACAAGCCCCAGGACCTCGGTCTCGGCGCCGTGGACGATCCCGAGGGCGTCCCCGAGTCCGACACCGACGCCCCGTGGAGCCGCGATGTCATCATCAACGTCGCGCTCATCGGGGCGTTCTACTTCTTCCTCAAGCTCATCCGGTACGCGCTCTGGTCGTGGGCCCCGTTCTTCCTCGAGAAGAACTTCCACCTCGAGGGAAACGACGCCGGCTACCTCTCCACCGTCTTCGACATCGCCGGCATCGCCGGGGTGCTGACCGCGGGCGTGCTCTCCGACCGCCTCTTCCGGGGCCGCCGCGCCACGATCAGCTTCGTGTTCCTCGTCGGGCTCGTGCTCGGCACCGTGGCGCTCTACACGGTCGGCGGCACGTCGCCGACCGCGTTCGCCATCTGCCTCGGCCTCACCGGCTTCGCGCTCTACGGCCCCGATGCGCTGATGACGGGCGCGGGCGCGGTGGACGTAGGCTCGAGGCGGCGCGCGGCGCTGGCGGCGGGCATCATCAACGGGTGCGGCTCCCTGGGGCCGATCGTGCAGGAATTGGTCATCGGCCGCATGTACGACACCGGCGCCGGCGACCTGGGGCCCATCCTGGCGCTCCTGGTCGGCTCGGCGGCCGTCTCGCTCGCGTTCATGGCGGCGATCCTCGTGCGCAACCGGCTCGGGAAGGCCGACCTCTGACCGACCTCTGACCGCCGACCTCTGACGGGAGGTGACAACCCTCCGTGGCCGAGGAGGGGCTTTGGTGGTCAGGTTCTCCGCGAACGGAGGACACACGTGAAGCTCTGCATCCTGGCCCTGGCCCTGTTCGCGGCCGCTTGTCGACCGACCACCGAGGACGACACCGGCAGCAAGGACACCGAACCAACCATCGATGACACGGACACCGACACCGACGACACGGACACCGACACCGACGACACGGACACCGATACGGACACCGACACCGACACGGACACGGACACCGCGGACACCTCGGACACCTCGGACACCTCCGACACCTCGGACACCTCCGACACCGCGGACACGACCGACACCGCCGACACGACCGACACCGCCGCGTCGCCGACCCGCCGGCCCGCCACGGAGCTGAAGAAACCCGTCGCGTTCAACCCGCTCAACCGCCCGACGCCCAAGGCGCCGTGATCGCGCGCGCGGTGGGAGCGGCCCGATCGCTCCCACCGCTTTCGCGTCCCGCGTGCACCCCCACGTGCGGTCGGCCCCGACGCGACGGGGTAGCTTCGGCGCATGCTGCTCCTCCTCCTCGCGTGCACCGGCCCGGGCAAGGACGACACGTCCTCCGTGGCCGACTCGGGTGACACGGATTCGAATGACACCTCGGGTGACACCGACCCGGGTGACACCGATCTCCCCGATGACCTCAACGGCACCGCCCCGGCCGCGGCCGTCGCCCTCCCCACCTTCTCGGCCCGCAACCAGTACGGGGAGGCCCGCTCCGAGGCCGACCTCGTCGGGCACCCCACCGTCCTCTGGTTCTACCCGGCCGCCGGGACCTATGGTTGAACGGTCGAAGGTTGCGGGTACCGCGACCGCCAGGCCGAATTCGACGCCCTCGGCGTCACCATCGTGGGCGTGGGCCTCGACAGCCCCGCCGACAACCTCGCGTGGTCCGACACCGAGGGCTTCCTCTACGACCTCTGGACCGATGACGACGCCGTGCTCGGCGTCACCTACGGCGCGCTCTCGAACGACCGCGACACGTCGGTCGACCGCGTGACGATGCTCCTCGACGCCGACGGCGCGCTCCTCCTCGAGTACACCGAGGCCATCAACGTCGGCACGCACCCGGCCCAGGTGCTCGAAGACTGCGAGGCGTTGTTCGGGGGTTGATTGGGTTGGGGCGGGGGTCCCCCCCGCAACGCCCCGGATGCACGTGTTTTTGTGCACATGCCTGCGGGCGGCATCGAGGGGCGCCGTGCGGCCGGGTCCGGCGGTGGGGCCCCCTTGGGGGGGACCGCCGGGGGCCCCGGACGCGGCTCTCGGCGCCCCTGGAGTGACGCGCGCGGCGATGTGCGATGATGGGCCCCGATGCTGCTCCTGCTCCTGGCCTGCACCGCCTCGGACGGCCCCTCGCCGCCCACCGACGACACCGCGGGGCCCGACACCGGCGCGCCCGACACCGAGGACACCTGCATCTTCGGGGACTTGCTCCTGGGCGGCGATCCGGTCCCCGGCGGCACGCTGACCGTGAGCGGCTCCGGCGAGGCCACCTGGACCGTCTCGGCGGGCACCATCACCCCGGGCCCGAGCTACGGCGCGGAGTGGACCCTCCCGCTCGACGTCGCCGTCCACGAGCCCGAGACCCTCACCGTGACCGCCACCGGGTGCGGCACCGCGTCGATGGACGTCGAGGTGGACTGGCCCCTCGCCCAGCGCGCCGTGGTGCTCTACAACCCCTCGATCGAGGGCTCCGAGGTCGTCGCCGACTACTACGCGGACTCCCGCGGCATCGACGCCCGCTGTGCCGCCCAGGCCGCGGACGCCACGACGCTCGCCGCCGCCGAGACCGACACCTTCCTCGACACCGTGCAGGCCTGCATCGACGCCGTCGGGCCCCAGGTCCACTACGTGATCCCCGTGTACGGCGTGCCCTACAAGGTCGCCGACCGTGTCCACGACCTCTACTACACCGACACGCTCGTCACCGTGAGCCTCGACGCCCTGCTGGTCTACGGCGCGGCCGCCAAGGCGTTCACGGCCCCCTTCGACAACCAAGTGTACCGCCGGGGGGATAGCATGGAGGGGGACTACAACCCCTACAAGCCCTTCCCGAAGATCAGGACCAACCTGGATAGTCCCTACTACCTCGTGAGCCGGATCGACGGCGCCGACGCCGCCGCCGCGATGGACCTCGTGGACCGCACGGTCGCCGCCGAGGCGCTGGTGGCGGCGGACGCCCTCGCGGGGATCGTCTACGTCGACGGCAACCGCGGCGACATCCCGCCCGAGACCGACGCGTGGGGCAGCTACGAGTGGGGCGAGTGGAACATGTGGGGCACCCGCCGCGTGTTCGAGGACCTCAGCGCCGACATCGGCGCCTACGAGGTCGTCTCGGACTTCAACGCCGAGGAGTTCGGCACCGCCCCCGCGCCGCTCACCTGCCCCGACGCGCTCTACTACGCGGGCTGGTACAGCTACTACCACTACAACGACGCCTTCACGTGGGCGCCCGGCGCCATCGGCGGCCACCTCGACTCGTGCTCGGCGTGCGATCTGCGCGGCGGCACCTGGTCCGGCGAGGCCTTGAAGCGCGGCATCACCGCCACGTTCGGCGCGGTGAACGAGCCCTACGTCACCGGCATGCCCGAGTACGACCAGCTCTTCCTCTACCTCACCCAGGGCGCCACCTACGGCGAGGCCGCGTACGAGTCCACCATCGTGAGCGCGTGGATGATGGTCTTCGTCGGCGACCCCCTCTACCGGCCCTACCCGCAATGATGCTCGCCACGCTGGCCCTCGCGGGCATCGCGGTCGCGGCCCCGGAGCGGGAGCCCGTGGCCTGGGCGTTGGCCGTCACCGGGAAGGTGCTGCGCAACGACGGCACCTGGCTCGACGTGGGCGAGGGCATCGAGCCGGGCGCCACCCTCGGGCTGCCCGCCGGCGCCGTCGTGACCGTGGCGCACAACGGCCGGGTCGAGCGGTGGGAGGGCCCGGGCGGGGTCCGCGTCGGCGTGCGGGACGTGCGCGTCGAGATCGCGGGCACGGTGGCGCGCTTCCCGCACGTGGAGCCGGGCCTCACGACGCTCTCCGGCGACACCGTGGCGGCGGGCGACGCCGACCAGGCCACGAGCGCCCTCGGCATCCCCCTCACCGAGGCTGCGTGGGCGCGGCAGGACGGCATCGACGGCGGCATGTTGCACGTGCTGTACCGGGACGACCTCCTCCGGCGGCTCTCCGCGGCCGGGCTCGACCCCGACGGGGTCGCGAAGCTCGGCCTCTCCGACGCCCTCCCCGGCACCCGCGACGAGCAGGTGGCCCTCGTCGGCCGCTACCTCGACCTCGCGGGGGCCACCCCCAAGGCCGCGCTGGTGCTGGAGGTGCCCCCCACCAGCGCCCCCACGCTCGACACCGGCGGCGGGGCCGGCGCGCTCGCACGCGGCGTGTTCGCCAAGAAGCCCCACACCTTGCGGATCACCGGCGAGCTCGACAAGGTGCGGGCCTACGGCCAGCTCGTCGCAGAACTCCTCCGCGGCCGCGGCGCCGTCGTCTTCGCGCTGGTCGTCCCCTACGCGAACACCGTCGACAACGTCATCGCGCGGAGCGCCCGGCCCGCGGACGGCGTGGAGAACCTCCACAACCTGCTCGTGCGCGCCGGGGGCCTCGCGAGCGAGGTGCGCACGATCGCGTTCGGCTACAGCCAGGGCGCGGCGGTCCTGCGGGAGTACCTCGCCCGCTACGGCGACTCCGACGGCCTCGACTACGCGCTCCCCGTCGCGACGATGGGCGGGGTGGACGGCCGTGGCGCCGACGGCGTGTGGTCCGGGAAGGTCGGGCCCCAGCGGGCCGACGGCGTCGCGGTCCTGGAGGTGGTGCACGCCCGGGATCCCGCGCGCTGGATCTACGGCCGCACGCTGCTGGGCTTGACGCCGGGCCTGTTCAACTTCTTGCAAGAGGGCCGCCCGCGCGGCGACGACCTCGCGCTCCACATGGGCTACCACGGCTCGGTGACGACGCCCCTCCCCTCCGCGGGGAACGCCGACCTCGCGCTCCGCGCCGGGATCCACGGCTACCCGATGGGCTACCTCGCGCCGCTCGTCGACGACCTCTTCGCCGGTCGCTACGCCGGCGCGTGGGCCCGCCGCGGCGACTGGACCTTCGACACCCGGGCTGAGCTCACCGGCGCGGCCACGGGGGACTTCCGCACCTGGAAGCAGGATCCCCGCGCCGTCGCCGACGGCTACCTGAAGTAGCGGGCGCCGGACTCGCGCCACGTCGGCAGCCGCGGAGATAGGAGCCGGCATGCTCTTCCTCCTCCTCCAGGCCTGCGACGCGCCCACCGAGACCCCCACCCCCGAGCCGCTCGACCTGCCGGCCGATCCCGCCACCAACGGCACGCCGGTCGGCGTCACGACCGTCGTGACCGCGGACGTGACGCTGGAGGTCTGGTACCCCGCCAGCGACGCCACGACGGGCGCCACCGAGTCCCCCGACTTCGACGTGTTCCTGCCGGACGTCTTCCTCGAGGCCGTGGGCGATGTCTCGCTCCCCACGTTCGACAGCGGCGCGGTCCGCGATGCCGCCCTCCGCGTGCCCGAGTCCCCCTACCCCGTCGTCGTCTTCTCCCACGGCCTCGGCGGCATGCGCCTCCAGTCGCTCGACTACGCCGTTCACCTCGCGTCCCGCGGCTACGTCGTGGTCGCGGCCGATCACCCCGGCCGCATGATGGGCGACGTCCTGCCCTGCCTCTTCTCGCCCCCCCTCGACGGCTGCGACCTCTCCGCCTTCACCGGCGAGGATCCCGCCGAGGACGACGTGGGCGCCACGCTGGAATGGCTCGACGCCGCCGCGGCCGACGGCTTCTTCGCGGGCGCCCTCGACACCGACCACATCGGGCTCTCCGGCCACTCCGCCGGCGCCGGCACCACGGTGACGGTCGGGGACGACAACGCCCGCTTCTCCGCGCTCCTCCCGATGGCCGGCTACGGCGCCCCCGCGCGGGACGTGCCGACCCTCCTCCTCGGCGGCACCTGCGACACCTTCGCGCTCGACGCCGACGCGATCGTGGCCGCCGACGCCCTCCAGGACGGCCACCTCGTGCGGGTCCTCGGGGCCGGCCACCTCGCGTTCTCCGACCTCTGCGAGCTCGACCTCGCCGGGAGCGCCGAGGCGTGGCTCACCGGGCGGGACGACCTCAACGCCACCGTCTACGGGCTCCTCCTCCAGCTCGCGACCGACGGCTGCCCGGGCTTCACGCCGGCGCCCGAGGCCTGCGCGGAGACCAGCTTCCTCCCCCTGGAGACCTCCGCGCCGATCATCCGCCACTACAGCACCGTCTTCTTCGACGAGATGCTCCGTAGCGAGGGCACGGGCGTACAAGCGGGCGTCTACGCGGAAGCCGACGTCCGGTAGCGAGGCGCTTCACATTTCGCGACACAACCGCCCCTTGCTCGAGCTCGGGGTGCCGAATAGTTCCATGCGTCGAACTATTCACCCCATGGGATAGTCCCACCCGCATGAAGCCTGCTCGCCCCGATCCGACGATCGCCCGCCTCGAAGGCATGCTGCATCAGCTCATGGGGCTGATCAACAAGGCCGCGGGGTCGGGCGCGCTCGAGATGATGAACGCCCACAACCTCACCCTCCCGCAGATGGTGGCGTTGCACGTGCTCCGCTACGAAGGGCCGCTCTCGACGCTGCGGCTCATGGACGACCTGTCCCTCTCCGCGAGCGCCACGAGCCACCTCGTCGACCGCCTCGTCGAGCGCGGCTGGGTGACCCGCCGCGAGAACGCCGAGGACCGGCGCCAGCGCCAGCTCGAGATCACCCCGGCCGCGTTGGAGATGCTCGACGCGATGGCGGTGCAGCGGGCAACCGAGTTCCAGGTGGCGTTCGCCAAGGTCGATCCCGAGACACGGGAGCGCCTGGCCGACGTCTTCGAACAAGTGATCATCCAGATGAAGACCGGAGGCTCGGCATGAGCGGCATCGTTCGTTTGATGGACGTCGTGAAGGATTACCCGCTCGGCAAGGTGACCGTGCACGCGTTGCGCAAGGTCAACCTCACGATCGACAAGGGCGAGTTCACCGTCATCGCCGGGCCCTCGGGCAGCGGCAAGACCACGCTCCTGAACCTCATCGGGTGCATCGACGTGGCGACGGCCGGCGAGGTCCTGGTGGACGGCAAGTCCACCGGCAAGCTCACCGACAAGCAGCTCACGTCCCTGCGGCTCAACAGCATCGGGTTCATCTTCCAGAGCTTCAACCTGATCAACGTCCTCGACATCCGTCAGAACGTCGAGTTCCCGCTCCTCCTCCAGGGCGGCTTGTCGAAGGCCGAGCGGCAGGCCCGCGTGGACGACGTGGTCGACAAGGTCGGCCTCCGCCAGTTCGCGTCGCAACGGCCGAACGAGCTCTCCGGCGGCCAACGCCAGCGCGTCGCGATTGCGCGTGCGCTCGTCACCCGGCCGGCCATCGTGCTCGCCGACGAGCCGACGGCCAACCTGGACTCGACGACGGGCACCCAGATCATCGACCTGATGAAGGAGATCAACCACCAGGACCACACCACGTTCATCTTCTCGACGCACGACGAGAAGGTGATGAAGCGGGCCGACCGCGTGGTCCGGATCCTCGACGGCATGCTCGAGGCCGCCGGGCTGTCCGAGTCGCGCGGCCCCTCCGAGAGCGGCGGGGAGCAGGTGCACGCATGAGCGCGACGCTGGGGGTGCTCATCCAGATGGCGCTCCGCAACCTCGTGGTCCACCGCGTGAAGACCGGCGTGGTCGGCCTCATCATGTTCTTCGGCACGTTCCTCGTCGTGAGCGGCACCGCGATGCTCGACAGCATCCGCGGATCGATGGAGAAGAGCATCACGTCGAGCTTGTCGGGGGACATCCAGGTCTACTCCTCCGAGGCCGAGGACGCCCTCGCGCTGTTCGGCAGCATGGGCATGTCCACGCCGGACATCGGCGAGATCGACGAGTTCAAGCCCCTGCGCGAGACCCTCCTCGAGGTCGAGGGCGTCAAGGCCGTCGTCCCGATGGGCATCGCGATGGCCACCGTCTTCGGCGGCACCGAGATCGACCGCGTGCTGTCCGACCTGCGCGTCGCCACGCGCGACGCCGACGCCGAGGGCACCGCCATGCGGGTGGAGCAGCTCGTCCAGATCGCGGAGCGCATGCGCAAGGACGTGGCGATGGCCGCCAAGGCCAGCTCCGAGCCCGAGAAGACGCAGGACCAGCTCGCCTCGCTCGACCGCGTGCTCGCGCCCGGCTTCGGCGCGGACCTCGCCGCCGACCCCTCCGGCACGCTCGATTGGCTCGACAACAAGGTGGCGCCCATCGCGGCCGACGGCCGGATGCTCTACCTGCGCAACATCGGCACCAACCTCGACACGTTCCCCCAGACGTTCGACCGCTTCCGCCTCGTCGACGGCGAGCTCGTGCCCCCGGGCCAGCGCGGCATCCTGCTGTCGAAGGCGTTCTACGAGAAGCAGGCGAAGAACTTCGTCGCCCGCGAGCTCGACAAGATCAAGAAGTCGCTCGACCAGGGCAAGACCATCGCGGAGGACGCCGTCGTCTCCGAGCTCGTCGCGCGCACCGCCACCCAGTACCAGCGGATCCAATTCCAGCTCTCGCCGAAGGACGCGGTGATCGTCACCGAGCGCCTGCGCACGAAGCTCGGCCGCACCGACGGGGACCTCGCCGCGCTGCTCCAGGAATTCCTGAAGATGGACGACGCGAACTTCGCGGACCGGTACGCGTGGTTCTACCAGGAGATCGCCCCCCGGGTGCGGCTCTACGAGATCCCGGTCGGCGAGGAGGTCACCCTCCGCTCGTTCACCAAGAGCGGGTACATCCGCGCCGTGAACGTGAAGGTGTACGGCACCTTCGAGTTCTCCGGCCTGGAGACCTCCGATCTCGCCGGCGCCAACAACCTCGTCGACATGATGACCTTCCGCTCCCTCTACGGGAAGATGACGGACGACCAGCTCGACGAGCTCGCCGACATCAAGGCCTCGTCGGGGGTCAAGCAGGTCTCCCGCGACAACGCCGAGGACGCCCTCTTCGGCGGCGGCGGCTCGCTGGAGGCCGAGACCACCACGGCCGGCGCCGGCTTCGACGAGTTCGCCGGCCTGACGCTCGGCGCCGCCGCGACCGCGGGCGCGCTCGACACGACGCAGTACACGACCGCCCAGATGGAGGACGGCCTCGCGCTCACCGCCGCGGTCGTGCTGGACGAGGGCGGCGACGTGCCCGCCGCCATCGAGAGGATCGAGGCGGCGGCGAAGGCGAAGGGGCTCGCCGTGCAGGCCGTCGGTTGGGAGACCGCCTCCGGCATCGTCGGCCAGATCGTGATGGTGCTCCAGGTGGTGCTCTACACCGCGATCTTCATCATCTTCCTCGTCGCGCTCGTCATCATCAACAACACGATGGTGATGGCGACGATGGAGCGCACCACCGAGATCGGCACGATGCGCGCGATCGGCGCCCAGCGGCCCTTCGTGATCGTGCTCTTCCTCGTCGAGACGATGGTGCTCGGCGCCATCGCGGGCGGCCTGGGCGCGGGCGCCGGCGCCCTCTTCATCACCTGGCTCAACCACGTGGGCGTGCCCGCGGTGGCCGACGCCCTGGTGCTGCTGTTCGCCGGACCGCGCCTCTACCCCGTGTTCACGTCGGGCAACCTCGCGTTCGGAATGGGGAGCATCCTCGCCATCAGCGCGCTCTCCACGCTCTACCCGTCGGTGCTCGCGGCGCGGGTCCTGCCCGTCGTCGCCATGCAGGCCAAGGAGTAAGCCATGGGCGTCCTCGTCTCGATCGCGCTCCGCAACCTCGTGCAGTCCCCCGGTCGCACCTCGCTCCTGGCCCTCGCCATCGGGCTGGTCACGACCTTCCTCGTGCTGTTGATGTCGCTCTCGCTCGGCATCAACGAGAACCTGGTCAACTCGGCCACGACCATGTCCGCCGGGCATGTCAACGTCGCCGGCTTCTGGAAGCCCACCACCGGCACCGCCTTCCCCATCGTCACCGGCGTGGGCGAGGTGCGGAAGGTCGTCGAGGCGAGCACCCCCGGGCTCGACTACATCGTCGAGCGCCACCGCGGCTGGGGCAAGATCGTCAGCGAGACCGGCGCCATCCAGAGCGGGCTCTCCGGGCTCGTCGCGGCGGACGAAGGGCGCTTCTTCGACCGCCTCCTGCTCGCGCCGGAAGCGGAGTACAAGGAAGGCGGGAGCGAGCAGATCTTCGGCGATGCCCGCCGCCTGTCCGAGGACGACACCATCGTGTTGTTCTCGGGCCAGGCCAAGCGCCTCGGCGTGAGCGTGGGCGATGTCGTCACGATCAAGACCGAGACGATGAGCGGCGCGTCCAACACCGCCGACGTCACCGTCGTGGCCATCGCGCGGGACCTGGGGCTCCTCTCCAGCTTCTCCGTGTTCGTCCCCAAGTCCGTCGTGCTCGACCTCTACCAGCTCAACGAGGACACGACCGGCGCCCTGTGGGTGTACCTCGACGACATCGAGGAGTCCGAGGCCACGATGACGGTCGTGCGCGGCGCCCTGCTCGACGCCGGGTTCCAGCTCCGCGACCACGAGTCCAACCCGTTCTTCTTCAAGTTCGAGGCCGTGCAGGGCGAGGATTGGACCGGCCAGAAGCTCGACGTCACCTGGTGGCAGGACGAGGTGTCGTTCCTCACCTGGGTGCTCACCGCGTTCGACACGTTGAGTTGGTTCCTCACCCTCATCCTCGTCGTCATCATCGCGGTCGGCATCATGAACGCGATGTGGAACGCCGTGCGGGAGCGCACCCGCGAGGTCGGCACGATGCGGGCCATCGGCATGTCGCAGCGCCGCGTCCTGATCCTGTTCCTGCTGGAGTCGCTGTTCCTCGGCCTCGGGGCCACGGTGATCGGCGCGGCCCTGGGCGCCGCCATCGCGCTCGGCGTCGACGCCGCGCGGATCCCCGTGCCGTCGGACGCCGTGCGCACCATCCTGCTCTCGAACGAGCTGCACCTCGCGGTCCACCCGCAGTCGCTGCTCGTCGCCATCCTCTCGCTGACCCTCTTCACCAGCCTCTCGGCGCTCTGGCCCGCCATCCGCGCCTCGCGGCTGCAGCCGGTCAAGGCGCTCACGCACACCGAATGATCCGCCGACCCCCCAAAGGACGCGTGACCCCATGAAGATGCCCTCCAAGCTCGCCCTCCTCGCCTGGTTCGCCGTCGGTACGGCAGGTGCGCTCGCCAGCCTGCCCGCCATCCCGGTGGCGTACGCCGCCCCCGCCGCCGCCGAATTGGTCAAGATGCTCCAGACGGTCGACGATCGGGCCCGCAACAGCGGCGACTACAAGTCCCTCGTCTACATCGAGCAGAAGGAGAAGGACAAGTCGGACCTCGTGTACCAGGCGGTCGTCTACCGCAGGGACGAGACCGACAAGCTCGTCATCATGTTCCTGAAGCCGCAGAGCGAGGCCGGGAAGGGCTACCTGCGCGTCGACAAGAACCTGTTCATGTACGACCCCTCCGTGGGCCGTTGGGAGCGCCGCACCGAGCGCGAGCGCATCGGCGGCACCGACTCCCAGCGCGCGGACTTCGACGAGTCGCGCCTCGCCGAGGAGTACACCCCCACGTTCGTCGCCGAGGAGGCCCTCGGCAAGTACAAGGTGAACCACATCAAGCTCACCGCGAAGGAGGGGATCGACGTGTCCTATCCGGTGGTCGAGCTCTGGTTGGATCAGGGCACGACCAACGTGCTCAAGCGCCAGGACTTCGCGTTGTCCGGCCGCCTCATGCGCACGACCTACTACCCCGAGTACATGAAGCAGTACTCGCCGTCGAAGAAGGCGGACGTGTACACCCCGAAGGAGATCCGCATCTTCGACGAGGTCGAGAAGGGCAACACCACGACGATCGTGATGCAGAGCGTCGATCTGAACAGCCTCGACGACAGCATCTTCACCAAGGCGTGGCTCGAGAGCAAGAGCCGATGATCCCGGTCCTCCTTGCCCTCTCGGGTTGGGCGCTCGCCGAGGATCCGCCGCCGCCGGCGGAGGCCCCGCCGCCCTCCCCGCCCGCGGACGTGCCTCCGGCCGAGGCACCGGCCCCCGCGCCCGAGAACCGCGACGACGCGATGTTCGGCGGCGCCTCCGACGTGCCGACGGGTGCGTTTCCCGAGGAGTCCGCCCCCACCACCGGCGACCGCGACACCGACCTGATGTCCGGCGGCGACATCTCCCAGGCGGGCGGCATCTTCGACACGTTGGAGGCGCTCGACCAGCGCGTCACCATCGGCGGCCGCCTCTACTTGCGGCTCAACGCCGCGATCCCCGAGGATCCCGAGCCGGAGGATGTCACCCTCTCGAGCCCCAACTTCCTCGACCTCTTCGTGGATGCGCGGCCGAACGACCGCGTCCGCGGCTACGTCCAGGGCCGGCTCACGCAGAACCTGGCGGTGCAGGCCGGGGACACCGATGTCTACGGCACGACCGTCGCGCCCACCAAGGTCCTGCTCGACCAGATGTGGCTCAACTTCGACGTTGGCCGCAAGGTCTTCATCACCGTGGGCCGCCAGCGCGTGAAGTGGGGCGCCGGGCGCTTCTGGAACCCGACCGACTTCCTCCAGCCCTCCCGCCTCGATCCCCTCGCCTTCTTCGACGAGCGCACGGGCGTGGGCCTCGTGAAGGTGCACGTCCCCATCGAGCGCACGGGCACGAACCTCTACGCCTTCGCCGACATCGAGGGAGCCGACGCCATCGACCAGGTGGGCGCGGCGTGGCGCCTGGAGCAGGTGGTCGGCACCACCGAGGTCGCGCTCTCCGGCAGCGTCGGCAAGGACCGCCCCACGCGGCTCGGCGCCCAGGTGTCGACCGCCGTGTGGATCCTCGATCTGAAGGCCGAGGCCGCGATCACCCACGGCCTGACCACCACGTTCTACCGGGGCGGCTTCGATTGGGGCCCGCTCGACGACGACGGCGCCGCCAGCTTCCTCACCATCGAGACCCCCGAAAGTTACACCCGCGAGGACGAGTGGATCCCCCAGGTGGTGGCCGGCCTGGAGTTCCCGATCCGCTACAGCGACGAGGACAGCGTCACCATCGGCGCCGAGTACTTCTACAACGACGCTGGCTATGACGACGCCTCGCTCTACCCCTGGCTCGTCTTCAACGACGCGTTCACGCCGTTCTACCTGGGTCGGCACTACGCGGGCGCCTACGTCTACCTCCCCGGCCCCGGCGAGTGGGACGACCACACGTTCACCGCCTCCACGATCGCGAACCTCTCCGACAAGAGCTTCACCTCGCGGGTGGACTACAGCGTGCGGGCGCTCACCTTCCTGTCGATCAACGCCTACGCGGCCGGGCACTACGGCAACGTCGGCGAGCTCCGCTTCGGGCTCGACGTGCCGCCCATCCTCGGCGTCACGGAGGAGCCCACCGTCGTGAAGCCTCCCCTGCTCGACGTGGGCCTCGGCGCGCAGATCACGTTCTGAGGCGGGGGGCGGGACGGGGGCCCGGCTGCCACGGTGGCACGATTGGGAGGGCCCGACGTGCCGGTCCAGCGGGCCTGTCTACGGGCAGACCCCTGCCCCAGCTACGCCCAACACACGGCTACCAGCCGATCCCCCGAGTAGGGCATGCGGCCGTGCGAGATGGAGCGGTTGTCGATGGCGGTGACGTCGCCCTTCTCCCAGCGCGGGAACACCATGTGCTTCCAGATCGCGGTGCGCACGGCCTCGAAGTCGGCCTCGGGGATGGCGCCGCCGTCCGCGAAGGTGACGTGCATGGCGGCGTCCTCGGGGTCGGCACCCAGGCGCTGCCACGCCCCGAGGACCGTCGCCGCGAGCTGCCACCCGCGCCACGGCCAGGCCCCCATGCGGGTCGCGATGCGCGCGTACTCGCCGGGGCCGACGGAGCCGTGGAACACGTGCGCGTGGTTGAACCAGACCGGCTCGCCGGTCGTCGGGTGGGGCCGCGACGCGGAGTGGGTGCTCACGAGCCGTAGCCGCCCGTCCGCCCGCCACGTGGGGGTGAACTGGTGGATGGCGCAGACGCGTTCGATCTCGGCGCGGTCGGTCGTGCCGAACATCTGGTCCCACCGCTTGAGCTGGCGCGGGTCGCGCTTCCCCTGCCCCTCGGGCCCGCCGTAGTTGCGCACGATGCGGAGCCCACGGGACTCCCAGCGCGCCCGAACGGTGGGATCGAGGTCGCGGTAGACCGCGCGGAGGTCCGCGAGGGGGGTCTCCCCGCCGGGGCCGGTGTTGGGCCGGAGCCCGCAGAAGAAGAGCCGCCGCGGGGGCTCGGGGAGGAAGGTCATCTCCGCGTGCTGCGGGATCGGGTAGTGCCCCGGGAGCTCGCTCGCGGTGAAGACGTAGGGGGTCAGGGCGTCGCGCGGCGAGGTGCCCAGGTAGTTGTTCTGGAGGTCCGGGTCGACGGCGCGGGCGACCCGCTCGAAGGCCTCCGGCCCGTCGATCTCGAAACCGCGGAAGAGCAGGGCGCCGTGGCGGGTGAGCAGCGCGTCCGTAGCGGCGCGGTCCGCGACGAGCCACTCCACCAGGGCGTCCACGGAGGGGTCCCCGGCGGGCTCGACCACGAGCGGGGTCTCGGAGCCCTTGGCGAACGGGTGCGTGCGCATCGGGCGGGGGGGCGCGGCGGGGCGGCGGGTGCGCTCCGCCGGCACGCCGGCCGGCCGGATGCTGGCGGAGGGCTCGGGGAAGGCCGCGGGATCGCTCGACGGCAGGGCGAGGAGGGCGGCGCGGCGCTCGGGCGGGAGGGTCGCCAGGAGCGCCTCGGCCATCGAGCGGGCGTCTGGCCAGCGCTCGGCGGGCGTCGGGCGGGTCGCACGCCAGATGATGGGGCGGAGGGCCGCCGGGATGGTGTCCCAGCGCGGGGCGTCCCGCTCGGCGGTGAAGAGGTCCGCGGGGCTCTCCTCCGTCGTGAGGCGGAACAGCAGGCTCCCGACCCCGTAGAGGTCGACCGTCAGGTCGGCCCGGCGCGCGTCCAGCCGCTGCTCGGGCGCCATGTAGAGGAACGTGCCGAGGCTCGTGCCGGTGCTCGTGAGGTCGCGCGCGGCGGCGTCGTACCGCGCGATGCCGAAGTCGCAGAGGCGGCCGTTCCCCACGTCGTCCACGAGGACGTTGCCCGCCTTCACGTCGCGGTGGACGATGCCCTGCGCGTGGGCCTCCGCGAGCGCGGAGAGGACCTGGATCGCGAGGACGCTGGCGTCGTCCCCGGTGAGGGGCCCGTCCTCGTTCCGGCGGTCGAGGATGCTGCCGCCGTCGGCATAGTCCATCACCATGTACGGGAGGCCCTCCACGACGCCCACGGCGTACACCGGGACGATGTAGGGGTGATGGAGCTGGGAGAGGAGCTCCATCTCGCCCTGGAAGCGCGCCTGCACCTCGGGGGAGGCCGCCTCCGCCAGCACCTTCATCGCGCAGGCCGCGCCCGTCACCTCGTCGACGCCGCGGTACACCCATGCGCTCGCCCCGCGGGCGACGCGCTCCTCGATCCGGTAGCGGCCGTCCAACCGGGCGCCGATGATCGTTGTCGACATGCGTCATCGCCTAACCGGCGCGCACGGCCACCACGCGGCAATTCGCAGATGAGGAAGCCCACGTTCCGGCACCGGTTATCAGGCGCCGTCATGTCCTACCTTCCCTGGCTACTCCCGCTCCTCGCGCTCTGGCTCCTCGCGGAGTTCAAGACCAGCCGTCCCGACGGGACGCTCGAGCGGATCCACCCGTTCCGACGCATCCTTTTGTACCTCCTGCCGGAGCGCAACGGGGCGGTCGTGTACTTCGACGCCTACGCCGACGGCGAGCAGCTCGCCGCCTGGCTCGCGCGCCACAAGGAGGCCGGCGCGGGCGCCCCGGGGGGCGGCGTGAACATGACCCACCTGACGGTCGCCGCCGCCAACATCGCCCTCGCGGCCACGCCGAAGATGAACCGCTTCGTCGTCGGGCGCCGCCTCTACCGGCGCAACGCCCGGTGGTTGAGCTTCTCGATGAAGCGCGCCCGGATGGATCGCGAGGCGCAGATCTCCACGGTCAAGCTCGAGATGCCCGACGGCGAGGCCTTCTCCGAGCTCGTCGCGCGCATGAACGGCGGCATCAAGGCGGAGCGCAGCGGCAAGAAGACGCGCACCGACAAGGAGCTCGACCTCTTCAACTTCTTCCCGCGGCCGGTCCTGCGATTCGGCACCTGGGCGCTCAAGACGGCGGACTACTACAACCTGCTCCCGCGCGCCTACATCGACGGAGACCCGCTGTTCACCAGCATCTTCATCGCGAACCTCGGCTCGCTCGGGATGGGCGCCGGGTACCACCACCTCTTCGAGTACGGCAACTGCCCGATGTTCATCATGATCGGCAAGCTGGAGGACCGCGTGGTGGTGAAGAACGGCCAGCCGGTCGTCCGCCCGATGCTGCACGTCCGGTTCACCTACGAAGAGCGCATCGAGGACGGCCTCAACGCCCGGTTCGGCATCGACAGGTTCATCGAGATCCTGGAGAACCCGGGCCCGTGGCTCGACGAGGGCGCGATGTGGCCGCGGGTTGAGGCCCGGCAGGCCGCGAACGGGTAGGCGCGGTCGCGTGCGGTGAGGGGTCCTACCCCTCTTCGCAGACGTACTGGGTCACCGTCAGCGCATCGATGAGGTGGTAGTTGGTCACGCTGCCGGTCGCGGCGGTGAAGCCCACGTAGGCGGGAAACGCCGTGAAGCCGGGGAGGTCCTCGTCGATGTAGGTCACGCCGTCGATCGAGACGGTCACGTGCCGCGCGAGCACGATGACGGACATGTCGTGCCACGCGCCGTCCTCCATCTCGGGGAGCGCCGCCCACGCCGCGGGGCCGAAGGGCTCGCCGTCGAAGTGGATGGAGACGTGGTCCTCCTGGGTGGGGTCGCCGTACTCGGCGTTGTACCAGGTGTCGACCTCGATGCTCCAGCCGGGCAGGCCCGCGTAGCCGAGCCCGCCGCCGGAGCTGCCGACGAAGCCCGTCATCCGCGACGAGTCGAGCGCGGTCACCGAGATGCCGTCCGCGCCGTCGCCGCCGCTCACGTAGAAGCGGAAGTCGATGGAGACGTTGTCCGCGCCGACGGTGGTGGCGGTCTGGAAGGCGGTGCCGCTCTGGTTGGCGCTCGGCTGCGTGAGCTCCACCCAACCGTTCGCGCCGTCCCAGCGGGCGTTACCCTCGAAGTGCCACGTGGAGAGATCGAGGTTGTCCGCGGAGTAGCCCTGATCCTGGCAGATGGTGACGGTCTGGCTCACCGCCTGGCCGCAGGTGTCGGTGGCCGTGAGCGTGACCCGGTGGGAGCCCGCCGTGCGCACGGTGGGGTCCCAAGCGAACGAGGTCTCGCCCGTGGCGCTGGCGGGCGCGGTGGAGAGCACGCCGTCGATGTCGGAGGACCACGCCACCGCCAGGGTGTCGGCCGGATCGCGGTCGTCGGCGACGAGCCCCGTGAAGGTCGCGGCCACGTCCCCGGCGAGCACCTCGCCGTCCACGGGCGCGGTGATCGTGGCCGTGGGGGCGGCGTCGAGCACGGCCCACATGGGAACGTCGATGTCGGGGGTCTCGGGGTCGTCCGTGTGGACGGTCAGCATCGCGTCGCCGGGGCCGCCGGTGACGGGGATGACGAGCACTTCGCCCGGCTGGAGCGTGGCGGGCACCGTGACCTCGCCGAGCGCCCACCCATCTCCCACCACCTCGACCGCCTGGACGTTCAGCGCGCTGTCTCCCACGTTGCTGACCTCGACCGTGGTCTCGCCCACCACTCCCGGGCAGAGCAGGCCAAGATCGATGGCGGTGGGGCTGACGGCCACATCCGGGAAGGTCGGGGTGTCCTCCTCGAAGGTGGGCTCTTCTTTCTTCTCCTCGATGCCGTATTCGGTACAGCCGGCCGCGAACGCGAGGAGCAACAACAAGGACGTGCGCATGGACCGTACTTTAGCGCAACATCCAGCCGACGAGCGGGAGACGGCGATGACACACGAGATCGACGAGAAGCTCCGGACCATGCGCGCCGCGCTCACGGCGGGGGGCCTCGGCGCGCTCCGCCTCCGCGGCGTCGACTGGTTCGCCTGGGCCACCGGCGGCGGGTCGAGCGTGGTGAACCTCGCGGCGGAGGTGGGCGTGGCCGAGGTGCTCGTGACGAGTCGCGGCGCGTGGGTGCTGACCGACCCCATCGAGGCGCCGCGGCTCCGGGACGAGGAGCTGCGCCCCGGGTTCACCGTGCAGGTGGACCCATGGGCCGAGCCCGTGCGGCGCGACCAGTTCGTGGCCGTCGAGGCGAGCGGCGAGGTGGCGTCCGACCGCCCGCACGGCGGCGAGCGCCACCTCCCCGGCGGGCTGCTCGAGGCGAAGCGCACGCTCCTCCCCGCGGAGATCGCCCGCTACCGGGTGCTCGGCCACGACGCCGCCGCCGCGGTCACCGACGTGCTCACCGCCGCCCACCCCGGCTGGAGCGAGGCCGCGCTCGCGGGCGCCGCCGCGGAGGCGCTGTGGCGGCAGGGCATCCACCCCATCGTCACGCTCGTGGCCGGCGCGCATCGGCTGCCCCGCTACCGGCACCCGCTCCCCACCGGCGCTTCGCTCGGGCGCCTCGCCATGTTGGTGGTGTGCGGCCGCCGGGGCGGGCTCTACGCCAACCTCACGCGTTTCGTGTCGTTCGGGGGCCTCACCACCGAGGAGCGGCAGGCCTTCGCCCTCGTCGCGCGGGTCGAGGCCGCGGCGCTCGATGCCTCCCGCCCGGGCACGCGGCTCGACGAGGTCTACCGCGTCCTGGCCCAGGCCTACGCGCGGGAGGGGCGCCCCGGCGAGGAGGCGTTCCACCATCAGGGCGGCACCACCGGCTACCTCGCCCGGGAGGTCGTCGCGACGCCGTCGACCACGGACTCCCTCGGGGTCGGCAGCGCGCTGGCGTGGAACCCGAGCGTCGTCGGCATGAAGATCGAGGACACGGTGGTCCTGACAACGGCGGGGATCGAGATCCTCACCGTGGATCCTCGGTGGCCGACGGTCGAGGTCGCGGGGCGCGCCCGGCCGACCGTGTGGGAGCGGGCGTAGCGCGGGCGCCGGGCGCACGGGCGGGGCACGGCAGGGCCCCGCATTCGTCGTATCCATCGCCCGGGGAGTGACGCTATGCTCCACCCCTCGAGGTGCCGATGTCCCCCCTGTTCGGAACATACAGGCGCGCGATGCTGCTCGTCGGCCTCCTGGCTGCGTGCGACGGCCCCTCGGGTGACAAGGACGCCCCCCCCGACGACGCCTGGGCCTGCATCATCGCGGAGGGCGAGAGCCCCGACTTCGCCCAGCAGCTCGGCTGCCAGGCGGACTACGATGTGTTGGCAAGCGAGCCCGCGGACGCGAGCATCCCCGGCGCCACGTCGGTGAAGACGGTCATCGACCGGGTCGACGGCGACGCCCTCTACTTCCAGAATTCCAAGCGCTACTGCGTGCACTGGAACTTCGCGTCGACCCACCTCTCCGGCGACGGCCTGCCGCCGGTCCCCGAGATGGATCAGTTCAACGCCACCGAGTATTACAGCCCCGATCGCCGGTTCCTGCTCGGCGCGGTCTCCTACTACACCGGCCCCGCGAAGTGGGTCTACGAGATCTCGCCGTACGACACCGCGGACGCCGACATGATCGCGACCGCCTACCGGAAGATCAAGGAGAACGCGTGGATGGGGGAGGATCTCTACTTCCACCCCACGAGCGTGGCGGTCGAGGCCGTCGCCGCCACCCTCCCGAGCGACGTGAAGATCGTCTCCACCGACGAGCTCTACGCCGGCGTCGACTACCAGCCGCTCAACCTCGGGACCACCACGGGCATCCTGCGCTTCTACTCGGCGGACGAGGTCGACGGCGCGTACACGCCCTACCGAGAGCTCGTCGTGCTCGACGCGGTCCCCAACGACATCTCGATCGTCGCCGGCATCATCACCTCCCAATTCCAGACGCCCCTGGCCCACATCAACGTGCTCTCCGTCAACCGGGGCACGCCCAACATGGGCCTGGTCGACGCCCAGAACGACCCCGAGCTCCTGGCCCTCGAAGGCAAGTGGGTCGAGCTCACGGTCGGCGCCTTCGATTGGAGCGTCCGCGAGATCACGGAGACCGAGGCCGACGCGTGGTGGGAGGCGAACAAGCCGGAGCCGCTCACCGTGCAGCCGATGGACCTCACGGTCACCGATCTGCGCGACATGGTCGACATCCTCGACCTCGACACGATGGAGCTCGGCCCGGCCATCTCCGCCGCCATCCCGGCCTTCGGCGCCAAGGGCACGAACTACGGCGCGCTCGCGGACGCCGCCGCGCTCGGCGAGGACATCCCCGTCCAGCCGGGCTTCGGCGTCCCGATGTACTACTACGACCAGTTCATGAGCGACAACGGGCTCTGGGAGCGGATCGCCGCCCTGATGGCCGACCCGCAGTGGGGCGATCCCGCCTATCGCTCCGAGCAGCTCGAGATCTTCAAGGACGAGCTGCGGGACGCCCCGATGCGCCCGGACGTGGTGGAGCTCATCCGCGCGAAGGCCATCGCGACCTTCCCCGGAGAGAACGCCCGCTTCCGCTCGTCGACCAACTCGGAGGACCTCGGCGCGTTCACCGGCGCCGGGCTCTACAACTCGGAGACGGGCGAGCCCGACCTCCCCGGCAGCGACAACGACACGATCGAGTGGGCCGTGAAGAAGGTGTGGTCCCAGGTGTGGAACCCCCGCGCCTACGAGGAGCGCGAGTACTACTCGATGAACCACCTCGACGTGGGCATGGGCCTGCTCGTCCACGCGAACTTCCCGGACGAGGAGTCGAACGGCGTCGCCATCACGAACAACCCGTACGACACGACGGGGCTCGAGCCGGCGTTCTACGTCAACGGGCAGGTGGGCGGCGAGGACGTGGTCACGCCCGAGATCGGGGTCCTCCCCGACGCCTGGCTGCACTACTTCTACAGCCCGGGCCAGCCCATCGTGTACATCCAACACAGCTCGCTCGTCCCCGAGGGCGAGACCGTCCTCACGACCGAGCAGGCCTACGATCTGGCCGTGACGCTCGACGCCATCCACCGCTTCTTCCAGGAGGCCTACGGCGCCGACGGCTCGTGGTACGCCCTCGAAGTGGACTGGAAGTTCGACGACAAGGAGACCCCCGGCACGCCCCAACTCTACGTGAAGCAGGCGCGGCCCTACCCGGGCTGGTCGAGCGACACCTCCACGGCGTGCACCGAGGAGTAGCCAGGCCGGCTCTCGCACGCTGCAACTCCGACGCAAGCACGGCGGCGCTCGCCTCCCGGCGTACGTGCCTATGTTGGGCGTCTTGGGGGGAGCGATGTTGTCCATGTTGTTGGTGCTCGTCGGGCTCGCGCAGGCGCAGCCGCAGGATCTCCCGTTCCGGGTGGACGCTCCGGGGCCCTTCGGCGCGGGGGTGGTGGTCGGGCCCACCACGGGGGTCTCGCTGGCCTGGCGCCCGAGCGTGTGGAACGCCGTCCAGACCGCGGTCGGGTGGGATCTCTCCGAGGGCCGCGTGGACGTGAGCGCGGACTACCTCCAATCGGTCAAGGTGTTCGATCCCGGGAAGGCCGTGCGCGTGCCCGTCTACATCGGGGGCGGCGCCGAGGTGATGACCGCCGCACCGGGCGCGTTCGGCGATGCGGCGGGGGTGTCGGCGCGGGTCCCCGTCGGGGTGTCGGCGTTCTTCCAGCGTGTGCCCATCGAGGTCTTCGCGCAGGTGGTGCCCCGGATGCGGCTCATCCCGCGGATCGGGATCGGCGCGGACGCCGCGGTGGGTGGGCGCTTCTACTTCTAGAAGCCGTCGGATCGGGAGGCGCGTCGACGCGAGCCCCGTGGCGGAGAGCGGGCGCCCGTGCCCCGCGATAGGCGGCGCCATGTCGAGAGTGCTGGTCGTGCTCGGGGTCCTGGTGGCGCTCGTCCCGGGCGTCCCCCCCGCCGCCGCGTTGGTCGCGGGCATCGCCATCGGGCTCGGCCCGGGGAACCCCTGGCCGAAACACACCCCCAAGCTCGTGAAGCAGGGGCTCGCCCTCTGCGTCGTCGGGCTCGGCTTCGGGGTCGATCTCGGGGTCGTCGCGCGGGTCGGCGCCGAGGGGATCGTCGTCACCGCGCTGGCCATCGTCCTCACATTGGGGGTCGGGATCGGGCTCGGCCGGCTCCTCGGCGTCGACCGCGTCCTGACCGTGCTCATCGCGGTCGGCACCGCGATCTGCGGCGGCAGCGCCATCGCTGCGGCGGCCCCCGCGCTCGACGCGAAGGACGAGCAGGTCGGCGTCGCCATCGGCACCGTGTTCCTGCTCAACGCCGCGGCGCTCCTGGTGTTCCCCCCCGTCGGTCACGCCCTCGGGATGGACGGGCCCACGTTCGGGCGCTGGGCCGCGCTCGCCATCCATGACACGAGCTCCGTCGTCGGGGCGGCGAGCGCGTATGGCGGCGGCGCGCTCGCGATCGCGACCACGACCAAGCTCGCGCGCGCCTTGTGGATCGCCCCGCTCACGCTGGCCCTCTCCTGGCGCGAGGGCCGGGGCCGCAAGTTCGTCCTCCCCTGGTTCATCCCGGCGTTCCTGGCGGCGGCGGCGCTCGTCTCCCTCGTGCCCGCGCTCATCGGGCCGGGGCACCAGGTGTCCACCGTCGCGAAGCAGGCATTGGGCGCGGTGCTGTTCCTGACGGGGCTCGGCGTGTCGCGCCAGGGGCTCGCGACCGTGGGGCCGCGGCCGCTCGTCCTGGGTGTGGCGCTCTGGGCGTTCGCCTCCGCGGTCGGCCTCCTCGTCATCCGGGCTGGTTGAGTCGGGGCGGATCGCCCGGCGTATTGCGGGGCTGACGGGGATCCGCTAAAGTCCGCGAGCAACGGGCTATCGAGCGCCAGGAGGCGGGATGGATCTGCTGGTGCTCGATGACGCGCGCGCGGACTTCCTCCTGGTGGAGGGGCACCTCGCGCCGCACGGTGTGCGTGCCCACTGGGCCTCGGATTGGGCGGGCATCGACGCCGCGCTGGCCTCCCGGCGTTGGGATGCCATCCTCTCGGACCACAGCTTCCCCGGCCTCCGCTTCCTCGACCTCCTCCACCTCGTCCAGGCCCGCCAGCCCGACGTGCCGATCATCCTCGTCAGCGGGAGCGTGGGCGAGGACTCCGTCGGGGACCTCTTCCGGCAGGGCGTGTGGGACTTCGTGCGGAAGGACGACCTCGTCCGGCTCGTGCCCATCGTCGAGCGCAGCCTGCGAGAGATGGGGAAGCGCGTGGCCCGCCGCCGCGCCGAGGCCTCCGCGCTCCTCCAGAGCCAGCAGGCGCTGCAGGCGCACAAGGACCACCTGGAGGAGGTCGTGGCCGCTCGCACGGCCGAGGCCGAGCGCCTCGCGCGCGTGAAGAGCGAGTTCCTCGCCAACATGAGCCACGAGATCCGGACCCCGCTCAACGCGATGCTCGGGATGGCCCAGGTGGGGTGGCGCCAATCCGGCGGGCCGAGGGAGCGCCTCACCTACTCCCGCATCCTCGACTCCGGGCAGCACCTGCTCGGCGTGCTCGACGACATCCTCGACTTCTCGAAGATCGAGATCGGGAAGATGGACCTCGACACGAGCGCCGTGGATCTGCCCCGGCTGCTCGCCGCGGCCGTGGACATGATGACCGGGAGCGCCCGCTCGCGCGGCCTCGACCTCTGGCTCGACATCGACCCGAGCCTGCCGCGGTGGATCTCCGGGGACGCCCTCCGGATCTCGCAGGTCGTCGTGAACCTGCTCTCGAACGCCGTGAAGTTCACCGAGCAGGGCCGGGTCGAGCTCGCCGCCGAGCGGGCGGAGGGCCGGCTCGTCCTCCGGGTGACCGACACCGGCGTGGGCATGACCGACCTGCAGTTGGGGCGGCTCTTCCACCCGTTCGAGCAGGCGGACAGCTCGACCACGCGCCGGTTCGGGGGAAGCGGGTTGGGACTCGCGATCACCCGCCGCCTCATCGACCTGATGGACGGCACCATCGACGTCGCCAGCGTCGCCGCGGCCGGGAGCAGCTTCACGATCTCGCTCCCGCTCGTCGAGGCGACAGCCCCCGCGGGCGCGACGGACGAGCCGCTGGGCCTGGCGCCCGTCGCGGAGGGGCCGCGCGGGGGTCGGCTGCGCGGGCTCCACATCCTGGCCGCCGAGGACAACGACACCAACCGCATCCTGCTCGGCGAGATGCTGCGCATGGAGGGCGCGGCGCTGACCCTCGCGGCGGACGGCGCGGCGGCGTTCGCGATCCTGGAGCGGGAGGGGGAGCGCACGTTCAGCGTCCTGCTGACCGACATCCAGATGCCCGTGATGGACGGCCACGCCCTGGCGCGGAAGGTCCGCGCGAGCGCCCCGACGCTCCCGATCGTCGGCCTCACCGCGCACGCGATGGACGAGGAGCGGCAGCGCTGCCACGCCTCCGGGATGGTCGCCCACGTGTCGAAGCCCATCGACATGGCGGCCCTCGTCGCCACCCTGCTGCGGCACGCTCGCCGCGATGGGCCGCCGCCCGCCGAGCTGCCGGCGCCCGTGAAGCCGCCCAGCGAGGCCCGCTCCCTCCCCGGCGCCGCGGAGGAGCGGCACCTGGCCGGGCTCCTCGCCGCGAACCAGGGCGTGTCCGACCGCCTGCGCGAAGCCGCCGACAACGGCGACATCCAGGCGATCCTCGCCCTGTCGCAGAGCGTGCGGTCGGTCGCCGGGTTCGCGGAGTCGCGGGAGGTGCTCGAGCTCGCCGCGCGGACCGAGCACGCGGCGCGCGGGCACGAGGAGGAGACCACCGTGATGAGCCAACGGCTCGCCTGGGCGCTGGACGTCCTCCTCTTCGAGGTGGAGGGTCGCCTCGCGAAGACCCGGCTCGTCGGCCCGTAGGGACCTTGCCCGGACGCTCGGCGGGCGCGCCCCCTCGATATACTCCCCCCCCTCCCGAGCCGCCGCATGTCTCCGTCCAATCCGCCGCCCCCGGACGCTCCCGCGGGCCAGAGCGCCGTCCGCCCGGGCGACGTGGCGCGGTGGCTCTTCTGGGTCCAAGCTCGCAAGATGCTCCCCGTGGCCCGCCCCGCGCTCGTGCGCAGCGTGCTGCCGCTGTGGCGCCTCCAGCACCTCGCCGCGGGGGCCGGGCGGGAGCTGATGGCCGACGAGTACCGGCGTTCGTTCGGGGACGTCGGGGAGACCGCCGTGGAGGACGCCTACCGCGTGGCGTTCCGGGCCCACTACGAGGAGCTCCTGCTCGGCAAGCTCACGGTCGACAACTGGCGGAGCTACCTCCAGTTCCAGGACCAGGCCCACCTCGACGACGCCCTGACCCGCAAGAAGGGCGCGATCATCCTCTTCCCGCACGCCGGGAACTTCATGATGATGATCGCGGCCGTCTCCCTCGCCGGGTACCCCTACACGCAGTACGCCGCGCGGGGGCTCGCTCCGGCGGAGGTCGCGGCGGAGCACCCCGAGCTGTTCGGTCACAACTGGTTCCGTGCCGAGACGCGGCGGGTGCGCGAGGAGAGCGAGGACCGGCTGCCCGCGCGCTTCCTCACGATGGAGACCCCCCTGCGCCAGCTCTTCCGGCGCCTCGCCGAGAACGAGATCGTCGGCATCGCGTTCGACGGGCGGATCGGCAACAAGTTCATGAAGGTGCCCTACCTGGGGCGCGAGGCGCTCCTGAACCCGGGGCCCTACCGCATGGCCATCGCCACCGGCGCGGCGATCGTCCCCACGATGGTGGAGTGCCCCGCCGTCGGTCCTGACATCTGTCACTTCGGCGCCCCCATCGTCCCCGACGGACACACCCCCGAATCGCTCGCCGCCGCCTACGTCACCGTGGTCGAGCAATGGCTCCGCGCGCACCCCGAACAATATGGCACGTGGCTCCTCCACTGCCGCCTGCGCAACGCGGTCGACGACCACCCCCTGTTCGTGGACTACGCGCCGGACGACCGCTGGCGCCGGTACGACACGAAGGCCGAGAAATGACCCCTCCCGAGCTGGTCCGCCTCACGCTCGATGCCACGCTGCGCCTGCACGCGGAGCGCCGGCCCGACCACGTCGCGATCCTCGACCGGGACCGCCGCGTCACCTGGGCCGAGCTGGAGACCACCGTCGCGCGCATGGCGTCGGGGCTCCAGGCCCACGGCTTGAGGCCCGGCGGCCACGTCCTCGCCTTCCCCCAGCGCACCTGGGAGCTGCCGGCGCTGTTCCTGGCGACCGCCCGCGCGGGCGGCATCTACACCCCCATCGACGGCGCCGATCCCGCTCGCATCGAGCACGTCATCCGCCGCGGCGGGGTGGACCTCGCGTTCGCCCCCAAGGACGCCGAGGCCGACGTCGCCGCGCGCATCCTCGGGGACCCCGGGCGCGTCATCCGCGGCGAGGCCGCGCTCCTCCAATTGACACACGGAGCGCCCGGGGCCCTCCCCCCGTCCACCGACCCCGATCGCCCCTGCTACGTGAACTTCACGAGCGGCAGCACGTCGATGCCGAAGGGCGCGCCGACCACCCACGCGAACGTCCAGTGGAACACCCGCGCCGTGCTCGACGTGTTCCCGTTCACCGAGGACGAGCGCTTCCTCTGCCTGTTCGCCCCGTATTCCCACCCGCACGAGCACTTCGCCCGCACGCTCGCCACCGGCGGCACCGCGGTGATGCTCGACACCCTCCGCCCGCGCACCGTGATCCGCACCCTCCAGGATCACGCGGTCACCTGGGTCTTCGCGATCCCCAGCGTGTTCGACCTGCTCCTCACCCAGGTTGTTCCCGGTGACACCTTCCCCGCCCTCCGCTACTGCGAGGCCGGCGGCGCGGTGGTGCCCCCCGAGTTGGTTCGCCGCGTCGAGGGCGCCCTGGGCTGCCAATTCATCCCGATCTGGGGCTGCACGGAGACCACCGGCGTCGTGTTGCACGTGCCCCCGTGGGAGCCCGAGCGGCGCCTGGAGATGCTCGGGAAGCCCGTTGCCCACTACGAGGTGAAGGTCATCGACACGGACGAGGCCACCGGCGTCGGCGAGCTGTGCGTGCGCGGCGGCGCGGTCGTGGCGGGCTACCCCGAGCGCCCGGATGCCACGGCGGAGAAGTTCAAGGACGGCTGGTACCACACCGGGGACCTCGTGCGCGAGGAGGACAACGGCTACCTCCGCTTCCTCGGCCGCCGCGAGGAGATGATCAAGGTCGGCGGCGTGAAGGTCTACCTGCTCGACATCGAGCGGACGATCGCCGCCATCCCGGGCGTGAAGCAGGTCGTCGTCGTGCCCGCCCGCGATCCGCTCCGCGGCGAGGTCCCCCGCGCCGTCATCGTCCCCCTCCCCGGCGCCGCGCTCTCCCGCGAGGACATCCTCTCCCACTGCCGCAAGGCGCTCCCCGCGTCGATGGTGCCGCGCATCGTCGAGTTCCGCGACGAGTTGCCCGCCTTCCCCTCCGGCAAGCTCAACAAGCGCGCCATCGTCGAGCAGGTGCCCGTGCCCGTGGCGATGGCGGTGAACTCGATGCTCATCGCGGACCGCCCCATCGACGAGGTCTTCCGCCTCGCGCGCGCCGCCGCCGACAGGGCCGGGTTCCCCGTGCTGGTCGACCTCCGCTCGCGCCGCGCCGCGGCGTCGGATCCCGACCGCGCCTGGGCCGTCGCGCACACCAACGCCGACTTCGACATCGGCGATCCCGCGTCGGTGGATCGCGCCGTGGCGCTCTCGTGGGAGCACGGCGTGCCCATCGCGATGACCAGCGCCTACATGGGCGCCTGTGTCCCGGGAGACCGCGAGTACGGCCGCCACGTCATCGAGCAGGCCTACCACCTCGCCGAGGCCGCCCCGGACCGCACGCTCATCCTGCGGGTCCTGGGCGGAGACCTCTACGCGCGCGCCCGCAGCCTGCCGGGCCGGTGGCAGGACATCCGCAAGCAACTCCGCGACGAGAGCCTTGCCACGATCCAATATTGGGAGGGGTGCACCCGGGAGCTCTCCGCGCGCACGGGCAAGAAGGTGGTGCTCGGCCTGGAGATCCACCACGGCCAGTACCTCTCCGACCTCCACGACGTGCACCACTGCTGCCGCGGCCTGCGGGCCACCGGCTGGGATCTCGTGGGGTTCATCGACGATCCCGCCAACCGCTTCATCGCGAGCGAGGGCGATCTGCTCGGCGCCATGGACTTCGCGCGCATGGTCCGCGCCTGGGGCGGGCGCGTCGTGGCCTATCACCTGAAGGACGTGCGCTACCTCTCCCCGTGGAACCAATTCCACCCCCAGCCCATGCAGCGGGTGGGAGAGCGCATCTTCGTGTGGGGCACCAACAAGTACGAGTGGGTGGGACTCGGCGCCGGCGAGGTCGACCTCTCGCAGACGCTGATGGCGGCCTCCACCCTCGCGCAGCCCCCGCATGCCTTCTGCCTCGTCAGCACGGAGTACGTGGCGGCGTCCACCGACGAGGCCGACGCCACCCGCATCGTCGAGGACTACCGGGCGCTCGTGCGGGACGGCCGGGTGTAACGAGCCGGGGTTCGCGGCCCGACGGTCACGCCGGGCGAGGAACCAACCGCTGCACCAGGGCGATCATCGCCTCGATCTCGAACGGCTTGTGCAGGAAGTCGTCCGCGCCGTGCAGGCGCGCCTCGGCCTCGATCGACTCGAAGCCGTGCCCCGTCATCATCACGATGGGACAGTCCGGGCGACGCGCCTTGAACGCGCGCAAGAGGTCGAGCCCGTCGGCGTCCGGCAGCCGGATGTCGAGGAGCACGGCGGCGATGTCGGGCGCGAACGCGGCGAGCGCCTCCGCGCCGTCCTTCGCCTCGGTCACGGGGAAGCCCGCGTCCTGGAGGAGCTCGGAGAGGGCGAGGCGGATGAGCGGCATGTCTTCTACGATCAGGATCACGGACATTCCCCCTGCCACGGAACGATCGACCCGGCAGGTGGTGCCCGAATCCCCGTTGATCTCCAGCCGCCCGTCCAACTGGCGGACGAGCGTGCGGACCACCTGCATGCCCATCGTCGTAGGCCGGTCGGCGACCCCCTTCAGGAGGGCCTCCTTCTCCCGGAGCGAGTCGGCGATCCGCTGCTCCCCCTGCCGCCCCTGGATCACGGGCCCCAACGGCGTGACCGCGGCGTGCACGACGCGGATCAGGCGCTCGTCCACCCGGGTGCCGTCGGTGGCGTAGAACGATCCCGAACAGGGTCTTCCCGCAGCCGGGGCCGCCACATACCAACGTAGGGCGCCCGCGTGGCAGGCCTCTACCCGTCAGTTGGTCGAGCCCCCGAATCCCGGAGGGCGCCTCTTCCAGGTTCAAAGAACGAGCTTCGACCGCCCTCTCTGCTGCCGTGCCTTGAGACATGCGTCCCCTTACCGTTGGAGCGCTGCCTCGAGTGTTAGCGCATCGACACCGCGAATACAAGGCCGGCCCCTCGCGTCGAGCGGGGCCATCGGCCCCGTGCTCGCCACCGTGTTCTACAGGTGGTCGTCCCTCTTCCCGACCCCGGGCGCCGCCGCGGTTACGACTTCCGGGCGGGTGAAAACCGCCCCCCGACGTCGTGGCAGGATGCCATGCTCGGTTCGGGCTTGCGCCTCCGTGTCGGCCCGGCGCGCCGCGGGGCCGACAACCCAGCCTCAGCGGACCTCTGCGTCCGGTGAAGGGGCCCGTATGGATTCGTACGGGTGCCGACGCACGCCGCCGCCCGCCCGAGGTGCGCGCGCGTCATCGGACGCCTCACCGGACACCCCACGTCGCACGGACGGCGGCGCTTCGGGCCCCGAAGGACCGGGACGCACCGTCGCGGTCCGCGCGCTACACTCCGCTGGCTGGACGCCCACTCCGGGCTTCCCCGGGAAGCATCGCCTGCGCACTGCCTTCGCCCTGGTCCTCCTCGCCCTCGTCTCGGCGCCCGGAGCGGCGTCCGCGGCGTGCGCCGAGCCCGTGACCGGCGAGCGGTTCCGCCTCCTGGTCGACGATGCCGAGGCGGCCTGGACGCGCCTCGACACCGCGGGCTTCGACGCCACGACCGGCACCCTCGACGCGGCGCTGCCCTGCCTCTCCGAGCCAACCGAGCGGGCGCTGCTCGCGCGCTACCACCGGCTCCAGGGCCTGCGCGCCTTCGGTGTCCGCGACAGCACCCGCGCCCGGGCCGCGTTCGCCGCCACCCGCCGCCTGGAGCCCGCCGCAGGGCTGCCGACCACCTTCGCGCCGGCCGGACATCCGCTCCAGGCCGAGTTCGAGGCCGTGCCGATCGAGGCCGTGACCACCGAGCGCGTCCCGAAGGCGGCGGATGGCACCGTGTCGTTCGACGCGACGGTCGGCCGCGACCGCCCCGCCAACGTCCCCTCCGTCTTCCAGTGGCGCGACGCCGCGGGAAGGGTGCGCACCACCGCGTACGTATGGCCCCAGGAGCCGCTCCCCGACTACCCCACCGCGAAGCCCGGCCGCGCGCGGCGCACCCTCCTCCTCGGGGCGGCCGGGGGCGCGGTGGTCGCCGCGGGCCTCACCCTGACCGCCGCGCTCGCCGCCGACAGCTACGACGACCCCGCGAACACCTGCGACGACCTCCGGCGCCTGCGCCCGCTGGTGAACGCCAGCAACGCGGGCGCCATCGGGTTCGCCATCGCGGCGGGGGGCACCGCGGTGGTGGCCTTCGTCGTGCCGTTCGGAGAGTAGGGTGCTCGCGCCGGGCCGGGAGGTCGGAAACTACCGCATCGAGCAGCTCATCGGCCGCGGCGGGCAGGGGTTCGTCTACCGCGCCGTGCACGTGCGGCTCGGCACCGTGCACGCGCTGAAGCTCCTCCAATTGGAGATGGGCCCCCTGCGGGAGCGCCTCCTCGGCGAGGGCCGGATCCAGGCCCACCTCCGCCACCCGAACCTCGTGCCCGTCACCGACATCATCGAGGTCGACGGCGCCCTGACGCTCGTGGCGGACTTCGTCGCGGGCGTGCCGCTGGACACGTGGGCGGCGGCGAGCCGGCCGAGCCTCGAGGAGCGCCTCGCCGTGTTCCGGGGGGTCTGCGCCGCCGTGGGCGCGGCGCACGCCGCACGCGTGGTCCACCGCGATCTGAAGCCCGGGAACGTGCTCGTGGAGCTCCTCGGGGGGAGCGCCGTGCCCCGCGTCACCGACTTCGGCGTGGCGAAGCTCCTCGACCCCGACGAGGCCCACCCGAGCACCCTCCCGGGGCTCCCCGTCGGGACGCCCGGGTACATGGCCCCCGAGCAGCTCCGGGACGCCTCGAGCGTCGATGGGCGCGCCGACCTCTTCGCGCTCGGGTGCATCCTCTACGAGCTCGTGTGCGGGGCGCGGCCGTTCGCGGACAAGGATCTCCGCACCTACGCGGCCGCGCTCACGACGGGGAGCTTCGTTCCCCCGGCCGAGCGTGACAGCACCCTCCCGCCCGGGGTCGTCCGCGCGATCGAGGCGTGTCTCCAGCTCGACCCCGACGCCCGGCCGGCCGACATCGACGCGCTCCTCGCGCTCCTGGACGGCGGCCAGCCCGTCCCCGCCGCGACCCGCACGCCGACCCGCGCGGTCGTGGACATTCCCCGTCACCCCACCGCGGTCCCGCTCGCCCCGCCCGCGCAGGTCACCTTTCCGCCGGCAACCGCGGCCACCTTCCCCCCGCCCCTCCCGCCCGAGGGCGCGGTGGGAGACCCCGGGTCGAGGTGGCGGGTGCTCGCGGGAGCCGTCGCGGGCGCGGCGGCGGTCGTCCTCGCGGTCCTCGTCGCGAACGCCTGGGACACCCCCGCCCCGTCGGCCCCCGTCGATGCGGCCCCCACGGAAGCCGCCCCCGCGGAAGCCGCCGCGCCGCCGGCCCCCACGGAAGCCGCCCCCGCGGAAGCCGCCGCGCCGCCGGCCCCC
>JAUXTN010000204.1 GCA_030684355.1 Pseudomonadota bacterium
GCCCGCGGCCGGGACCGGCCGCCGGAGGCGGCCGCCCGCCAGGCGCCTGGCGCGGGGGAGGTCGTGGGGGCGCGGGTGGCTGTGGGGCACGGAAGCAGCACGGCACTGCTCGGGGGGCCGTGGCTTTGCCGCTGCGCGGCCGGGGGATCGCAACAGCGCCGCGCGCTCGAAGGGGGCTTTGCCGCCGCGCAGCCGGGGGATCGCCGACAGCGCCGCGCGCTCGAAGGGGGCTTTGCCGCTGCGCAGCCGGGGCGAAGGGGGCATTGCCGCCGCGCAGCCGGGGCGAAAACGTGATTTGGCGCTGTGGGGCCCGGGCGGGCCCGCGCCGACTCTCGTCCGCCACGCGGCGCACCATCCGAAAACCGGCGTTCGTCTGTCCGCGGGGCAGATCGGCGCGCTCGCCCCAACCCGACACTTGGGTTCGGGCACGACTTCGAGCACCCAAAGCGCGATTCGATGGGGCTCCGCAATGGAAAAGCCTTTTTCGGTGGCACTGCGCCGACGCGGGGAAATACTCCTCCGCCGCGCGTCCGACGGGGTAGCCGATCTTCCCGGCGGTTTGGCAGGCGCGGCCGGGAACACCGGCGATCCGCAGGCGGCCGGTCACGCGCGCGCTGTGTCGTTGCGACGTAAATCGGCCGTCGGCGCGCAACTCGACCCGGTGGAGGTCAGCGGCGATCGCGTCGTTCAGCGCCCCACGGTTCCGAGCCCCGGCGTCACGGGGGCGAGCGCCAGGGGGCCGAGCGCCAGGGGGCCGAGCGCCACGTCGTCGGTCGTCACGGGGAGCGCCGCTGCTCGGGAACGGCCGTGTCGCGCCCACCGCCCCGGCGACGACCGGTCGACGTGCAGGTCGCCGGCGAAGTTGTCCGCGTCGGTCCAACGAGGTCGTCGGTGCCGACGCCCGGTCCGGCGGAGTCGAGTCGGATGACCGCCTGGCGCCGCGCAGCGCCCTCGAGCGCTGGTCGCGATCCCGGGGGGAGGCAAGATCGGTCTTTCGATGGGGCTGCGCGTCAGGGAACGGTCCTTCGAGTGGACTGCGCTTACGACGCGCTCGGGTCTCCACTGGAGCTCAAGCGTCGCGGTCGGGCAGCTCGGCGGAGCTCCGCGGGGATCGATCCGCGGGACTCCGCCACCGCGATCCACCACCGGTCGCCCGGCCTGGGCTCACGTGGGCGCATTCGCCGGATCTACCGGCGTCGCCGGCTCGTGGCGAGGTTCGACCACGGGGGTGAGCGTGATGCCTGCGACGCGGGCGCGCACGTGCACGCGTGTCGACTCTCGGATCACCTCCAGCCGAACGCCGTCCGCCGAGGCCCACGCACTTCCGCCAACCGCACGGACCTGCGCGGACACGCCAGGCGCGTAGGTGTCTCGCACGGCAACGACCGCGTCTCCCACTTGATCGAGTGGAACATCGAGCTCGATGCCACCGAGGCGATCCTCGGCGTCGTAGCATCCGGTGAGCTCGCCGGGCCAGGTCCCTGGCAGGGTGAAGCAGGAGGAGGCATCCGGGAAAGGCGCGATCGACGTGCCTACCGTCGCGGCGAGGGGGCGTGGGCTCCCGAGGGGCGGGAGCCCGGCGTGCTGCATCGGGGGAGCCTCCGGGGTCGTTTGGCACGCACCGATGAGCAGGAGCAAGAAGAGCGGGTTCGCGTGACGCAAGGAGGCCTCCAGGCTCTCGGTAACCGGCGGGCAAGGGGGGCCTCCGGCGTCCAACGAAGTTCTAATCCAACCCACAGGTGAGTAGAAGGAGCGAGGGCGCGGGTCGCGCGGGGGTGGCAACCACCGACGCCGCCGAAGCGCCAGTGCCAAGTGGCCGGTCAACCACCCCCGGAGGCTCCTCAACGCGCCCCAGCGTACGTAGGCGCCCATGCCCTCCCGCTCAGGCCGCAGCCCTGCGTCGCTGCTCGTGCAACATCTCCTTGTAGGCAGCCGGCGTGAGTTGGGCGGCC
>JAUXTN010000207.1 GCA_030684355.1 Pseudomonadota bacterium
GGAGATGGTCATGCCGGGTGACCGCGTGGAGATGGAGATCGAGCTCATCACGCCGATCGCCATCGAGAAGACCCTCCGTTTCGCGATTCGCGAAGGTGGCCGTACCGTCGGCGCCGGCGTCGTCTCCGAGATCATCAAGTAAGGAAGACCAATGGCCTCCACCAACAAGATCCGCATTCGCCTCAAGGCGTACGATCACAAGCTGCTCGACAAGTCCGCGCGGGAGATCGTGGACACGGCTCGCCGTACCGGCGTCGCCATTCGCGGGCCCTTCCCCCTGCCGACGACGATCAGCCGGTGGACGGTGCTCCGCGGCCCTCACGTCGACAAGAAGTCCCGTGAGCAGTTCGAGCGTCGTACGCATCACCGTTTGCTCGACATCCTCGAGCCGACCCAGGCGACCGTTGACGCATTGATGAAGTTGGATCTTTCGGCCGGAGTCCACGTCGAGATCAAGCTCTCCTAAGCGCGGTCTCGTGGGAACAGGAGGCACACATGCCTGTGGTTGATTTGTACAGTTCTGCCCGTGAAAAGCTCGGCACCGTCGAGCTGGATGAGCGGGTTTTCGCGGCTGATGTGAAAGAGCATCTCTTTCACATGGTCGTTCGCTACCAGCTCGCCGCGAGGCGCTCGGGCACTCACGCCACCAAGCAACGCGCGATGGTTGCTGGCGGCGGCAAGAAGCCCTGGCGTCAGAAGGGCACGGGTCGGGCCCGCGCGGGTTCGACGCGCGCACCGAACTTCCGCGGCGGCGGTGTGGTCTTCGGACCGCACCCGCGTAGTCACGCGTTCCAGCTTCCGAAGAAGGTTCGTCGCGCCGCCCTCCGCAGCGCGCTGTCCCGTCGTCTCGGTGAGCAGGCGCTCTACGTGCTCGATGCGGTCGCCCTTCCCGAAGTGAAGACGCGGCACTTCCGCACCTTCCTCGAGAGCTTCGGCTTCGAGAGCCTGTTGTTGGTGGTGCCGCAGGAGGACCAGGCGGTCCGTCTCGCGTCGCGCAACATCCCGGGCGTCACCGTCCTCCCCGTTGCCGGTCTGAATGTCTACGACATCCTCCGGCACCGCAACATCGCTCTCACCGCGCCCGCGATCGCCCCGATCGTCGAGCGCCTGACGAGGTGAGTCATGGCTGAGCTTCACGACATCATCCTGCGCCCTCTCGTCACCGAGAAGAGCGCCGCCGCCGAAGCGACCCAGAACACCTACGTGTTCGAGGTGGGCGAGACGGCGAACAAGCACGAGATCAAGAACGCCATCGAGCGCTTCTTCAACGTAAAGGTTGAGGACGTTCGTACCGTGCGCGTGCGCGGTAAGTTCAAGCGGTTCGGTCGCTTCTACGGGAAGCGCTCGAACTGGAAGAAGGCCTACGTGAAGCTCGCGTCTGGCCACACCCTCAACTTCTTCGAGGCCTGAGATGGGTACCAAGCGCTACAGCGCCAATACGCCGGGCCGTCGCTTCCTCGTCACCGCGGACTTCGCGGAGATTACGAAGGACAGCCCTGAGCGCTCCCTCACGGCGCCCCTGCGTCGCACGGGTGGCCGCAACAACATGGGCCGGATGACCTCGCGGCACATGGGCGGCGGTCACAAGCGTCGCTACCGGATCATCGACTTCCGCCGCGACAAGATGGAAGTGCCGGGCACCGTGGCGACGATCGAGTACGATCCGAACCGCAGCGCTCGCATCGCCCTCATCCACTACGTGGACGGCGAGAAGCGCTACATCATCGCGCCCGTCGGCATCAATGTCGGCGACTCTGTGGTGGCGAGCGATGCCGCGGACATCAAGCCGGGGAACGCGCTGCGTCTCACGGCGATTCCGCTCGGCACGTTCGTCCACAACGTGGAGCTCAAGGTCGGTCGTGGCGGGCAGATCTGCCGCTCGGCTGGCTGCTTCGCGCAGGTGATGGCGAAGGAAGGCAAGTACGTCCTCCTTCGGCTCCCTTCGGGGGAGCTCCGCAACGTGTTGGCCGAGTGCCACGCGACCGTGGGGCAGGTTGGAAACCTCGAGCACGAGAACTCCGTGCTCGGGAAGGCCGGTCGCGCGCGCTGGTTGGGCTACCGCCCGGCCGTTCGCGGTACCGCCATGAACCCGATCGATCACCCCCACGGTGGTGGTGAGGGTCGGACCAAGGGCGGTCGTCACCCGGTTACGCCGTGGGGCAAGCCGACCAAGGGCTACAAGACCCGGTCCCGGAAGAAGCCGTCCGGCCGGTTCATCGTCAAGCGGCGTGAGAAGTAGGGAGAAGCCATGGCGCGTTCCGTAAAGAAAGGTCCGTTTGTCGACCAATACCTCATCGCCAAGGCTGCCGCGGCCCGCGCCGGCGGTGGCCGGGTGATCAAGACGTGGAGCCGTCGCTCCACGGTGATCCCCGACTTCATCGGTTTGACCTTCGCCGTGCACAACGGCAAGAAGTTCGTGCCGGTGTACGTCTCGGAGAACATGGTCGGGCACAAGCTCGGGGAGTTCGCGGCAACGCGGACCTTCTACGGGCACGCCGCGGACCGGAAGACCAAGGTCCGCTGAACCCGTTTCAGGTAGGCGCCGGTCCTCGCGGACCGGCGGCCGCCATCGAGTGAGTCCATGGAATCGACTGCCATCCTTCGGTTCGCCCGAGTCTCTCCCCAGAAGGCACGACTGGTCGCCGACCTGATCCGTGGCCGCGGCGCGGGTGAAGCTCTGGAGATCCTTTCGTTCCTTCCCAAGAAGACGGCGCCGATGATCAAGCGGCTCGTCGAGTCGGCGATGGCCAACGCCGAGCACGCCGCAGGGCGCGCGAGTCGCGAGCTCGACATCGATGACCTGTACGTGAAGACGATTCACGTGGACCAGGGCGCGATGTTGCGGCGGTTCCGCCCGCGTGCGCAGGGCCGGGCCACGCCGATCCAGAAGAAGACTGCTCACATCACTGTCGTTCTCGACGTCCGCTAGGAGCTCCTCATGGGACAGAAGGTCAATCCGATCGGCTTCCGCGTCGGTATCACGCGGCCCTGGGAGTCCAAGTGGTTCGCCGAGCGCGACTACCAGCGCTTCCTCCACGAAGACATCCAGATCCGTCGGTACCTGAAGGAGAAGCTCTACGTCGCTGGCGTGAGCAAGATCCGGATCGAGCGCGCGGCCAACAAGGCCAAGGTGTACATCCACGCGGCCAAGCCCGGCGTGATCATCGACAAGCGCGCTCGCGGCCTCGACCAGCTTCGCATCGATCTGCAGAAGCTCGTCCAGACCGAGATTTTCCTCAACGTCATGGAAGTGCGCAAGGTCGACACCGACGCGCTTCTGGTGGCGGAGAACATCGCGGCTCAGCTCGAGAAGCGCGTCAGCTTCCGGCGGGCCATGAAGAAGGCGATGCAGCAGTCCAAGAAGGCTGGAGCCAAGGGCATCAAGGTCATGTGCGCCGGGCGCCTCGGCGGTGCGGAGATGAGCCGCACCGAGTGGTACCGCGAGGGCCGTGTTCCGCTCCACACGCTGCGGGCCGACGTCGACTACGGCCTCGCCGAAGCCCGCACCACCTACGGCGTCATCGGCGTCAAGGTGTGGATCTTCAAGGGCGAGATCATGCCCGGTGACGAAGACCGTTCGCTCTGAATCCACGCGGCAGCAGAGGTAGACAATGCTTTCCCCTAAGCGAGTAAAGTTCCGCAAGGTCCAGAAGGGCCGTACGCGTGGCCTGGCCTATCGTGGTGGCGACGTGAGCTTCGGTGACTACGGCCTTCAGGCCGTCACTTCCGGATGGCTCACTTCCCGCCAGATCGAGGCAGCGCGTATCGCACTCACCCGTCACGTGAAGCGTGGCGGGAAGATCTGGATCCGCGTGTTCCCGGACAAGCCGGTGACCAAGAAGCCCGCCGAAACCCGAATGGGTACCGGTAAGGGCGCCCCGGAGTACTGGGTGGCGGTCGTGCGGCCGGGCCGGGTGCTCTACGAGCTCGAAGGTGTCCCGGAGGAGGTTGCGCGCGAAGCGCTTCGTCTCGCGGGCCACAAGCTCCCCCTTTCGACCCGCGTCATCAAGCGGGAAGAGGTGATCGGATGAAGACCAGCGAACTCGCGGCCCTCGGCGACGAGCAGCTCGTGCACAAGGAGCTTGAGCTCGAGCGCACGATGATGGCCCACACTTTCCGCCACCGTCTCGGTCAGCTGGAGAACACCAGCGTGCTGAAGACGACCCGTCGTGGCATCGCCCGGGCGCAGACGCTGCTCGTCGCTCGCGAAGCCGCGGGCGGTCTCCAGCGTGGCTCGCTCAAGGCTCGCTATCGGTCGACGTTCGCTCCCTCCCAGGGCGCGGCGACGGACGGCGCGGCCGGCGAAGACTTCCTGAAGGGTATTCTTGACAGCCGCGAGCCGGTCGAATAGAAGGTCATTCTTCAGAACGCGGGGCTCTCGCAACGCGCTCTACCGCGGCGTCCACGGAAGTGGAGACCCGCGGCGTCCTCTTCAAATCCCGGTAGCCCGGGCTCAATAGGTGAGAGATGTCGGACGAGAACTCCACTGGCCGCCGCCGCCAGGTGCGCGGCAAGGTCGTGTCCAGCAAAATGGACAAGACGATCGTTGTCGCAGTCGAGCGCACGGTCAAGCACAAGAAGTACCGGAAGTACATCACCCGGACGCGCACCTTCCAGGCGCACGACGAGCAGAACACCTGCGCCGTCGACGACGTGGTGATCATCGAGGAGTGCCGCCCCCTGTCCCGCCACAAGCGTTGGACTCTGGTCGAGCGCATCCCGGCGCAGTCCTGAACCGCGCGCGGAGGAACCGACCATGATTCAAATGCAGTCTCACCTCGATGTAGCGGACAACTCTGGCGCACGCCGGGTTCAGTGCATCAAGGTCCTCGGGGGCAGCAAGCGGAAGTACGCTTCGATTGGCGACATCATTGTCGTCAGTGTAAAGGAAGCGATTCCGAACGGGAAAGTGAAGAAGGGCGACGTCCACAAGGCCGTCATCGTTCGCACGGCGAAGGAAATTCGCCGGGCGGATGGTAGCTACATCCGCTTCGACACGAACTCTGCTGTTCTGATCGACAACAAGGGCGAGCCGGTGGGCACGCGTATCTTCGGCCCTGTCGCTCGCGAGCTCCGCGCCCGCCAGTACATGAAGATCGTGGCGCTTGCACCTGAGGTGCTCTGATGAAGACGAAGCTGAAGATCCGGCGCGACGACACCGTCGTCGTTGTCGCCGGCAAGAACAAGGGCAAGGTCGGCAAGGTCGTCCGGGTCATCCCGGAAGACAACCGCCTGGTGGTCGAGGGCGTCGCGATGGTCAAGCGCCACGTGAAGGCTCAGGGCCAGCAAGCGGGCTCGCTGATCGAGAAGGAAGCCGCGATCCACGTCTCCAACGTGGCGTTGTGGAACGCCGCCGAAGGTCGACGCGTCAAGGTGGGCTTCAAGGTCCAGGAAGACGGTACCAAGGTGCGCGTTGACCGCAAGACCGGCGCCACGGTCTGAGTGGGGAGAATAGTCATGGCCGACACTCGCCTTAAGAAGCACTACCACTCGTCGGTGGTGCCCGCCCTCCAGAAGGAGTTCGGGTACGCCAATGTGATGAAGGTGCCGCGTCTCGAGAAGATCGTTCTCAACGCCTCGATCAAGGAAGCCACGCAGAACGTGAAGCTCCTTGAAACCGCGGCGGAGGAGCTCTCCCTGATCACGGGCCAGAAGGCCCAGATCCGGCGGGCCCGCAAGTCGATCGCAAACTTCAAGCTTCGCGAAGGAATGCCCATCGGCGCGCGCGTGACCCTGCGTGGCGCGCGCATGTGGGAATTCCTGGACCGTCTGATTCACATCGCGCTGCCGCGTGTTCGCGACTTCCGCGGTGTGAATCCGAAAGCGTTCGATGGCCGCGGGAACTACTCCCTGGGCATCACCGAGCAGATCATCTTCCCGGAAATCAACTACGACCGCGTGTCGAAGGTGACCGGGATGAACATCGCGTTCGTTACCACCGCTGAGAACGATTCCGAAGGGCGGGCTCTGCTCCGTCAGATCGGCGTCCCGTTCCGGCAGTAAGGGAGGAAACAGTGGCCAAGAAGTCCCAAATCGCACGCGCGAAGCGTACGCCGAAGTTCGCCGTACGGAAGAACAGCCGTTGTCCGCTCTGTGGCCGGCCGCGTGCTTTCCTTCGCAAGTTCAACATGTGCCGTATCTGCTTCCGGATGCTTTCGCTCAAGGGCGAAATCCCCGGTGTCATGAAGGCCAGCTGGTAGGCAGACCGGGAGCGAACCCATGTCCATGACCGATCCCATCGCTGATCTGCTGACGCGCATCCGCAACGCCATTCAGGCGCGTCATGCCAGCGTGGTGGTACCTCGCTCGAGGCTGAAGCTCGAGCTGATCAAGATCCTCAAGAGCGAAGGCTTCGTTGAAGGATTTATTGACAGCCCGACGGACGCCAAGGGGACCATCAAAATCTTCCTGAAGTACGACGGCGGGAAGCAGGGCGTAATCCAGGGCCTCAAGCGCGTGAGTTCTCCCAGCCGGCGTTTCTACGTCGGTAAGGACGAGATCCCCCGTGTTCGAAACGGCCTTGGTCTCGCCATTCTCACCACCCCGCAGGGTGTCCTCTCCGACCGCGCGGCTCGCACCGCGGGCGTCGGCGGCGAAGTACTCTGCTACGTCTGGTAGCGCATTCCCTCCGAGGAACCTACGATGTCTCGTATTGGAAAGCTCCCCGTCACGCTGCCTAGCGGCGTGTCCGTGAACGTCGCTGAAGGCGTTGTGCGGGTCAAGGGGCCGAAGGGCGAGCTGTCCCAGCGCGTTGCGGCGGGTGTCACGATCGAGCAGGAGGGAAACCTCCTCAAGGTCGTCCGCGCCGACGAAAGCAGGCAGTTTCGTTCGAATCACGGGCTCACCCGGGCCCTTGTCAACAACATGGTGCAGGGCGTCACCAAGGGCTTCGAGCGCAGGCTCGAGATCCAGGGCGTCGGCTTCAAGAGCGAGGTCAAGGGCAAGACCCTTGTGCTCTCGCTCGGCTACAGCCACACGATCGAGTTCCCGTTTCCCCCGGGCATCACGATCGACGTGGAGAAGGGCACCAAGCTGAGCATCAAGGGCAGTGATCGCCAGATCGTCGGTGAGACGGCCGCCAAGCTCCGGGGGTTCCGTTCCCCCGACAGCTACAAGGGCAAGGGCGTCCGCAACGAAGGCGAACACATCAAGCTCAAGGCCGGCAAGACGGCTAAGAAGTAGAGGTCGAATATGGCTTACGCAGAAGCAGGCGATTCGCGGGTACGGCGTAAGAAGCGCATCCGTAAGAAGGTGTTCGGTAGCACCGAGCGCCCGCGGCTCACGGTCTTCCGGACGAGCACGCACATGTATGCGCAGATCGTGGACGATGTCAGCGGTGTCACGCTGGCTGCGGCTTCGACGCTGAGCGAGGACCTGAAGGCTCACGAGGGTCACCGCGGCAACATCGAGGCGGCCAAGGCGGTCGGTCGTCTGATTGCGGAGCGCGCGAAGGTGGCATCCATCGACAAGGTGGTGTTCGACCGGAACGGGTTCCTCTACCACGGTCGGGTTCAGGCGCTTGCCGATGCGGCACGCGAGGCTGGTCTCGATTTCTGATCCCCATTCCCCGTCGGGGTCGCCGGTCCAAGACCAGGCGATCCACGGCGACTCCCGGAGTCGAACGTGAACAGCAGGAAGTCCCGCCCTCGCAAGGCTGCCGAGGAAGTGCAGCTCATCGAGAAGACCATCTACGTCAACCGCGTCGCGAAGGTCGTGAAGGGCGGACGTCGGTTCAGCTTCAGCGCGCTGGTCGTCGTCGGTAACGGCTCCGGTCGTATCGGCGTCGGGCACGGGAAGGCCAACGAGGTCCCCGAGGCGGTCCGCAAGGCAACCGAACGGGCAAAGGGCAGCATGGCCGAAGTGCCTGTTGTCGACGGGACCGTCCCGCACGTGTCCTCGGGCGCGTTCGGCGCAGGCAAGGTCCTGCTTCGCCCGGCCAGCCCCGGTACGGGCGTCATCGCCGGTCCCGTGGTCCGTGCGATTCTCGATGCGGCGGGGTACCACAACGTGCTCACCAAGAGCCTTGGTAGCTCGAACCCGCACAACGTCGTTCGCGCGACGCTCGATGCGCTCTACCAGCTCGAGTCGCCGGAGCAGGTTGCGACTCGCCGCGGCATCCCGCTGGATGACGTCATTGCCAACCACAACGTCGGTTCGCGTGTCTGGGGCGCGCGCGCGGGCGCCCAGCACTGATCGGAGTTCGGATGTCTCGCCTGAAGGTCACCCTCTCCCGTAGCTCCATTGGCTGCACCGAGCGCCAGCGCGCTACGCTCATGGGCTTGGGGCTCCGCCGCATCGGCCGGAGCCGCGAGCTCGAGAATACGCCCGCGGTTCGCGGGATGATCAAGTTGGTCCTCCACCTGATCCAGGTTGAGGAAGTCGCGTCCGCGGACGCCTGAGGATTCCATGGCTGACGAACTCTCGAATTTGAAGCCGGTTCCGGGCGCTCAGCGCCCGCGCACCCGGGTTGGTCGTGGTCAGGGGTCGGGCCTCGGGAAGACCGCGGGGCGCGGTACCAAGGGCCAGCAGGCGCGCGCCGGTTCCGGCAAGCGTCTGGGCTTCGAGGGCGGGCAGATCCCGCTCCTCCGCCGCCAGCCGAAGCGCGGCTTTCGCAACATCTTTGCGAAGGACTACACCGAGATCAACGTGGCGCAGCTCTCGGTCTTTCCGGCCGGTACCGAACTGGACGCCGCGACGCTGAAGGCCTCGGGGGTCATCTCCAAGATCGGCCGCGATGGGCTCAAGGTCCTCGGTGACGGCGAAGTGACCGTGGCGCTGACGGTGCGCGCCGCGAGGTTCACGGCCAGCGCCCGTGCGAAGATTGAAGCTGCTGGCGGCACTGCCGCTGAGAACGCTGCGTGAACCGCTGGTTCTCCGCGATCATGTCGATGCCTGAGCTCCGCAACCGGGTGCTCTACACCTTTGGCATGCTCGCGGTGTTCAGGCTTGGGGTGCACATCCCCTCGCCGGGCGTGGACCGTCAGGTTCTTGGCGAGTTTATCTCCAAGAACCGCGACACCATGTTCGGCATGTACGACATGTTCAGCGGGGGCGCGCTCGAGCAGTTCAGCGTGTTCGTGCTCGGGATCATGCCGTACATCACGGCTAGCATCATCATTCAACTCCTCACGGTCGTGTTGCCGCCGCTCGAGCGCCTCTCCAAGGAGGGGCAGCAGGGCAAGGGCAAGATTACCCAGTACACGCGATACGCGACGATCGCGATCGCGCTCGCGCAGTCGTTCGCGATCTCGGTGTCGCTTGAGCAGATGAACATGGGCGCCACTGGCGACGTGGTCATCAACCCCGGGTGGGAGTTCCGCCTGTTGACGATGATCACGATGACGGCGGGTAGCTGCTTCGTGATGTGGATCGGAGAGCAGATCTCCGAGCGCGGCATCGGCAACGGTTCGAGTCTGATCATCACGGCGGGCATCGTCTCCGGGCTTCCGTCCGGTGCGATGGGGCTCTTCCAGAAGGTCCGGATCGGCGAGCTCAACCTGCTCGGGGCGACGTTGCTCGTGGGCCTCGTGATCCTGGTCATCGGTGCGATTGTGTGGATCGAGCGTGGTCAGCGCCGAATCCCGATCCAGTACGCCAAGCGCGTGGTGGGCCGTCGGGTGTACGGCGGGCAGACGACGCACCTCCCGCTCAAGGTGAACACGACGGGCGTTATCCCGCCGATCTTCGCGTCCTCCGTGCTGATGGCGCCGGCGACGCTCGGTGCCATGTGGCAGAACCCCGCGGTTGCGGCGGTCACGGGAGCGTTCGCGCCCGGCGCCTGGCTCTACAACTACACGTACGTCGCCCTGATCGTGTTCTTCGCCTATTTCTACACGGCGATGATGTTCAATCCGGTGGACGTGGCCGACAACCTGAAGAAGCACGGCGGCTACATTCCCGGCATTCGTCCTGGGAAGCAGACGGCCGAGTACATCGACCGGTTGCTGACCCGTCTGACCTGTGCGGGGGCGATCTACCTCGCGGCTGTGTGCATCCTGCCGACCGTGCTGATCACCGAGTACGGAGTTCCCTTCCACTTCGGTGGGACGGGGCTGCTGATTGTGGTCGGCGTCTCGCTGGACACCGTGGCCCAGGTGGAAGCGCAGCTGCTCACTCGCCACTATGACGGCCTCCAGGGGCCGGGCGGTGGCGGGCGGGTGGCGGGTCGCCGGCGCATGCTCCTCGGCGGGGCCCAGGAGGCGGGATGACCGTTCTGCTGTTTGGCCCTCCAGGTTCGGGCAAGGGTACGCAGGCGAAGGACCTGGCGGCGCGCCTCCGCGTGCCGCATGTCGCGACTGGCGACATCTTTCGCAGGCACCTCAAGGAAGGCACCGAGCTCGGTGCTCGGGCCAAGGCGTACATGCAAGGGGGTGGGCTCGTCCCCGACGCCTTCACCTGCGAGATCGTTGCCTCTCGTCTCGAGGAGCCGGACGCAGCAAAGGGCGTCCTCCTCGATGGGTTTCCCCGTACCGCGGCTCAGGCCGAGTGGTTGCTCGCTTGGCTCTCCGCTCGTGGGCGTCGGGTCGACGGCGTGATCAACCTGGTGGTCCCCGATGAGGCGATCGTCAAGCGACTCACTGGGCGGCGCTCGTGCCCGTCTTGCGGCGCGACGTTTCACGTCGAGTTTGCGCCGGCGAACGGGGAGCAGTGCTCCCGGTGCGGCACGCCCGTCATCCAGCGCGACGACGACAAGCCGGAGGTGGTCCGTACGCGGCTGGAGACGTACGCCCGTGAGACCCTCCCGGTGCTCCCTGTCCTTCGGCCGGTGGCGCCGGTGCACGACATCGCTGGCACGGGGGATGTCGCCGAAATCCGCGCGCGCGTGTTCGCCGCGCTCGGCCTGAACTAGTCGGAGCCTCGCGTGATCCTGATCAAGGAGCAGTGGGAGCTCGGCGTCATGCGCGTGGCGGGGAAGAAGCTCGCCGAGATCGTCGCAGGCCTCCGCGAGAAGATTGTCGTCGGCGTTCCGACGATCGATCTGGACCGGATCACGGAGGAGGCCATCCTGGCGGCGGGAGCAAAGCCTGCGTTCAAGGGGTACAAGGTCGGCCGCGCGGTCTTTCCGGCGACGATCTGCGTCTCGATCAACGAGCAGGTGGTGCACGGGATCCCGTCCAAGCGGCGGGTTGCCGAGGGGGACCTCGTCTCCCTGGACTTCGGCCTGGTCTACGGCGGGTACTACGCAGACACGGCCTTCTCCGTGGCGATGCCCCCGTTCGACGCCGACACGGCCCGTTTGCTTGACACGACGGAGAAGTCTCTATATGAGGCCGTCGCCCGCGCCCGGGTCAACAACCGCATTGGCGACATCGGACACTCTGTCCAGTCGTATTGCGAGTCGAGAGGCCTCGGGGTGGTGACCCAGTTCGTGGGTCACGGGGTCGGACGAAAGCTCCACGAGGAGCCGAGCGTTCCGAACTTCGGAAAGGCCGGCACCGGATACCCGCTCAAGCCGGGGATGGTGCTCGCTCTGGAGCCGATGATCACCCTCGGCTCTCCGCGCACGCGGGTCCTCAAGGACGACTGGACGGTCGTTACCGAGGACGGCAGCCGCGCCGCGCACTTTGAACATACCGTAGCGATTACCCCCGCGGGCCCCGAGATCCTCACGGTCTTGTAGCCCTCCCTCCCCATCCGATGAACCGGTTCACAGCCGGCGAGGAGATTCAAGTGAAGGTCAAGGCCTCAGTGAAGGTCATCTGCGACAAGTGCACTGTCATTCGTCGACGCGGCATCGTCCGCGTGATCTGCGTCACCGCCAAGCACAAGCAGCGTCAGGGCTAAGGAGGACGAATGGCACGCATTGAAGGCGTCGATTTGCCGCGCAACAAGCGCATCGACATCGCGCTCGGGTACATCTACGGCATCGGGCGGAAGAACGCGACGGACATCCTGGTCAAGGCCCAGGTTGACGCGTCGATTCGTACGCAGGACCTGTCCGAGGTGGACGTCGCGCGCATCCGCGACGTGATCCAGCGCGAGTACCGCGTGGAAGGCGAGCTCCGCAAGGAGGTCGCCATGAACATCAAGCGGCTGATTGATCTCGGGACGTACCGGGGGAGCCGCCACAAGCGCGGGCTTCCGGCCCGTGGTCAGCGCACCCACACCAACGCGCGTACCCGTAAGGGCCCCCGTCGCGTCGTCGCCAAGAAGAAGTAGCGGGAGGGAACGGAAATGAGCACCGCAGCTGCCGCAAAGAAGAAAGGCCCCAAGAAGGTCAAGAAGAACGTGCCGCACGGGATGGTTCACATCCAGTCGACGTTCAACAACACGATCGTCACCGTGACCGATCCCGGTGGAAACACCGTGGCCTGGTCCAGCGCTGGCGTGAAGGGCTTCAAGGGCTCCCGCAAGAGCACGCCGTTCGCGGCGCAGCTCGTGGCGGAAGACGCCGCCCGCAAGGCGATGGAGCACGGGATGAAGTCCGCGGGCGTGGTCATCAAGGGTCCTGGTGCCGGGCGCGAGTCCGCGCTCCGCGCGATCCAGAACGCTGGCCTCAAGGTCACGATGATCACCGACGTGACGCCCATCCCGCACAACGGATGCCGCCCCCCCAAGCGGCGCCGCGTCTGATCCACCCGGCCAGGGGGCAGCCCCTGGTCGCCTTACCGCTCCGCCGGCTGGCCAGCCGCGTCGTTTGGACGAGGAGCGGTTTCTGAACGGGTGATGAGCGTCGAGCGGCCATCGACGCAGAAGCCCGAACAGGAGCATCAAATGGTCGGTGAACACGTCTACAGCAACTGGCGCACTCTCATCAAGCCGAAGCGCATCGAGCGCGACGCGAAGTCGGGGGAAACCTACGGCAAGTTCGTCGTCAAGCCCCTCGAACGCGGGTTCGGCATCACGCTCGGCAACGCGCTTCGCCGCGTACTGCTCTCGAGCCTCCAGGGCGCGGCCGTCACCTCGGTGAAGATCGAGGGCGTCCTCCACGAGTTCTCGTCGATTCCGGGCGTCATCGAAGACGTCACGGACATCATCCTGAACGTGAAGGGCATCCTGATCCGTACGGACCGGACCGAGCCTTTCAACGCGACGATCGACGTGGAGGGCACCGCTGGTGCCAGCCGCGTGGTGACCGCGGGCGACATCCGTTTCGATGGCGCCGCCGAGGTGCTGAACCCGGACCACGCCATCGCGACGCTCACGGGCGTCGGGCGCCTCCACATGGAGATGCGCGTGGCGATGGGTAAGGGCTACATCCCGGCGGACCGGAGCAAGCGGGAGGAGTCCCCGATCGGCACCATGCCGATCGACGCCATCCACTCGCCCATCCGGCGCGTGAAGTACACGGTGACCAACGCTCGCGTTGGTCAGCGCACGGACTTCGACAAGCTGACGCTCGAGGTGTTGACCAACGGCAGCGTCTCCCCCGAGGACGCGGTGGCGTTTGCCGCCAAGATCCTCAAGGAGCAGCTCCAGGTCTTCATCAACTTCATGGAGGTCGACGAGCCCTCCGCTGGTGAGGAGCGTGTCCCCGAGCAGCAGTTCAATGATGCGCTCTTCAAGCGCGTCGATGAGCTCGACCTGTCGGTGCGCTCGGCAAACTGCCTCCAGAACGCGGGAATCGAGTTCATCTGGCAGCTCGTCGAGAAGACCGAAGCGGAGATGCTGAAGACCAAGAACTTCGGCCGCAAGTCGCTCAACGAAATCAAGGAAATCCTCTCCGAGCTGGGTCTCTCGCTCGGCATGAAGCTCCACAACTTCCCGAAGAGCCGCGGTTAGCCGCGTCTCCGTTCGGAGGACACCATGCGTCACCTCAAGGCCGGCCGTAAGCTCAGCATCTACGGTGCCCACCGCAAGGCCATGTTCCGCAACATGGTCACCTCTCTCATGCAGCACGGCCGCGTGCGTACTACCGAGGCCAAGGCCAAGGAAGTGCGCAAGGTTGCCGACCGCATCATCACCCTGTCCAAGCGCGTCCCGCCCTCGAAGCTCGCCCTCCTCGAGGGGGAGGAGCTCCGCAAGGCCCAGGCCGATCGGGTGCACGCCATCCGCCAGGCCCGCTTGTGGATCACCGACCGTGACGTGCTCACCAAGGTGTTCACCGACTACGCGTCGCTCTACGAGCAGCGTCCCGGTGGCTACACCCGGATCCTGAAGCTGGGGAAGCGTCCCGGCGATCAGGCGGACATGACCCTCCTCGAGATGGTCACCGAGGCGTATCCGGCGACGGAGAGCAGCGGCGCGTCCGAGCCGACCGCTCAGTAGGCATCGGTCGAACGTTCAGCCCGCCACGCTCGTAAGAGTGCGGCGGGCTGACGTGTGTCCGGGGCAGGGGTCGGTGGACGAGCGTGCGATTGCCAGACCGGGGTAGGGTATGCGCCAGCCCGGGTGTCCGGCGCACCCCGGGGATGGGCCTGGAGGCCTTGCCTCTCGGGACGCCCCTCGGGGATCGGCGCTGCGGGGCCGGGTGTCCCTGGCGCTGCCAAGGCTGGCGCTGCCATAGGCGTCGGTGGGATCCCGGGTTCGGCGCCCCGTGAAGGGGCCTTGGGGGCCACGGGACCGCTCCCCGCGCGGGGCCGGTGATTTACCCCTTGGGGAGAGGAGCCGGCGGAGGTCCGCCCTGCGCGGAGCGGACGCGGTGCCGCACCCCTCGGAGACTCGAAGGTCGGAGCGGACTCGATGGCCGCGGCGGTCCGTCCTAGGCGGAGCGGACCCGGTGCCGCCCAGCGTTCACCCCTGGCGGGGAGGACGCGATGGTCGCGGTGCCCCTCGCAGGCTGCTTCGTCCGTCGCGGAGCCGACCTCGGTAGGTGGCCCACCTCTGGCGGCGGTCCCCAACGGGACGAGGGCGCAGCGGCCAAGTCGCGACGCCGAGGCGAGGGGTCACGACAACGGAGGGCGTGCGCGCCGCCACGGATCTCGTGGAAGGACCGGGTGCGCAGTCGGAGGTCTCCGGGGCTACCTCGGCTCAGCGGGGCTCCGGGCTCCCGCGGGGCGCCGGTGGCAGGGTGCAGGAGCCCGTTGGCGGGCGTGCGGGGGCGTCCCGCAGAATCGCGGTCGCGAATCGAGCGCGTTGGTGGCCCGGGGCGGACGATCCGCGGTAGGAGGACACGATGAAGGCGCCGGTCGAGGAAGCCCAGCGCAAGCTGGGCGAGTACATGCGCGAGCATGGATTGAAGCACACGCGGCAGCGGGACCAGATCCTCGAGGGGTTCTTCTCGGCGGGCGGGCATGTCTCGATCGATGACCTGCTAGGGCAGGTGCAGGAGCGCATGCCCGGCGTCGGGTACGCCACCGTGTACCGGACCATGAAGCTGTTCGCCGAGGCGGGCGTCGCCCACGAGCGGCACTTCAAGGACGGGCAGACCCGCTACGAGCCCGTCATCGACGACGAGCACCACGATCACCTCATCTGCACGGTGTGTGGGACCATCTTCGAGTTCGAGGACCCGGTCATCGAGCAGCGGCAGGCCGACATCGCGCTGGCCCATGGGCTGCGCGTGGAGCACCATCGGCATGAGATCTACGGGGTGTGCAGCGCGCCGGAGTCCTGCGCCCACCGGGCGGCTCGCGGACGCTGACCCGAACGCGGGCCGCCTGGCGTCGACCATGTAGACGAGCCACTCCGAACCTGGACCGAGCGCACGCGGCGTGAGGGCGGGTCCTCGCCCGGCGAGCAGCGGGGCTCCACGGACGTCCGGGCAGCGAGAGGTGGAAGCGCGCGCGCCAGTCACTCGAGCATCGGACCACACCGGTGGGGCGCCCCGAGGTACCCAGGCATCCACCCCCGCGTCGCCGACAGGACCGTCGCTCGACCGCGCGGGAGGCGACGAACCAGACGCGTGCCCGCCGTCCACCGACGTCCACCTGGCCGAAGTCGTGCTGAACGAACTCGCCTGCCAGGCCCTCGAACGGGCTCTTGCCCCCCGGGCTAGCCCTTGAGCCGCGGCAGGTGGCCAGCGCGGACGACCTGGACGGCGTGGCGGGCCAGGAGCGGCAGCATGCGCACCTCGGCGGCGTCGCTACGAGCTCGCCACGGAGGTCCGCCCGCCGCGCCCGGGAGTGGCGGTACAAGGGCGCCCCACGCGCATGAGCCCAACTCGAAGTCCACCCCGCCCGGCCCTCGCCGAGTGCCTCGACAACGCGCACCCGCGTCGCGACACCACCGCCCCGCCGCACCCGCCCGACCGGGGGTAGCCCGACCAGGCGTGCGCGCAGCCCAAAAACACAAACGCCGCAGGGAGGTCCCTGCGGCGTTCGGTTGAGGGTGGTGCGCGGAGGGGGACTTGAACCCCCACAGCCTTTCGGCCACAAGCACCTCAAACTTGCGCGTCTACCATTCCGCCATCCGCGCGCGCCCAAACACTTAGTACGGCAGCCCTACCGGGTCAAGGCCTTTCCTGCGATCAGGGGCTCGCCGGCACGGGCGGGGCCGCCGGGGGGGCTTCCGCCGGAGCCGGCGTGGTGGCCGGATCGGGGGCGGTGGCCGGAGCCGGGGTGGTGGCCGGGGCCGGCGTCTCGACCGGAGCGGCCGCGGGGGCCTCCGCCGGAGCAGCCGGGGGCGTGGCCGGGGCGTTGGTCCCGCCAGCGCCGAAGCCCGAACCTTCCTCGCCTTCCTCCAACACCTTCTCGAGCTGGTCGTCCACGCCCGCGCCGCCGCGCGCCGACTCGGTGCTGTAGAGCGCCAGCGTGATGCTGGTGACCATGAACAGCCCCGCGACGATGCCGGTGCCGCGCGTGAGGAAGTTGCCCGGACCCGCGGCTCCGAAGAGCTGGGACGACGAGCCGCCGCCGAACGCGGACGAGATGTCTCCACCCTTGCCCGGCTGCATCAAGATGACGAGCACGAGGATGAGGCAGAGCACGATGTGCAGGGTGATGACGAAGACGTACATGAACCTTCCGAGCCCTCCGCGCTATCGCGCCGACCGACGGATCGCCAGGATCGCCGGTTGGACGATCCTGGACGCCTGTTTCGCTACTTTGCCGCCGCGACGATCGCGAGGAAGTCCTCGGCCACGAGCGACGCCCCACCGACCAGCGCCCCGTCGATGTCGGGCTGGGAGAGGAGCCCCGCGGCGTTGCTGCCCTTGACCGAACCCCCGTAGAGGATTCGCATGCCCCGCGGGACGAACGCCGGATATCGCTCCGCGAGCCATCCACGGATCGTGGCGTGCATCTCCTGCGCCTGCGCGGGCGTCGCGACCCGGCCGGTGCCGATCGCCCACACGGGTTCGTAGGCGATGGTGACCGACGGAAGCTGGTCCGAGGACAGCTTCCCCAGGGCCGCGGCGAGCTGGCGGCTGACCACGGCATCGGCCTGGCCGGCCTCGCGCTCGTCGAGCGTCTCCCCGACGCACAGGATCGGCAGCAGGCCCGCGCGGAGGCAGGCGTGCACCTTCTTCTCCACGAAGCTGTCGGTGTCGCCGAAGAGGGCGCGCCGCTCCGAGTGGCCGACGATGCAGTAGGTCACGCCCACCTGCCGCAGCATCTCGCCGCTGATCTCGCCCGTGAAGGCGCCCGACGGCTCGGGGTGGAGGTTCTGCCCCGCCACGTGCACGCCGCTGTGCCGGAGCCGCGCCACCACCGTCGGGATGGAGAGGAACGGCGGCGCCACGGCGACGTCGACCTGGGCCTGCCCGGTGAGGGTGCGCTTGAGCGCCTCGGCGAGGGCGTCGGCTTCCGCCGGGCCCTTGTACATCTTCCAGTTGCCCGCGATGAACGGCCGCCGCCTCGATTCGCTCGGCGTCACGCCCGGCTCCGCAGGCGGATGGCCTTGATCCCGGGGAGGTCCTTCCCTTCCAGGAACTCGAGCGACGCGCCGCCGCCGGTGGAGACGTGGGAGAACTTGTCCGCGAGGTGGAACTTCTCGACGGCCGCCGCGGAGTCTCCCCCGCCGACCACGGTGTACCCGGGGCAGGCGGCACAGGCCTCGGCGACGCCGCGCGTACCGGCGGCGTAGGCCTCCCGCTCGAACACGCCCATCGGGCCGTTCCAGAAGAGGGTCTTCGCCGAGGCGATCACTTCGGCGTACCGCGCCACGGTGGCCGGCCCGATGTCGAGCCCCACGTCCGTGCCGAGGATGGCCTCGACGACCCGCGGCGGGGCGTCGCTGTCGAACGCGCTGTTGACGACGTGATCGGTGGGGAGGTGCACCTGCACGCCCCGCTCGGCGCAGCGCTCGAGCAGCCGCTGCGCGAGGACGAGCTTGTCGGCCTCCACGCGCGACGCGCCGACCGGCACGCCCTGCGCCTTCAAGAAGGTGTAGGCCATGGCGCCGCCGATCAGCAGGTGGTCGACGCGGTGGGCGAGCGACTCGATGACCGCGATCTTGTCCGACACCTTCGCGCCGCCGAGGATCGCTACGTAGGGGCGGGTCGCGCCGGTGAGGAGCCGCGTCAGCGCTTCGAGCTCCTTCTGCACGAGGAGGCCGATGCCGACGTTCTCGAAGAGCCCGACGACGGCGGAGATGGAGGTCTCCGCGCGGTGCATGGCCCCGAAGGCGTCGTTGATGTAGGCGTCCCCGAGGCGGGCGAGCTGGGCGGCGAAGGTCTCGTCCCCGGTCTTCTCGCCCGGGTGGTACCGCAGGTTCTCCAGCATCATCACGCCGCCGGGCGTGAGCTCCTTCGTGAGGAGCTCCACGTCGTCCCCGACGATGTCATGGGCGAAGATGACCTCGCCGTTGAGCAGCTCCGCGAGGCGGGCGGCGACGGGCTCGAGCGAGAGCTCGGGATCCGCGCCCTTCGGCCGGCCGAGGTGCGACGCGACGATGAGCTTGCAGCCCTTCGCCCGGAGCGCCTGGATCGTGGGGAGCGCCGCGCGGATGCGCGTGTCGTCCGTGATGTGGCCGTTCTCGAGGGGGACGTTGAAGTCCACCCGGAGGAAGACGCGGCGCTGGTCGAGGTCGAGCGTATCGATGGTGGGGAGCTTCACGCGGCACCTTCGACCGCGGCGATCTTGCGGCAGAGGTCGACCATGCGGTTCGAGAAGCCCCACTCGTTGTCGTACCAGGACAGCACCTTCGCCATCCGATCGCCCATGACCGAGGTGAGCTCGAGGTCGACGATGGAGGAGGCGGGGTTGCCGTTGAGGTCACCGCTGACGAGCGGTGCGTTGACCGCGAGGAGGATGCCCTTGAGCGGGCCGTTCGTGGCGGCCTCGACGAGGGCGGCGTTGATGGCCTCCTTCGTGACGGGCTTCCGGGTGTTGATGACCAGGTCGACGAGCGACACGTTCGGCGTCGGCACGCGGATCGCGAGGCCGTTGAGCTTGCCCTTCAGCTCGGGGAGCACGAGCCCGACGGCCTTCGCGGCGCCGGTGCTGGTCGGCACCATGTTCAGGGCCGCGGCGCGGGCGCGACGCAGGTCCTTCTTGTGGGGGGCGTCGAGGAGGTTCTGGTCCATCGTGTAGGAGTGGACCGTCGTCATCAGGCCCTGCTCGATGCCGAAGGCGTCGTTGAGGACCTTGGCCACCGGCGCGAGGCAGTTCGTCGTGCACGAGGCGTTCGAGATGACGAAGTGCTTCGAGAGGTCGAGCTTGTCGTCGTTCACGCCGAGGCACACGGTGATGTCCTCGCCTTCGCCGGGGGCGGAGATGATGACGCGCTTGGCGCCGGCCTCGAGGTGCATCGCGGCCTTCTCGCGCTTGGTGAAGAGGCCCGTGCACTCCAGCACGACGTCGATCTGCTGGTCGCGCCAGGGGAGCTTCGCGGGGTCCTTCTCCGCCGTGACCCGAACGAACTTGCCGCCGATGGTGAACCCGCCGTCCGCCAGCGCGACGGGGACGTTCCACCCACCGTGGACGCTGTCGTGCGTCAGGAGGTGCGCCAACTGCTCGGGGCTCGTGAGGTCGTTGATGTGGACGATCTCGATGTCCGACGCGGCGTGAGCGGAGCGGAGGACGCAACGACCGATTCGACCAAAGCCATTGATGGCGACGCGGAGAGCCATGGTTCATTCCGGGGGAAGGGGCGAGGTCTTAACCCCGCCCGGGCGGTGGCGCCGGGAGGAATCGCGGCGTAGGGAGCGGGCCGATGGCCGTCTTCGTATCCAATCTCGCCCTCCCCGAAGGTGACGCGAGCCCCGCCGTGGCCGCCGTTCTCGGGGTTCCGGTCGAACGCATCGCGAGCATCGAGCTCTTGCGCCGTTCCCTCGACGCCCGCGCGCGCCCGCCCGCGTGGCGCGGCACGTTCAAGGTCGAGCTGGTGTCCGACGAGGCCGAGGTCCTCTCCCGGGGGCTGCCCGGCGTCCGGGCGTTCACCGCGAGGGACGAGCTCAAGCGCACGGGGGACGTGCCGATCCCCCGGGGGATCGCCTGGCGGTCCCGCCCCATCGTCGTCGGCGCGGGCCCGGCCGGCATCTTCGCCGCGCTGCGCCTCGGCGAGGCCGGTGCGCCCGCGATCCTGCTCGAGCGGGGGGGCGCGGTGGACGCGCGGGTCGCCGCCGTCAACGGCTACTGGCGCGGCAAGCCGCTCGATCCCGAGAACAACATCCTCTTCGGGGAGGGCGGCGCCGGCACGTTCTCCGACGGCAAGATCTACACGCGCCGTCGGGACGGCGAGCTCGGCTACGTCTTCAAGAAGCTGGTCGAGGCCGGGGCCGATCCGAGCATCCTGCAGGAGGCCTGGGCGCACCTCGGCACCGACAAGGTCCGCGCGATCCTGCCGGCCTTGCGCCAGCGCATGATCGACAGCGGCGTGGAGGTTCGCTTCGGCGCCGCCGTCACCAGCTTCCTCGTCGAGGGTGGGCGCTGCGTGGGCGTCCGGCTCGCGAGCGGCGAGGAGATCCACGGCGGGCCGGTCATCGTGGCCACGGGCCACTCCGCGCGGGACACCATGCGCGCGCTGCTCGAGGCCGGCGCGGTCGCGGAGCTGCGCCCCATCGCGATCGGCGCCCGCATCGAGCACCCCCAGGCCCTCGTGGACGCCGCGCGGTACCCCGGCGGCCGAGGCGACCTCCCCCCCGCGTCCTACCGGCTCACCGACAATGTGCCCGGCGCGCGGTCCGCCTACACGTTCTGCATGTGCCCGGGCGGCATGGTTGTGCCCGCCGGGAACGAGGACGGCCAGGTGGTCGTCAACGGGATGTCGTTCGCCGCGCGCCGCGCCTTGTGGGCGAACGCCGCGCTCATCGTGCAGGTGGGGACCAGCGACTACGCGGGGACCGACCCGCTCGCGGGGGTCCGCTTCCAGGACGAGATCGAGCGCCGCGCCGCCCGGGCCACCGACGGCCGGAAGGCCCCCGCCCAGCGCGTGGTCGACTTCCTCGCCGGGCGCCCCTCCACCGAGCTGCCGCGGACCAGCTACCCGCTCGGCGTGGTGCCGTCCGACCTCGCGGCGGTCCTGCCCGGCCCGGTCGTCGAGGGGATGCGGCGCGCCCTCCGGAACTTCGAGAAGGACATCCCGGGCTACGCGGGCCCCGAAGGGGTGCTCATCGCCCCGGAGACCCGCACCACGGCCCCGCTCCGGTTCGTGCGCGGAGAGGATCTCCACAGCCCGTCGCTCCCGGGGCTGCTCCCCGTCGGGGAGGGCGCCGGGTACGCGGGCGGCATCGTCTCCGCCGCGCTCGACGGGTTCCGCGCGGCCGAGTCGGTCATCGCGACAGCGCAACGCGGCTGACGGCGCCGCGGGGCTGAAGGCGCAACTGACGGCGCCGCGGGGCTGACGGCGCCCGTTCAATGACGGCGCCGCGGAGCTGACGGCGCCCGTTCAATGACGGCGCCGCGCGGCTGACCGCGTAGCGCGGCTGACCGCAGGGCCCTCCTGGAAGGCCCCCGCGACCGCGCTCCGCTTCCTACCGGAAGACGATCCGGTACTCGCCCTTCTCGATGTTGACCTTGAGCCGGAGCACGTTGTTCTCGGGGCGGCCCGCGCAGGAGGTGCGGGTGAGGGTCCACGTCATGGGCGCGGTGTGCTCGTCCGCGGCGGTGTCGAGCTCCCAGGTGCCCTGCTCCTTGCACTCGATGGTCTCGCCGTCGGCCGACATCTCGGCCATGGCCCACCAGGTGTTGTCCGACTTGAAGTCCACCGTGCGGTAGATGAACCCGGCGCCCGCGGCGTCCGTCGGCTTGAAGTTGGTGGCGTCGTGCTTGATCAACTTCTCGGCAAACGACTTGCTCGCGGCGTCGTCGGGGATCTTCGCGCCGGCGATCGACTCCTCCGCGGGGGCGGCCGAAGCGGTGGCCTTGGGCTCGGTCTTCTTGGCGCCGCAGGCGGCGAGGAGGAGCGTCGTAAGCACGAGGGCGGAGCGGAACATAGGGGACCCCGGGGTGAAGCGGTCAGCGTCGTAATCCGCTGGATCGGGCCGCGCACGGGCTGGGAGTTGTCCCCAGCTGTGGATAACTGGGGCCCGGGGCGCGTAACTGGTTGAATGTCTCGTAAACGACTGAAAATACATCGATAAGAATGTGCTCAAAAAATGAGCATACCGTCCGCATGTGGCCGATTTGCTCCGTTCTCTACGCGTCTGGCGCCACGGTGGCCTGCGTTGTCCATAGCGACGGGGGAGAAGTCCCCTGGGGCTCGCGCTTGACGGGCGCCTCCGCGCGGCGGACAACGGACCCGCGCATGCGCCGCTTCCTCCCCGTCGTCGTCTACCTGGGCCTCGCCGTCGCGCTCACGTGGCCCGCCGCGCTGCACCCGATCCGCGATCTTCCCGGGGCAGATCGTACGGATCTCTGGGATAGCCTTTGGTCGATCTGGTACGTGTGGGTGCGCGTCGCGGCGGGCGCCGTCCCCTACCGGGTGGACGGGCTCCTCGATCACCCCGGCGGCGGGGTGCTCTGGGTCGCCGATCCGCTCAACGCGCTGCTCGCACTGCCGCTCGTCCCGTTGATGGGGGTGGCCGCGGCGTGGACGGTCCTCGTCATCGGCCACCTCACGTTCGCCGGCGTGGCCGCCCACCGCCTCGGCGCCGAGCTCTCGCCCGACCGCCCCTGGGCCGGCTGGGTCACGGGCACCCTCTATGCGAGCGCGCCCATGCTCCTCGCGCACGTCCACAACGGCGCGAGCGAGGCCGTCGGCATGGGGTGGATGGCCTGGGCGGCGCTGCGGCTCCTCCGCATGGAGGCCGCGCCCACCGCTAGGAACGCCGTGTGGGCGGGCCTCGCCGTGGCGTTGACCACCATCGCGCACTGGTACGCGGGCGTCGGCATCTTCCTCTTCGCCGGGCTCCTGTTCCTCCGGGGCTGGTCCCGGCCGCGGCTCGTCGCGTTCGCCGGCGCGCTGGCCCTCGCGGTCACCCTCGTCGTCCCCGTCGCCGTCCTCGCCCGGACCGCGGCCACCGCCGAGGGAAACGTCGTCGGCATCAAGACCGACAAGGAGATCGCGACCGTCCGGCGCACGATCGGCCCCGCCGACCCCGTGGGTTTCGTGCACCCCGGCGACTACCGCTCCCCCGACTTCCGGGAGCTCTCCCGCTACGGCGAGCAGTACATGCACTGCCACTACCTCGGCTGGGTGGGGATCCTCGCGGCCGTGGCGTCCCTCCGGCGCCGCCACGGGACCGGCGTGTGGTGGGCCGGGGCGCTCCTCGCGGCGGTCCTCGCGTGCGGGCCCGTCCTCGCGCAGAAGGGGGGGCCGGTGATCCTCCCCGGCAACCTCGCCATCCCGCTCCCGTACTTCCTCCTCGAGGGGCTGCCCGGCTTCTCGTCGCTGTCGCTCCTCTGGCGCCTCGCCCAGCTCACCGTGCTCGCCGTGGCTGTTCTCGCGGGCCGCGCGGTCGGCGGCCACCGGGTCCTCGCGATCGGAGTGGCGCTCGCCGCCGTGGTCGAGACCGTGTGGATCTCGCCGATGGCCGGCCTCCGCGAGACGACGGACGCCACCGTCTCCGCGCCCATCGTCGCGTTGACCCGCGAGCCGGCCGGCGCGCTGATGAACTTCCCGGTCGCCGGCGGCCGCGCCTACCTCTACGAGCAGACCGTCCACCAGAAGCCGCTCACCGGCGGCCTGAACTTCCCGAACAACAACGCGTCGAGACGGGTGTGGAAGGAGGCGCTCAAGCACGCCTCCGACGCGCCGGAGGTCCTCGCGGCGGCGGTGAAGGCGAAGGCCAAGGAGCAGGGCGTGCGCTACCTCGTCGTGCACATCGATCCGATGGCGCGGCCCGACATGCACGACACCGCCGTCCGCGCCCTCAAGACCGCGTTCACGCCGATCGCCGAGGGCAACGGCGTTCGCGTGTACCGGTTCTGGTGATGGGATTGACCTGCGAAGGGCTCGGCGGCCCGCTCGACGAGCGGACCTTCCTCTCCGGCACGATCGCCGACTGGCGCGCACGCACGGCCGCGCCCGACCTGGTCGCGCCGCCGGGGGTCCTGTGGTCGCCGGGGGCGGCGGCGCGCGTCCGGAAGCTCGACGGGGGCGACCTCCGCGCCGTCCCCGAGATGACGCTCCTGGGGCCCATCGCCGCGTTGACGGGCGCCCCGGTGTGGCTCGGCCGGCTCCGCGATCCCGGCGGCACGGTCCAGGAGCGGCTGGACCGCGCGGCGGCGGCGGAAGAACGAAGGTTCGACGCCGGCGAACGCGCCCTCCCCGGGATGGAGCTCCCGACCGGGCCCTTCCGCGTCGCCGACGGGTGGGTGGTGCCGGTCGGGCACTGGACGCAGTTGTTGTGGGCGAACCTCCTCGCCCTTGGGCCCTACCTCTGGTCCGAGCTCGTCGGCACGGGCATCGTCGCGCCGTTCCGGCTCGGCTGGGCGGTCGTCCGCGCGGGCTCGGTGCAGCCCGAGGACGTCGCCGCGCGGCTCAACCGGCTCGGCCCCGGCGCCCGCATCCACCGGACCGCCACCGTAGAAGGGTGCGTGCTCGGCGCGCGGGCCCGCGTGGGCGCGGGCGCGGTGGTACGTGGCGCGGTGCTCGGAGACGACGCCGTGGTGGAGGAGCTCGCCCTCGTCGAAGGTTCCGTGCTGGGCGCGGGCGCGCGGGTGCAGCGGCTCGCGATGGCGAAGTTCTCCGTCATCGAGGCCGGCGCGGCCTTCGCCGGCATCATGCAGCTCGGCGTCGTCGGGCGCGGCGCCACGGTGAAGCACGGAGCGATCCTCATGGACATGGCGTTCGGGCAGGCGGTGCGCGTCCGGGTCGGTGCCGAGCTCCGGACCGCGCCGCACGGCCTCTGCGGGGTGTGCGTGGGCGACTTCGCCGTGCTCGCGAGCGGCGTCCGGGTCGCGCCGGGCCGGGCCATCCCGCCCGGGCTCGAGATCCTCGGCGACCCCGCCCAGGTGCTCACCCGGCTCGACCTTCCCGCCGGGTGCGGGCGCGCCACCGCGCGCGACGGCCGCTTGGAGCCCGTCTGATGCGCTGGGGAGACGCCGGCTTCTCCGCGGTCCTGCTCGGGGGCTACCTCGGCATGCTCACGCTCTTGTGGGGGGCGATGATCGCCGGGGTCGGCCTGTGGCACCGGCGCAACGCGCTGCCGGCCGCCGCGCCGCGCCCCCTCCCGCGCCTCTCCATCTGCATCCCCGCGCGCGACGAGGCCCACCAGATCGGCGCCTGCGTGGCGGGCGCGCTCGCGCAGGATCACGGCGACATCGAGGTCATCGTGGTCGACGACGGCTCGTCCGACGGCACCGGCGACGTCGCGCGGGCCGTGGCGCCCCACGACGCGCGGCTCCGGGTCGTGCGCAACGCCCCGCCGCCCCCGGGTTGGGCGGGAAAGCCGTGGGCGTGCCAGCGCGCGGTGGCCGAGGCCTCCGGCGAGCACCTCCTCTTCCTCGACGCCGACGTGGAGCTCGCCCCCGACGCCGCCCGCCGTGCCGCGACGGTGCTCCTCGACCGCCGCCTCGGCATGCTGAGCCTCTTCGGGACCTGGCGGCTGGAGAGCTTCTGGGAGCGCGTCGCCATCCCGGTCATCGGCTGGTTCATCCGCGGCGCGACCGACGTGGGCGCGGTGAACACGCCGGGCCGCCCCGAGGCGTTCGCGAACGGCCAGTTCCTGCTCTTCGACCGCGCGACGTACGAGGCCATCGGCGGGCACGGCGCGGTGAAGGGCGAGGTCCTCGAGGACGTGCGGATCGCGCGGGCCGCGAAGCAGCGGGGCCACGCGCTCGGCCTCTACGCGGCGCCGGGGCTCTTCCGGGTGCGGCTCTACCGCTCGCTCGGCGAGATCCTGCGCGGCTACGGCAAGAACCTCTACGAGGGGATGGATCGCCGGCCGCTCGTCGCGCTGGGCGCGCTCCTCTTCCTGTTCATCGGCTCGGTGGCGCCGTGGGTGTTCCTCGGCGTCGTCGTGGCCCGGCCCTCCGTGCTGCTCACGGGGCTCGAGCCGGTCGGCTTCTGGGCGGCGTGGATCGCGCTGGTGTGCGTCCTCCCCGTGGTGTTCCGGTGGCGGGTCGAGCGGGTCGACGGCCGGGACGGCGCCTACGCGTGGTCCCACCCGCTCGGAAACCTCGTGCTCGCCGCGGTCCTGGTGCGCGCGGTCTTCGCGGTCGAGACCACCTGGAAGGGGCGGCGGTTCCACGACGGGAAGGCGACGGGGCCGCGGTAAGACGGCGCGTATTCGTCGGAGCACCGGTTCGTTGGAACACCGGTCTCTCTTGGGGCGGGGGTCCCCCCCGCAACGCCCCGAAGGCAGCGCGGCGGTGGGGCACTCGGACCGTTCGCCACGCCTCCGCGGCTCTACGCGTCCGCCGGTCTACGCGTCCGCCGGTCTACGCGTTCAGCGGCCTACGCGTCCGCCGGTCTCCGGGTCCGCCGGTCCACGGGTCCGCCGGTCTCCGGGTCCTCCGGTCCACGGGTCCGCCGGTCTGCGCGTCCGCCGGTCTCCGCGTCCGCCGGTCTCCGCGTTCAGCGGCCTACGCGTCCGCCGGTCTCCGCGTCCGCGGCGGCAAAAACGAGAACGCCGGCCTCCGTGGTGTTCGGAGACCGGCGTTCTGTGGATGGAGCGGGAGACCGGACTTGAACCGGCGACAACAACGTTGGCAACGTTGCACTCTACCAACTGAGTTACTCCCGCGGTTGGTGACCCCCTATTAACCGGGCACCCTGCCGCGTCAAGGAACCGGCCGAGCGAAAAGTGCACCCGGTCGAAAAGCGTGGGCCGTTTTACGATCGGATGACAATGGGTTTAAGATCGTCTATCGTGCCAACGGCGCCCTCCCTCGCGCCTGCCGGAGCATCGATGACGCGCACCCCTCTTGCAGCTTCTACGTTCCTGATCGCCTTGCTGGCGCTCGCCCTCCCGGGCTGCGACGCGCCCCAGGACGGCAAGACGGACGAGAGCGGCGGCGAAGATTCTGCCGGCACGGACACGTACGTGGCCCCCGCCGACAACGACGGTGACGGCGTGACCGCCGCAGACGGCGACTGCGACGACGCGGACGCCGCCCTCTACCCGGGCCGCGCGGAAGACTGCGACGGCATCGACAACAACTGCAATGGCGTGGTGGACGAGGGGTTGGCGGACGCCGACACCGACGGCACCGCCGACTGCATGGACGTCGAAGAGTGTGACGGCGTCGACAACGACGGCGACCTCGAGATCGACGAGGGCTACGCCGACAGCGACGGCAACGGCGTCGCGGACTGCGTCGGCACCGAGGTGTGCGACGGGCTGGACAACAACGCCGACGGCCGCGTCGACGAGGGCTACGATGCCGACGGCGACGGCGCCACCCAGTGCGGCACCGCCGGCACGGCAGCCGACTGCGACGACGCCGACGCCTCGATCAGCCCCAGCGCGTCGGAGGCCGCGGGCGACCTCGTGGACAACGACTGCGACGGCCTCGTGGACGAAGGGCAGTGGGCCGAGGGTGACCTCGCGGTCAGCGAGATCATGGTCAACCCCGGCCAGGTCTCCGATCCGTCCGGCGAGTGGTTCGAGGTGTACAACACGACCGAGCGCACGCTCATCCTGAACGGCCTCATCATCAGCTCCTCGGCCGACGGCGACGAGCACATGGTGAACGACGCCAACCTCATCCTGCTCGAGCCGGGCGAGTTCTTCGTCTTCGGCGGCAACGACGACAGCTCGACCAACGGCGACGTGGTGGTGGGGTACACCTACCGCGACATGGTCCTCTCGAACGAAGGGGACGATCTCGTCCTCACCGCCGACGGCATCATGATCGACACCGTCATGTGGGACGACGGCGTGACCATGCCCGACCCCGACGGCGCGTCGATCGGCACGGACCTCGGCAACTACTCCGCGGTCACGAACGACGACCCCACGCTCTGGTGCGCGTCCACGATCCGCTGGAGCGACGACCCCACCTCCGACAAGGGCTCCCCGGGCGACGGCAACGAGTACTGCTCGACCTACGACCACGACGGGGACGGCTACACCGGCGCGCAGGGCGACTGCGACGACAACGACAGCACGACCTACCCGGACGCCTGGGAAGGCACCGACACCGCGGACAACGACTGTGACGGCGTCGCCGAGACCGCCCCCGTCGGCGTCGCGTCGGCCACGAGCACCGGCTTCTCCTGCGACGACATCGCCCTGTCGTCGAGCGGGTCGTACGACATCGAGAGCGCGCCGCTCACCTACCAGTGGGAGCTCACGAGCGCCCCCGGCACCTCGGCCCGGTCCACGGCGGACATCGACACGTCGACCTCCGCCAACCCGACCTTCAACCCGGACGTGGCGGGCACCTACGTCTTCACCCTCACGGTGAACGACGGCGGCACCTCCTCCGCGCCGAGCTCGGTGTCGGTGACCATCGGGACCCGCGGCACCAACAGCAGCCCGGTGGCCAACGCCGGCGTGGACCAGAGCTACAGCGCCACGTCGACCTGCACGGCCATCAGCTACGGCACCGCCTACAGCTGCGACGACTGTGACAGCTACGCCTTCACGCTCTCCGGTGCGAGCACGGTCGACGCCGACGGCGACGACCTCGACTACACCTGGAGCGTCACGAGCGGCGGCACCTACGGCGCGCTCGCCACGTCGACCGGCGAGTCCGTCACCCTCAACGTCTCCGGGCTCACCGCCACCTACGGCACGGCGAACGCGCAGACCGTCACGGTCAACATGATCGCGACCGACTGCATGGGCGCCTCCGGCTCGGACGACGTGTCGGTGACCTACACCTGCACCGGGTCCTGATCTTCGCGGATCGGTAGGGCCGCCGCGGGGGAGACCTCGCGGCGGCCTTCGCCGTTTTGGGGGGGGCGCGGGCGGGGCCCAAGGCCGGGGGCACGGGCCGGGGGTACGGGCCCGGGGGTACGGGCCGGGGGCACGGGGCCGATTCCGGGGGCCTGGAGCCGGGGGGCCGTCGGCCCCAGGGGCCGCTCGGGTCCCGTTACTCCGCGCGCTTCGCGATGCGGCCGAGGGGCTCCCGCAGGCGCTCCGGGGCGACCTCCATCGCGGCGCGCGCCTGCCGGGCAAGCCGGTTCTTCAGCGTGCGGAAGAGGTCCTCCCGCGACGTGAGGTCGCCGCCGCCGGCCGCGCGGGAGAGCGCGAGCTGCACGGGCGGGCCGGGCCGCGCGTAGAGGAGGAGCGAGCGATCGACGCTGCCGCCGGTGCCGACGAGGACCTCGATCACGCCGTCGAGCGCCTGGGGAAACGAGGGGGCGTCGAAGGCGGACTCGAAGCGATCCAGGGCGTCCTTGGCGGCGATGACCCGCCAGGCGTCGGCGAGCGGCGCGACCGCGGGATCCCAGCGCCCGGCGTTCGCCATGAGCGCCACCCGGTCGAAGCCGCCGCACGGGGCGTCCGTGCAGGCGTTGCGCCAGCGGAGGGCCGCCTGGGCGAGCAGGGCAAGGCCCGTGGAGTCGTCGCCGCCGGCATCGGCCGCGAGGCCCTGCCAGGCGCGCGTGAGGAGGGTGTTCGTGGGGTCACCGGAGACGCCGGCGCGGGTGCCGGCCTCGGCGCGGAGGGCCTTCACCGCGACCTGCTCGGCATCGCGGTCCGCGGCGGCGCCCATGGCGGCGATCCAGGTGGCCTCGAGGAGAGCGTCGCGGCCGGCGGCGGCGGCGGTGGGGTCCCGGGGGCGGGCGGCGCGGGCGACGAGCAGCGCCCCGGCAGGCGTGGCGGCGGCGCGATCGTAGGTGGGGGCGGTGAGGGCGCTGGCGGCGTCGTCCACCGGGACCGAGGGGGCGTCGAGCCAGCCCAGCAGGACCTGCCGCTCCACGAGGCCGAGCAGGGCGTCCGCCGGGGCACCGAGCCAGTCGAGCGCGGGCCGGACCTGGTCCTGGCTCGTCTCCCCGGGGGGGAGCGGCACCGACCATCCGAGCGCGGCGGCGGGATCCTGGAGGGAGGTCTCCAAGGCGGCGAGGCGGGCGCCGCGCGCGAGCGGCACCACGGCGGTCCCGGGGTGGGCGGCCTCGACCGCGGCCCAGTCGGTGGGGCGCGGCTCCGCGGAGGCCGCCACCTTCATCCAGTCCGCGAGCGCCTCGTCCACCGGGCCCGTCGGCATGCGCGGGCGCCGGGCGAGGGGGTCGTCCCCGATCATCCACCCGACCAGGGCCGCGGGATCCGTGGGCTCGGGTGCGGTGGTCCGCGCGTCCTGCGTGTCGATCTGCAGCGCGGTGGGGATCGGGCGCGCGCACGCCAGGAGCAGGAGGAGCATGCCGCAACGTAGCCACCGCGGTAGGAATGCGCCGATGTCGACCCGTTTCGGTCCGCTCGACGGTGTGGTTCATGGCCCGGCGGATGCGCCGGTCACCGCGGTGCTGCTGCATGGCATCGGGCTCGGTACGTGGCTCTGGGAGCCGTGGCTCCCGCACTTCGCCGCCGCGGGGGTGCGTACCGTCGCCCTCGGCATGCCGGGGCACGACGCGGACCCCGCGCCCGTCGGCTTCGCGGACGTGGTCGCCGGCGTCGAGGCCGCGTTGGACGCCATCGGGGGAACCCCGGTCCTCGTGGGCCACAGCATGGGCGGGCTCGTGGCGCAGGTGCTCGCCACGCGCCGCCGTTTCGCCGGGGTGGCGCTGGTGTGCCCGCTCCCCGCGGGCCAGGTGCGCGTGACGCCCCCCCGCCGGGGCCTGCGTGGCGGCCTGTCGCTCGTGCGCCCCTTCCTCTCGGGCGCCCCCCTGCGCGTCGGGTGGGACCTCTACCGCAGCGTCGGGATGGACCTCATCGACGAGGCCACGGCGCGCACGCTGCACGCCCGCGTCGTCCCGTGGCCGAACCGCCTCTGCCGGGACCTCCTCTTCGCCCGCCCCGTGGTCGATCCCGCGAAGGTCGACGTGCCCGTGCTCGTGGCCCTCGGTGCCAGGGACGCCCTCGTCTCCTGGCAGCAGGCCCGCCTCCTGGGGGACCTCTACGAGGCCGTCACCTGGCGCTACGACGACCTCGGCCACATGCCCCCCTGGGAGCCCGGCGGCGAGCGCCTCGGGCGCGACCTCGCGGCGTGGGTGGCCCAGCCGTCGCGCCCCCAGGTGCTGGAGAGCGAGGGGTACGGCCCCGCCGAGGGCGTCGGGCACGAGCTCCGCCGCCAGCGTCGCGGCGAGGAGATGAAGCGGCGCAGCGCCTACGGGCAGAAGCGGTCGGCGCGGGGGCCGTAGCCAGTCCGTAGCCAGGCCTGTCGCACGGCCTGGCGATCGGCGACGAGCGCGCGTGCCGCAGTGTCGTCAGGCCCCGGTCGCGATCGGCGCCTCGCGGTCATCGAACACGAGCACGCGCTCGGGCCATTGCAGCGCAGCGAGGCCACCGTCGAAGGGGCGCGCGGGGGATCCGTCGCGACCGCGGCCGCGCTCGGCGTAGCGGCGGCCCACGCTGTAGTCGACGCAGAACACCTCGCCGGCCCACGCGAACGGGGGCACGTCGTCCCACACATCCATCTTGCCCTCGATGGGGGGGCCCCGCCGCCGCCAGTAGTGCCCGACGACCGTGGGGCGGTCCACCGGGCGCCTCCACCAGCGATCCCGGGCCACGAAGCGCCACTTGCCGCTCACGAAGAAGTGCCCGCCCACGGGGACCTCGACCTCCGCGCCCGACGTGAGGAGCTTCACGGGGTTGCGGAGCTGGTGGGCGGCGTCGGCCTCGGCGACGGCCGGGAGGTGGCGATCCGGCCGCACCGCGCGGTCCCGCAGCCCGGCGAA
>JAUXTN010000210.1 GCA_030684355.1 Pseudomonadota bacterium
AGCCCGGGATCGGCGCCGTGCGTCGCGGTCGGGGACTCGGCGGCGGCGGCGAACGCGGCCCAGGCCTCGAGCACGGGGCGGAGGGCGGCGCGACCGTCGCGCGCGAGGACGGCGCGGGGGGCGAGGAGCTGGAGCGCGGCACCACCGTGCCCGAGGACCCAGCGCTGGAGCTCCTCGCGGGGCGCGGACGGGGGAAGCGCGCGGGCGCCGCGGAGGAGGGCGACCACGGTGCCGCGATCCACCGGCCCCACGAGGCGCGCGCCGCCGACGCCGTGGGCCCGGAGCGCCCCTTCGAGGCCGGCGAGGGCAGCGCGCCAGGGGGGCCGCAGCGCGACGGCGGACCCGCCGACCCACATCGTGGCCCCGTCGAGCTCGAAGCTCGGCGTGGGGGCCATCGGCAACGCCGCCCAGTCGTGCGCCACGGCTTCGAGGAGGCGCGCCGCCGAGCGGTCCTGGGGATCCGGCACCCCCGCGAGGGCCGCGAGGTGGGCCGCGAACGTGAGGCCGAGCTCGATCATCGGGCGTCCCCCGCGAGGAGGGCCTCGACCTCCCCGCGGAACCTCGGCACCTCGGAAGCGACGTGCTGCAGGGCCGCGCGGGCGCGCGGCGTGCCGATGGCGCGCAGCCCGTGGAGCGCGAACCGCGCGAGCGCGGGGTGGCCGACCCGTCGGCGGCCGAGGGCCAGCTCCGAGAGCGGCGCCTCCGCGCGGTCCCGCGCGAGCCGCCCGTAGGCGATGCACAGGGCGCGCAGCTCCGGCTCCAGGAGGCCCGCCAGCTCGGGCGCCTGGACGCGCGCCTCCAGCCACGGGAGCACCTCCGGGACCCGATGCGCCACGCCGTAGCGCAACGCCTCGATCCGCACGGCGGCGACGGGGTCGGTGAGCCGCTGGGTCACGATCTCGCGGATGCGCTTCCCCGTGCTCTGCCGGAGCGCGATGAGGACCCCCTCGCGGATCTCCCCGTTCGCATGGGCGTGGAGCGCGAGCACCGGCTCCAGCAGGCGCGGATCGTCGACCCGCGCGGCCATCGCCAATCCGAGGGCGAGGACCGCGGGCTGGTCCGACGCGAGGCGCATCCGCACGCGCTCGGCGCGCGGGCTCCCGTCCTCCATCTCGCGGAGGAGCACGGCGTCCGCCAGCACCTGCAGTGCCCAGCGCGGCAGGCCCGCGGCCAGGGCGATCACGCCGTCGCCGGGGAGGGGAAGCGAGAGCAGCGAGAAGAGGGAGCCGGCGATCTCGGGGGTCTCCGTCGCGGGGATGCGCGCGAGGAGCGCCCCGCGCAGCGGCTCGGCGGTCAGCTCCGCGAACGCGGCCAGGGCGGCGTTGCGCACGGCCTCGTCGGCGGTGAGCTCGGGGTCGACGGCCTCCAACGCGTGGTGGATCAGCGGGTTCGCGTCGACGGGGCCGCCGAAGAGGTCCACGGCTGCGCAGAGCAGTTGACGCGCGACCAGGTTCGAGCCAGGGCGCGTGGCGGACGCGGGGAGGGCGGCGAGCAGCGCGCCACCGAGCTCGGTGGGGTCGAGGTCGATGCCGGCACGAATCCGCGCGGCCTCCGCCATCAGCTCCGCCGGCAGCGCGCGCCCGGCGGGGTGGACATCGAGGAGCGAGGCGGGCTCGGGCGGCAGGGTGTCGCGCAACTGGCGGAGCGTCGCGAGCGCCGCGCTGGTGAGCGAGCCGCGGTGCGAGGGCTCCTCGGGCGGCCGCGTCAGGATGTCCAGGGCGGTCAGGTTCGCGGGCGCGGGCACCGGGAGGGGGCTCGGCGGCGCGCTCACGAGCTCGAGGTGGACGTAGGCGAGCTCGGCGCGCCACAGGGCCTCGGCGAGGTCGACCACGCCGCCCGCTCGCCAGTCGGTGAGGAGGATGGCCGCAAACGCCACGACCTCACCGGGCGGGATGCCGGCGAAGATCGTGATGGTGCGCGCGCCCGCCGCGTAGAGGCCCTCGGCCAGGGCCCGATCCGCGCCCTCGAGGACCGGCAGGCTGCCGACGGCGATGGCGGACGGCGAGATCGCGAGGAGCAGCGCAGGCACCTCCGCGAGGGCCTCCGTCACGCCGTTCACCCACGCGTCCCGGTCGGCGACGGCGAGGCGCGGCGGCGACAAGGCGCCGGGCAGGAGCCGGCCGCCCCGTGCGGAGCGGGCCAACGCGTCGAACGCGGACCGGAGCGCCGCGGCCACGTCCCGAACGGACGACGCGGACGGGTCTGGCGCGCCGCCGGCTACACCCACGGTAGTCATCACGCGGACGATACCGCATCGCCTCCGTCCTGGGGGGCCGGTCGTCGCGGAGCACCGCGATCGCGTATGCTACGGCCGCGGAGCCGACATGAGTCACACGCCGCTCGGGGAGGTCTGCCTCACGCTCGGGCTGATGCGAACCGAAGACGTGGACCTCATCCTCACCCGCCTGCGCGAGGGAGCCCGCGCCCGATTCGGCGAGCTGGCCATCGAGCTCGGCCTCCTCGACGACGAGGGCCTGGCGCGGGCGTTGGCGCACCAATTCCGTCTCAACATGGTCCCGCCGGAGCGGCTCGCCCGGCTCTCGGTGGCGCCCGAGGTGCTCGATCTCCTGCCCCGCGGCCTCGTCCGCGAGCGGCTGCTGCTGCCCACGTTCCTCGACGAGGAGAAGCGGGTCCTCTCGCTCCTGACCTCGGATCCGACCGACATCCCCTCGCTCCGTGCCGCGCAGACTGCCGCGCGCGCCGCTCGCCTCCGCCTCTTCGTGGCGCCGCGTGGCGCGATGCGCATCCTCGTCGACCGGCTCCTCCCCGAGGACGATGCCGAGGAGCGTACCCAGGACCGCGCGCCCCCGGAGGTGCCTCGCGAGACCGCCGCCGCCGGGCTCACCGTGGTCTTCGAGCCGGACCCGGAGCGGGCGGCGGCCCTTCGCCGGCTTGAGGCCGCGGAGGGCGGCACCACCGAGATCGTCGGGGATCCGGAGCAGGTGAGCGCGTTCATCGAGGCGAACCAAGCCGACCGCGTGTTCTTCCGTCGCGCCGTCCTCTCCGAGGTCGAGCCCTACCTCCCGTCCTGGCACCGCCTCCGGCCGCTCCTCCAGATCTGCGCGCTCGACGGGTTCGGGCCCGGCCACCGGATCGGCATCCCCTACGACCGCACCCGGGACTTCTTCTTCGGCCTCCTGGGCCACCTCGTCCTCGACGCGGACGGCGCCTCCGGCACCGGCCGACGGACCGCCGAGCTCGCGCGGGCGATGGCCGAAGGCGCCGGGCTCCCCACGGAGCAGCGCGACACCGTCGCGATCGCGTCGATGTTCACGGCGCTGGGGGACGGCGCGGACCGCCCCGGCGAGCAGGACGAGGCCGCCGGGATCCGGTGGGCGGCGGACCTGCTGCGCGCGTGGGACCCCCCGTACGACGTCCAGTCGTTGTTCGACGCCCTGTTGACGCGGGTGCGCGGCGAGGCCGGCCCGGGCGGGCACCTCGGGGCGGAGATGCTCTACACGGCGCGGGCGGCGGTGCGGGCCTCGCTGGGGCCGGGCGACGATCCGATCGCCACGCTCGGCGGGGACGCGGCGCGTCATGACGCGACGGCGTTGCAAGCGCTCGCGGGCGTGCTGCGGCGATGGGGTCTGCGCGACCAGCTCCGGGCCGCCGAGAACGAGGCCGGCGCGGTGGTGGTGGTCGCGTCCGACGCCTCGCCAGGGGCCGCGGCGACCCGCGCGGGGCTGTCCGCCGAGGGCTACACGGTCGCGACGGCCGACGGCGCGCCCGAGGCCCTCCGGCTCGCGCACAGCCTGCGGGCCGGGGCCCTCGTGGCCGACGGCGCGGACGACCTCGAAGCCGCGCTCCGCGCCGACGGGAGCATCCCGGTGGTGCGGATGGAGGCCTCCCCGACGACCGGAGAGGCGTCCGCGCTGCCGGCGCTGCTCGGCGCGCTGCGCAAGGTGCTCCGGCGTCGCCCCGAGGCGCCGCCGGCCGTCACCGGCCGACTCTCGGACCTCCCGCTGGTCGACATCCTCCAGACCCTCCTGCACGGCGGCCGCACCGCGCGGATCGTGGTGGTCGGCACCGCGGATCTCGGGGCGGTGCAGGTCCGCGACGGCCACCTCGTCGCCGCGACCCACGGGACCCGCATCGGCGAGGCCGCCCTCCAGACGCTCGTCTCCGGGCGCGAGGGCCGCTTCGAAGTGCGGTTCGAGGATGGCGGGGTCACGAACCTCGCGGGCACGAGCGAGTTCCTCCTTCTAGACGCCCTCCGGAAGCGGGACGAGCAGCGCGCGTAGCCAGGCCGGCTACCGCGGCCTGTCTATCGTTATTGGGTCGGCGAAGCTCCACGTTTGCCAGATGCCTCCGTGTCTGCGCCCAGCGCAAACACGGAGGCACTCGAAACGGAGCCACCTCCGGAACGCCGGTCTTGCAGCGCGTTCTTGGGAACGCGATGCAAGACCGGCCAGACGCGTTGGGGCGAGGGCCCTCCGCCACGTCCTGCGGCCGGCGACCGGACTTTCGGATAGTAGGCCCCTCCGGAGGTCCGCGATGGGCTCGAAGCTGACGAACTTCCTCTCGTGGAAGCCGCTTGAGGTGGGGGAGCCCGCCACCCCGCTCTCGCTCACGGCCGATGACGGCACGTGGATCAAGCTGGACGACTTCAAGGGCCACCTGAACGTCCTGCTCGTCTTCTTCCGGTCCCTCACGGACGCCGACACGGACGCCTGGCTCCGCGTCGTGGACGCCGCGCGCTCCGCCTTCGAGGGCCTCGACACCGCCGTGTTCGGCGTGAACACGGCCCGCACGGACGAGCTGCGTGCCCACCGCGCCCGCATCGGCACCGAGTTCTTCTTGCTCTACGATCCGCTCGCCCTCGCGGCGCGCGGCTTCCGCGCCTCCGGGCGCATCCGCCCGCTCTGCAAGGACACGGCGGTGCTCGTCGGGAAGAACGGCAAGGTGCTCTACTCCGAGCGCGGGCACGCCAATGTGGCCAAGATCCTGGCCGCCGCCGCACGCGCCGAGGGCAAGGAGGCCCCTGCCGCCCCTCCGCCCCCGCCCCCCGCGGCGGCCTCCGGTTCGGGCGCGCTCCGCACCCCCGGCCGGCCCGCCCCGGACGTCCTCGATATCGACTCGCAGCAGGCCCTCGCGCTGCTCGGCGAGAGCGACTCGCCGTTCCTGCTGGTCGACGTGCGCACGAAGTCCGAGTTCGAGTCCGACCGTTCGCCGCTGGCCCGGCACATCCCCGTCGACGAGCTCCCGCATCGCTACGGCGAGCTCGGCCAGACCAACCACGTCATCTTCGTCTGCCAGGGGGGCGGCCGGAGCGCCGCCGCGGCGGAGTTCATGACCAGCCTCGGGTCGTCGAACATCTACAACGTGGTCGGGGGCATGTCCCAGTGGACCGGTCCGCGCGAACGCGCAGCACGCACCTCTTCCTGATCGGCCACCCGGCGTCGATCCCGGTGGGCCTTCCGAGGCCCGCAAACCGGCACAGTGGCCTCGCTCGCCTTGCCTGCCTGGGGCTCGGCTTGCTACCCTGCGCACCACTTCTCGGAGCTGGCCCTGGCATCGCCCCTGCCCGTATGTCCGTTCTGCAAGGGCGCGGTCCCTGCGGACACGCTCCGTTTTGGCGGCAACTGCCCGCATTGCATGCTCGAGATCCCCGGCGAAGAGGCCCCGACCGATCCGGGTCTCCAGGCCCGCTTGCGCAAGGGCGAGGAAGACAAGCAGCGGCTCGCGCAAAAGCAGCGTAAAAACCGGGTTGTCGGTGCGCTCAGCTTCCTCGCGCTCCTCGGTCTGGTCGGCGCGGGCGCGTACGCGTACCAGACCCAGCAGGCCGCGCTCACCTACGAGATGGACGACTACTACGCGACCCCGCTCTCCGAGCTCCAGGCCGCGGCGGTCCTCCCCACCCCCGCGGTTGACGGCGGCCCGGACAAGCCGGCGGCCCTGCCCGCGCTGGGCGGAGAGCGCCCCGGTGGCCGCAGGACCCCCATCGCCTCGATCGGTGCCGGAACCGGCGCCGAGGCGGGAAGCGCGCCGCGCCCACCCTCTTCCTCCCCCGGGGCCGATGGTGGTCCCCTGGCGATCGCCTCGGCCACGGGCACCGGCGGCAGCGACATCGGCGTCGGCCAGATCAAGGTCGGGTACGTCGGGAGCGACAAGGTCCTCACGGACAACGACGAGATCATCGCGATGGCCAAGGCCGTCATCAACGCGTCGAGCCCGCAGCTCACGAGCTGCTACAACAACCGGCTCAAGCAGATCGAAGGGCTCAAGGGCGCCTGGTCGGTGGAGTTCACCATCGGGCGGGACGGCACCGCCAAGAGCGTGGACGTCACGGGCGTCAACAGCACGGACAGGGACCTCGAGCGGTGCATGTCGCAGGCGATTTCGGCCTGGAAGTTCCAGAAGATCGTGAAGGACCAGCCCGTCAAGAAGACCTACCGGTTCGGCGCCGGCAGCTGGTAGGCCCTCGGCTCCCTCACCGGGTCAGCGCCGGGTGAGCGGCCGCCGGAGCAGGAGCGCGTCGCACCCGTCGGTGTAGTAGCGGGGACGGCACCCGACGGCGCGGTAGTCCAGGGCCTCGTAGAGCCCGATGGCCGCCACGTTGTCGCGCCGCACCTCGAGCCACGCGTTCTCGGCGGCGGGGGAGCGGGCCACCAGCTCGTCCATGAGCTCGCGGCCGAGGCCCCGGCGGCGGGCGCTGGGATCGACCGCCACCTGGAGCACGTGGAGCTCGTCGAGAACGGCCCAGCCGATCGCGAACGCGACGGGTCGCCCGGGCTCCCCCACGACGATGAAGACCCCGCCGGGGCGCGTCAGCTCGTCCTTCAGCATGCCCCACGTCCAGGGGTCCTCTGCGAAGCACACGAGCTCCAGCGCGACGACGGCGTCGAGATCGGCGGCGGTCGCCTCCCGACAGCTCATCGGGTGGTCCGCACGGAGGTCCGCGCGCGCAGCCCCGTCATCCAGCCCTGGTATGCCTCGGAGGTGATGTCGTCCCGATCCAGCACGGCGGCGGCCTGCCCCGCGTTGCGCGACGCGTAGCGTTCCACGACGAGGCGGCTGTAGAGGAAGCCGAGGAGCTGCTCGTCATCGAGGCCCCAGCGCGCGAGGAACGCCGCGTGGTCCTCGGGGTGGGGCCACCCGTCCCGAAAGCGCTCCCACCGCGCGCGCACGTCGGCGGCGGAGGGCTTGTAGATCTCGATGTCCCCCGCGAGCTCCCGGAGGATCGCGAAGTCGACGAGGCGCTGCTCCAGGGGGTACGCGGGGTCCTCCAGCGGCGCCAACGGGCTCGAGTCCCGGGCGTCAAAGTCACCCTCGAACGCGAGGTCGGACCGGGTGACGATCCGCTCGCCCACCACGTGGAGGATCCCGTCGACCACCTCGGCGCCCGCGAGCCCGGCAAGCCATAGCCATACCATCGGCGTCGTTTAACCCAGGGGGGTAGCTTCGCGGCCGTCACCCGTTAGAAGGCAGCGCTCTCCCGATGATCGAAGCCGTCGCCCTCACCAAGTCCTATGGCCCTCGCCTTGCGTTGGACAACGTGTCCTTCACCGTCGGGAAGGGGGAGATCGTGGGGTTCCTGGGGCCGAACGGCGCTGGGAAGACCACCACGATGCGGATCCTGACCGGGTTCCTCCCGGCGACCGGCGGGGACGCCCGCGTGGCCGGCTTCGACGTGTTCGAGTCGCCCCTCGAGGTCAAGCGCCGCGTCGGCTACCTGCCCGAGTCGCCGCCGCTGTACCCCGAGCTGTCGGTCGGGGACTACCTGGGCTTCATCGCGGAGCTTCGCGGCTTCACGGGGCGTGCGCGGCACCAGCGCGCCGGCAGCGTCATGGAGCGCGTCGGGCTCGGTGGGTGGGAAAGGCGCATCCTCGGCTCGTTGTCGAAGGGCTATCGCCAGCGCGTCGGCCTGGCCCAGGCGCTCCTCCACGATCCCCCCGTCCTCATCCTCGACGAGCCCACGAGCGGCCTCGATCCCGCCCAGCTCATCGGCATCCGTGACCTCGTACGCTCCCTCGCGGGGACGCACACGGTCATCCTCTCGACGCACATCCTCTCCGAGGTCGAGGCCCTCTGCCCGCGCGCGCTGGTCGTCGCGAAGGGGCGCCTCGTGGCGCAGGGAACCCTCGCCGAGCTGCGCGCGATGGCCCCGCAAGGGGAGTGGTACCACGTCGAGGTCGACGGGCTCGATGGCCCGCGCCTCGGCGCCCTCCCCGAGGTCGACCTGGTCGAGCCGCTCGGGCAGGACGGACCGTGGCGCTCCTTCCGGCTCTCCGCGCAGCAGGACCCCCGCGTCGCGGTCGCCGAGCTGGCGCGCGCACAAGGCGCCCGCGTCCGCACCCTCGAGCACCGCCTCCCCACGCTGGAAGAGGCCTTCGTCGGCATCGTGGGGCGCGAATGAGGGACGTGTGGACCCTCTGGAAGAAGGAGCTCCGGATCTACTTCGTGAGCCCGCTCGCCTACGTGTTCCTCTCCGCGTTCCTGTTCCTCGCGGGGCTGTTCTTCTACCTGGGCGTCACGCTCACGGGGGAGGCCTCGTTGCGGGTCCTCCTCGGGAACCTTGCGATCACGCAGCTCTTCGTGCTCCCGATGCTCACGATGCGCCACTTCGCGGAGGAGCGTCGCCAGGGAACCCTGGAGCTCCTGATGACCGCGCCGGTGTCGCTCGGCGCCATCGTCGTCGGCAAGTGGCTCGCGTCGCTCACGCTCTGCCTCCTGATGTTCCTCGGCACGCTCGTGTTCCCCGCGGTGCTCGCCTACTACGGGGACCCCGACTGGGGCGTGATGTTCACGAGCTACCTGGGCCTCGTGTGCGTCGCCTCCGCGTTCTGCGCGGCGGGGCTGTTCGCGTCGTCGCTCACGGATGACCAGGTCGCGGCCGGCCTCATCGGCATCGTGCTCCTGTTGCCCTTCTGGCTCGTGGGCCGGGCGGAGGCGCTCCTCCCGGAGGAGTGGGCGGACGTGGTGCGGCCCCTCTCGGTGCTCGTCCACCTCGACTCGTTCAACCGTGGCGTGCTCGACAGCGCCGACCTCTTCTACTTCCTGGCGTTCACGGGCGTGTTCCTCTTCCTCACGTTCCGGTCGGTGGAGTCGCGCCGATGGCGATGAACCGCACCCTCCAGCGCCGCCTCGCGGTGGGCTCCAACGCCACGATCGTGACGTTCCTCGTTGTGGCCGCCGTCGTCGTCGTCTACCTGCTCGTCGACCGCTTCCGCGTCCGCGTGGACCTCTCGGCGGACCAGGGGAGCGTCCTCGCGGCGGACACCGTCAACAAGCTTGGGCTCCTCGACCGCGACGCCGTGGCCGTCACCGTGACCGCCTTCTCGGCGCAGCGGGGCAAGAAGGAGTCGTACTTCAAGGACCGGCAGCTCCAGGACCTCCTGGAGGAGATGGACTACAACTCGGCCCTCGTCGAGACCCGGTTCGTCGACTTCGACAAGGAGCGCCTCACCGCCGAGAAGCTCGGCGTGACCGACTACGGCACGGTCGTCGTGCAGCGCGCCGAGCGCCGGGTGGACCTCCAGGATCGTGACCTCTTCCGCCGCTCCGGCAAGGGGGACGACCGCAAGATCGAGTTCCTCGGCGAAGCCGCGATCAACCGGGCGTTCTCGCAGCTCATGTCCGACACCCGGCGCGTCGTCTACGCGCTCGTGGGCCATGGCGAGCTCGACCCCGACGGGCGCGATCCCGACGGCATGGCCGACCTCGCCGCGGCGCTCGACCAGGAGAACTACGAGCTGAAGAAGCTCGACTTCGTGCGTGACCGCGAAGAGAGTGCGCCTCGCGTTCCGGACGACGCCGCGGCGGTCGTGGTGGCGCGGCCGCGCGTGGCGATCCCGGTGCTCGAGGAGGATCTGCTCCTGGCCTACCTCGCGACGGGGGGCTCCATCCTCTACGCGGTGGAGCCGGGCGGCTACGTGCCGAGCCTCCTGGGCCGGCTCGGGGTCGTCGTGCCCGAGGGCATCGTCCTCGACAAGCTCCTGGTGTTCCCGTACCCGGACCGCCCGGTGCCCCGCTACAAGGCGCACCCCATCACAAAGGACCTCTCGGACCAGCAGCTCGTGACCGTCGTGTCGCGTGCCGCGCCCGTGCAGGCCGCGGTGCCGCCGAAAGAGGGGATCCGGGCCTCGACGTTGCTCGAGACCTCCCGGGACGGCTGGATCGAGCGTGGCGGCGCGCTCGAGGGCGGCTCCGCGAAGTACGAGCCGGACATCGACGGCGCGGGCCCCACCGCGATGGCGATCGCGTTGGAGCTCGGCACGGACTCCGGCCTCGTGAAGCGCGGCCGGGCGCGAGTGGTCGTGCTCGGGGACACCGACGTCATCACCAACGGCCTCCTCTCGGAGGGGCCGGGCAACGCGAGCTTCGCCATCAACACGTTCCGTTGGCTCCTCGGCGACGAGGGGCGGCTCTCGGTCGTCGGCCGGCCGAGCACGGTGCGCCGTCTTGCGCTCTCGTCCGAGGATCTCGGGAAGGTCCGGTGGCTCGTGCTCTCGATCGGGCCGATGCTGGCGGTGCTGCTCGGCGCCGCGGTGTGGTCGTCCAGGCGCGGCCGATGATGGGGGCGACATGAAGGCCTTTCGCGGCACCCTGCTCGCGCTCGTCGCGCTCCTGGCGCTCCTCGGCGCATGGTGGATGGTGCGCCCGGTCGAGCTGACCCCGGCGGAGAAGAAGGCGGCCCTCAAGGGGGTCGAGAAGCCGATCTTCGTGTTCGAGAAGGCGAACCTCGTGAAGGTCGAGGTCACCCGGCCCGAGGGCACGATCGTGCTCGCGGAGCGCGCCGACGGCTGGTGGCTCGAGGGCGAGGAGCTCCGCGCGAGCCGCTCGATGGTCAACCGCGTGAAGCACCAGCTCCACGACCTCGTCGCGCGCGCCACGGTGGTCGACGGTCCGGCGGACGACGCCCTCTACGGGCTCGGCACGAGCACGATCCACGTCAAGCTGACCTTTCGCGACGGCTCGACCGAGGAGTTCGACGCCGGCGACCCGAACCCCTCCGGCGTGAGCTTCTACATCCGGAAGACCGGCGACACCGCGGTCTACACGGTGAAGAAGTCGGCGGTCGACTACTACAGCCTCTCCCTCGCCGAGTTCCGCGAGCGCCGCTTCGCCTCCTTCGACAGCAAGGACGTAGACGCCCTCGCCGCGGACCTCCCGGGTGGCAAGCGCCTCGCGTTCCAGCGCACCGGCGAGCGCTCGTGGGACATGCTCGAGCCGCGCCAGTTCGCGGCGAACGACAGCGAGATCCGCGGTCTCCTCGGGCGGGTCTCCGCGCTGAAGGCGATCCAGTTCGTCACCGACGACGACGCCGACCTCGCGAAGTACGGGCTTGCCCAGCCCCGCGCGCGCATCACGATCCGCTTCTCCGGGCGCGAGCCGCTCACCCTCCTGCTCGGCGCGCCGACGGGCGAGAAGGACGGCGAGTACGTGCTCGCCTACGTGAAGCTCCTGGACGAGCCGACCATCTACGCCGCCCGGGACGGCCTCCTCGAGGACTACGAGGCCGACACCGAGACGTTCCGGCTCAAGCGCTTCGCGCGCATGGACCCCAACACCCTCGCGTCGCTCGTGACGACCTTCTCGGGGGACGAGCGGGATCCCGACCTCACCGGGACGGTCACGGTGAAGATGGAGGCCGACAAGTGGTTCTGGGACACCGGGGTGCCGGTCCCCGGGAGCACGCCGAAGCGCCTCGCCACCCGCGTCGCGAACGTGCAGGCCGACGAGTTCGTCGCCGAGGCCGCGACGAACGGGGAGTACGGCTTCGAGAAGCCGCTGGCCACCATCGTGATGAACGACCGCGGCGGCGAGTCCCGCACCATCGTCGTCGGCAAGGGCGCGCCCCCGCTGACCGACCCCGAGGGCCACGAGCGCGAGCGCTTCTACGCGCGCGCCGTCGAGTTCCCGGAGGTCTACATCATCGACAGCGGCGTGGTCGACGTGGTGAAGGACCTCATGCGTGAGCATCGTCGCAAGGCGACGGGCGACGCCGAGAAGACCGAGCGCCGCGACCGCATCGACCAGGAGCGCGGCGGAGCGGCCGTGCCCCCTGGGGCTCCCAAGTGAGGTGGCGCCGCCGCGTCTACGTGGCTGCGGCCCTCGCGCTCGCGGCCTGTAGCGGCGGGACCGACGTGGCTGCCCCGTCCTCCGCGGGCGTCACGCTCGCGTACGCGGGCAACCTCGACGGCGAGATCGAGCCATGTGGTTGACCTCGTCATCCTCTGGGCGGTCTGTCCAGGCGAAACACCGTGATTGAGGGGCTCCGCAAGGACGGGCCGGTCGTCGTCGTCGACGCCGGGAACCTGTACGCGGGAAAGGCCGCCCTGCGCGACCAGGATCGCGCCCAGCAGCTCGCGAAGGGGCGGCTGCTCGCGGAGGCGTACGCGCTCGTCGGGGTCGACGCGATGCTGCCCGGCGCCGGCGATCTCGCGTTGGGGATCACCACCGTACGTGAGCTCGCGCGCGCCCACTCCCTCCCGTACGTGGCGGCCAACCTCGACTGCGGCGGCGCCGTGTTCCCCTCCTCCATCACGATCGAGCGGGGCGGGATCACCTTCACGATGGTCGGCGTCGTCGGCAACGCCGCCAAGGAGCCCGGTTGCCGGGCCACCGAGCCGGTCGCGGCGGTGCGCGCGGCGATCGAGGCCGCCGGCCCGGCCGACGTCGTCCTCGTGCTCTCGGGCCAGAAGGTCCAGGAGGACGACGCCCTCGCGGCGGCCATCCCGGGGATCTCGCTCGTGGTCAACGGCCAGGAGCGGCAGCAGCTCGAGCAGCCGCACCCGCTGCCGAACGGCGGCCTGCTCCTCTCCGCGGGCTCGCGTGGCAAGCAGCTCGGGGTGCTCTCCTTCACGCTCACCCCCGGCGCCACGAGCTGGCGCGACGGCCAGGTGCTGGACCGCCTCGCGGACCAGCGCGAGAGCTACCGGACCCGCAAGGCGGAGCTGGAGAAGCGTCAGCGGGAGGCGAAGGACGACCCCTCGCGCGAGCGGCTCGGCAAGCAGGTCGCGTTCTTCGACCAGAAGCTGGAAGGCCTCGAGAAGTCGTTGACGGACGCCGGAAAGCAGGCGGGCCCGGCCCACCGCGCCACGAACCGCCTCGTCGACCTCGGCACCGAGCTCGCGGATCACCCCGCCACCGCCGCGCTCGTCGCGAAGGCCAAGGTGCTGATCGAGGCCGCCGAGCCCGTGGCGACCGTGTCCGCCGTGGCGACGGGCCCGTTCGCCGGGTCGAGCGCGTGCACCGGTTGCCACGCCGAACAGGCGCAGCAGTGGGGCACGACCGCGCACTCGCGCGCATGGGCCTCCCTCGTCGCCACGAACAACGAGCGCGATCGCGCGTGCTTCTCCTGCCACGTCACGGGGGCGCTGCACCCCGATGGCCCGCAGGATCCGGGGGCCGTCGCCGGCCTGGAGTCCGTCGGCTGCGAGGCCTGCCACGGCCCTGGCAAGGCGCACGTTGGAAACCCGCCCACCGTCGAGATGATCGCGAAGCCCGGTGTCGAGATCTGCGTGGGCTGTCACGACGGGAAGCAGGACGGCGGGCGATTCGACGCCGCGACCTACCTCCCGCAGGTGGCGCATTGAGCATGGAGCGATCCGTGACGACCCCCCTTCTCCGCCGCGCCGGCACCTGGCTCGCGCTCTGTTTCGCCTGGAGCTGGGGGGTCGCCGCGCTCGTGCAGGTCTCGGGCATCCCGGTCGAGGGCTACTGGAGCCTCGTCCTGGCGATCCCGTTCCTGGTCGGGCCCCTCGTCGCGTCGCTCCTCTGGAAGCGGTTCGTCGTCCACGAGCCGATCGCGAGCCTCGACACCGGGCTCCGCTTCGACGGGCTGGTCGTCCTCTGCTGGATCGCCCCCGTCGCGATCGTGTGGGCATCGGCGCTGGTCGCGCACGGTTTCGGCTGGGCCACCCTCGACCTCACCGGGGCGCCGATCGTCGACCGCGTGCTCGCGGTGCGCGGCGCGGAGGCTGCCGCCAAGGTGCAGGAAGGGCTGCTCGCGTCCCAGGTGCCGTACCCCGTGCTCGCGTCGCTGCAGGCGTTGATCGTGGGCCTGTTCTTCTACACCCCGCTCGCGTTCGCCGAGGAGATCGGCTGGCGCGGCGTGCTCCTGCGGGAGCTCCGCCCCCTGGGCTTCTGGCCGGCGGCGCTGCTCATCGGCGCCATCTGGGGGCTCTGGCAGGTGCCGCTGGTGCTCCTCGGCGGCTACTTCCCCGACGCGCCGATCCAAGGGACGCTCGTGATGGTCGGCGCCTCGATCCCGCTCGGCGCCTTGTACGCCTGGGTGCGGGAGGCCTCGGGCACGGTCTGGGCTGCGGCGCTGGCGCACGGGGTGCTCACCGCGCTCGGCGGCTTCCACGAGCTCATCCTCTCCGGCGGTGCCGCGGAGGTCGTCGGCGTGAAGGGGGTCGCCGGGGGCATCGTGCTCCTGGTCCTCGCCGTCGTGCTGTTCGCCCGCTTCCCGTCGGGCCCGCGGGCGCCGCAACCCGCCCAGGCGGCCGGATGATCGTCCTCGGGATCGAGAGCTCCTGCGACGAGACGGCCGCGGCGCTGGTCGGGCCGGACGGCGTTCGCTCCGACGTCGTGTACGGGCAGGCGATCCACGCAGCCTACGGCGGGGTCGTCCCCGAGATTGCGAGCCGCGCCCATGCCGAGCAGATCGTGCCGGTGGTGCGCGCGGCGCTGGATCGCGCGGGGGTGGTGCGCCCCGATGCCGTCGCCGCCACCGCGGGTCCGGGGCTCATCGGCGCGGTGCTCGTGGGGCTCTCGTTCGGCCGCGCTGCGGCGCTCGGCTGGGGTGTGCCGTTCATGCCCGTCAACCACCTCGAGGGGCACCTCCTCTCCCCGCTCCTCGATGACCCCGCGCCGGCCTTCCCGTTCCTGGCCCTCGTCGTGAGCGGGGGGCACACGACGCTCTACCTCGCACGCGGGGTCGGGGAGTACGAGACCCTCGCCGAGACCGTGGACGACGCCGTCGGCGAGGCCTTCGACAAGGTCGCGCGCATGCTCGGCCTCGGCTACCCGGGCGGCCCGCTGGTGGACGCCCTGGCGCAGGCGGGGGATCCCGCCGCCGTGCCGCTCCCCCGTCCCCGCGTCGGGGAGCTCGACATGAGCTTCGCCGGCCTGAAGACCGCCGTTCGCACCCGCCTGGAGCGCTTCCCGGACACCGGCCACGCCGACCTCGCCGCGAGCTTCCAGGAGGCCGTGTGCGACGTGCTGGTGGACCGCATCCAGCGGGCGTCGCTGCGGACCGGCGTCGAGCGAATCGCCATCGGGGGCGGCGTCGCCGCCAACAGCCGCGTCCGCGCGCGGGTGGCCGCGTCCGGGCTCGAAGCCTTCCTCCCGCCCCGCGCTCGGTGCACCGACAATGGCGCGATGATCGCCAATGTCGGTCGCTTGCGCCTCCTCGCCGGGCTGCCGCCCGGTCCTTCCAGCGCGCGCCCCCGATGGGCGGTCGGCACCCCATGATCCATCCCGCTACCCGCCTGAAGGAGCTGGAGACGCGCGCGCGTCGCCGCTTCGGGCAGAACTTCCTCGTCTCCACCGAGGCCGTCGACCGCATCGTCTCCGCCGCCGGGCTCACCCCGCAGGACCATGCGCTCGAGATCGGCCCCGGCCTCGGTGTCCTCACCGAGCGGATCCGCCAGACCGGCGCGGACCTCCGCTGCATCGAGATCGACCGCGACCTGGCCGCCGCCCTGCGCGAGCTCTGGCCCGATCTGGTGCTCATCGAGGCCGACGCCATGCATGTCGACCTGGACGCGACCTGCCCGGGCCCCGGGTGGAAGGTCATCGCGAACCTGCCCTACAACGTCGCGACGCCCCTGTTGCTGCGGTTCCTCGCGCGGCCCGACATCTTCAGCACCATGGTGCTGATGTTCCAGCGCGAAGTCGGGGAGCGCATCCAGGCGGGTCCCAGCCATCCGTCGCGCGGCTCGCTCTCCGTGCAGGTCCAGGCGCGCGCACGCGTGCGCCCCGTCCTCTCCCTCCCGCCCGGTGCGTTCCACCCGGCGCCCAAGGTCCACTCGGTCGTCCTCGGCTTCGAGCTGCTCGCGGAGCCGGACTTCGGCGGGGTCTCGGCGCGGGTCTTCGACCGCGTCGTCCGCATGGGGTTCCAACACCGTCGCAAGACGCTGCTCAACTCGCTCGGGAGCGGGTTGATGCGGGGGGATGCGCAGGCCGCCTGCGATCGCGCGGGGATCGACTCGCGTCGCCGCGCCGAGACCCTCGATCTCCCCGAGTGGCGCCGCCTCGCCGCCGCGGTGGAGGCCGGCCGCGTCGCCTCGGCGGCCGCCGACGGCCCCCCGGAAAGCGAGCTGTAAGCCTCCAGCGTCCCGTTCTGTCGGAACCTCGCCGTCTTCCGCTTGGCACGCGGGGCTGCTCGCGCTATTCGCCCCCCAGGGAAGGCACAGCGAACGCTCATGCGGATCACCTCCTGCGGCATCACGGACGTTGGCGTAAAGCGTACGAACAATGAGGATAACTACCTCATCAACGACGAGCTGAATCTCTTCGTCGTGTGCGACGGGATGGGGGGGCACGCGGGTGGTGAGTTCGCGAGCGCGATCGCGGTCAATACGGTGGAGGAAGTGCTCTCCGACCTGGAGACTTCCCCCGAGATCGAGGCCGCCCGCGAAGAGGGCGCGGTCGAGGTGATGCGGGAGCGGCTGCGGTACGCCATCCGGCTCGCCGGCAAGCGCATCTTCGAGAAGGCCAACGCGGAGCCGGAATACCGCGGGATGGGAACCACGTGCCTCGTGCTCCTGGTCGACGGGTCGAACGCGTTCGTGGCCCACGTCGGCGACTCCCGCGGCTACATCGTGCGCGAGGGCCGGATCGAGCAGCTCACCGAGGACCACTCCCTCGTCAACGAGCGCATCCGGGCCGGGCTCCTGACCCCCGAGCAGGCGCGCCACCACAAGCTGAAGAACATCATCACCCGCTCGCTCGGCTACACCGAGGACGTCGAGATCGACATCCAGGTGAGGGCCCTGCGCCGGGGTGACCGCTTCCTCCTGTGCAGCGACGGGCTCTCCAACCTCGTGGAGCCCGCCGAGCTCGGAGAGGCCGTCCGCTCGATGACCCCGCAGGAGGCTGCCCGGCACCTCGTGCAGCTCGCCTGCGCCCGCGGTGGGGACGACAACATCACGGCCGTGATCACGCGTGTCGACGAGATCGCGTAGCCCCACCCCGCGAGACGCCTCGGACATCCGCTACACCGTGATGGTGGTGCCGGAGGGGGGCCGCGGCGACATCTGGCAGCTCAGTGTGCCGCTTCGCCGGGTCCGGCAGGGCATCGCGGCGGCGGCGACGGTCCTGGTGGTGCTGGTGGTCCTGGCCGGCATCCAGGCCGCGACCCTTCCGCGCGTCGTCGCGCACGACCAGCTCGTCGGGGAGAACCTCGCGTTGAAGGCGCGGCTCGACGAAGTGGACCGTCGGATCGCCGACCTGCAGCCGTTGGTGGAGCGCGTGCGCACTTACGACGAGCAGCTTCGGGCGATGGAGGCCCGCGAGGCCCTCCCGGGCTTCGGCCCGCTCGACGCCGAGGACATGGAGGCCCGCCAGGCGTGGATCGACGGCATCGTCTCTTCGCCGTTGGTGCACGGCGGCGCCCAGAACCCGGACGCCGACGTCGAGGCCCACGTCGCGGCGCTCGAAGAGGATCTCCGGGCGCTTTCGCCCGGCCTCGAGGACTACCAGGACCTGCTGGCCCAGTTCGACGGCCTCCAGGCGGCGCTCCCGAAGCTCTGGCCGGTAGACGGCGTGCTCACGTCACCGTTCGGATACCGCCACTCGCCGTTCGGCCGCCGTTGGAAGATGCACACGGGGCTCGACCTCGGGGCCCCCTACGGCGCCCCGATCTACGCGACTGCCGACGGGCTCGTGACCTTTGCGGACTGGGACTCGGGGCACGGGCGGACCGTGGTCGTGGATCACGGCCACGAAGTGACCACTCGTTACTGCCACGCCTCCCGCTTTGTGGTGGGCCAGGGCGATCTGGTCGCTGCGGGCGATGTGATCGCGTTGGTAGGCAGCACGGGGATGAGCACGGGCCCGCACCTGCACTTCGAGCTCCTGCTCGAGGGCGAGAAGGTGGATCCCCTCGAATATCTTCCCTGATCGAGGGGACGTACGCCCGGCGGTCCGCGTGGGGCCCGGGGACGCACCTGCGCGTGAATGGGGTTATGCGCGCGGGTTCGTGGAGTACGTCCGATGATGGGTCTGGATACCGTCTTCAAGCGTGTTTTCGGGACGCGCGCCGACCGGCTCATCCGGAAGATGGGCCCCGATGTGGAGCGGATCAACGCCATGGAGCCGGCGCTCCGTGCGCTGACGGACGAGCAGATCCGCGCGAAGACGGCGGAGTTCCGGCAGAAGCTGGATAACGGCGCGGCGCTCGACACCGTGATGCACGAGGCCTTCGCGACCGTCCGCGAGGCCGGCCGACGCACGATGGAGATGCGGCACTTCGACGTACAGCTCATCGGCGGAATGGTGCTCCACCGCGGCATGGTCGCCGAGATGAAGACCGGTGAGGGCAAGACCCTCGTGGCGACACTCCCGGTCTACCTCAACGCGCTGTCCGGGAAGGGCGCGCACGTCGTGACCGTGAACGACTACCTCGCCAGCCGTGACGCCGAGTGGATGGGCCGGATCTACCGCTTCCTCGGGCTCTCGGTGGGGACCATCCTCTCGAACGAGCGCTCGGACGGCATCAAGCGCGCCGCCTACGGCTCGGACATCACCTACGGCACGAACAACGAGTTCGGCTTCGACTACCTCCGCGACAACATGAAGTTCCGCAGCGAGGACTATGTCCAGCGCGGCCACAACTTCGCGATCGTCGACGAGGTCGACTCCATCCTCATCGACGAGGCCCGGACCCCGCTCATCATCAGCGGCCCGACGGACATGGCCGTCGACAAGTACTTCATCATCGACGGGATCATCCCGCTGCTCCAGAAGGAGATCGACTTCACGGTCGACGAGAAGCAGCGCGCGGTGAGCCTCACCGACGAGGGCATGGACAAGGTGGAGGCGCGCCTCGGCGTCGACAACCTCTACGATCCCCACAACATGGAGATCCTCCACCACGTCAACCAGGCCCTGAAGGCCCACTTCCTGTTCAAGCGCGACAAAGACTACGTCGTGCAGGAGAGCAAGGTCGTCATCGTCGACGAGCACACCGGCCGCCTCATGGCGGGCCGCCGCTGGTCGGACGGCCTGCACCAGGCGATCGAGGCCAAGGAGCGCGTGACGGTCGAGAAGGAGAGCCAGACCTACGCGACGATCACCTTCCAGAACTTCTTCCGCATGTACAGCAAGCTCGCGGGCATGACCGGCACCGCGGAGACCGAGGCGGAAGAGTTCGGCAACATCTACAAGCTCGAGGTCGTGCCCATCCCGACGAACCGCACCGTGCAGCGGCTCGATCACCACGACATCGTCTACAAGACGCAGGCCGAGAAGTTCCGCAAGGTGATGCAGGAGCTCGAGGAGTGCTACGCGAAGAAGCAGCCCGTCCTCGTCGGCACCACGAGCGTCGAGAAGTCCGAGCTCGTCGCCCGCCTCCTCACGAAGAAGGGCATCCCGCACGAGGTCCTCAACGCGAAGAACCACGCGCGTGAGGCCGAGATCGTCGCCCAGGCCGGCCGGCTCGGCGCCATCACGATCTCGACGAACATGGCGGGCCGCGGCACGGACATCAAGCTCGGCGGAGACCCCGAGGGGCTCGCGCGGCTCGAGGTCGGCCTCCACGCGGAGCCGGATCTCTGGGCCGCGACCGTGGCGAAGTACCGCGCCCAGGTGGACGACGAGCGCGCGCGGGTCATGGCCGCCGGCGGCCTCCACATCCTCGGCACCGAGCGCCACGAGTCGCGCCGCATCGACAACCAGCTCCGCGGCCGCGCCGGCCGCCAGGGCGATCCCGGCTCCTCCCGGTTCTACCTGTCCCTCGAGGACGATCTGCTGCGCATCTTCGGCAGCGACAAGATCATCGTCTGGATGGAGCGGATGGGCCTGAAGGACGACGAGCCCATCGAGCACCGCTGGATCACGTCCTCCATCGAGGGCGCGCAGAAGAAGGTCGAAGGCCACAACTTCAACATCCGCAAGAACCTCCTCGAGTACGACGACGTCATGAACCTCCAGCGCAAGGCGGTCTATGACCTCCGGCGCCGGGCGCTCACGGGCGAAAACGTGCGCCAGATGATGCTCGAGAGCATCAACGCGCTCATCGACGACTTCATGGACGAGCACATCGGCGACACCAGCTCGGACTCCTGGAACACCGAGGCGTTCCTCCGGCGGATCGACGAGGTCTACACGATCCGCTGGCCGGAGACCCCCGCGCAGCTCAAGGAGCTCTCCCGCGCCGAGATCAAGCAGCGGCTCACGACCGACGCCATCGCCGCCTACGAGGCGAAGGAGAAGGAGGTCGGCGAGGAGGGCATGCGCCAGCTGGAGCGGATGTTGCTGCTCCAGTTCGCGGACCAGTTCTGGAAGGACCACCTGCTCGCGATGGATCGCTTGCGGGACGGCATCGGCCTTCGCGGCTACGGACAGCGCAACCCGCTGCTGGAGTACAAGAAGGAGGCCTTCCAGATGTTCCAGCTCATGAACTCGCTTCGCGACGAATCGGTGGTCAGCCGCATCCTGCGCATCCAGATGCAGGCCGCGGAGACCGCCGTGAGCGCGCCGGGCAAGGCGATGGCGCGTCGGATGGCCGCAGGCGCCCTGGACGAGGAGTCCGAGCCGGAGCCGGAGTCGGTGATGCCCGCCTACGAGCCGATCCCCGTGATGACGGGCCCGCAGACGTCGTACCAGCCCCCCTCCAAGGGCGCGGAGACCCGGCTCTTCGCGCTGGAGCACGGCGTCGGCCGCAATGACCCGTGTCCGTGCGGCAGCGGCCTCAAGTTCAAGAAGTGCTGCTACGAGGAGCCGGTAGAGGCCCCGTCGTCGTAGCGCCCCGGTTGCCACCAGCCGACGGTTGCGTTAGCTGGCGGTGCCTTCGGGGTCCTCCCGAAGAGATCCACGCCGGGCCACAGGCTCGCGGTCCTCGGTGCTCCTGTTCGCAGGAGTCGGGCCGCGACCTCCGGCGGTCGCAAAAACCACACGCGCGGGCAACGGCCCGCACCGAGTCAATCCCATGGCAAACGTCTCTCTCCGTGAGCTCCTCGAGGCCGGTGTCCACTTCGGCCACCAGACCCGCCGCTGGAACCCCCGCATGCGCCCGTACATCTACGGGCAGAAGAACGGGGTCCACATCATCGACATCCAGCAGACCGCTCGCGCTCTGGTGGACGCCTCCCGCTACGTCACGAGCATCGTGAGCCGCGGGCAGCCGGTGCTCTTCGTCGGCACCAAGCGCGCCGCGCGCGACATCATCTCCGAGGAGGCGCGTCGCTCCCAGATGTTCTTCGTCAACGACCGTTGGCTGGGCGGCACGCTCACCAACTTCCAGACGGTCAAGAAGTCCATCGAGCGCCTGAACTCCCTCACCAAGGCGCGCACCGAGGGCAAGTTTGAGCAGCTCACCAAGAAGGAAGCGCTCACGCTGACCCGCGAGATCGAGAAGATGGAGAAGGCCCTCGGCGGCATCAAGGACATGCGCGCCCTCCCCGGCGCCCTGTTCGTGATCGACCCGAAGAAGGAGCACATCGCCATCAAGGAAGCCGGCAAGCTCGGCATCCCCGTCGTGGCGCTCTGCGACACCAACTGCGATCCCGACGGTATCGACTACGTCATCCCGGGCAACGACGACGCCATCAAGTCCATCCGCCTCTTCACGGCCGCCATCGCGGATGCCGCGGCGGAAGGCGTGCAGGCCGGTCGCACCGACGCGTCCCCCATCATCCAGGGCGATGACGGGCGCGGCGTCGAGGTGTACCGCCGCACGGTGGCCGAGGAGCCGGTTGCCGTCGCCCCCGCAGCCGCCCCCACCTCGGAGTCCGAGGCCTAAGCCCGGACCCCGAACGCGAAGAGACCGGAGGAACAATGGCGTCCATGGAACAAATCAAGGATCTGCGCGAGCGCACCGGCGCCGGGATCCTCGACTGCAAGAAGGCCCTCGGCGAGTCGTCGGACGACGTCGAGAAGGCCATCGACTGGCTTCGCGCGAAGGGCTTGTCCTCCGCCGCCAAGAAGTCCGGTCGTGTCGCGAGCGAAGGTCTGGTCGAGGCGTACATCCACGCCGGCGGCAAGATCGGCGTCATCGTCGAGCTCAACTGCGAGACCGACTTCGTGGCGATGAACGAGAAGTTCAAGGCGCTCGCGCGCGACGTTGCGATGCACATCGCGGCGGCCGCACCCGAGTACCTCTCGCGCGACGAAGTGCCCGCCGATGCCTACGAGAAGGAAAAGGCGGTCCAGCTCGAGAAGACGATGTCCGAGGGCAAGCCCCAGCACATCGCCGCGAAGATCGTCGAAGGCCGCATGAGCAAGTGGTACGAGGATGTCTGCCTCCTCGACCAGAAGTACGTGAAGGACGACTCCAAGACGATCGACCAGCTCGTCAAGGAAACCGTCTCGACCATCGGTGAGAACGTCAAGATCCGCCGCTTCGTCCGCTATGTCATGGGGGAGGGCCTGGAGAAGAAGTCGAATGACTTCGCCGCCGAGGTCGCCGCCCAGGCCGGAATCACGAAGGCCTGAAAGTTCGGAGGTAACGTGTCCGGTCCGGTCTACCGCCGAATCCTGCTCAAGCTCTCCGGAGAAATGCTCGCGGGGAACGCGGATTTTGGTATTCAGCAAGCCGTGCTCGGCCGCTTCGCTGAAGAGGTCATCGAGGTTCACAAGCTCGGTGTCCAGATCGGGATCGTCATTGGCGGCGGGAACATCTTCCGGGGTGTTCCCGCCTCCGAGGGCGGCATGGACCGCGCGCACGCCGACTACATGGGCATGCTCGCGACCTGCATCAACGCGCTCGCGCTGCAAGACGCGCTCGAGCAGAAGGGCTGCTACACCCGCGTGATGTCCGCGGTGCGCATCGAGCAGGTGTGTGAGCCCTACATCCGGCGCCGCGCGGTGGCCCACCTCAACAAGGGGCGGGTGGTCATCTTCGCGGCGGGCACCGGAAATCCCTACTTCAGCACGGACACCGCGGCCTCGCTCCGCGCCGCGGAGATCCACGCGGACGTGATCCTGAAGGCCACCAAGGTGGACGGGGTCTACGACAAGGATCCCAAGAAGTTCGCGGACGCCGTCCGGTACGAGACCATCACCCACCTCGACGCGCTGAAGCTCGGGTTGAAGGTGATGGACGCCACGGCGATCAGCCTGTGCATGGAAAACCGCATCCCGCTCATCGTGTTCGACCTCAATCGCCCCGGCAACGTGCGCCGCGTGGTGATGGGCGAGGCGGTGGGTACCCACGTGAGTTCCCCCCAGCCCTGACCGGAGGCCACCGCCATGTCCGTTGACGAGTACCTGTCGAGCCTGGGCGACGACATGGACAAGGTGATCGACGCCTTGCGGAGAGAGCTGGTAGGCGTCCGCACCGGCCGGGCGACCCCGAGCCTCATCGAGAACCTCCCGATCTACATCGAGTCCTACGGGTCGACCATGCCGCTCAAGCAGTGCGGCAACATCACGGCGCCGGACGCTCGGCTCCTGATCGTGAACCCCTGGGACAAGTCGACCCTCCGCGACATCGAGCGCGCGATCGCCACCTCCGGCCTCGGCTTCAACCCCGGGAACGATGGGCAGATCATCCGCATCCCCATCCCGCCGCTCACGGGCGAGCGTCGTCAGGCCCTCGTCAAGATCGTGAAGAAGTCGGCGGAGGACGCCAAGGTGCGCGTGCGCGGCGTCCGTCGCGACTACAACGAGCTCCTGAAGTCCGCCTCGGACGACAAGGAGATCACCGAGGACGATCTCAAGCGCGCCCTCGAGAAGGTGCAGCAGGTCACCGACGCCCACGTGAAGAAGGTGGACGACGTGGCGGCGGCCAAGGAGAAAGAGGTCCTGGAGGTTTGACCAGCGCCGTCCCCCGCCCAGCGGTTCCTCGCCACCTTGCCATCATCATGGATGGCAATGGGCGCTGGGCGCAGGCCCGGGGCCTGCCGCGCCTTGCGGGGCACGAGGCAGGCGCGGAGAGCGTGCGGGAGATCACCCGCGCGTGCCGTCAGGCGGGCGTCGAAGCCCTCACGCTCTACAGCTTCTCCACCGAGAACTGGCGCCGCCCGGCGGACGAGGTGTCGGGCCTCATGGGTCTCCTCGGCCGCTTCCTGGTCGAGGAGCGTCGCGAGATCCTCGACAACGGCATCCGGCTCAACGCGATCGGCCAGCTCGACCGCCTGCCGATGCCCGTCCGGGTGGCGTTGAAGGAGCTCTCGCTCGCCTCGCGCCACAACCGTGCGATGACCCTCACATTGGCGCTCTCCTATGGGGGCCGCGCCGAGATCGTCGAGGCCGCGCGTTCCCTCGCGAAGAAGGCCGCGGCCGGCCGGGTGCGCCCTGACGCCATCGACGAGGACCTCTTCGCCGCCGAGCTCGGCACCGCCGGGCTCCCCGACCCGGACCTCCTCATCCGCACGTCGGGGGAGATGCGGCTCTCGAATTTCCTGCTCTGGCAGCTCGCCTACGCCGAGATCTACGTGACGGAGACCGCGTGGCCGGACTTCCGGCGCCCGCAATTGGAGGAGGCCTTCGCCTGCTTCGGGAAGCGCGAGCGTCGCTTCGGGCAGACCAGCGCCCAGGTTCGGAGCTGATGGCCACCCGGATCATCGCCGGGCTCGTTGGGCTCGCATTCGTGGTCCCCATCCTCGTCTGGGGCGGGCCCACGGGGGTGTGGTGGCTGATGCTGCCCTTCCTCGTCATCGCGCTCGACGAGTACGTGCGCATGGCCGCACCCGAGCTCCCGCTCCTCGAGCGCGTGCTGTATTTGATCGCGGGCGTGGGGCTGGCGGCCGTCGGCGTCCACGCGACGCCGATGCTCCCGATCGTCCTCGCGCTCCTCTTCATGGCGTGCGTGACGGTCCCGATGTTCGCGCGCCCCGAGGTCGATCTCGCCGCCCGCCAGGCCGTGCGCCTCGGGTTTGGTCTCGTCTACGTGCCGGTCCTGATGGCCCCCTTGGCGCTCATCCGGATGCAGCCCGACGGGATGGCCCTCATCTTCTATTTGCTCGCCTCGACCTGGCTCGGCGACACCGGCGCCTATTTCGCCGGCCGCGCCTTCGGGAAGACGCCCCTGTTTCCCCGTGTCTCCCCGAAGAAGACACGGGAGGGCGTGCTTGGGGGGCTCCTGCTCGCGGTCGCCGGCGCGGCGCTCATCAAGGTGCTCCTCGCGCCGGACCTCTCCTGGCCCGTCGTGCTCGTGCTCGCGGCGGTGCTCGACAGCGCGGGCGTTGTCGGCGACCTCGTGGAGTCCATGCTCAAGCGCGCGTTCGGGGTCAAGGACAGCGGCTCGATCATGCCCGGCCACGGCGGCATCCTCGACCGGATCGACTCCCTCTTGTTCACCGGCCCGCTGCTCTGGGCGGTTCTCCAGGTGCGCCCGCTGCTCGCACCGTGAATACTGAGCACTGATGTTCGCTGTAGGCACCAACCTCGCCCCTGTCGTTCTTATCGCGGTGCTCATCACCATTCACGAATTCGGCCACTTCATCGTGGCGAAGGCGTGTGGAGTCCGCGTTCGGGTCTTCAGCATCGGGATCGGCGGCCGCATGGTCGGCTTCAAGTACGGTGACACCGACTATCGGATCTCCTGGTTTCCCTTCGGCGGCTATGTCCGCATGGCAGGCGCGGATCCCTTCATGGAGGGCGGCGCCGACGAGGACGATCCGCGCGCGGAGGGGGCCTTCATGGCCCAGCCGGCCTGGAAGCGCCTGCTGATCGTGTTCGCCGGCCCGGCGATGAACCTCGCGCTGCCGTTCGTCGTCTTCACCACGCTGAAGATGGCGGGCGAGCCGCAGCCCCGCGCCGACGTGGGGGCGGTGTACGCCGGGGGCGGCGCCGAGGCCGGGGGCCTCTTGCCGGAGGACCGCATCGTGTCGGTCGAGGGCTCGCCCACGCTCACCTGGGCCGACCTGAGCGAGGCCTTCGCATCGAGCACGGGCGACACCGTCGACCTCGTGGTGGACCGCGGCGGTCAGCAGGTGGCCCTGGCCCTCCCCGTCGGGAAGGGGGACTACGGCGACTCCCGGGAGCCGGGCGACTTTGGCATCACGAGCATCGCCCCGGACGCGACGGTCGCCGTCGACGATCCCGCGTCGCCAGCGGGCAAGGCGGGCCTACACACGGGGGACCTCCTCGTGAGCGTCGCGGGACAGCCCGTGCGGAACTGGAACGAGGTCCGGCGGATCCTCGTCGAGGCCACCGGGAGCGAGGTCCCCATCACGGTGCGCCGCGCCGCGACCGACGAGGACGGCCCCACGGTCGACCTGAGCCTGCGCCGGAACCCCGCGTGGGCGCCGGTGGCGACACCGGCCGACGACGAGCTGTGGCAGACCTGGGGCCTCGCGAGCGCGATGGTCACCGTCGGCAAGTTCGTGGACGGCGGCTCGGCCGCGCAGGACGCGGGCGTCAAGGAGGGTGACCGCATCCTCATGATCGACGCCCAGCCCATCCGCGTCTGGCGAGATGTCGTGCTTGCCGTCGTCGCGACGGCCACGGGCGAGGGCAGCAAGCAGACGACGCGGGAGATGCTCGTCACGGTGCGGCGGGCCGGCCAGGTTCGCGAGATCGCCGTCACGCCCAAGGTCATCGAGGACACCGACGAGTTCGGCACCTACCGGTGGCGCCCGCTCCTCGGCATCAGCTACGGCGGCACCAACGTCGCGCCGCCCCTGATCCCGCGGCCGTACCCGTTCCCCGAGGCCCTCGCTCGCGCGAGCGACGAGGTCGTGCTGGTCTCGGGCATGATCGTCGAGACCCTCGGCAAGCTCACGACCGGCGAGGCCGCCCCGCAGGACACCCTCGGCGGTCCCGTCGAGATGATCCGCCAGGCCAAGGCCGCCGCCGAGCGCGGAATCTTCGACTGGGCACGCCTCCTCGGCTTGTTCTCGATCAGCCTGGGGATCATCAACCTCCTCCCGATCCCGGTCCTCGATGGCGGGCAGATCGTCATGTACGTGGCCGAGTGGGTCCGCGGCCGCCCGCTTCCCCTCGTGCTCCGCGAGCGCGCGCAGCAGGCCGGCGTGATCTTCCTGGTCCTGCTCATGCTGTTCGTCCTCGTGTTCGACATCCACCGCGCCGCGGTCGGCTGATGCGCATCCTCCTCGTCGACACCGCCGGACCGGTGGTCGGCCTCGCGGCGTTCCAGGACGACCGCGTGGCCTACGTCGCCTCCGCGCGCGTGACCGCCGGCACGGAGGTCTGGCTTGAGGCAAATCTCGCCGCCGCCCTCGATGCCCTCGGCGGGCTCGACCGGGTCGCGGTCACGGTAGGGCCCGGCACCTTCACCGGCATCCGGGTCGGCGTCGCCGCGGCCCTGGGTCTCGCGTTCGCCCGCGGGGTCGGCGTCGTGTCCCTGTCCTCGTTGGCGTTGCGCGCCTGCCTCGCGCCCGGCGAGCCGCGGGTCCTGGCGCTGCTCGACGCGCGGAAGGGCAGGGTCTACGGGGGCTGGTTCGACACCTGCGGAGCCGTGCCCGTCCCGCTCGGGGAGGAGCTCGACGTGACGGTCGACATCGCCGCGCAAGGCGCACCCGGCGTGGCGGTGGGGGAGGGGGCGGCCGTCTTTTCCGCCGCCGTGAAGGCCGCGGGCCATCGGCTGCACGCCGACGCTTCCGACTCGCCTGTCGCCTTCGGCGCGACCCTCTGCCGCTCATCGGAGGTTGGTTCGCCAGAAACCGTGGGTCTACGGTATCTTCGCGAACCAGACGCGCGTCCGTCGCACGTTTGACAGTTCCAAACGCGTTTCGGTAGACTCCCCGTGCAACCTTGGACGAGAGGTCTCATGGAAGCCACGGAACTCGATCTGATCAACCGCCTCACCACCTCCCACGACGAGCTTCGCCACCTCTACGGCAAGCACCAGGACTACGAAAGGGAGCTCGGGCGGTTGGAGCGCATCCGCTACCCTTCGGAGGCGGAACGGCGCGAGATCAATCGGATCAAGCGTCTGAAGCTGCGCGGCAAGGACCGCATCCAGACCATCATCGCGACTCACCGCGAAGCCTAGCGTCATCGGGCGTCAAGCGGACGAGCCGGCGCCCCACACCTGCCACTTCCCGGGATAGGTGCCGGCGATGAGCAGCTCGGCGTTGGAAGTGGCAGTGGTGGGTGCGACGGGAGCGGCAGGCAGCCAGGTGCTGACCGCGCTCGATGCGTCTGAAATGGTGATCGCGTCCTTGCGGGCATACGGCTCCGCAGCGCGGTCGCCGAGGGTCGACACGGTGCCCTTCCGTGGGCAGAACGTGGGGGTCGAGCCGCTATCCGCGCTCGCCAGCGTGAAGCCGGACCTCGTGATCCTCTGTGTCCCCCCGGCGGTAGCCGGCAAGATCGCGCCCGGTCTGGTCGCGCGCGGCGTGATCGTGCTGGACGTGGGCGACGCGACGGCCGGCGTCCTCGACGCGCCCCTGGTCCTCCCTGGCATCCAGTCCGGCCTCCCGGACGGCGTGGCGCGCGCGGGCGCAGTCCGCCTCCCGTCCTCCGTCGGGGCGCTCCTGGCCGCGCTTTGCCAGCCCCTCGTGGGCATCGGCCTCACGAGCTGCACGGGCGTCGTCTCCCTGGCCGCGAGCGCGCGTGGCCGCGGCGGGATGGAGGAGCTCGCCCAGCAGGTCGTCGCGACGCTGAACAACCAGGATCCCCCGCGTCGGGTGTTCGTAGACGGCCTCGCGTTCGACACGCTGCCCGAGGACACCGCGATGGACGAGTGGAGCGGCACCGAGCAGCTCGCGGCCGCCGAGGTCGAAGCCCTCACCGGGCTGCCCGCGGCGTCGGTCGGGGTCCAGGTCGCCATCCAGCCGCTCTTCGCGGGGGTGAGCGCCGGGCTGCACCTGCGCGGCGTCACGGTGGACGCCGTGGAGGCCGCGTGGCGCGCCACGGAGGGCCTCGTCGCGGTCTCGCGGACCGCGCGGCTCCGTCCTCGGTCGACCATCGGCAAGCCCGGCGTGTGGTGGGGCCGGCTGCGCGCCGATCCCGCGGGGGACGGCGTCTTCGTCTGGGCGGTCACCGACGATCTATACGGAGCGGGCCTCGCCGCCGCGCGCGTCGCGACCTGGCTGTCCACAGCGGGCCTCCTGGGGGTCGCGTGATCCTGCTGCTCGCGTCGGTGGCGCTTGCCTCGCCGGACCGCCTGGCCGCGACGTTCGACGTGGGCACCACCGTCACCGACATCGTGCTGAGCCCCGACGGCGGCTGGATCGCGTGGAACGACGCGGGCGCCGGCACGTTCACCCTGCTCAACACGGGGACCTTCGAGAGCACCATCCTCTCGGCGTGCCCGGGCGCGCGGGGCGTGGCGGCGAAGGGGGATGCCCTGACCGGCTGGACCTTCTTCGCCGGCTGCTCGGACGGCACCGTGGCGGTCGTCGAGGTCACCATCGAAGGCGACATCTCCTTGCGCGATGCGCCGCTCGTGCTCGGCAGCGGGCCCGTGTTCGGCGTCGAGACAAGCGGGACCGAGGTCTACGCCGTGGTGGACGATCCGACCGACGGCGCCGTCGTCGCCGCGGTGACCGTGCTCGACGGCCTCGCCGTGGAGGGGTTCCCCGTCCAGCTCTCGAGCGACACCATCGAAGACACCGTCCTCCTCGACGACTACCTCCTCGTCTCGCACGGCGGGGACGAGGTGTCGAAGGTCATCCTCTCCACCCAGACCGCGCTCCTCCCGCAGAGCTCGCTCGGCGGGCGCGTCCTGCTCGACGGCTTCCCGTACCCCGACGGGTCGGACGTGTACTACGCCGACGAGAGCGGGGGCCTGGTCCGCTTCGAGATCTCCGAGAACGACTACGTCGCGTCGCTGACCAACGTGGCGGAAGCCGTCACCGCCGTCGCCATCCAGGCGAGCGAAGGGTGGATGCTCCTCGGCGCAGGGGGGGACGCCCTCCGCTACTCGTTCGACGGTGGGCTCCCCGGCACGCTCGAGGAGACGATCGTCGGCGCGGCCAACCTCACCGAGCTCGTCGCCCTCGAGGGCTACGCCTTCGGCACGACGTCCGACGGCACCGTCCTCGTCCTCACGGATCGCCCCTGGGTGACCCTCGAGCCGGTGACCCCCTCCACCGCCACCGACGGGGACGACGTCGCCCTCACCTTCTCCGTGGACATCGCGGGCACCTACGAGGTGCGCCTCGGCGGCACCGCGGAGGGGGACGGCACGCTGCTCGACAGCGGCGAGGTCGACGCCCTCACGCCCACCACCGTCAACTTCACGGTGGACGCCGGCGAGGACTACCAGGAGGGCAAGAACACGATCTGGGTGTTCGTGAAGGACGCCGCGGGGCAGCAGGGCCGCGCGGCGGGCTCCGTGCTCATCGACAACCCGCCCGAGCAGATCGTCCTCGGTCCCGCTGGCGTCGGCTTCGGCAACCAGGCGATCTCGGTCTCGTTCGACGCGCTGGCCGCGAGCGACATCGCGACCTACACCATCTACATCGACGTGGCGCCGTTCGAGGCCGCCGACTTCCCATCCGGCGGACCGACGTTCACCGGGTCCGATGACATAACGGCACCGCTGCAGCTCACGGCGGAGCCCGGGTCATCGGTTAGCAGGACCATCTATCCAGTTACCAACGGTACAACCTACTACGTCGCCGTCCGCGCTGTTGACGACGGCGGCCTCGAGGGTCCCATGTCCGACATCCGCGCCGTCACCCCCGAAGAGACCTACTCCGCGTCCATGCTCGCGGGTGACAAGGGAAGCTTCTTCCCCGGTGTGTGCGGGGTAGGGCCGGGTGCGGGCGCCGCCGCCATCGCGCTCGCCCTGGCCGCCGTCAGCCGCCGTCGCCGCTTCGTCGGCGGCGCCGCGGTGCTTGCCCTCGCCGTGATCGCCACGCCCGCGGAGGCGAAGGACGCAGACGAGGGGGCGCGCACGATGAACGTGCAGCTCCGCTACGGTCCGACCACGATCGTGGACCCCTACGTCGAGCAGGTGTTCGGCGGCAAGGCGAACGAGATGCTCTGGTTCGAGTACGGGTACGCCTCCCGCTTCGTGGACGCGAACCTCGGCATCGGCTTCTACCAGGAGATGGGCTGGCTCCAGACCGAGTCCGGCGTCGCGAGCGACGAGCACGACATGCTCACCATCCTGCCGCTCGCGCTCACCCTCACCGGCCGCCTCGACTTCTTCGAGGAGCAGCCCATCGTGCCGTTCGGACGCATCGGGCTCGACTACTGGATGTGGAAGGAGAACTGGTACTCGCCGGACCCCTCCGCCACCGACAACGTCGCGACCGGCGGCAAGTACGGCTGGCACTACGGCGGCGGCCTCATGCTCCTCCTGGACGCCCTCGATCGCCGCTCCGCCAGCCGGCTCGAGGCCATCAGCGGCATCAACGACACCTACCTCGTCGCCGAGTACCGCCAGACCCTCCTCGTCCACGGCGCGGACCAGTTCGACTTCTCCTCCTCCGAGCTCACGTTCGGGCTGAAGTTCGACTTCTGAACGCGGGAGGCGGGCGCCGGCTCGGCGTCACGCCACCGGCTTCCGGGAGTTCTTCTGCGCCACCGCGATGATGATCAGGAGATAGGCCGCCAGCCGTGGCAGGTACAAGGCGGGGAAGCCCTCGTTCGGTTCCTCGAACGTCGCCAGCATGATCCGCTGGATCGCGAGCAGGACGAACGACGCGGCGAACAGCAGGTGGAACACGTCCCGCGACTCGCGCCAGAAACGCAGGAAGAAGAGGGCGATGCAGGCGGAGCCCATGGCCGTGGCGCCGAGGAGGAGGTCGTTCACTCGGACGTCTCCTTGTCGTGGAAGATCAGCCCGGCCAGCATGAGCGCGACCGCCACGAACCCCACCACCCGGCGGGCGCGGAGCAGGCTCGTGCCGGGGATGACGTAGACATCGATCAGCACGAGCGCATCGTTCGCCGCGAGGCCCACGAAGCACATGCCGGCCAGGAACAGCAGCGGCGCCCGCGTTCGGATGTACGCGCCGAAGAGCACCGCGGCACACCCCAGCGCGGTGATCAGGCACAGGAGGTACACGAGTAGCGTCATCGTCGTCATTCCTTCCGGAATCGGAACGCGCCCGCGAGTTGCCCGCCCGGACCCGCGTTGGAACGAATCACCGCCGTCATCGGAACGAGGGTCTTGCGATACAAGCGGACGGCGCGTTGGGCCATCTCGGCGAGCGTCGCTTGTTGCCCGAAGCGCCAGGTATCGGGCGCGTCGGCGGGCTCGATCAGGCCGGCCGTCGCGAGGTCGCGAAGCACGGCGCCGGCCTTCGTGTCAGGTACGAAGAGCCGGCTGGCGACCTTCTCGACGGTCCAGGCCCCATCCGGCTCCTCCACGGTGAGCACGAGCGCCTCCATGTGGCCCACCGAAGGGATGTACGCGAAGATGAACGCGCAGACATCGGCGGGAAGCTCCTCGGTGCTCAATGGCTCAGCCTCGAACGCTGCAGGTCGTCCCCCGTGCCCCGTTTCAATAACTCCGTGCGGACCGGCGACGCCGGCACCCGCGGATGAGTGGACGCGCTGTGGGGAGCTTCCCGGGCGCGTCCCCGGCCGAGGACGGCCGGGGTCGGTCCCTTTCAGGCTCGGCGCCAGGCGCCTCGGTCCGCCCGGCAGGGCCGGGCGGGACCGCCCGCGCGCGGACGCGCGGGCGCCTTGCAGGCACCTCGCGCGGAGAGACGGACCGCGAGCGGGGCGGGTTCCAGCGTCCTTCGCCGGGGTCGCATCCAACGGGGTACAGAGCGCGATGATCTGCATCGTCACGCCATCGCTACCGACGTTCGACGCCTGACCATGCGCACCACCTGGCGGCTCGTGATCGAGTACGACGGCCGCGCCTTCTCGGGGTTTCAGCGGCAGAACGGACCACGCACCGTCCAGCAGACGCTGGAGGAGGCGCTCTCGCGGTTCTTCGGAGGCGAGCGGATCATCGTGCATGGCTCCGGTCGTACGGACGCGGGCGTGCACGCCCTCGGCCAGGTGGTGAGCTTCCGGTCGGAGACCCCGCGCGATCCGTTCAAGGTGCGGCTGGCGCTGAACACCCTGCTCCCACCCGACCTCTCGTGCATCACGGCGGAGGTCGCTCCGGAGCGGTTCCACGCCCGGAAGTCCGCGCGCGGCAAGACCTACCGGTACGTCGTGTTGGGGCGGCCCGATCGCTCCCCGTTCCACCTGGGCCGCGCCTGGTACGTGCGCCAGCCCGTCGACTGGAGCCGCGTCGACGAGACGCTCGCGCTCCTGCGCGGCACCCACGACTTCACGGCGTTCCGGGCGGCGTCGTGTGACAACCCGCGCACGGTGCGCACGGTGGAGCAGGCGCGGCACCTCACGCAGGGCGACGAGCACCGCCTCGAGTTCGAGGGGGCCGGCTTCCTGCGCTACCAGGTGCGCATCATGGTCGGGACCGCGATCGACGTCGGTCTCGGTCGCCGTGCGCTGGACGACGTGCGCCAAGCGTTGGAGACCGGGAAACGTGACCTGGCCGGGCGTACGGCGCCTCCGGATGGCCTCTACCTCGTGGAGGTTCGCTATCCGGAGGCGGCGCTGCGGTTCGAAGTCCCGGCCGAGGAGGCGTCGGACTCCACCGAGGAGGAGCCCGACGACGAGGACTAGTCCTCTTCCTCGATCTCGGCGCCTTCACCGAGATCGTCTTCTTCCTCGTCCAGATCCTCCGCCTCGTCGATCTCGACGTCCTCCTCGGCTTCCTCTTCGTCCTCGAACGATTCGGACGGGGAGGCGCTCTTGGTCATGCCGCCCTTGCCCTTGAAGCGAGCGAGGATGGCCTCGCGCGGATCGGGGTTCGGGTTCTCGCGCTGGTCGGCGCCACACTTGGGGCACAGCGGCTCAGGGCGGTTCAAATCGTAAAACTTCAGGCCGCACTGGAAGCACTGATAGCGCTTGCCGAGCTTGCTCTTGTCCTGCATGGGTCTCCCAGACGCGAGCCGCCCTCTTTACTTACCCCCCGGAGCGCGTCAACCCTGCCGGGGTCCGGAGCGTGGGATATCCTCGCGTCGCTTTCCCGGAGCTCGCCATGCGTCTCGCCTCGTCACTGCTGGTGGCCCTCCTCGCCGCGTGCAGCGCCGGCTCGACGGAAGACGAGCCCACGTTCGACGTGAAGGTCGATCACAACTCGAAAGACGACGCGATCGAGTCCACGGTCCCGCGCTCGTGTTTTGCCGACGGGCGGCTCGCGGTCGCGTGGACCGACGCTCGAGATGGCGTGCCGGGCATCTGGTTCAACGCAAGCGAGGACGCCGGGGCCACCTGGATGACGGGGGACGTGGCGCTGGATGTCAGCGAAGTGGGCGCGTACGCGCCCGACATCGCGTGCGCCGGGGACACGATCTACGTCGTCTGGGAGGACGAGCGCGACGGGGACCTGCTCTACCGCAACATCTACCTGAACATCTCCACCGACGGCGGGCGCTCGTGGTTGCCGGAGGAGCTGCGCCTCGACGGGGACGTGGAGGGCGAGGCCATGAGCCTCGCGCCGCGCGTCGTCGCGGTGGAGGACGCCGCCTACGTCGCGTGGTTCGACAACCGCGGCGGAGCCTTCGACATCTACGTACAGGCCACCCAGGACGCCGGCGCCACCTGGCTGGACGAGGCCACCCGCGTCGACACGGACCCCGCTGGCGAGGCCTACAGCGCGTGGCCGCGGCTCGCGGCGGATGCGTCCGGCCGCGTCGTGGTGACGTGGGAGGACAGCCGCGCGGGCCGGTCGGACATCTACGCGAACGTGTCGACCGACGGGGGCGGGAGCTTCGCGGACAGCGACACCCGGCTCGACGGCGGCGAGGACGGAGGCGTAAGCAACAGCTTCCTCCCCTCGCTGGCGATGGCGGGCGACCATGCGTACGTCGTCTGGCACGACGAGCGCAACGGCGACAAGCGGGACGTTTACCTGGGCGTGTCGTCCGACGGCGGCGAGACCTGGGGCGACGAGCCGCAGCGCATCGACAGCGACGCCGCGGGCGGCTTCGACTCCATCCATCCCGTGGTCGCGGCCGTCGAGGATCGCGTGCACATCGCGTGGCAGGACGATCGTTCGGGTGGCTACGACATCTACCACCGCTTCTCGCGTGACGGGGGAGGGGAGTGGGCCGGCGAGGAGGTCCGCATGGACACGGATGCCGGTGGCGAGTCGCAGAGCTTCGAGCCGGTGCTGCTCGTGCAGGGAGACACCGTGCTGGTCGGCTGGGAGGACCGCCGCGGCGATGGGCAGGAGGTCGGCTTCAACGACCTCTACTACAACTACTCCGAGGACGGCGGCCAACACTGGAGCTTCGAGGACCTCCGCATCAACTCCAACGCCCCGGGGAGCGCCTACGCGTTCGACCTGAGCCTGGCGCTCGGCGGCGGCGGGATCATCGCCGTCTGGGCCGATGGACGGTTCGGCTCGAGCGACATTTTCTGCGCCAACCGCGCGCTCGGCGAGGAGAGCAAGTACGTGGCGCCGCCCGAGACGGAAGAGGAGGCCGGATAACCCCGCTCCTCCCGCTGCTGCTCGCCTGCGGGGACACAGGGCCCGCGGATCCGCGGGCGGCGCTGGCGGTGCGGCTCGCGACGAACCCGCCCACGGCGGCCCCGGCGGCGCCCCAGGTCCTGGAGCGCCTGCTCCTGGGGCAGCTCCCCGCTGCGTGCGTCGGCGCCAAGGCGCGCGTGGCGACAGGCGGGGACGAAGAGGATTGGCGGGTGCTCCTGCTCGTGGCGGCGCGCGCGCGGCCGGCAGAGTGCCTGCCCGTGGCGGACGGGGACGCCCTGGCGGCCTGGGCGGCGTCGCGAGAGGCCTGGCGGGGCGCGCGTGCCGAGTGGCTCTCGCGGGGAGGGGCCCACGACGAGGCCGACGCGGTGCTTGGTCCCGGAGGGGATGACTCCGCGCGCCTCCGCCTCGCCCTGGCCCGTGGGGACGGCGCCGCCGCGCGGCTCGCCGCCGAGGGGGCCCTCGTCGAGGAGCCCCGCGACGTGCTCGCGTGCCGGACGTTGGCGCTCGCGGCCCTCGCCGACGGAGACGCCGCCTGGGCGATCGAGACGACGGCCTGCGGCGGGCTCGGGGAGCGGGCGCCGGAGCTCGTGCGCCTACGGGCGGAGGCGCTGGACCGCGCGGGGGAGTACTCCGCGGCAGAAGCATCCTATGCCTTGGCGAAAGCGGACGTGCACCGGGCCGCTTTGCTCTACCAGGAGAACCCGACACCCGAGCGACTCGCGGCGGCGGCGCGGCTCCTTGCTCCCGGTCCGGACGGCCGGACCCCACCCGCGGCCCTCCACGCGCTCTGGATGGCGCGGCTACAGGGTGCCGAGGGCACCGTGGAGGGCCTGGACGCGAGCCTCCCGGCCGCTGTCGCCCGGGTGGTGGTCCGCGGGGCGGCCGAGGATGTCGAGGCCGTGAAGGACGCCCCAGGGGCCCCGGCGGCGATCGCACGCGCCGAGGTGGCCGCCACCCATGGGGACCGCGCCGCCACGGAAGCCGCGCTCGCGGACGCCCTCGCCGCCGCCCCCGCCGCGGAGCCCGTTCACCGCGCCCGCGTGGCGCTGCTGCTCCAGGTCGACGGTGACGTGGAGGCCGCCCTCGCGGACTGGGCCGCCCGGGACCCCGACCACGTGGCGGCGGTCGGCCGTCGCGGCCCCCGGGACCTGCCGTGGGCGGCGCTGGTCACCCCGACCTGGGACGACCTCCGTGCGCGGCACCCCGACGCGCGGATGCACATTGATGCGCCGGCCGGCGTCGACGCGATCGGCGCCGCGATCCGCTCGGCACGGGCCCTGCCTGAGCCCGCGGCCCGATCGGACGCGCTCGCGGTGCTCCTCGCGACCCATCCGGACCTTGACGCGCTCGTCGTAGAGCGCTACCGATCCGCCCCCGCGCCAACCAGCGTCCCGGATCACGATCCTTGACGCTCGGGTAGCCGCCGGATAATCGCCGCCGGTTCCGACCCTGCCCCTCGTCGCAGAGGGGCGCACCCTACGGATTTCCCATGATCGAGCATCACAGCTGGACCACCCACTCGACGAAGGCCTCCGAGCTTGCGCCCGAGTGGTTCATCGTCGACGCAGACGGGCAGACCCTCGGCCGCCTCGCCACGCGCATCGCCAAGGTGCTGCAGGGCAAGCACAAGGCCTCCTACACGGCGCACGTCGACGCGGGCGACTTCATCGTCGTCGTCAACGCCGAGAAGGTCGTGCTGACGGGCCGCAAGCTCGATCAGAAGAAGTACCACAACTACTCCGGCTACAAGGGCGGGCTGCGGTCCGTCACCGCGCGCCGGCAGCTTGAGATCCACCCCGAGCGCGTCCTCCAGGCCGCCGTTCAGGGCATGGTCCCGGGCACCCGGCTCGGCCGGGTCATGCTCGGCAAGCTCAAGGTCTACGCCGGTACGACGCACCCCCACGTCGCCCAGCAGCCCCGTCCCCTCCCCGACCACCTCTGAGAGCCCATGCGCAACGCACCTGTTCAGTACTACGCGACCGGCCGCCGCAAGACCGCCGCTGCTCGCGTCTTCCTTCGCCCCGGCACTGGCGCGATCCAGGTCAACGCCCGTGACATCGAAGTCTACTTCGAGCGTGCCACGGCCAAGATGATCGTGCGCCAGCCGGCGCAGCTCATCGGCGCGCCCGAGCGCTACGACGTGTTCGTGACGGTTGCCGGCGGCGGCAAGTCCGGCCAGGCCGAAGCGATTCGCATGGGCATCGCCCGCGCGCTTTGCGTCGCCAACCCGACGGACCGCACCGAGCTCAAGCGCGCCGGGTTCCTCCGCCGCGATGACCGCATGGTCGAGCGCAAGAAGTACGGTCGCCCGGGCGCCCGCAAGCGCTTCCAGTTCAGCAAGCGCTAAACCGCGCCGCCCACGTTGGCCCCGCTCGGCTCGTCCGCGCGGGGCTTTCGTGTGCTTGGAGCATCGATGGTCCTCGCGGTCATCCCCGCCCGCTTCGGGAGCACTCGCCTCCCTGGAAAGGCCCTCGCCGACCTCGGCGGCGCGCCGATGGTGGTCCGGGTCTGGGAGCGCGTGCGCCGCTCCGAGGGAATCGACCGCGTCCTCGTCGCGACGGATGACGTCCGTATCGCCGACGCCGTGCGCGCCCATGGCGGCGAGGCCGTGATGACCGGGGTGTGCGTGAGCGGCACCGATCGCGTGGCGGAGTGCGCCCGCAACCGAGGGGCGCGCGTCGTCGTGAACGTCCAGGGGGACGAGCCCTTCGTCGACCCGACCGACATCACCCGTGTCGCCGCCGCGGTGAGCGACGGGGCGCCCATCGCCACGGCCGCCGCGCCGCTGACCGACGGCGTGGAGGATCCCGCCCGGGTGAAGGTCGTGTGCGACGCCGCGGGCCGCGCCCTGTACTTCTCCCGCGCCGCGATCCCCCATGGTGGCCCCTGGCGCCTGCACGTGGGGCTGTACGCCTTCACGGGGAGCGCCTTGGAAGCGGTCGCCGCGCTCCCACCGTCGCCGTTGGAGCGCGCCGAGCGGCTGGAGCAACTCCGCTGGCTGGAGGCGGGCTACCGGATCCGCGTGGTGTCGGTGCCCGAAGGTCCGCTGTCCGTCGACACGCCGGACGACCTCGCGCGGGCGCGTGCCCGGCTCGCCCGCACGTCCCGGGGCATCTGACGTCGCGTCCGTGCGGCCGCGACCTCGATCATGGGCTAGAGGGGTGCGTGCCTCTCGCGCCGCGCCCCTGCTGTACCAGGATGTCCGCGGCCGCACTGTCCGCCGAGGAAATGTCTACCGGGTGCGCCGCCCACCGGCCCGTCCCCACGCCCCGAGGAGTCCGCCCATGAAGACCAAGTACTTGTTCGTGACGGGTGGAGTGCTCTCTTCGCTCGGCAAGGGCCTCTCCGCGGCGGCGATCGGCGCGCTGATGGAGGCGCGCGGCTTCCGGGTCGCGAACGTGAAGATGGATCCGTACATCAACGTGGATCCCGGCACGATGAGCCCCTACCAGCACGGGGAGGTCTTCGTCACGGAGGACGGCGCGGAGACCGACCTCGATCTGGGGCACTACGAGCGGTTCGTCGCGCGGCCGACCACCCAGAAGAACAGCTTCACCACGGGCCGCATCTACCGGAACGTGATCGAGAGCGAGCGCCGCGGCGAGTACCTCGGGCGCACCGTGCAGGTCATCCCGCACATCACGGACGAGATCAAGCGCCTCATCCACGAGGCCGTCGCCGAGGTCGACATCGCCATCATCGAGATCGGCGGCACCGTCGGCGACATCGAGTCGCTGCCGTTTTTGGAGGCCATCCGGCAGATGCGCGCGGACGTGGGCCCCGAGAACGTGCTCTACATCCACGTCACGCTCGTGCCCTACATCCGCGCGGCCGGCGAGATGAAGACGAAACCGACGCAGCACTCGGTGAAGGAGCTGCTGTCGATCGGCATCCAGCCCGACATCCTCGTGTGTCGCAGCGAGAAGGAGATCCCGAAGGACCTCCGGCAGAAGATCGCGAGCTTCTGCAACGTGGGCGTCAACGACGTCATCAGCGCCCCGGACGTGGAGAACATCTACCAGCTGCCGCTGGTGTTCCACGACCAGGGGCTCGACGATCGGCTCCTACAGCGGCTCAACGCCTGGGCGATGAAGCCGCACCTCGAGAAGTGGGTGGACTACTGCGAGCGCGCGCGCGCGCCCCACCACACGGTGCGGGTCGCGGTGGTCGGCAAGTACGTGCACCTCACGGACACCTACAAGAGCCTCAACGAGGCCCTCGCCCACGGCGGCATCGCGAACGACGCGCGGATCGAGCTCCGCTACGTGGACTCCGAGGAGATCGACGAGAGCCGGGTCGGCGCGCTGCTCAACGGGGTGGACGCCGTCCTGATCCCGGGCGGGTTCGGTACCCGCGGCATCGAGGGGAAGATCCTCGCCATCCGGCACGCACGCGAGGCCGGCATCCCGTTCTTCGGCATCTGCCTCGGCATGCAGCTCGCGGTCGTCGAGTACCTCCGGCACGTCGGCGGGCTCCCAGAGGCGCACTCGGCCGAGTTCGCCCCGCAGTCGGCGCACCTCGTGGTGCACATGATGGACAGCCAGCGCCGCGTGGTCGAGCTCGGCGGCACCATGCGCCTCGGGACCTACCCGTGCCTCCTCCGGAGCGGCACGCGCGCCCGCCAGATCTACGGGTCGGACGAGATCCAGGAGCGGCACCGCCACCGGTACGAGGTGAACCCGGCGTACCACGCGCGCCTGGAAGAGGCGGGGATGGTCATCTCGGGCACGTCGCCCGACGGCAAGCTCGTCGAGATGATCGAGGTCCCGACGCACCCGTACTTCGTGGCGTGCCAGTTCCACCCCGAGTTCAAGAGCCGCCCCCTGGCCCCGCACCCGCTCTTCACGGCCTTCATCCGGGCCGCGCTGGAGCGCCAGGTCCGCGTGGGCCGCGAGGCCTCGCTGGCGGGGCCAGCGGCCCTGGCGTGAGCGCCGCTGGCGTGCGCTTCGTGGGGGGGGTGGGTCTCCTGCTCCTCGCGAATGCGTGCGCGCCGCCGGGAGCCGCACCGGCGCTCCCCACCGCGGCGACGGCCACCGGCGTGGAGGTCGTGGGAGAGGGGTGGAGCGCTGCAGCCGCCACGTTGCGGTTCGCCGCCGGCTTCGCGGAGGCGGCCGAGCCTGCCATCGTCCGCGCGCCGGACGGAAAGCCGCCGCTCGAGATCGTGGCCGACCGCTCCGATTGGGACCTGCGCGCTCGGACCGCCCGCTTCGTGGGGGCGGTGAAGGTGAAGCGCGGCGAGGTGACGATGCGGTGTGACACGCTGGACGTGCGCTACGCCGACGCCGACCGGATCGACCGCGTGATCGCCAACGGGCACGTCGAGGTGCGCCGCGGCGAGCGGCTCGCGACGGCGGCCGCGGCAGAGCTCGACGGAGCGACCGGCCGGATCTCGTTGAGCGGGGACCCCCGGCTCGCCGAGGGTCCAAACGTGCTCGTCGGGCACGCCATCGTGCTCTGGCTCGATGACGAGCGCGCCACATGCGAGGGCGCCGAGGGTGCGCCCTGCCGCCTCGTCGTCGAGGGCTCGGCGCTCCGGTGACCATCTCCGGCTCCGGCGGCCTCGTCGCGACCGGCCTCTCGAAGGCCTACGGCCGCCGGACCGTCGTGCATGACCTCTCGCTGCGCGTCGCGCGCGGCGTGGTGCATGGCCTGCTCGGCCCGAACGGAGCGGGGAAGACCACGGTGTTCCGCCTTCTCGCGGGTGTGGAGCGCCCGGACACGGGGCGGGTGGAGTTGGACGGGCGCTCGCTCGATGCCCTCCCGCTCCATCGGCGCGCGCGCCTGGGGCTCGGCTACCTGCCGCAAGAGGACACCCTCTTCCGGGACCTCGACGTGCGCGGCAACGTGGCCCTTGCCGCCTCGATGGGCGCGGCCGCGCAGGATCCCGACGCGCTTCTTGAGCGGGTCGGGATCGCCCACCTCGCCACGCGCCGGGTGGACGGGCTCTCGGGAGGGGAGCGTCGTCGGCTCGAAGTCGCGAGGCTGCTCGCGCTCTCGCCACGATTGCTGCTCCTCGACGAGCCCTTCGCGGGGATCGACCCCATCGCCGTCGGCGGACTCCAGGTGCTCGTCCGCTCCCTCGCCGCGTCCGGTCTCGCCGTGCTCGTCACGGATCACGCCGTTCGGGAGACGCTCGCGATTTGTGATCGCGCCACCGTCATGGACGGGGGAACAGTGCAGGTGGAAGGTACACCATCGGTGGTCGCGAGCGATGCGCGCGCGCGCGCCAGGTACCTCGGCCCCGACTTCGTGCTCCCTGCGCCTTTGCCAAGCGCCCGCAACACCGATACGATGCTGGAGTAGCCAAACGAAAAGGGCGCTTGGTCGGGCATATCGCCCGTCCTTGCACGTACGGAGGAACAAGTCGTCGATGGGTCTGGAGATCAAGCAGAACCTGCGGCTCCAGCAACAGCTCGCGATCACGCCTCAGCTGCAGCAAGCCATCAAGCTCCTCCAGCTCAATCACCTGGAGCTCCTCGAGCAGGTCCAGCAAGAGATGCTGGAGAACCCGACGCTTGAAGAGGTGCCGGACACCGCGGTCGACACCACGAGCGACGCCGAGCGTGCCCTGGAGACCCAGGCCGCCGAGGTGAACCGCGACGTCGAGGACCAGAACGACGGCCCGGGCGACGACGTCGACTGGAACAAGTACCTGGATGGCCAGGGCTCGTCCGAGGGGCCGCCGCGCGGCGCGAGCGGGCTCGAAGAGCTCCCGCCGATCGAGACCAACCTGGTCGGTCGCGAATCGCTGGCAGAGCACCTCGAATGGCAGCTCCAGATGCAGAGCTGCACGGACGGCGAGCGCGCCGCGGCGATGCTCATCATCCGGAACCTGGACGATCGCGGTTGGTTGTCCGTTGCGGTGGACGACCTGGTCGCTGACCAGGCGGTCGACCGGGAGGATTTGGATGGCGCGCTGGACATCGTCCAGCACCTCGACCCGCTCGGGTGCGGCGCGAGGGACCTCGAGGAGTGCCTCCTCGTGCAGGTCGGCATCATCTACCCGGATGACCCCACCTTCGTGGTCCTCATCCGAAACCACCTCGGAGACTTCGAGAAGCGCAACTACGCCGGGATCGCCCGCGCCCTCCAGATCGATCTGGAGGACGTCATCGAGTACCACCGGATGCTCAAGGTCCTGGAGCCCTGGCCGGGACGCGACTACACCGCCGCGGAACCGCAGTACATCTCCCCCGACGTTCACGTGTTCAAGATCGGGGAAGAGTGGCAGGTGTTGCAGAACGAAGACGGGCTTCCAAAGCTCCGGATCAGCAAGCACTACAAGCAGATCCTTCAGGGCAAGGACTCGACGCGTGCGGAGCGCGACTACATCAAGGAGCGCCTCAACAGCGCGGACTTCTTGATCAAGTCCATCTACAAGCGCCAGAACACCATCGGGCGCGTGATGCGCTGCATCCTGAAGCGCCAGTGCGACTTCTTCGACCACGGCCCGGACCAGCTCCGCCCCATGGTCCTGCGGGACGTGGCCGACGAGCTCGGGATCCACGAGTCCACCGTCTCCCGGGTGACGTCGAACAAGTACGTCCAGTGCCCGCAGGGGATCTTCGAGCTCAAGTTCTTCTTCAACAATGGCGTCAACGCCGTGCATGGCGAGCAGGTGGCCGCGGAGGCCGTCAAGCGGCGGATCAAGAAGATGATCGCCGCTGAAGACCCCACGAACCCGCTCTCCGACGACGCCGTGGTGCGCGTCCTGCAAAAAGAGAACGTCGACATCGCACGGCGTACGGTCGCGAAGTACCGCGAGGCCATGGGGATTCTCCCGTCCTCGAAACGTCGCAATGTGTGCTGAGAGGGAGGATCTGCAGATGGATTTGGAGTTCACCTTCCGCAACGTGGAGCCCACGGAAGCCATCAAGGCCTGGGCGAACAAGCGCTTTCAGAAGGTCACCAAGCACCTGAAGGACCCGTCGTCCGCGCACATCGAGCTGTCGGTCGACAAGCACCGCCACCGCGCCGAGCTCACCGTCCACAGCCACGGGGACATCCTCCGCGCGAGCGACGAGACCGACGACCTCTACACGACCCTCGACCAGGTCATGCAGAAGCTCGAAGCCGCCGCCCAGCGCCAGAAGGACCGGACGACCGTCACGCGGTAGTCCGTCCAGGTGTAGCCTGGCAGGCGCTTTTGCGGGGTGGTCTTGACGTCACCAGGCAAGACCGACATACTCCCCGCGCCGTTACGCCCCGCCCGCCGGCGGGGCGCTTGCTTATGAGGAACTGAAACTCCATGGCCCTGAAGAATTTCCTGTTCACGTCCGAGTCCGTCTCCGAGGGCCACCCGGACAAGATGTGCGACCAGATTTCGGACGCCATCCTGGACGCGTACCTCACGAGGTACCCGGGCTCGCGTGTCGCCTGCGAGACGCTCGTGAAGACCGGCCTGGTCGTGGTCGCCGGTGAGATCACCGCGCCCGAGGACGTGAAGGTCGACGTGCCGCCCATCGTGCGCAAGGTCGTCAACGAGATCGGCTTCAACCACAGCGATACCGGCTTCGACGGCCACACCTGCGCGGTGATGGTGGCGCTGGAGCAACAGTCCCCGGACATCGCCCAGGGCGTCACCGAGGGTGACGGGCTCTACAAGGAGCAGGGCGCGGGCGATCAGGGGATGATGTTCGGCTACGCGATCAACGAGACGCCCGAGCTCATGCCGGCGACCCTCCAGTACTCGCACCGCCTGATGGAGACCCTCGCGACCCTCCGCAAGACCAACTCCGATTGGTCCTGGGTCCGCCCGGACAGCAAGTCCCAGGTCACCATCGAGTACCGGGACGGCAAGCTCGCGCGCATCGACACCGTCGTCGTCTCCACGCAGCACGCGCCCCGGTCCCACGACATGATCCGCGAGCAGATCATCGACGGGCTCATCAAGACCACGCTGCCCTCGCACCTGCTTGACGAGAACACCCGCTTCTTCGTCAACCCGACCGGCAAGTTCGAGATCGGCGGCCCCATGGGCGACTCCGGCCTCACCGGTCGCAAGATCATCGTCGACACCTACGGTGGCCACGGCGCCCACGGCGGCGGCGCGTTCTCCGGGAAGGACCCCTCCAAGGTCGACCGCTCCGCGGCCTACATGGGCCGCTACATCGCGAAGAACCTCGTGGCGGCCGGCGTGGCCGACCGCGCGCTGGTCCAGCTCGCCTACGCCATCGGCGTGGCCGAGCCGGTTAGCGTGATGGTCGACACCTTCGGCACCAACAAGGTCGACGAGGAGAAGATCATCGCCTGCGTGCGCGAGATCTTCCCGACCAAGCCCAAGGGCCTGATCCAGCACCTCGACCTGCTCCGCCCCATCTACCGCCCCACGGCGGCGTACGGGCACTTCGGGCGCGAGGACCGCGGCTTCACCTGGGAGAAGACCGACCTCGCCGGCGCCGTGAAGAGCTACTTCAACCTGTAGTCCGGCCACGAGTGAAAGAAGGGCTCGCCGTGAGGCGGGCCCTTCGTCGTTTGCGGGCCGGGCCCTCGGTCGTTTGGGGTAAACGCGGCCCGCCGCCGAGGCAGCGCGAACATGCGGCGGCCCGGGCGGCGGGAGGTGCGGCGGGAGGTGCGGCGGACAGTAAAGCCGACGAGGCGCTAGCCCCCGCCGTCTCCGCCCGACGTCGGCGGCGTACGGAGCAGGTTGCCGACGTTGAAGTCCATGTTCATCGCCGCGATGCTGGAGAGCGGAATGCCCTTCGGGCACGCCTCTGCGCACTCCCCGTGCCACGTGCAGTGCCCGAAGCCCTCCTTGTCCATCTGGAGGACCATGTTCGTGGCACGCTCGTACTTCTCCGGCTCCCCCTGGGGGAGGACGTTGAGGTGCTGCATCTTGGCGCTGGTGAACAGCATCGCCGCCGCGTTCGGGCACGCGGCCACGCAGGCCCCGCACTGGATGCAGGCGGCGTTGTCGAACGACTTGTCGGCCACGCTCTTCGGCACCGGCGTGGAGTTGGCCTCCGGCGCGCTGCCCGTGTTGACGCTGACGAAGCCGCCGGCGCCCACGATGCGATCGAGCGAGCCGCGATCCACCACGAGGTCCCGGATGATCGGGAACGCGGCGGCCCGGAAGGGCTCCAGGACCAGCTCGTCGCCGTCCTTGAAGGAGCGCATGTGGAGCTGGCACACGGTCGTGCGCGGCATCGGCCCGTGCGGCCGCCCGTCCACCATGAAGCCGCAGCTCCCGCAGATGCCTTCCCGGCAGTCGTGCTCGAAGGCGACGGGGTCCTGGCCCTCCGTCTGGAGCTTCTCGTTGAGCACGTCGAGCATCTCGAGGAACGACATGTGCTCGGACACGTCGTTCACGGCGTACTTCACGAAGCTCCCGGGGGAGCGACGATCCTTCTGACGCCAGACGTTGAGGGTGAGCTTCACTTGTAGCTCCGCGTGACCGGCTTGACGTAGTTGAAGGAGAGGGGCTCCTTGTTCAGTGTCGGCGCGACGCCGACCCCGTTGAAGCCCCACGCCGCGGCGTACTGGAACTCGGCGTCGTTGCGCTTGGCCTCGCCGTCGTCCTGGTACTCTTCGCGGAAATGCCCGCCGCAGCTCTCTTCGCGCGCGAGCGCGTCGATGCACATGAGCTCGCCGAACTCCAGGAAGTCGGCCACCCGGCCGGCCTTCTCGAGGCTCTGGTTGAGCTCGAGGCCCGTGCCGCCCACGGTGAGGTTCTTCCAGAACTCCTCGCGGATGGCGGGGATCCTCTGGATGGCCTCCTCGAGGCCGGCGCGGTTGCGGCCCATGCCGCACTTGTCCCACATCAGGTAGCCGAGCTCGCGGTGGAAGCTGTCCACCGTGCGCTTGCCCTTGATGCCGAGGAACTGCTGGGTGCGCGCGTTGACGGCCCCTTCCGCGTCCTTGAACGCGGCGTGGGTCGCGTCGAGGCCACCCGGCTTCACGCCGGCGAGGTAGTCAGCGAGCGTGAAGGGGATGACGAAGTAGCCATCCGCGAGGCCCTGCATCAGCGCGCTGGCGCCGAGGCGGTTCGCGCCGTGGTCGCTGAAGTTGGCCTCCCCGAGGACGAAGCAGCCGGGGACGGTGCTCATGAGGTGGTAGTCCACCCAGAGCCCGCCCATCGTGTAGTGGGGCGCCGGGTACATGCGCATCGGGACGTCGTAGGGGTCCTCGCCCGTGATGCGGTCGTACATCTCGAAGAGGTTGCCGTACTTCTCCGACACGCTGCCCTTGCCGAGACGCTTCACGGCGTCGGCGAAGTCGAGGTAGACGCCGCGGCGCACCCCGCCGACGGCCGGCCCGACCCCGCGGCCCTCGTCGCACACCTGCTTGGCGGCCCGGCTGGCGATGTCGCGCGGCGAGAGGTTGCCGAAGCTCGGGTACTTCCGCTCGAGGTAGTAGTCGCGGGACTCCTCGGGGATGTCCTTCGGGTTCTTCCCGCAGTCCGCCGGGTCCTTGGGGACCCACACTCGCCCGTCGTTGCGGAGCGACTCGCTCATCAACGTCAGCTTCGACTGGTAGTCGCCCGACTGCGGGATGCAGGTGGGGTGGATCTGCGTGAAGCAGGGGTTCGCGAAGAGCGCGCCCTTCTTGTGGGCCCGCCACGTCGAGGTGACGTTGCACCCCTTCGCGTTCGTCGAGAGGAAGAACACGTTCGAGTAGCCGCCGGTCGCGAGGCACACGGCGTCGGCGACGAAGCTCTTGACCTCGCCGGTGTCGAGGCAGCGGGCGACGATGCCGCGGGCTCGCCCGTCGACCTCGACGAGCTCGAGCATCTCGTGGCGGGCGAACATCTTGACCTTGCCAGCGCTGATCTGGCGTTCCAGCGCCTGGTAGGCGCCGAGGAGGAGCTGCTGCCCCGTCTGGCCGCGCGCATAGAACGTGCGGCTGACCTGGGCGCCGCCGAAGCTACGGTTCGCGAGCAGGCCGCCATATTCGCGTGCGAAGGGGACGCCCTGGGCGACCGCCTGGTCGATGATGTTCACCGAGAGCTCGGCGAGCCGGTACACGTTCTGTTCGCGCGCCCGAAAGTCCCCGCCCTTCACGGTGTCGTAGAACAGCCGGTAGACGCTGTCGCCGTCGTTCTGGTAGTTCTTCGCGGCGTTGATGCCGCCCTGCGCCGCGATCGAGTGCGCACGACGGGGGCTGTCCTGGAAGCAGAAGCAGGCGACGTTGTAGCCCTGCTCCCCGAGGGTGGCGGCGGCGGCGGCGCCCGCGAGGCCCGAACCCACGACGATGACGGAGTACTTCCGCCGGTTCGCCGGGTTCACCAGCTTCATGTTGAACTTGTGCCGAGACCAGGCGGTCTCGATCGGGCCCTCTGGTACGCGTGAGTTGAGTTCCATCTACTTCACCAGGCCGAGGAGGATGGCGGCGGCGATCGCCACGTTGCCGCCGACGATGAGCGCGGTCACGCCGGAGGCGAGGAGCTTCGCCAATCCCTGCTGACGTTCGCCCGAGAGGCCCAGCGTGCGGCACATCGCGTAGCCGCCGTGGAACAGGTGCAGGCCCAGGAGGAGGTTCGCGACGATGTAGAACACGCCCCAGAGCGGCTGCGAAAGCAGCGCGACGGTGTTCTCGTAGGCCGCGGGGGACCCGAAGGCCTCGGCCGCGCCCGGCACACCGACGGGGAGCGCGGCTCCGGCGGCGCCCTGCATCCGGAAGCCCGGGTGGATGTTCCCAGAGGTCAGGTTCAGCAGGTGGACGACCACGAAGACCAGGATCACCGGGCCGGAGAGCTGCATCGTCCGCGAATAGAGCGTGGACGCACGGCTCTGCTTCACCTTGTACGCCACCGGCCGCGCGGCGCTCGATCGCATCCGGAGGTTCACCCAGGAGAAGATGTGGGCGACGATGGCCAGCAGCAGCCCGGCCCTCGCCGGCCAGATGAGCTCGGGGAAGCTGTGCAGGAACACGCTGTGGTGGTTGTGCAGCTCGGGGGTCCCCGAGAAGACCAGCAGGTTGCCCGCCATGTGTACGATCAAGAAGCCGTACATGGCGGCGCCGGTCAGGGCCATGATGGCCTTCGCGCCCACCGTAGAGCGCGAAAAGGTGAGGAGCCAGCTCATCGGGAGCCTCGGTGGCAGCGTTGCTTCGGGGGTCGGCGAAGGTATCCGGTCGCGACCGCCGAGGCCACGCTCGCGGCACAACGGAGGGGGGACTGGACGGGCGCATGCGGACGGGCACGAGGACGGTGGCGCTCGCGCGTGGGGCTCGCTAAATGGTGCCGCTTACCGGAGACGGCGATGTCTGATGCAAAGAAGGTCCTGTTCGAGATCACCGAGGAGCATCTCGACACCGGGCTGCGCGGCTTCCCTGTTGGGACCTGCCGGAGCTCGTCTGTCGACCCCATGGAGGGCGTGCACTACGTCGGGTACCCGGTCGCCGACCTCGCGAGGCTCGACCCCGAGGCCGTGATCTACCTGCTCTTCTACAAGGAACTTCCCACGGCCGAGCAGCTGGTCGCCTTCAAGGCCGACCTCGCGAGCCGCGCCAAGGTGGATCCGTCCGTCATCCGCATGCTGAAGGCCCTCCCGAAGGAAGGCCACCCGATGGAGTGGCTCATCGCGGGCCTCACCTTCCTCGGCATGACCGGGAAGACCGGGGACTACCGTGAAGACGGGCTGAACATGATCGCGCGCTCCTCCGAGCTCATCGCGAACATCTTCCGCATCCGCTCGGGCTGGGGCGATCCCATCCCGAGCAAGCCCGAGCTCGGCCTCGTCGAGAACATGGTCCACATGATGGGCGTTCCCGGCGCCGACCCCGAGAAGCTCACGAAGCTCCTCCGCATCTACTACGTGCTCCACGCGGATCACGGCGGCGGCAACCTCTCGACGTTCATCGGCAAGGCGGTCGCGTCCGGCCTCGCCGATCAGTACGTCTCCCTCGCCGCGTCGATGGCCGGCCTCTACGGCCCGCTCCACGGCCGCGCGAACCAGGAGTGCCTGGAGTTCATCCAGAAGGTCGGCACCACCGATCCGGACAAGGTCGAGGCCTTCGTCCGGAACGAGGTCGCCACCGGCGGCAAGATCTACGGCTTCGGGCACGCCGTGCTCCGCGCCGAGGACCCCCGCGCCAAGGTGCAGTACGCCCTCGGCGAGGAGCTCTGCCCGAACGACGCCTGGTTCCGCACCTCGGTCGTCCTCCGCGAGCGCGCCGTGAAGGTCCTCAAGGAGAACCCGAAGATCCAGAACCCCTACCCGAACGTCGACGCCGTCTCCGGCGCGCTGACGAACGCGTGCGGCCTCACGGACCCCGAGTACTACACGGTGCTCTTCGGCTTCTCCCGCATCTCGGGCATCGCCGCCCAGATCATCGACGAGCGCCTCGTCGCGCGCGGCGGCAAGGGCGTGCCGATCTACCGCTGCAAGTACATCGCGAAGGACCAGCCCAAGCGCCGCCTCAACGTCGTCTGAACGCCACCGGGCGGGGCGTCCTCGGGGCGCCCATGCCCGCCAGACCTTCCCCGGAGCCCCATGTTCCAGACGCTCGTTGCCCCCACGGTCGGGGAGACGATCACCACCGCGGCCGACGGCACCCTCGTGGTTCCGGATCAGCCGATCATCCCCTTCATCGAGGGCGATGGCACGGGTGCCGACATCTGGGCAGCCTCCGTGCGCGTGCTCGACGCGGCGGTGGCGAAGGCGTACGGCGGGAAGAAGAGGATCTCCTGGTTCGAGGTGTACGCCGGGGAGAAGTCGTTCAACCGGTTCGGTGAATGGCTCCTGCCCGACACGCTCGAGGCCGTGCGGGCCTACAAGATCGCGATCAAGGGCCCGCTGACCACCCCGGTCGGCGGCGGCATCCGCTCGCTGAACGTCGCGCTCCGTCAGGAGCTCGACCTCTACGCCTGCGTGCGCCCCGTCCAGTACTTCGACGGCGTGCCCTCCCCCGTGAAGGCCCCGGAGAAGGTCGACATGATCATCTTCCGGGAGAACTCGGAGGACATCTACGCCGGCATCGAGTGGGAAGCCGAGTCCGCCGACGCGAAGAAGGTCATCGCCTTCCTCCGCGACGAGATGAAGGTCACGAAGATCCGCTTCCCCGACACCTCCGGCATCGGCATCAAGCCCGTGAGCCGTGAGGGCACGGAGCGCCTCGCCCGCGCCGCGATCGAGTACGCGCTGACGCAGAAGCGTCGGAACGTCACGATCGTGCACAAGGGCAACATCATGAAGTACACCGAAGGTGCCTTCAAGAGCTGGGCCTACGAGCTCGCCGAGCGCGAGTTCGGAGACCGGGTGTGGACCTGGGCGCAGTACGATCGGATCGTCGCCAAGGACGGTGAGGCCGCCGCCAACGCCGCCCAGAAGGCCGCGCTCGCGGCGGGTAAGCTGCTCATCAAGGACGTCATCGCCGACTCCTTCCTCCAGCAGATCCTCCTCCGCCCGGAGGAGTACGACGTGATCATCACGCTGAACCTCAACGGGGACTACTGTTCCGACGCACTCGCCGCGCAGGTGGGCGGCATCGGCATCGCGCCCGGCGCGAACATCAACTACCACACGGGGCTCTCCGTGTTCGAGGCGACGCACGGCACCGCGCCGAAGTACGCCGGCCTCGACAAGGTGAACCCCTCGTCGGTCATCCTCTCAGGTGAGATGATGTTCCGGCGCCTCGGGTGGAACGAAGCGGCCGACCTCCTCATCAGCTCGATGAAGAAGACCATCGGCCAGAAGCGCGTCACCTACGACTTCCACCGCCTCATGGAGGGCGCCACGCTGCTCAAGTGCAGCGAGTTCGGCGACGCCCTCATCGAGAACATTGGATGAAGCTCCACGAATATCAAGGCAAGGAACTCCTCCGCAAGCACGGCGTGACCACGCTGGCGGGCGGCGCGGCACGTACGGTCGACGAGGCCGTGGCCGTCGCCGAGTCGCTCGGCGGCTCGGTGTGGGTCGTGAAATCGCAGATCCACGCGGGCGGCCGCGGCAAGGGTCGCTTCAAGGGCGATGTCGCGGACGAAGTGCTCGCGCAGGTCCTCGAGGGGGCCGACGGCCTCCCCGGCAAGGGCGGCGTGCGCGTCGCCACCTCGATCGACGCGGTGCGCGCGGGCGCCCAGGCGATGCTCGGGAACACGCTGGTCACCAAGCAGACCGGGGCGGACGGGAGCCTCGTCCAGACCCTCTTCGTCGAGGCGGGCTGCCAGATCGCGAAGGAGTACTACCTCGCGATCCTGCTCGACCGTGCCACCAGCCGGGTGCTGATCATGGCCTCGGCCGAGGGCGGCACGGAGATCGAGGAGGTCGCCGAGAAGCATCCCGAGCGGATCCTCAAGGAGTGGGTCGACCCCGTCGTCGGGCTCGGCGCCTGGCAGGCCCGTCGGCTCGCGTTCGGGCTCGGCATGACCGGCAAGACCGTCGGCAGCTTCGTGAAGCTGGTGATCGGCCTCTACCGCACGTACGACGCCATCGACGCCTCGATGCTCGAGATCAACCCGCTGGTGGTGACCGCCGCCGGCGACACGATCCCGCTCGACGCGAAGGTCACCATCGACGACAATGCGCTGTTCCGGCACCCCGACATCGTGCAGATGCGCGACCTCGACGAGGAAGACCCCGCCGAGATCGAGGCCGGCAAGTACGACCTCTCCTACGTCAAGCTCGACGGCAGCATCGGTTGCCTCGTCAACGGCGCGGGCCTCGCGATGGCGACGATGGACATCATCAAGTTCTACGGCGAGGAGCCGGCGAACTTCCTCGATGTCGGCGGCGGCGCCACCAAGGAGAAGGTCACCGCGGCCTTCAAGATCATCACCCGCGATCCCGCGGTGAAGGGCATCCTGGTCAACATCTTCGGCGGCATCATGAAGTGTGATGTCATCGCCGAGGGCGTGCTCACCGCCGTTCGCGAGGTGGGGCTCAAGGTGCCGCTCGTGGTGCGCCTCGAAGGCACCAACGTCGAGCTTGGCAAGAAGATCCTGGCGGAGAGCGGGCTCTCCGTCATCCCCGCCGACACGATGGCGGACGCGGCCGAGAAGATCGTCGCCGCTGTGAGGGCGTAGACATGGCCATCCTCGTCGATTCCAACACCCGGCTCGTCTGCCAGGGCATCACCGGCTCCGCCGGCGCCTTCCACTGCGGGCAGATGCTGGCCTACGGCACCCGCCTCGTCGCGGGCGTCACTCCCGGCAAGGGCGGCACCTCGTTCAACGACGCGGTGCCCATCTTCGACACCGTGTCCGACGCGGTGCGCGAGACCGGCGCCAACGCCACCGTCATCTTCGTGCCCCCGCCCTTCGCGGCCGACGCGATCATGGAGGCGGCCGACGCCGGCGTGAAGCTCATCGTCCCCATCACCGAGGGCATCCCGGTGAAGGACATGATCATCGCGTGGCGCTACCTGCAGGGCAAGGACGTGCGGATGATCGGGCCGAACTGCCCGGGCATCATCACGCCGGGCCAGTGCAAGATCGGCATCATGCCGGGCCACATCCACACGCCGGGCCGCATCGGCGTGCTCTCCCGGTCGGGCACCCTCACCTATGAAGCGGTGGGCCAGCTCTCCCGCGTCGGGTTGGGGCAGTCGACCGCCATCGGCATCGGTGGGGACCCGATCATCGGGACCAAGCACATCGACGCGCTCAAGCTCTTCAACGACGATCCCGACACCGACGCCGTCATCATGATCGGCGAGATCGGCGGGAGCGCCGAGGAAGAGGCGGCGGCGTGGGCGAAGGTCCACATGAAGAAGCCGGTCGTCGGCTTCATCGCCGGGGCGACCGCACCCCCGGGGCGCCGCATGGGCCACGCCGGGGCGATCATCTCCGGTGGCCAGGGCACCGCCGAGGCGAAGTACCAGGCGATGGAGGACGCGGGCTTCCACATCGTGCGGAGCCCCGCCGAGATGGGCCGCAAGATGGCGCAGGTGCTCGGCAAGCTCTGACAGCACCGTCGGTAGCGCAGGAGGGGTCGGCCGGTTGGCTGGCCCCTTTGCCATATTCGCGATAGAGCGCCGCCCCTTCCACAGGAGCATCCAAATGGCTACCGAGCGCACCCTCTCCATCATCAAGCCCGACGCCGTCAAGAACCAGAACATCGGCGCGATCATCGCCCGCTTCGAGTCCGAAGGCCTGCGCATCGCCGCCGCCAAGAAGGTGCAGCTCGATCGTCGCGAGGCCGAAGGCTTCTACGCCGAGCACTCCACGCGCGGCTTCTTCGGCGAGCTCGTCGACTTCATGACCTCCGGCCCGGTCGTCATCATGGTGCTCGAGGGCGAGAACGCCATCGCGCGCAACCGCGAGATCATGGGCGCCACGAACCCGGCGAACGCCGCCGAGGGCACCCTCCGCAAGCTCTTCGCCGCCTCCGTCGGCGAGAACGCCGTGCACGGCTCGGACTCCCCCGCGTCCGCCGCGCGCGAGGTCTCCTACTTCTTCGCCGGGACCGAGGTCCTCTAGTCCCGGAGACCGGCCCGCCGGGCGTCGGGAGCGTCTCTCCCGATCGCTCGGAGGTGCCGCACGGGGCCGATCTCCGCTATGCTGTCGCCTCCGCGGAGACGGCATGGCGAAGCAGATCGGCGACGGCTTCCACCTCAAGTTCACGATCGGCAAGGCCCTCTGGAACGACATGTTCCGCGTGGGCCTGCCCTTCAAGGTGGCGGACGGACAGTTCGATCTCGTGGACAACCTACGCTCCGGCTTCAAGCGCCTGGAGGTGCGGGAGAAGGTGAAGGGGCTCCTCGAAGATCGCGAGGTGCCCCAGGTCCTGATCCGCGGCAAGGACTTCGCGAAGACGGTGTGGGGACACCGCCGCGAGCAGGTCTACCGCGTCGTGAACGAGGTGCTCCGCGTCGAGGGCGACTGGAAGGTCGAGGTCGATCGCGAGGGGTCCGACTTCAAGTACGCGCAGCAGCGCTTCGGGGTGGAGGCCCACGTGAAGGCCATCGCCACGGGCAAGGTCTACCTGCTCCGCCAGAACATCGAGTTCCCGTTCGTGCTGGAGAAGCGCATCGGGGCCGAGGCCGCCCTGGCGGACATCCGCTACGACCAGGAGCGCCGCGCGCTCGTGGGCCATCTGCAGGACGTCTCCGTCGACCTCGGCGACAACTTCATCCTCCAGCTCCTGAACCGCGGCGCCGAGTACCTCCTCGCGCAACAGACCCCCAAGGTCAACCCGGTCCAGATCCTGAAGAAGGACCAGATCGAGGAGATGATCAGCCCCGCCGGCGGCCCGCTCCGCCTGAAGATGGGCGTCGAGGACGTGGCGCTCGACATCGACGAGGACGAGCTCACCCTGAAGGTGAAGTTCGGCTTCTCCCAGCTGCAGATCGAAGGCTCCTGATGCTGTGGCGGCCGGGGAAGGCCCAGCGGTCCCTGCTGACGCAGGGACGCGAGCGCTCGGCCGATCGCCTCCCGCCAGGCCAGCGCCTCGTGAAGGGGTGGCCGGTGCTCCACGAGGGAGAGCCCCCGGTGCTCGACGTGGACACCTGGCGCTTCCGCGTGTGGGGGGAGGTCGAGCGGCCCCAAGAGTGGACCTGGGCGGAGCTCCAGGCGCTCCCGCGGATCGAGACCACGCAGGACTTCCACTGCGTCACGACGTGGTCGCGCTACGACAATCGGTGGGGTGGCATCTCGGTCTCGGAGATCCTGGGCCGCGCGCTGCCGCGGGCGTCCGCGAGCCACGTGCTGGTCCACTGCTTCGACGCCACCGGCTACACCGCGAACCTGCCCCTCGCGGACTTCGCGCGCGCGGAGAACCTCTTCGCGCTCACCCACGACGACGCGCCGCTCTCCGTGGAGCACGGAGGGCCGATCCGGCTCGTCGTGCACCACCTCTACGCCTGGAAGTCCGCGAAGTGGGTCGCGGGCGTCGAGGTCCTCCCGCGTGACGTGCGCGGCTACTGGGAGGAGCGCGGGTACCACAACCGCGCGGATCCCTGGCTCGAAGAGCGCTACTCCCACCAGGAGTAGATCAGGGCCGGCCGGTGGTCCATCCGCGCCAGGGGTGCCCCGGGATGCCCACGCGAAGCGCCACGACCCCCTGGATCGCGTCCAACGGCACGGCGCCCCACCAGCGGGAGTCGACGGCCACGTCGCGGGCGTCCGCGCCGAGGAACGCGGCGTCGTCCGACACGCTCGTCTCCGCCAACGTCCAGCGCACTGGGCGCGCAGCGAGGGCCACGAGGTGGGGGCCCTCCGTGCGGACGACGCGGTCGGTGTCCCGGTCCATCTCCAGCACGCGGGGCGCATCGGCGTACCCGGCGTAGTAGACGCCGTCGTCGTAGCGGATCGCGGCGCCCACGGTCTCGACGCGGCGGAGGGTCCAGCGGCGGGGGTCGAGCGGATCGACGACCGCCACGACATCGCCGGGGCGGGCCGCCAGGGGGAGGAGGAGCACGAGATCCCCGGCGAGGAGGGACGGCGCCATCTCGTCGTCGGGGACCCACGCAAGGCGAGGGAGCGCGAGCGCCGCTGCCACCGCGAGGGCGCAGGCGGCCGCGAGCGCGACGCGGCCCGCCGGCCTCAACTAGAACTCGACCGAGAGGGACTCGCCGGGCGTGAGGACCCGGTCGAGCACCTGGAGAGTCACCGGCACGCCCCACTCCTGGATGGTCTGGTCTTGAAGCTGCCGGACGGGGACGGGCTCGACGGCGACGCCCACGGAGCGCACGGTCGCCGAGAAGCGGCTCCCGCCGACACCCCGCACCGACACGGAGGTGCCCGGGATCAGCGCGCGGGCGCGGGTGATGTCCACGAAGACCACGGCGTCCTCGGAACTCGGCTCGGTGACCATGACGACCGGTACGCCCGCCTGGACCCATTGTCCGGGGATCGGGAACGCCTCGTCGATGACCTCCGACCGGCCGTCGCGCGCCTGGGCGCCGAGCGGCGCCGAGACCACCCCGGAGGCGTAGGAGCGCAGGACGTTGGCGTCCGCGACCATGCGCAGCGACTCCAGGTAGACGGCGGCGGCCTCGACGGAGGTCTTCAAGATCTCGCTGCGGGGGCCGCCCGCGCGCTCTCGCGCGTCCTCGTAGCTCTGGTTGAGGGCGTCGACCTCGGCGGCGCGGGCTGCGACCGAGGCCCTGGCGGCGTCTCGCACGGATGTGAAGCGATCCACCTCGCTCGCCGCGACGAGCACGCCCGGGGACTGCGCCCGTGCGAGCTCCTGCTCGGCGACCACGAGGTCCGACCGGTCCCGCTCGAGCTCGACCCGGGATCGGAGCCACGACGCGCGCGCGGCCTCGAGGTCCCGGGCGAAGCGGCGCCCACGGTCCGCCTCCTCGGCGCCGAGCTGAGCTTCCAAGGTGCGCAGATCCGCCTCCGCCGCGGCAATCTGCTGGGACAGGCCCGGCACTTCGATACGGGCGAGCACGGTTCCGGCATCGACCCGCTGGAAGGGGGCGACTTCGACGCTCGCGATGCGGCCGCTCTCCGGCGCACGAATGAGGTGGGTGCGCGTGACCGCCACGGCGGTTCCATCGAAGGACCCGGTCCGCAGGAGGAGCCACATCGCGCAGGCGATCGCCGCGGAGCCCCAACAGAGCGCCATGACGATGTTGCCCCGCGCCGCCCGTAGGCGCCGCGCCAATGGGATTGTTCGTCTCACCATTCTTCCGCCCGTTCCTCGATGGCCACGGTCACCTGGGTGGTCCCCTCGACGGCTCGCACCGCGCGGAGAAGATCCTCACGTTCACCCGAGTGAAAGAGCCTGATTTCGTAGCTGAATTCTGAAGGTTCGCCGGTGTCGCCCTGCCGCAGGGCAACCAGCTCGTGGGTGCGACACCAATCGGTGAGGACCTTCTCGATCGCGCCCGCCGCGCCGCCGGCCCCCCGCACCCGCAACATGCCGGTGTCGGAGTGGCGGGTGGCAAAGCCGCTGAATTGGAGGGTAGTCGCCACGATCCCGATCATCGCGGTGCCGAGCAGGGCCACCGCGTGTTGCTGGGCTCCCACCGAGATGCCGACCGCGAGCGCCAGGAAGATGAAGGTGGTGTCACGCGCGTCGCGCACGACGGTGCGGAAGCGGATGATGGCGAGGGCCCCGACGAGGCCGAAGGCCCGCGCGATGCTGTCCCCCACCACCAGCATCACCATCGTGATGATCATCGAGAGCAGCACGATGCTGTGCACCATGTTGCGCGAGTACGACAGGCCGCGGTGGGTCATCCCGTAGAGCCACGCCACGAAGGTGCCCAGGACGAACGACAACAAGAGGTCGAAGCCGGCGTCGACCATCGTGAGTTGCCCGCCGCCTGCGGAGCCTGTGAACAAATCGAGAGGGTTCAACGCGCCATCCTTGAGCCCGAGGCCAGCTCTGCCGCGAGAGTGGTGGACTCCATTCCTTGGAGTACTTCGACGGCGTGGCGGTACTTGGACATGGAGCGCCGCTCCAGGCCGAAGCGCCGGATGGTGTCCGCGACCCACGCCGGGTACGAACCGTTGTATTTCAGCTCCAGCACCACGATCCCCTTCACGTCGTCGATGGGATACCACCGTTCTGGTTCCGCCAGACCGCGGGTCGGCGGGGCGCAGGCGATGGCGCTGTCGAACGTGATCCGCACCAGGCCGCGATCTCCGCCTACATACGCGAAGCGCTCGTAGGTGACCCACGCACGCGGATATGCCCGATATCGGTCCATATGGGTGCGGAAGTTCTCGATGGCGCCCCCTCCCCGGTTGCGCGGCGTTCCACCGTCGAGGATGCGCACCGCCTCCGCGCGGTCCACCTCGCCGCGGGACTTGCGCATCGCCTCGCCGTTGCGGGACTTGACTTCCAGGAACACGGGGGCGTTGGGCGTGAACGAATACGTTCGAGCCCGGAGCTTGAAGCGGGAGAAATTGCCGTTCCTCGTCTCCCGGTAGATGCGCCAATCGGCGTCATCCAGGTACAGCGAGTGGACCGGGTACCTCGCGGAGCCCCCCTCGCCATGGGCGTCGGGCTCCATGTAGCGAGCGATCCACTCTCGAACCTGCTCCGCTAGCTCCGGCGAGATGCGGTATTTGACCTCATAGCGAGTAGCGATGCGCACGGAACCTCGTCACATGAACGTTTCAATCGTAGATGCCTGCCGCGCCCGCGGCAAGGGACGCCTTGGAATCGACGGAACCTTCACAAGCTCGTCAGGATCGGCGTGCTTAGCGAGCGTGCGGCGGGGTCGGGCGGACCGGTGGGCGGTACGTGTTCCGCGGGCTTGCGACCGGGGCTCCGGGCGCGTAGGGTGGAGCCCGACACGGAGACGCGATGCGCGCCTGGATCCTCTTACTCGGCGCGCTCGCGGCATGTGATGTCTTCACCGTGAAACCAGCAGATGGTGATGACACGGGGCCCGCAGAGACCGACGCGGACACAGATGCGGACGCCGATGCGGACAGCGACGCGGATGCCGACACCGACACCGACACCGACACCGACACGGACGCCGACACCGACCTCTGCGGCGCCGAGCTCTCCACCGCCGCGCCCGGCGGGCCCGACTGCTACACCGAGGAGATCGGCTGCGGGGACGTCCTGGAGGAGACAACCGAGGGCGGCGACTCCGACTATTCGGGCGAAGCCTGGGAGTCCTGGTATTGCACACCCAACCTGGATCGTTGGGAGTACACCGCCTCCGAGCGCGTCTACACGATGTTCATCCCGGAGCGCACCACCGCGACCTTCCAGTTCGACACGCCCTGCGCCGATCTGGATTTGTTCGTCCTCTTCTGGCAGGACGAGGACACGTGTCCGACCAGCGACAATGCCATCCGGGAGTGCGAGGCGGTCGACGAGGAAGGCAACGGCGGCGCCGTGTCCGTGTGGTCGGACGTGGGGGCCCAATACCTGGTCGTGGTGGACGGGCGCGGTGGCGAGACCGGCAATTTCCGCCTCTCGGTCGCCTGTGAGGAGTGAAGTCGCGGCGATAGAGGCCGCGGCGAGAAGGGGGTCCCGATGAACCAGTCTGGCGCCGGCCTTGCACGGGATCGCGGCGCGCCGGTCGTGCTGCGCCTGCTTCCGCACGTCCATCACCCGCCCGCCCGGGTCCTCCTCCCCGATCTCGGCGAGGGACACGAGGCGCGCGCGCTCGACGCCCGGGGCTACCGTGTCACCGTGCTCGGCGGCCCGGCCCCCGCGCCGGGGATCACGGCCGCGGCGGGCTCCCTCCTCGACGCGCCCGTCCGCGACTTCGACCTCGTGTGCGAGTCGGGTGCCTTCGCGAGCCTCGACCACGTCAGCCGCGCCCGCTACGTCGAGGCCGCGGCGACCGTCCTCCGCCCCGGCGGCCTCCTCTTCGGCGCCTTTCCGGCGGAGGAGGGCGGTGCGGGGGCCCTCATCGAGCAGCTGGCGCCTCGCTTCGACGTGGCGCGCCTGGAGCCGAGCGGGACTGCCGACGGGTGGCTCGAAGCCATCTTCGTCCGGAGGTAGGCCGTGGCCACGCTCTCGTTCGCCGGGGTCGAGAAGCGCTACGGCGCCGTCCAGGTGCTGCACCGGGTGGACCTCGAGGTCGCCGACGGCGAGTTCATCGTGCTCGTGGGGCCCTCCGGCTGCGGCAAGAGCACGCTCCTCCGCTGCATCGCGGGGCTCGAGGAGATCACCGGCGGCGAGCTCCGCATCGACGGGCGCCGTGTCAACGACACCGCGCCGCGCGATCGCGACGTGGCGATGGTGTTCCAGTCCTACGCGCTCTACCCGCACATGACCGTGCGGGAGAACATGGGGTTTGCCCTCTCCCTCCAGAAGCACCCCGAGGCCGTGGCACGTGTCGCCGACGCCGCGCAGATGCTCGGTCTGACCCACCTGCTCGACCGGTTCCCGCGCGAGCTGTCGGGTGGCCAACGGCAGCGGGTCGCGATGGGCCGGGCGATCGTACGGCGTCCGAAGGTGTTCCTGTTCGACGAGCCGCTGTCGAACCTCGACGCCTCCTTGCGCAACTCCGTGCGCGTGGAGCTCCGTCGGCAGCACGCCGCGCTCCGGACCACCACGGTCTACGTCACCCACGACCAGACCGAGGCGCTCACGCTGGCGGACCGCATCGTGGTCCTCAACGGCGGGATCGTGCAGCAGGTCGGCACCCCCGACGAGCTCTACTTCGAGCCGCGGAACCGCTTCGTGGCCGGGTTCATCGGGAGCCCGGGCATGAACTTCCTGGAGCGCGTCGCGGACGACGTGGTGGGCGTCCGCCCGAACGACGTGCGGATCGGCGCCGGGCCGCACGAGGCCACGGTCGAGGTCGTCGAGAAGCTCGGGTTCGAGGCCATGGTGCACCTCCGCGTCGGCACCGAGGTGCTCGTGGCGCGGGTCGAGGGGGCGGTCCCGTCGGGGACGGTGCGCGTGGACTTCGCGCGCGCCTACCGCTTCGACCGGGCCACGGGCGAGAGGCGAGGGTGATCCTCTCCCTCCTCGTCGGCGGCGCGCTCGTCGGCGCTGCCCAGGCTGGCGAGGTCACGCTCTGGCACGCGTGGCGGGGGGACGAGCGGGTCGCGCTCGACGAGCTCGTGGGGCGCTACAACGCCGACCACCCGGGCACCACCGTCCGGCCGGTGTTCGTCTCGTACGAGAGCCTGGGCTCCAAGATCGAGGCGGCCGTGCCCCGCGGCAACGGCCCGGATCTCCTGGTGTTCGCGCACGAGAAGATCGGCGCCTGGACCGCCGAGGGGCTGATCCTGCCGGTGGATCTCCCGCCGCCCGGCCTGGGTGGGGGCGAGCTCCACCCCGTGACCGTGGAGGCCTTGACCCTCCGCGAGGCGGTGTGGGGCTGGCCGCTCGCGTACAAGTCGCTCGCGCTCTACTACAACCGCGCGCTGATCCCCGACCCGCCCGCCTCGACCGACGCCCTGCTCGCGGCGGCGACCGCGTTGCGGGCCGAGGACCGCTGGGGGTTCGCGTGGGAGGCCTCGAGCGCCTACGCGGACGCCGCCTGGATGCACGGGTTCGGCGGCGGCGTATTCGACGAGTCCGGCGCGGTGCGGCTCGACTCCGAGGCCAACGTCGCCGCGTTCGGCTTCGTGCAGACCCTCGCCGCGCTCGGCCCCGCGGAGCCGAGCGGCGCCCTGCTCACCCAGCTCTTCAACGAGGGCCGGGTCGCGATGATGGCGAACGGCCCGTGGTTCCTCGGGGAGGCCTCCGGCGTCGACTTCGGCGTCGCCCCGCTCCCGACGGTGTCCGCCACCGGCCGCCCCGCCGCGCCCTATGTCACGGTGGAGGCCCTCTTCCTCACGCGCGAGGGCGCCGAGGCCCGCGCCTTCGCCACCTGGATGGCGGGGGACGCCGCCGCGGAGGTGCGCCATCGCGTCGGCAAGCAGCTCGTCGCGAACACGGCGGTGCTCGTGACCGACCCCCGGCTGGGGGCCTTCCGCCAACAGCTCGACACCGCGGTCCCCATGCCGACCCGCGCCGAGATGGCGCGCACGTGGGAGCCCCTCGCCCGCGCGTTGCGCCGCCTGGTCCGCGGCGCCGCCGACCCGGTGGAGGCCGCGCACGAAGCCCAGTTCCAGTACGACATCGTCTCCCGCCCGTCGCCCCCCGCCGCGGACCCCCGCCCGTGGTTCGTCGCCGGTGGCCTCGGCCTCCTCGCCGCGCTGGCGTGGCTCGTCCGCGAGGTGCGCGGTGCCCCGATCGCGCGCTGGCGGTTCGCGTTCGCCTGGGTCGCCCCGGCGTTCTCCGCGATGACGCTGCTGGTCGTGCTGCCGTTCCTCGTCGGCGCCGCGGTCAGCCTCTTCGACTACGACCAGCAGGCGTGGACCTTCGTGGGCCTCGCCAACTTCCTGGACATCGTGCTCGCGCGGGACTTCCCCATCGAGAGCCCGCTCTCCTTCTGGTCCACGCTCGTCGTCACCATCGGGTGGACCGTCGCGAATGTCATCCTGCACGTCGGCATCGGCGTGGCGCTCGCCATGCTGCTCCGCGAGCCCTGGGTGCGGCTCCGCGGGGTGTTCCGCGCGCTCTTGATCCTGCCCTGGGCGGTCCCGAGCTACATCACCGCGCTGATCTGGAAGGGGATGTTCCACCGCCAGTTCGGCGCGATCAACGGGCTGCTCGTGGCGATCGGGCTCGAGCCGGTGTCGTGGTTCGCCCAGTGGTCGACCGCCTTCGCCGCGAACGTGACGACCAACACCTGGCTCGGCTTCCCGTTCATGATGGTGGTGACGCTGGGGGCGCTCCAGGCGATCCCGCGTGACCTCGAGGAGGCCGCGGAGGTCGACGGAGCGAGCGGCTGGCAACGCTTCCGCCTAGTGACGCTTCCGCTGCTGCGGCCGGCGCTCCTCCCCGCGGTCATCCTCGGGAGCGTCTGGACGTTCAACATGTTCAACGTCATCTACCTGGTGAGCGGCGGCGAGCCGGACGGCGGGACGGACATCCTCATCTCGCAGGCCTACCGCTGGGCGTTCACGCGCGGGCATCGCTACGGCTACGCCGCCGCCTACGCCGTCCTCATCTTCGGTGTGCTCGTGTTGTACGGACAGGCCGCCAACCGGCTTGCCGGCAAGAAGGTGGTCTGATGCGCGCCCCGTCCCCGGTTCGTGTCGTCGCCACCCACGCTGCGTTGGTCGCGATCACCGCGGCCACGATCTTCCCGGTGCTGTGGGTCCTGAAGATGGCGCTCTCGCCGTCGCAGAGCTTCACGATGTCCGCGAACCCGCTGCCGACGGAGGTCTCTACCGCCAACTTCGCGGCGGTCCTCGGCACCCAGGACGCCACCGGCGCCTGGCTCTTCGGGCGGCAGCTCTTCAACTCGCTGGTCGTCTCCGGCGTCACCGCCGCGCTCGGCGTCGCGCTCGCGTGCACCGCCGGGTACGCGCTCTCCCGGTGGAGCTTCCCCGGGCGGGACCGCATGATGGGCGCATTCCTGCTCACCCAGATGTTCCCGGGCGTCGTGATGGCGATCCCGCTCTACCTCCTGCTCGACACCCTCGGCCTGCTCGACAGCCTCACGGGCCTCGTCCTCGTCTACTCGACCACCACCGTGCCCTTCGCGACGTGGAACCTGAAGGGCTACTTCGACACGATCCCGAAGGACCTGGAGGAGGCCGCCATGCTCGACGGCGCGAGCCGATGGGTCACCTTCACCCGGGTGATCCTGCCGCTCGCCCGGCCGGCGATCGTCGTGACCGCGCTGTTCGCGTTCATGACCGCGTGGAACGAGTTCATCCTCGCCGCGACGCTCATGGGGGACGAGCGGGCGTACACGCTGCCCGTCGTGCTCAACGGCTACGTCGGCGAGTTCGGCGCGGAGTGGGGCAACTTCGCCGCCGGTGCCATCCTCGTGAGCCTGCCGGTGACGGCGCTCTTCTTCGTCCTCCAACGCCACCTCGTCGAGGGGCTCACCGCGGGCGGCGTGAAGGGCTGACCGGGGAGCGGCACGGGGACGGTCACTCCGGCGCGACGGCCACCTGGTAGAGCTGCCAGTCCTTGCCGTCGCCGCAGAACAGCCGCCCGGCGAACCACGCGTCCCCAGACGGCACGAGCGGCCCCTCGATGACGTTGCACGTCAGCCCGATCAGCGCGGCGCGGTCGGCGTGGTAGCGGTCGGCAGGCGCGAGATCCACGATCCGTACGAGCTGTCCGGCCGGGACCGCCGCGCCCTGAAGCCGGCCGTCCGCCTTCCGGGAGGGGACCGCGGGCGGAGCGTCCACCTCGAGCTCCGGGCCCATGGGCTCGGCACGCTCGAGCGCCGGAGCCGCGGCGGGGAGCGCGCGGACGAGCTCGTCCAGGATCGCCCCGTAGTCGCCCTGCTCGACCTCCACCTGGTAGAAGTACAGCGACTCCTCGCCGGGACACTCGAGCGCCCCGCTGTAGAACTCGCGCTTCTGGTGCACGAGCCCGGGCTCCCCGACGGCGCACACCTGCCCCACCAGCTCCTCGCGGAACCGCCAGAAGGCGTCCTTCCGACCGATCCCCTCGATGCGGACGGCGGTGCCCGTGGGGATGACGGCGGCGGGGCCCTCCTTCGCGAACGCGACGGGGGCGGCGGCGGCGAGCAGGACGGCGAGGAGGAGTGGGGCGAGGAGGAGCGCGGCGCCGTGGCGCCTCACGGGAGGACCAGCGCCTGGTTCCCGAGCTGGTTCGTGTAGGTCGTCTGGGCGCCCCCGGGGGCGGTCACTACGATCTCGTCGACGAGGCAGGCGTCGCCGAGGCCGAAGTGCAGGGCCACGTCGTTCTGGATGCCGGCGTGGCCGTAGCCCCCGGAGACCTCCTGGGTCTGGGTCACGCCGCCCGCGGTGAGGTCGACGCGCGTGCCGACCGGGAGGCGCTCGATGCGGATCCAGTTCCCGACCGGCGCGGTGTTCTCGTAGAGGTGCACCTCGCGGGTGCTCCACGGGGTGCCGGTGCGGGCGGTGCTCGACCCGGTGGCGAAGTCGAGGTCGCCGTCGAGGTCGAAGTCGGCCACCGCGAGGCCGGCGGGCCAGGGGTGGTTCAGCCCGGTCGCGTCGCTCACGTCCTCGAATTGCCCCGGGGACACTTGGCGCCACAGCCAGACGTGGGTGTCCTCGTAGTCGCTCGATCCGAGCACGACGTCCTTCCACCCGTCGTTGTCGAAGTCGAAGAACGCCGCGTGGAGGTCGCCCTCGTTCCAGGACGCCCGCGCGGGCCGGTCGCGGGCGAGCCCGTTGTCCGCGTTGTCGACGGGCGTGAACGAGGCGTTGCCGTCGTTGAGGAGGAGCTGCGTGGGATCGGCGGACTCGCCGGCCCAGTCGTGCACGATGTTGGCCGAGTACACATCGTTGTCGCCATCGTTGTCGATGTCGGCACACACGGTCGTGAACGAGTTGCCGGCCAGCCGCGCGGGCTGGTCGTCGTAGCCGGGGGTCCAGCTCCCGAAGTCCTGGCCGCCGCAGGAGATCGTCGGCTCGACCGAGCAGTCGCCCGTCTGCTCGCAATAGCAGGCGTACATGAAGTTGTCGGCGTAGTCGAAGTTCTCGTCGTCGTCGAAGCGGGCCTCGTCGCCGATCTCGACGAAGCTCTCGCCCTGGTTGAGCCAGAGCTGGTTCCACGACCGGCCGTAGTTCGTGGCGATGAGCTCGGGGAGGGCGTCTCCGTCGAGGTCGCAGGCGGAGGCGCCGTACGCCGGGCGCCGCACGTCGCGGCCCAGGTAGTCCTCGGTCTGGCGGCCCCGGGCGAGGGAGAGCCCCATGGCATCGGTCACGTCGGTGAACGTGCCGTCGCCGTTGCCGTGGAAGAGCTGATCCTGCCCCGCCGCGAGGTAGCCGTACTCGATGTAGAAGGCGACCTGCCAGAGATCGAGCACGCCGTCGGCGTCGTAGTCGGTGAACGAGGCCGCGGTCACCGGGACGCCTTCGAGGTCGCAGGGGTCCGAGCGGTCCGCGAAGGTGAAGTGGCCCGCGCCGTCGTTGAGCAGGATCTCGGAGCAGTCGCCCGTCAGGTCGTCGGCACCGGCGTCGTAGTAGCGGCCCGCGAAGGCGTCGAGATCGCCGTCGTTGTCGACGTCGCCGTACACGAAGAGCGTCGCGCTCGTGCCCGTGCCGCCATCCCGGTTCTGGATGAGCCCGCTGGCCTCCGTCTCGTCGACGAACGTGCGCCCGCCGTCGTCACCGGGGCGGTTCATCATCACGTAGTGGTAGCGGACGGCAGGGACCACCGTGAGGTCGTCGCGCGCGTTCGAATGCACTTGCGTCACGACGAGATCGGGGTAGCGGTCCCCGTCGAGGTCAACGGCTTGCAGGCGACCGCCTTCGGGCCCGACGAGGCCCCAGGCCTCGGTGCGGTCCTCGAACACGGTGTCCCCGGACCACTCGCTCGACGGCGCGGGATCACAGGTCGGGACCTCGGGCACCTCGTCGGGAGGGGTGCACGCGGCGAGGACGAGGAGCAGGTTGGCAATCACGCGCAGATGGTACTCGATCGCGCTCGGGCTCGCGATATGCGTCACCTTGCGGACGCGCCCCCTCTCGTCGGCCTGGACTCGGGCGCCGTCGGGAGGCTCCATGTGGTTGCTCGCGCTCGTGTCCTGCCAGCCGCTCATCCACGGCTCCGCGCCCGACACGGACGATGAGGAGACCCCCGAGGCGTTCGCGCTCACCCGACTCGAACCCGACCGCGGCTCCACCGAGGGCCACCTCTCCATAAGCGTCCACGGGACCGGCTTCACGGAGACGACGACCGCCACGGTCGGCGGCCTCGGCTGTGTCTCGCTCTCCTTCATCTCCTCGCGGCAGCTCACCTGCGTGACACCGCCGCACGAGGCGGGCGAGGCGGCCTTCCTCGTGACCGAGGGGGCGGCCTCGGCGACGCTCCCGTACACGTACGTGCGCGAAGACGATACGGACACGGACACCGATTCGGACACCGACACCGACACGGATTCGGACACCGACACCGACACCGACACCGACACCGACACCGACACCGACACGGATTCGGACACCGACACGGATTCCGACACGGATTCGGACACCGACACCGGCGTCGCGCCCGTCCCCGTGGACTACTGCCACCTCCAGTACCCGTGCGCGCAGACCGTGAGCGCCGCGGCGACCTCCGCGGTGGTCTACGGCTGGGTCTACCTCGCGGGGATCACCGACGCGGCGGGCGCCGGGAGCGGCCTGACCGTCGAGGTCGGGGTCGGCCCCGACGGCTCCAACCCGGCGACGTCGTCGGGCTGGGCCTGGGCGTCGATGACCTACAACGTCGACAAGGACGGGCTCACCGCGGGGGACCTCGCCAACGACGAGTACCAGGGCAGCTTCGCGGCCCCCTCCACGGCGGGGGCCTACGACTACTGCGTGCGCGCCAGCGCGGACGGCGGCGCGTCCTGGACCTACTGCGACGGCGGCGGGGACACCTGCCCGGGGTACGGCAGCGATGACGGCTACACGGCGGTGGACGCCGGCGCGCTCGTCGTCCCGTGAGCGGCGGCCCCGCGGAGGCTAGCCGGCCTGGCCGGCGATCAGCCGCTTCAGCTCGCCGGACTTGCGGAGCGCCTCGAGGTCGCTCGCGCCGCCGATCAGCGCGCCGTTGACGAACACCATCGGGAACGTCGGCCAGCCCGCCCAGATCTTGATGGCGAGGCGCGGCTTCCAACTGGTGAGGTAGTTGCCGTACTCCAGGTAGCTGTAGCCGATGTCTTCGGCCTGGAGGATGCGCCGCGCCTGCTTCACGAAGGGGTTCCAGCCCATGCCGATCAGGACGACCCTGTCCCGTGCGACGGTCGAAGCGACCTCGGCGATGGTGTCCGCGTGGAAGCGTTCGCGTGCGGCTACGGCGCCGGGGTGGAAGCGGTCAAGGACGGTCATTCGGCGGTTCCGGGGGGTTAGGAGGGTCGGATGGCATCCAAGCTCACGCGGATGGCGCAGCTCGGCGCGCTGACGACCCGAGTCTCGTCGTCCTATCTCGGCAACAAGGTGGCCGGGATCTTCCAGGGCGAGGAGGCCCGCAAGGCCTCGCTCGATCGGACCCACCAGGAGAATGCCGAGCGGATCGTCGCGAACCTCGGCACGTTGAAGGGCGCCGCGATGAAGGTCGGCCAGGCGCTCGCCCAGGTCGCGGACGGCTACGGCCTCCCGGAGGAGGCCAGGGCCGCCCTGGGGAAGCTGCACGACAAGGCGGAGCCGGTCCCGTTCGAGACGGTGAAGCGGCGCGTCGAGTCGGAGCTCGCCGGCGGGATCGACACCCTGTTCCAGTCGTTCGACCCCGCGCCCCTCGGCACCGCCTCGCTGGGCCAGGCGCACGCTGCCCGGCTGCCCGACGGCACCGAGGTCGTCGTGAAGGTCCTGCACGAAGGGATCGACGGCAGCGTCCACGCCGACCTCGGCGCGCTCCGCGCGATGCTCACGGCCGGCCGCGTCCTGCGCCGCCCGAAGGAGGAGGTCGACGCCATCTTCCAGGAGATCGAGGCCCGCCTCGCGGAGGAGCTCGACTACCGGAAGGAAGCCGAGAACCTGGCGCAGTTCCGTGCCTTCTTCAAGCACGACCCGAACATCACCATCCCGCTCGTCCACGAGGGCTGGTCCACCTCGCGTGTCCTCACGATGGAGCGCCTCTCCGGGCGCCCGCTGCCGGTCTTCGTCGCCACCGCCTCGCCTGCCGCCAAGCAGCTCGCCGGCGTCACGCTCGGCCGGGCCTTCATGCGCATGCAGTACGAGCTGCGCGCGATCCACGCGGACCCCCACCCGGGCAACTACCTCTTCACGCCCGAGGGCAAGGTCGGCATCCTCGACTTCGGCTGCGTCCGCCGTCTCGAGCTCGACTGGATCGCCAGCTACGGCGAGTGCGGCCTCGCCACCCGCTACGGCGACCGGGAGCGGCTCATGGAGGCGTCGATGCGCATCCGCGCGCTGACCCGCCGGGGGGATCGCGACTCCGAGGACGTGTTGTGGGAGCTCTGCCGCGCGATCGGCACCCCGTTCGCGCGCGGCGGCCCGTACACCATGGGCAGCGACGCCGACGACGTCCAGGACCGCATCACCGCCATCGTGCCGCGGCTCGTGGCGTCGTCGGCCCTGCGCTCGCCCCACGAGCTCGTGTTCCTCCACCGCGGGCTCGGCGGCGTCTACCAGATCTTGAAGCAGCTCCGCGCCCGCGCGGACTGGGGCGGCATCTTCGAGGATCTCGCCCTGCGCTGCGTCGCCGATCGGGACCGCGCGGTCGCATGAGGTAGCGGTCCACCCGCGCCGCGGTGTCCAAGCAGGCAGGAGAGCCCGCCATGCTGCTTGCCGCCGCCCTTGCCCTCGTGAACTCCGCCGCTGCCGAGCCCGAGTTCCACGTCGAGGCCACGTCGCAGATCATGCCCCAGACCGTCGCCCTCGACCTGCGGGGGCGCGTCGACGGCGAGCACGACGGCTACGTCACCACGGTCGTCCGCATCGACCCCACCGGCACCTGGATCGGGCGCGCCGGCATCGGCCTCGACGTGTTCGGCGGCAAGGACGGCGTGGACCTGAAGCTCGGCCTCTTCCTCGGCGGCACCGGCGACGTGACGCAGTCCTCCATGCTCGGCCGCCCCACGGCCGGCGCGGAGGTGCTCTTCGGCTTGAACATCGGGCGGGTCTACGGCTGGTACCGCCACACCGACGGGTTCGCGGGCCCCCTGGAGGACCGCCTCACCGAGGACGAGCTCCGCCTCGGCTTCGAGATCACCGAGCTGGTGCGGGTGCACGGCCAGTACCTGATCTACAACCCCGGCGATCAGGTCGTCCGCGGCGGGGCGGGCGTGGGCGTCGAGGTCGTGTTCTGAACCGCCCTGCGGCTGGCGCCGGAGCGAGGAACGACGGCCTTAGCCGAGCGCGCGCTGGTGCATGAAGCGTCGCGACATCGGCGCCACCAGCCAGAGATCGGAGCTCCCGCGCCGCCAGGACACGGGGCCCTGCTCGCCGCGCACGAGGGCGGCCGCGGGCGTGTGGCGGCGGATGCGGGCCTGGCTGTGCTCGAGCTGGTTGAGGAGGACGAGCTGCGACGCCTGGTCGAGGCCGCGGAAGAGCTCCACGAGGTCGAGGCGGGCGCGGTCGCGCGCGGTCAGGGCCGGCAGCTCGGGGTGCAGGCGCACGACGTTGTGGGGGAGGGGATGAGGGAGAGGCATTTCGGCGACCTCACTCCCAACATGGAGCCCCCGGGCCCAAGAGTGAAGTCAAAAATCTGCCATGTGATCGCGGCGGTGAGGGCAACGGGGGGTCAGCGCTTCCCGAGGCGACGCAAGCGGTCGATCGCCTTGAACGTGGGCGACGCGTAGACCGTCGCGAGGGTCTCCCGGAGGGTGTCCCGCTCGCGCGCGAGCGCGGCCATGGCGTCGGCGTCTCCGTGGCGGGCGCGGCGGGCGGGACGCGCGGCCCAGGCCCGGACGCCCGCGGTCGTCGCGGCGATGCCGTAGCGGGCGCGCAGGGGGGCGCGGTCGGGGAGGGCGGCGGCGGGCGCGAGCAGGGCGTCCGCGAGGGCGGTGGGGTCCTGCATGGGGACCGCTTCGATCCAACCACCGGCGGCCAGGTCCCGGGCGAGCTCGCAGCGCGTCGTGGCGATCACTCGCAGGCCCTGGTGGAGGTACAGGAGGACCCGGGTGCGGCTGCCGAATTCGGGCTCGTAGCCCGGCCGATCGAGGACCACCCCGACCGTGCACGTCCCGAGCACCCGCGCGAGCTCGGCGGGCGGGAGCCGGTCGCGGAAGCGAAACGCGCCCGCGTGGGCGGAGGCGCGCGCGCGCCCCACGAACGTCGACCAGGTCTCCGTGTGGTGCCCGGGGATGGGGCCGCCGACCACCTCGACCTGGATCGGGGCGCGATCCATCGCGCGGAGGAGGCCGTCCAGCAGCGTCTCGCCGTCGAACCAGGTGTTGAAGCCCCCGACGAGCGCCACGCGGACCGGGAGGCCGGGGGCGCGGGGCGCGGCCTCGACGAGCCCGGGGAACTCCCATGCGACGGGGGTGACGAGGGCCCACTCCTCCCCCGGCGGCGTGCGGGCAAGCCGGCCGAGGAGCCCGAGCTGACCGAGCAAGGCGTGGCGGCTCGGGCCGGAGATCGTGGTGAAGGCGTCGCCCCGGAGGAGCGCCGGCACGAACACCGCCTGCGCCTCCGCGGCGACGGCCTCGGCGCTGCCGAAGGCGGCGACCATCTGGGCGTCCGCGAAGGGGTCCCCGGGGAGGTCGATGCAGAGCGGCTCCTGCCCGATCGCGGCCATGGCGGCGCGGGTGGGGCCGAAGGTGCCGGCGGTCACGACGGCCCACGGCCGCAGATCCCGGAGCGCCAGCCGGGCGTCGTCGGAGCGGACGTCGACCACGTGCACGTCGTGGTCCGCGCGGAGGCCGGTGAAGAGCTGCGCGAGGCGGAGCTGGGCGAACGACGTGTCCACCGTCGCGGCGCCGGGGAGCGGGCCCTCGCCCAGGAGGGCCACCCGGCTCACGGGGGGCTCCGATCCGTCTTCGCGTCGTGCCAGGTGAGGAGGCCCCAGCGGTGGGGCAGGCGTACGATCCCGTGATCCTCGACGTCCTGGGAGACCGTGAGCTCGTAGAGCTGGTTGTGCCAGACGTGCGGGGTCACGTGCCCCTGGTCGAAGATGGCGATCGAGACCCGGTAGGTGCCGGCGAGGAGGGGGAGCGCGGGATAATGGACGAAGAAGGTATAAACTCCGTGGTAGTCCCCCTCCAGCACCCCATCGAACCGGGTGTTGGGCCCGAACACGTACACGCCGTCGTTCCGGAAGAGCGCGACCCCGAAGATGGGGTTCACGATCGACTCGGTCGTGCGGAAGGTGACCGCCACCACCAGGCTCTCGCCCGTTCGGAAGCGCTCGCGCTCGTGGCCCTGCGCGTCGAGGAGCTGCACCCGCAGGATCCGCGCCTCTCCGGTGCCGGCGACGAGCATGCGGTCGCCGTCCACGTGGCGCGGGGCCTCGCCGGGGGCCTCGGCGAACAGGGCGGCGGGGTCGTCCGGCGCGCAGGCGACCTCGAGGGTGTCGCGGAGGGCGGGATCCTCTTCGGAGACGCGGGACGCCGGGAGGGTGACCACCCGCTCGACACCGCCGGGCAGCGGACGCAGGGTGGGGCGCGGGGGCGCGTCGGGGGCGGCCGGGGCGACCCGCACGCGGTCGAGCTCGAGATAGCGCTCGATCACCTCGCGCGGGGGCCCGATGACGCGCGGACGGCCCCGGTCGAGCCACAGGACCTCGTCGCAGAGCGAGCGCACGGCGTGCAGGTCGTGGGAGACCAGCACCAGGGTCGCGCCATCCCGCACGGCCTGCTCGATGCGCCGAACGCACTTGCGCTGGAAGTACTGGTCGCCGACAGCGAGCACCTCGTCGATGAGGAGGATCTCGGCGTCCACGTGCATCGCCACGGCGAACCCGAGCCGAAGGTTCATGCCCGTGGAGTAGGTGCGGACCGGGTAGTCGATGAAGTCGCCCAGCTCGGCGAACCGGATGATCTCGGGGATGCGCTCCTGGATCAACGCGGGATCGAGGCCGAGGAGCGAGCACGTGAGCTGGATGTTCTCGCGGCCGGTGAACGTGTCGTGGAAGCCGACGCCGAGGTCGAGGAGGGTCGCCATGCGCCCGTGCACGCCCAGTCCGCCCTCGGTCGGCTCGGTGATCCCGGCGAGGAGCCGCAGGAGCGTGCTCTTCCCGGCCCCGTTCGAGCCGATGACCCCGAAGGCCCGGCCCCGCTCGACGCGGAACGAGAGGCCGCGCAACGCCCAGTGCTCCACGTGGTGCGTGCGGTTGCCCACCAGCTCGAAGAAGCGGCTCCGGTCGTTCGGGTAGATGTCGAACCGCTTGCCAAGGCCGTCGACCTCCAGCAGGACGTCCGGCGGGGGCGAGGGGGCCACGGGATGCTGCACGGAGAGGCCCTCGGCGGTGAGCGGGCAAATCACATGCTACCCTGTGCGAGCATGTCCGTGGCGCGCTCAATCCTCTTCCTGCTGGTGGGCTGCCGGGGGATCGACTCCGTGGCCATCGTCGCCGGTGACCACTGCGCCTCCGATCGCGAGGCCAACGTCGCATGCGCTCGCGACGGCGACACCCTCGAGCTGGAGGCCTGCGGCGGCGAAGCCGTGCGGCTCCTCGGGATCAACGCGCCCGAGATCGCGCACAGCAGCGCCGAGGTCGACGAGTGCTTCGGGCTGGAGGCCGCCACGTGGATGGCCGACCGCCTCGTGGGGGTAGACGTGCGCCTGGAGTTCGACGCGACCTGCACCGACATCTACGACCGAACACTTGCCTATGTCTGGGTGGTCGAAGACGACGGCACGGAGACCCTCATCAACGAGGAGATCCTGAAGGCCGGCTACGCCCGGGTCTACGAGGACTTCGACGACATCCGCCTCGCGGATCGCCTCTACGCGGCCGAGGCCGACGCCCAGGCGATCAACGCCGGGCTCTGGCAGGTCTGTGAGTAGGGCCGTCGCGGCGACGTCGGGCCAGCGGGCGGCGCCGGCCCTCGTCGGCCTGCTGGACGGGGTCCTCGCCTGGCGCGCCCAGACGAGCGACGAGATCGAGTCCTCCCTGGCGACCATCGCCGAGGAGGAGCGCACCATCCGGCGGCGCATGGACGAGGCCCAGCGGCAGTACACGGCCCTGACCTCCCTGCGTCACGAGCAGGAGGAGCGCCGGTTGAGCCTCGACGAGGAGACCATCCGTCGGAAGCGCATTCGTGTTCGTGAGGCCCTGGAGATCGACCGGGCCCTCCTCGCGGAGCGGGCCGGCGCGCTGCATGCCCGGGTCACCCGCCGGGACCTCGAGCTCGGCGCCGGGCTCGACGCCCCCGACATGATCGAGGCCGTGACCGAGTACCTGGATGCCCAGGAGCGCGCCGCCGCGCTGCGCGGGGGCCTCGTCGCCGCGCCCGAAGAGCTCATCTCGGCGCACGCCCGGGCCCGCCTCGAGCCCTACCTGCGCGCGGCCTCGTCGCCGCCCCCCTCACTCGGCTTGCCGGCCGCTGCGGTCGGCGTCGTCGTCTCGGTGGACCCTCCGGAGGGCCGCCCCGAGGCGCTGCTCCTCGTCTTGCCCGTGCCCTGGGCGGTCTACGGCGAGGCGACGGTCCGGGAGGAGGACCTCTGCTCGCTGCTCGCGTACCGGATCGTGGCGGCCATCCAGACCGTCCTCGCGGACGTGGGGGCGCCGGACGCCCTCGTCCGCTTCGATGAGCTGCAGGGGAACCTCGCCGTCCAGGTGTGGCTCGGCGACACGCTGGTGGCCCCCGACCTGCGCGAGCGGGTCCTCGAGTGCGTGGCCACGGCGGTGGAGGGCGCTCGCGAGCTCCAGGCCGCTGCGGTCGAGGTCTGCGCCGTCTGGCTGACCCCCGACCTGCTCGCCGAGGCTTCCTCGTGACCCTCGATCTCGACGCCCTGCGCCCGTGGAGCGTGCTTCGCGTCGCCAACGCCCTCGATCTGCACCCGTTCGAGGTCATCCGCATCCTCGCCACGGACGGGAGCCTGCCCCGGGACCTGCGCCTGCGCCCTCAGGACGTTGCGCGCGTGGTCGAGGCGGGTGGGCTCGAGGCGTGGTGGGATCCCGCCGAAGCGTCCGAGCGTACGACCGCATTGCTGGTGCGGGCCCTGGCGCGGGAGCTCCTCGCCAGGGGGGTGGTCGAGCCCACGTGGACGCGCGCAGATAATCTCTTTCGCGGCCTTGAACCGGCGGAGCAGGGTGTCGTGCGACGCGCCGTGAACGCCTGGATCCGCAGAGGCGCGATGGGCAGCCGGATGTCTCCCCGAGGCATGGAGCTCACGACGCGAGCGTCGGCTGTGGGCGACTTCGCCGCGCTTGCCGAGAGCGGGACCGGGGCCTATTGCGGGCTCCTGGAGGACGGATGAGCGACCGCGGGCGATCACGGCTGTTCGGGCGGCCGGGCGAGCTGCTGGTGGACGAGCAGGCGCCACGGATCAACATGCCCTCGCCACCCGTGCGCATGCGCGCTCCGGACGAGCGGGCCGAGGCCGCCCTCTTGGGGCCCGATCCGGCGGAAGAGGATGCCTTGCCCACGCGGGGTGGGCCCCTCCAGGTCTTCGTCGGGAAGCCGCCGGGCGAGACCCAGGCACGGAGGACTGGCGACACCTTGCCGGGCGCGCTGATGTCCGACGCGATGGACCAGCTCGGCGACGCCTTCGGGCGCCGCGCCGCCCCGCCGCGGGCCCAGTCCCCCGCTCCCCCTCCGCCCGGCGTCCGCGTCGCCGCGCGGGGCACGGCCTCGCCGCGCCCACCCGAGCCCCCCGCCGCCTTGCCGCCCTCCACGACCCAGCGCGCCCGGGCCCCGGGCATCGCCACCGCCGCGGCCCGCGTCCGGGGGAACGATCCCCGCGTCGACCTCGTGCCGCCGAACCTGTACGCGGACGAGGAGCGCACGAACATCGAGGCCTCGACCCCGCAGGGGTTCGACGGGCTCCGACCGCCGGACCGCGGAGATGCGCGCTCGTCCGAGCCGTCGCCCTGGGTGGACCTTCGGCCCACTCGGCCGGCCGCGCAGGACTTCAACGACATGCGGATCCCCCCGCGCTCGGCGGATTTCGACACGGGCGGCCACGAGCAGACGGACAACGGGGAGAGGATGGTCCCGTTCGGGGAGCTCACGCCGACCGGGGTGAAGCCCGGCACGGCGTTCCCGGGCCTCGTCGCGGTGGCCGCGCCGCTTACGACGCCCCCGCCCCCCGCCCCGCCGTTCGCGCCGGCCCCGCCCCTCGCGGCGGCTCCGTCGCCCGCGGCGCCGGTGACCCCGTTGTCCATCGCGTCCACGTTGCCTCGGCCCGCGCCCAAGCGGTCCGCGCCGCGCCTACGCCGTTCGATGATCGCGGCCGCCGCCGTGCTCGTGCTGGTCGCGGGCGTCGGTGCCTGGCGTTGGCAGCAGACCCGCCCGGGGATGGCGGTGGGGCCGCGCAACGCGGTCGCGTCCGTGACCGCGGTCGCCGAGAGCCTGGCACCCGAGAAGAAGGTTGCCCTGCCCGAGACCCCCACGGGCGCCACCGCGGATCCCGCGCTGGTGGTGCCGCCGGTCGCCGACCCGGCCCCCAGCGACGTCCCGGCGGTAGTGCCGCCGGTGGAGGTCCCCCCCGCGCCGATCCCGATCGCTGCCGAGCCCGTCCCCGTCGTCGCCCCGCCCATCCCTGCGCCGGCGCCCGCGCCGGTCGTGCTCCCGCCGCGCGCCGCGACCCCGCTCCCCGCCGCCCCGACGACGCCAAACGTCGAGGAGCGCCGTGGAAACCTGCAAGCCGCCACCGGCGTGCTCCAGGTCATTTGTAACCGCAAAGCGACGATCTACGTGAACAACGTCAAGATGGGCACCACCGCCGACAGCCGGCCCGTCGAGCTGACCGCGGGAACCCACCGCGTGAAGGTCGTCGGCTCCAACGGGCGGAGCCGGTCGATGGACGTGCGGATCGACGCCGGCCGCCCCAGCATGGTGAAGTTCGAGCTGTAGGTCGCTCCGGCGCGGATCAGGCGGGCGCGGCGGTCTTCGGTGGCCGCGCGCCGAAGATCGCGGTCCCGACGCGCACCAGCGTGGCGCCGTGCCGGATCGCGACCGCGTAGTCGTGGCTCATGCCCATCGAGAGCTCGTCGAGGGGCAGGCCAGCGGCCCGCCCGCGCGCGGCGAGATCGGCCAGTGCGGCGAAGTAGGGGCCCGCGGCGTCGGGGTCCTCGACCGCGGGCGGGATGCACATCAGGCCGCGCAGGGTGACACCGGGGAGCCGGGCGACGGACTCCGCGAGGGCGAGGGCGTCGGCCGGGAGCACCCCGCTCTTCTGCGGCTCCTCGCCGATGTTCACGCCGAGGAGTACGCCGGTGGGCGTCGGGCCCGATCGCTTGCCGATCTCCTCGGCGAGCGCGAGGCTGTCGACGTCGTGGACCAGCGTGGCCCGCCCGACGACATGCTTCACCTTGTTGCGCTGCAACGAGCCGATGAAGTGCCACCGCACCGGCGCGGTCACCGTCTCGGCCTTGTCGCGCAGCTCCTGGGCGTAGTTCTCGCCGAAGTCGACCTGGCCGGCGGCCACCGCCTCGAGGATGGAGGCGACGGGCTGGAGCTTGGAGACGGCGACGAGCCGGACCGACTCGACGGGGCGACCGGCGGCGACGGCGGCGTCGCGCAGGGTGGCGCGCACGCGGTCGAGGTTCTCGGCGATGCTCATGGGCCTCCGAAGCGCGCGAGGAGCGCGAGGGTCTCCCGCAACGGGAGCCCGATCACGTTGGTGTAGCTGCCGCGGAGGCGGTCCACCAGCGCGCCGCCATGGCCCTGGATGCCGTAGCCGCCGGCCTTGTCGTAGGGCTCGCCCGTCGCGAGGTACCAGGCGATGTCCCGCTCGGAGAGCACGCGGAAGCCGACCTGGGTGGCGCAGACGCGCTCGTGGAGCCGATCCGCGACCCGGAGCGCCACCGCGGTGTAGACCGTGTGCGTGCGGCCGGACAGGGCGAGCAGCAGGGAGCGCGCCTCTTCGGGCCCAGCCGGCTTCCCGAGCACCGCGCCGTCGAGCGACACCACGGTGTCCGCGGCGAGGACCCGATCGCCGGGCACGGCGAGGGCCTTCTCACGGGCCACCCGCCGCGCGTAGGGGCGCGGCGCCTCCGCCTCGTGAACCCGCTCGTCGAGATCCGCCGGGCGCACCTCGAACACGACGCCCGCGCTCTCGAGGAGCTGGCGACGTCGCGGAGACGCGCTCGCGAGGATCAACGGTGCCATCTACCCGCGTTGCGCCTCGAGCGCGCTGCGGTGCCGCAGGCGGCTCTGCCGACGGAGGTCGGCTTCGGCCTCGCGCCGGATCTCCTCCGCGGACTCCGCGAGGAGGTTCGGCACCGGCGCGGGCCGCCCGTCCACGAGGGACACGAAGGTCGTGTACGCGCTCGCGGTGTGCGTGCGCTCGCCGGTGAGGGGGTCTTCGCCCTCGACGCGCACCCCGACCTCGACCGAGCGGTTCCACGCCGCGTTTACGGACGCGCGGAAGATCGCGATGTGGCCGCGCTGGATGGGGTGCAGGAAGTGGAGCTCGTCGATCGAGACCGTCACCACCTGGGTGCGGCAGAAGCGCTGCGCCGAGATCGCCGCGCACATGTCGATCCACGCCGCGACCTGGCCGCCGAAGATCGTCCCGATGGCGTTGGTGTACTGCGGGAGCACGAGCTGGGTCAGCTCCACGCGGGTGACATGGGCGGGGACGATGGCGCGCTCGCTCACTTCTTCTTGAACCAGGCGCTCACCTGGAGCGTTCCGCCGTACGCGAGGCCCACCTTGCCGGTGAGCAGGTTCGAGGCGCCGATCACCGGCACGATGTACATGCCGAAGCCCATGCCCTGCTTCATCTCGGCGCCCATGCGCAGCTGGGCCAGGGCCTGCCAGCCCACGGAGTCGAACCCGGTGTCCGCGTGGAGGGTCACCGAGCCGCCGGGCATCAGGACGCCCTCGACGTCGGCCGCCACCTTGCGCTTCATCGCGATGCCGGAGACATCGACCCCGAGGTCGAGGTACTTGTTCGGCAGTTCGCCGATGAGATCGAGCAGGTGCACCTGCACGAGGACGCCGCTGGCCCGGTAGTCGAGCGTGGGTGCCTGGATGCCGAGCGCAGCGCCGTCGTTGGTGCCGCCCATGTAGGCGGTCATGCCGAAGCCGGCGTGGGCCGGCGTAGCGCTCGCCAGCGCGAGTCCGAGCAGCGCGAGGAACTTCTTCATGCAGGCCTCCTATAGGTTCTACAGCCGTAGGAGAACACGCGGAGTCTTGCCGTGTCAAGCCTGCAGTTGCGCCGATGGCTCACAGTGGCGTTTCAAAGCCAGGGTACCGGGCCTCGACGGTGCATGGGCTCGGCGTTCGCCGTCGGGGGGAGGGCGTGCAGATCGTCGGGCCCGTGCCCGTCGAACAGCGCCACGATGCCACGCAGCACGCTCCCGTGGCCCACCACGAGGGTGGGGGTGCCATCGTCCCAGTGGCGGAGCGCGGCGAGGGCCCGGCGGACGGCCGTGGACCGGCTCTCCCCACCCGGGGGACCGAGGTCCCACGGGAGGAGGTAGCGCTCGCGCCGCCCGTCGGCGGTGCACTCCACGATGGGCGCCCGTTGGAGCACCCCGAGGTGCCGCTCCCGGAGGTCGGCGAGCGTGTGGACCGGCACCGCCCGCCCGTTCAGGGCGAGGCGCGCGGTGTGTCGGGCGCGCCCCAGATCGCTCACGAGGCACCGCCCGATCTGGACGCCCGCGAGGAGCTCAGCCGCCAGGCGCGCTTGCTCCTCTCCGCGCGCGGTCAACACCACGTCCTCCCAGCCGGAGAGCCAGCCGGCCGCATTGGCGACCGACTCTCCGTGTCGGAGGAAGATCCACGAGGTGCTGCCGCGGAGGCTCACGACGTGCTCCTAGGCGAGGACGGCCCGGATCTGCTGCTCGCCGACGAGCAGCGAGGCCACGTCGGGGGCGTCGCCCACGATCTGGTCGGTGATGCGGGCCACCTCGCGGATCGGACCGACGGCGAGCGACTCGGCCGCGCGGTCGGTCCCGAGCTTCAGCTCGTCACCGATGGTCGTGCGGATGGCGATGTCGCGGAGCAGGGCGAGGTAGCGCAGGCGCAGGATGCCGAGCGCCACGGGATCCCAGCGGCCCGACCCGCGGCGCGCGCTGATGGAGCGCAGGCTCGGGAGGAGCTTGCTGGCGTGGCCGACGGCCTGGTAGCGCCCGGCGGACTCGAGGATGGGCTCCCCGCGTGCCACCGCGACCGCGCACACCTCGCTCGCGAGCGCGGCGTTCGAGGCGTTGATGATGCGCTCGGCCGTGCCCTGTCCGATGCCCTTCGCGACGAGGCGGGTCACGCTCGCGGCGAACTGGGCGCTGTCGCTGGCGTCCCGCGTCTCGGCGATGGCCAGGAGCGCTTCCTGGAACCGCACCGGCTCCTCCCCGGCCGCGCCGGCGCTGCCCGGGGCGAGCCAGCTCGCGACGAGCTCGGCGACGCCCTGCGTGTAGAGGTTCCAGGCGATGTAGGCCCCTTCCGGGTGGGCCTTCTCCGCCAGCAGCGTGGCCTTCAGGGCGTCGCCGCCCGTGAGCTTCATCGCCGCGAGCCACGCGCCCGCGATGCGCCCGGCGCTGGCCCCGGTGAGATCGAGCATGAGCGGGAAGAACGCCGCCCCGGCGTCGGTCGCCACCTGGGTGAGCACCATCGTCATGCCGATGGCCTTCGCGAGCATGTGCTTCGGGATGTCCAGCGGGAAGCGCTCGCGCACGCCCGTCGGGAAGTAGTCGCGCAGGATGCCGTCGAAGTCGGGGATGAGCGCCGTGTCGTCCTGCATGAGCAGCTTGAACACGTGCATCTTCACGTGCGCCTGGAGCACCGCGAGCTCCGGACGGGTGAGCCCGGTCCCGACGCTCGCGCGGCGCTTGAGGTCGTCGTCCGAGGGCAGGACGAGGAACGGGCGCGACACGTTGCCGCGCTTGCACACCCAGTCGATCGCGCGGCCGTAGGGGAACGGATCCGTGCTCGACCGCAGGACATCGAGCGAGATCAGGCGCCCGTTGGCGTTGCAGTCGGCGAGGACGGCGTTCGCCACCTCCTCGGTGAGGGAGCGCAAGAAGTCGTTGCGCTCGGTCTCGCTGAAGCGGCCCGCGGCCACCATCGGGTTGAGCAGGATCTTGAGGTTCACCTCGTGATCCGAGCAGTCGACACCGCCGGAGTTGTCGACGAAGTCGGTGTTCAACCGGCCGCCGGCCAACGCGTACTCGATGCGGGCGGCCTGGGTGAGGCCGAGGTTCCCGCCCTCGCCGATCATCTTCGCCTTCAGCTCGGGGGCGCTGATGCGGAGCTCGTCGTTCGGGGGATCGTTCGCGTCCGCGTTGGTCTCCCACGAGGCGCGCACGTAGGTGCCGATGCCGCCGTTCCAGAGGAGGTCGACCGGCATCTTCAGGATGAGCGAGACCACCTGGTCGGGGGTCAGCTCCTCGGCGAGCGTGCCGAGCGCGGCCCGGGCCTCGGGCGAGAGGGCGACGCTCTTCGCGCGGCGATCGAACACGCCGCCGCCCGCGGAGATCTTCGACTTGTCGTAGTGCTCCCAGCCCTTCACCTCGTTGAAGAGCCGCCCGCGCTCCTCGTAGGAGGCGTCGGCGTCCGGGTTCGGGTCGAGGAAGATGTGGACGTGGTTGAACGCCGCCAGGAGGCGCATCTTCTTCGTCTCGATGACGCCGTTGCCGAACACGTCCCCCGCGCAGTCACCGATGCCGGCGCAGGTGAAGAGGTCGCGATCGGCGTCGAGCCCGAGCTCGCGGAAGTGGCGCTTCACGAGCACCCAGCCGCCACGGGCCGTGATGCCGACGACCTTGTGGTCGTAGCCGTTGGAGCCGCCGGACGCGAAGGCGTCGCCGAGCCAGAAGCCGTACTCCTTGCTGATCCGGTTGGCGGTGTCGGAGAGGTGGGCCGTGCCCTTGTCCGCCGCGACGACGAGGTAGGGGTCGTCCCCGTCGAGCGCGACCACGCGGGGCGGCCGGACCACGGCGCCGTCGACGATGTTGTCGGTCACGTCGAGCATGCCGCGCATGAGGAACTGGTAGAGCTCGTCACCCTTGCGGCGGCGCTCCGCGGCGTCGGCGATCGTGTACTTGATGTAGAAGCCGCCCTTGCTGCCTTCCGGCACGATGACGACGTTCTTCACCATCTGCGTGGTGACGAGGCCGAGGATCTCCGTGCGGAAGTCCGCGCGATCGGAGAACCGGATGCCGCCGCGCGCGATGGGCCCGCCGCGGAGGTGCACGCCCTCGACCTCGCGGTGATGGACGTAGATCTCGACCATCATGCGGGGGAGCGGCAGATCCTTGGCCTTCGCGTGGTCGATCTTGACGCTGATGTAGTGGGCGACGCGATCGGTCCGGTAGAAGTTCGTGCGCAGCGTCGAGTCGACGAGGTTCACGAGGCGACGCATGACGAAGTCCTCGTCGTTCGTCTTGATCTGCAGGAGCAGGTCCTTCAGGCGCTCTTCCGCCGCGGTGACGGCCGTCGCGCGGTCACCCTTCTGATCGGGGTCGAACTTCGCGTGGAAGAGGTTGATGACCGCCGCGACGACGGGCGCCTGGTTGAGCAGGATCTCCTGCACGCGCAACGCCGGGTGGCGCAGGCCGATCTGCCGCGCGTAGCCGAAGTAGGCCCGGACGAGGTCCACCTCTTCCCAGGTGAGGCCCGCGCGCAGGACGAGGCGGTTGTAGGGATCGGACCCGAGGTGCTTCTGGAAGACGGCCTCGAGACCCGCCACGAGGCGGTCCGCGCGGGCGAGCAGCTCTTCCCGCGTGATGCCCGGCACCGCCGCGATGCGGAAGGTGTCGACGTGCTGGGGGGCGAGGCCCTTCGGGTGCACGGGGGTCGCCATCTGGTCGCTGATGACGAGCCCGAAGTTGTCGATCACCGGCATCAGGTCGGTGAGCAGGATGTCGTGCATCTCGTAGACGCGGAGAACGACGTCGGCGCCTTCCACGGAGACGCGGGACGCCACGCGGCCCGTGCGCCGCACGGCCTCGAGCCGCACGATGTCCTCGACGGACTGCTCCGCGGACGCGCGCTCGGCGTACTCGGCCGGGAACGCGTTGGCGTAGCGGGCGAGCAGGGTCGGGGCGCTGTCCCCGAAGCGAGCGGCGAGCGCGGTGGAGACCCGCTCGGCCCAGGGGGTCGTGAGGTCGGCGATGTACTGCTCGAGGGCCTCGGTGTCGGCCTGGGTGAGGCAGCGCGTGCCGGTCTGGTAGACCTGGAGCAGCACGGTCTCGAAGCGACCGGCGAAGAGCCCGCTGTCGCTGTAGCTGGCGCCGGTGAGCTGGCCGAGGAACGCGAGCGTGCGGGTCCGGACGGACTCGGAGTAGCGGCGCTCGGGGATCGCGAAGAGCGTGAAGGTGGTCTGCCCCTCGTCCCGCTGGGTGACGTGCACGCGCGCGACCTGGTCCTGCTCGGCGTCGAACACGCGGTCGAGCACGTCGCGGATCTGGTCCGGGCTCGCCGAGAAGAGCCACTCGGTCGGGAGCGAATCGAAGATGTTCGCGAGGCCGCGGTACCGGTAGGAGTTCGGGCGCTGGCGGGTCTCGGCGAGGACGGACGCGAGCACGCGCCGCAGGATCGGGAGGTGGCGGCAGGGCTGCGTCAACGCGCGGTGCGTGAACACGCCGCGGATGACGACGGGGCCGGCCGGGAGCTGGACCCGGATCTCGTCGACCCGGCCGTGGCGATGCACGGGGGCGTCGACCTGGCCCTTGTGGATGCGCACGAGGTTGTCGGACGCGCCGAGGCTGGCCGCGGGCCAGAGGGGCGAGGGCTCGAGGCGATCGGCGCCGAGGCGGCTCTCGCTGCCTTCCACGCCGGTGACGCCCATGAACACGAAGTTGTCGGAGAGGAGCCACCGGAGGAGCTCGGCGGTCTCGATGCCGTCCTCGCCGCTCACGTCGAACGCGGCCTCGGCGGCGCCCTCCACGGCGCGGCACATCGCGTCGAAGTCCGCGACCATGGCGCGCGCGATGGTGAGGCGCTCGGTGAGGTCCGCCTGGATGGCTGCCGCCGCCGATGCATCCACACCCGATGCCTCGAACGACAGGAGCGACTCGGTGCGACCCTCGCCGTCGGCCGCGACCGAGCCGCCCGCCGGGCCCCGGTTGACGCGGATCACGACGTTGAAGCCGTTGACGTGCTGCGCACCGTGCTCGCGCAGGGCGAAGCGGACGGTGTCGACGATGAAGGGCTGGTCCGCCATCACGGACACGACGCGGATGCCGCTCTCGGTGGGGGTCGCGCGGACGTTCGGGCCGTCGTGCTGGACCGTCGAGAAGAACCGCCACGTGTCGAGCAGCATCGTGGCGGCGTCGTTCGGGGCCATCAACGCGAAGCTGGCCGTCCGCGACAGGCCGACGGACGCGGTCGCAAACACCACGAACCGCTCGGCGTCCTCGGGGGCGAGGGTGCCGCTGAGGGCACGCACGGCGGCGTTCACGCGGGAGACGATCGCTTCACGTTGCGGATGGTTGGGCATCGGGGGACCTCGGGGCGGGAGGACTTGGCGGCGGCCGTTCACGGGCGCGGCGAGGGCCACCGCGCGAGGGGCGCAAGCTTATTTCAGGCCCCTCCCGCCGGACAGGGGCACGTCGATAACGACTTCAAGGTCACTTTGCCGGGATGTGCGTCGACACGGCGCGAGGCCCCTCCGAACGTTCCCCGGTCCCGCCGTTCAAGGGCTCGGGTAGAGCGGGCTGACGCGCTCGGCGCGGATCTCCAACGCGGCGAGGTGGGTCCCGTAGTGGGCGGAGATCCCGGTGTCGATCGCCCACAGTTGGCCCCCGCACCGTTCGCCGATCCGTCCGTCCTCCTGCGTCGTGTGGCCGACCACCATGCGGGCGGCACCCAACGACGTGAGCGCGCGGCCGAGCTCGGCGCATGCGGTCGTGGGGTCGGAGAGCACATAGGCGCGGTTCCAGAGCGGCCCGTCGGGACCGAGCACGTCTTTCGGGCCCTGTCCGAGCAGGGCAGCGCGGATCGTCGCGTTCAGGCCGCGCACGCCCAGGCGGGACCAGCGCTCGTCGACGCCGCCGTGCACGAAGACGGTGGAGCCCACGCGGGCGACGGCGTCCTGCGCCACGAGCCAGGCGCCATCGTCACCGGTGGGGGCGAACGCCGCCTTGCGTACGGCCTCCCCGCCGTACGAGGCCAGGTCGGCGGGGCTCACGTAGCGCCAGTCCCCGGTGAGGTTCATCACCTCGTGGTTCCCGAGCAACGGGACCACCTCGCCGCCGGCGGCGCGAGCCTCGCCCTGGAGGCGGCGGAGGAGCGCGATGACGCCGCGCGAGTCGGGGCCACGATCGGTGATGTCGCCGGTCTGTACGAGCCAGGCCGCGCCGCCGGACCACGCGCCTCCGTCGTCCACGAGGCCGGCGAGGCGAAAGACCGCGAGCGCCGCCTCCAGATCCCCGTGCAGATCGCCGATGGCGACGAGCCGGGCCGGGGCCGGGCGGCCCTCGGGCGGCGGTCCGGGCGCGGCCACGGGCGGCATGGACTCGGCCGCCGCGGTGGTCGACGCGGGCGCTCCGGGGGCGGGGGCGGGGGCGCTCGGGACGGGCGAGCAGGCGAGGAGGAGCGGCAGCAGCATGCCGACACCTATCCAGGGGCGGAGAAGCCGGATACCTCGGCACCCTGGAGGCCTACGTGGAGGATCGCGCACGGTTGGTGGCGGTGCTGGAGCAGGCGAAGGACGGGGGGGCCAAGGCGGCGGAGGTGCTCCGCGTTCGCCGGGTCTCGCTCGAGCAGGCTGGCTCGCGCCAGGCACCCGCGCAGCGGGAGGAGCTCGCGTGGACGGTGCGGGTCTGGCGAGAGGGGGGTGCCGCGGGGCTCGGGACCTCCGCCCTCTCCAGCGACGCCGTAGCGCGTGCGCTGGCGGCGTCGGCGAGTGCGCCGCCCGACCTCCTGGCGGGCCCGGCCGAGCGCATGGCGATCCGCACGGGCGCCCTCGGCATCGACGACCATCGCCATCCGCAGATCGCCGAGGAGGACCGTACGGAGATCCTGGCGTTCGCGGAGAAGGCCTTCAACCAGGGCGGCCTGAAGGCGCGGAGCCTCCGCTACCGCCACTGGCGGGACGAGCGGGCGTGGATGAGCACCCGCGGCGTCGAGGCCACCGAGTCGGCGACCTCCTACGAGGTCTCCGCCGAGGTGAGCGCCGGGGACGCGACCGCGCGCCACCGCATCGCGTCACGCCACTTCTCGGACGTGGCGAGCCTCCCGTTCGGCCCCGAGCTCCGGCGGCGCATGGAGCCGCTCACGCGTCCGGTGGCGGTGCCGCCCGGCTCCTTGCCGCTCGTCCTGGAGCCGCGCCTCGTGGCGGACCTCGTCCGGGCGCTCGCTCCCGCCTTCTCGGCGGTCTCGATCGGCGAGGGCAACTTCGTGTCGCCGCTCCTCGGCAAGCGGCTCGCCAGCCCGCTGCTGCACATCACCGACGACGCCGGCCTGTTCGGCGGGCTCTACACGCGCGCGTTCGACGATCGGGGCGTCCCGCCTATCGCCGTGGCGCTCCTGAAGGAGGGCGTGGTGCACGGCCTCTACCACGACCCCGAGTCCGCCCGTGCGGCCGGCCTCCGCCCGACCGGCCACGTCACCGGCGGGGTCCTCGGCCCCACCAACCTGATCGTGCGGCCCGGCGCGCGCACCCGCAACGTCATCCTCGCCGAGCTCGGCCGCTACCTGCTCCTCGATCGGCTCCCCCCCATCGACCTGAAGGCGGGCCGCCTCCGCGGAGAGGCCGTGGTGGTCGTCGTCGAGCGCGCCGAGCGCGTCGGCAGCGCGCGGGTGTCGTTCGACGTCCCGCTGCTCACGCTCCTGGCGGGGCTGCGCGAGGTGGCGGCGGATCAGGAGCGGAGCTGCGAGGTCGACGCGCCGACGGCGGTGTTCGAGGGGTCCGTGCTCACGGCCTGACGAAGCGGCGCCGCTGGGCGACCGCCGCCGCCGCCGCCGCCACCGCCGCCGCCGCGCGGCCGTCCGGCTCGCCCTCGGGCCGCTCCGAGAGCCGCTGGAGCACCCACTCGAGCACGCGGAACGGGTGGGCGCCCTCCTCGGGGGTGAAGCGCACCTCGAGCTCGCGCTCCCCGAGTCGGCGGAACCGCGCGGGCTCCGCGACCAGGAGGCGCTCCACCGTGCGCGGCTGCACGTTCGTCGGGGCGTGCAGCCGCACGAGCAGGCGCACCTTCAGGAACGCGATGTGCTCGATGCCGAGCTCGCGGCAACGCACGCGGGTCTCCGAGAGCCAGCCGAGGTTGAGGGCCTCCGGCGGCGGGGGCCCGAAGCTGTGCTCCAGCCGCTCGATGACGCCGCGCACCTCCTCGCGGGTGCGGGCGCGGGCGAGGCGCTGGTAGGCCTCCAGCCGCTCGGGCATCTCCGGCACGTAGTCCTCCGGCAGCCACGCGGGCGCGGCCACCTCGATCTCCGGCTCCAACTGCCGGCGCGACGCCTCGCCCTTCGCCTCCTGGACGGCGTCCTCGAGGAGCTCGAGGTAGGCGTCGAAGCCGATGGCGGCGATGTGGCCGTGCTGCTTGTCGCCGAGGAGCTCGCCGCCGCCGCGCAGCTCGAGGTCGCTCGACGCGAGCGCGAAGCCGCTGCCGAGCTCGGTGTTGTCCTGGAGCACGCGGAGCCGCGCGATGGCCTCGCGCCGCAGCTCGCCGGCGCCGCGCACGAGCAGCGTGCACGCCGCGCGCTTCGTGCCGCGGCCGATGCGCCCACGCAGCTGGTAGAGCTGCGCGAGCCCGAGCTGATCGGCGTTGTCGATGATCATCGTGTTGACGTTCGGGAGGTCGACCCCGCTCTCGATGATGGTCGTGCACACGAACACGTTCGTCTCGTGGCGCACGAACCCAACGAGCACGCGCTCCAGCGCGTCGTCCGACATCTGGCCGTGGCCGACGGCGACCTTCGCCTCGGGCACCACCTCGCGCACCCACTGCGCGATGGCCTCGATGTCCTCGACGCGGTTGTGCACGAAGTACACCTGCCCCCCGCGCCGGAGCTCGTGGAGCACGTCCTCGCGCACACGGTCGGCGTTGAAACGCGCGATCTCGGTGCGTACGGGGTGACGCCCACCCGGGGGCGTCGCCATCACGGAGAGCGCGCGCACCCCGGAGAGCGCCATCTGGAGCGTGCGCGGGATGGGGGTCGCGGACATCGCGAGCATGTGCGCGCCCAGGGCGAGCTTCTTGAGCGCCTCCTTCTGGGCGACGCCGAAGCGGTGCTCCTCGTCCACCACGACGAGGCCGAGGTTCTTGAAGCGGACGGAGCGGCCGAGCGCGCGGGTCGTGGCGATGAGCACGTCGACGCTGCCCGCGGCGAGATCCGCGTGGATGCGCTTCACGTCGGCGGCGCTCTGGAAGCGGGAGAGGACCTCGACCCGGACGGGGAAGTTCTCCATGCGCCGACGGAAGGACTCGCCGTGCTGGAACGCGAGGATGGTGGTCGGGCACAGCACGACCGCCTGGGCGCCGCCCTCGACGACGCGGAAGCACGCGCGCATGGCGACCTCCGTCTTCCCGAAGCCGACGTCCCCGACGAGGAGGCGGTCCATCGGGTCGTCGCGGCCGAGGTCGTGGAGGACGTCGGCGATGGCGCGGTCCTGGTCGGGGGTCTCGACGAAGGGGAAGGTCTCCTCGAACTGCCGGTACAGGGCGTCGGTGCCGTGGAAGGCCTCCGCGCGCACGATCTTCCGGCGGGCGTAGAGCCGGAGCAGCTCGTGCGCCATCTTCAGGACGGCGTCCTTCACCTTGGCGCGCCGCGCGTCCCACGTGGCGCCGCCGAGGCGGTCGAGCCGCGGCACGGCCCCCTCGCCCACGGACCGGTAGGGGGTCAGCAGGTCGAGGCGGTGGACCGGGACGTAGAGCTTCTCGCCGTCCCGGAAGGCGACGATCACGAAGTCCCCCGCGACCTCGCCGAGCGGCATGCGCGCGAGGCCGCGGTACTGGCCGATGCCGTGGCGGTCGTGCACCACGAGGTCCCCGGGGCGCACGCTGGCGAAGCTCGCGACGGCGGCCCGGCGGAAGTCGGCGGCCCCGGAGCGGTCCGACGCGGCGGAGCGGCGCTCGGCCTGCTCGACGAACATCTCGTCCGCCGTGACGTAGACGGCCTCCTCCGACACGAAGCCATCGGGGAGGTCCCCTACGTCGAGGCGCAGCTCGCTGGGCCCGGCGCGCCCCGTCCCGAAGGCGAGCCCGTGGGGCTCGAACAAGGCGCGCAGCCGCTCCGCGCGCCCCGCGCTCTCCGCGACGACCGTGACCGCGCGCCCCGCCTTCACCCACGCGCGGAGCTGCTTCGCGACGGGAGCGAGGTCCCCCGCGCCCACCTTCAACGCGGCGGTGGTCCGGGTCTCGAACGGGACGGATCCTTCGAACACGAGGCTCGTGAGCGCGATCGCGCCGTCCAGTCGTGCCTCGGCGGCGGGGAGGTAGCGGTCGAAGGGGCGGACGAGCGGGCGATCCTCGGGGTCGAGGCCGTCGAAGCGCGCGCGGACCAGCTCCTCGAAGCGCACGAGCTCCGCGTGCACGAGGTCGGGCTCGACCACGTAGAGCGGCGCGCCGGGGGCGAGCGGCGCGAGGTCGATGAGCGCCGGGTAGTAGTCTTCGGCGCCCGGGAACCACACGCCGTTGCGCAGGTCCTGGAGGACGCGCCGGCGCTCGGTGGGGGGCAGCTCCCGCTCGCTCGCGAGGGCGTGGATGTAGGCGGCGGCGCGCTCGGCGGTCGCGGCGTCGAGCGTGGCCTCTCGCGCGGAGAGGACCCGGACGCGGTCCCGCTTGCCGGTGCCGCGCTGGGTCGCGGGGTCGAAGCTCCGGATGGAGACGATCTCCTCGTCGAACCACTCGATGCGCACCGGCGCGGCCTCGCCCGTGGGCCAGATGTCGGTGAGCCCGCCGCGCACCGACCAGCAGCCGGGCTCGGCGACCCGCTGCGTCGCGAGGTAGCCCCGGGCCCCCAGCCAGACGAGGAGCGCGGCGCGGTCGTACTCCTCGCCGACCCGGAGCTCGCGGACCTCGACGTCGCGCGGGACGCGGAGGAGCAGGGCCTTCGCCGGCACGACCACGAGCGCGTCCGTGGCGATGCGCGCGGTCAGCCGCTGGCGGGGGAGGTCCGGGTGGGGGGAGAGCCCATCCCACGGGCGGCCGTCATCCGCGGGGTAGAGCCGCGCGGGGGCCCCGAAGTACCGGAGCGCACGGAACCAGTGGTCGGCGTCCTCGCGGGTGGGGACGACGATCCATCCGCGGCGGAGGCGAGCGAGCGCGTACGGTCCGGCCCCGCCGACGAGCCCCCCGAGGGGCTTCCCGACGAGCTTCGGGACATCGGCGAGCCAGGCCACGTCAGCTCGATTGGGGCATGGCCGCCGGAGCCGCGGCGGGCTTGCGGAAGAGGTCGAGGTAGTACTGGACCATGCACAGGTCGATGGCGATCAGCACCAGGGCGTCGACCACGCCGCCGAGCGCAAGCGCCCAGGGGCCGATGCCCTGGAGCCAGAAGAACCCGCCGAGCTGCGTCGGGGCCCACCACACGAGGAACACCGCGAAGGTGCGGAAGAGCGTGCCACGGCGGCCCGCGGTCAGCTTGCGGGAGCGCGCGAGCGGGTCGCGCTCCTGGGTGTCGAGGGTCGCGATGGCGTCGACGAAGGCGTACTGCAGCCCGAAGAGGATGCCCGGCACGATGACGATGATGCCGAGCTGCACGATGAAGAGGGCGCGGGCGTGCGCCTTGATCACGCGCGGAAACCGGTTGAGCCCGAAGTTCACGGCCTCGTAAAGCGTCGTGGGGCGCTTCTTCTCGTGCTGGACCCAGAGGTAGAGGGTGGCCGGCGCGGCCCAGGAGCCGACGATGCACCCCCAGATCGTGAGCCAGATCGTCTGCGCCACCTGGCTGACGACCATCGCCTGTTGACCGGTGGTCGGACGCCAGTAGTCCAGCGCCATCGAACCGATGACTTCGGCGATGGCCCAGCCCAATCCGCCGTAGATCACGGCGATGACGAGCACGATGCCGAGGTTCCGGAAGAGAACCAGGAAGGCGTTCCGAAGAACCTGAGCGATGCCGATACGGTTCATGGGCGGCCGGTCTAACGGAGAACCGCGCCGGCCGCACGGGGTTAGGTACGTCATGGGGGTCGACATGCGACCGGACATCATCGAGCTAGACGAGACGCCCGCGCCCACGCACGAGCCCGCCCGCCTCACGGCGCTCGACAAGGACGCAATCCTGCTCGCGCTCACCGGCGGATCGGTGGTCGACTGGACCGGCCTGTCGTTCCGCACCTACGAGGACGTGAACGGCTTCCTCCGCCTCTGGTTGTGCGACGTGACGCGAGACGGCTGGGCCCGCGAGCGCCTGCAGTACGTCTACAACCAGGCGGTCAACTACCTCGAAGAGCACGTGGGGCTCACGTTCCGGCAGGAGGTGCGCCGCCCGCGGGACGTGCGCGACGCCTTCCTCCGCGCGTCGATGCGGGACCGCTTCAGCCGAGACCGCATCCAGTACTGCGCCGTCTTGAAGCTGATGCACGTCATCAATCACCTGGAGATGCAGGAGCTGCGCTCGCAGTCGGCGTTCCGCGAGATCGACCTCATCGAGCTCGCGAACGAGAAGGTGCTCTCCGCGGCGGAGCGCATGCGCGCGAGCTTCCCGTTGCGCGCGTTCTACGGCAACCGGAAGACGCGCCCCAGCGTCATTACGAAGCTCCTGGCGAAGCGCGAGTCCACCGCGGCGACCGTCTACGACAAGCTCCGCTTCCGCATCGTCACGGAGACGCGGGAGGAGATCGTCCCGGCGCTCGCGTGGCTCTTCCGGAACCTCGTGCCGTTCCCGGCGATCATCCCTGGGGAGAGCGTGAACAGCCTGCTCTCCGAGCAGGAGGTGGAGGCCGCGTCGGAATTGCCCGACCTCCGCGGCATCCTCCGGCCCCGCCTCGGGGCGAGCAATCCGGACTCGGGCGCGGTCTACCGCGTCGTCAACTTCATCGTCGATCTGCCCGTCCCGGTCTACGAGATCCCGGGCGTGCAGCCCCCGACGCACCCCGCGCTCCTGGGCGAGGCCGTCTCCGTCCTCGTGGAGTTCCAGGTGGTCGACGCCGACAGCGAGGCCCGCAACGAGGAGGGCGAAAGCCGGCATGATGCCTACAAGCTGAGGCAACGTGCGCGCGTCTACGAGCGGCTGGGGCGCTCGCCCCAGGCGCGCCGGTAAGGTCCGGACGTGACAGCTTGGGCGGGGTGGGATAGCCGGCCGGCCGGAGTTCATCATGTCCAAGACCGCGCCGAAGAAGAACCGGAACAAGTCGTCCCGTCACCGCGCCAAGCTCAAGGCCAAGCACACCAAGCAGCGGATGCGCGCGCGCGGTGAGCTCACCAAGCGCCGCCCCGGCGGCCGTCTCCGCCGCTAGTTGGCCGTGGTGGGCGCGCGCCGCCGCCACGCCGGGGTCCTCCTGCACCCCTCGAGCCTGCCCGGTCCGGGTCCCATCGGTGAGATTGGGCCCTACGCGGATGCGTTTCTCGAGTGGATGACTCAGGCCGGCCTCGACTCCTGGCAGGTGCTCCCCCTCCACCCCGTCGGGCCCGGGGCGTCTCCTTACGCCTCGCCCTCTGCATTCGCGGCCGATCCGCGCCTCATCGCCATCGAGACGCTCGTGGGCGACGGCATTCTTGAGCCCGCGGCGATGCCGTGGGGCCAGGAGCGCGCGGACTTCGACGCCGTGGACACCTGGAAGATCCCCCTGCTCCGCACCGCGGCGGGGCGCGTGGCCAACGATCCGGCCTGCCGCGCCTACGTCGAAGCCGAGCGGGACTGGCTCGAGGACTGGGCGCTCTACGCGGCCCTCGCCCGCGTGTACGGCGGCGGCTGGTGGGTCTGGCCGGCGGACGCCGCGCGGCGCCGTGGCCTCGCCAAGCTCCGCAAGGAGCACGCGGCGCTCGTAGCCGAGGAGGAGGCCCTCCAGTGGCTCTTCCACGTGCAGTGGTCGCGCGTGCGGGCGTCCGCGGCGCGCCGCGGCATCCGCCTCATCGGGGACATCCCGATCTTCGTCAGCGGGGACGGCTGCGACACCTGGGCGCATCGCGACCTGTTCCGGCTCCGGCCGGACGGCCGCCCCGATCCCGTCGCCGGCGTGCCTCCCGACTATTTCTCGCCGCTCGGTCAGCGCTGGGGCAATCCCACGTACGCGTGGGACCGCCACGCCGCGACCGGGTTCGCCTGGTGGACCGCGCGCTTGCGCCGCGAGATCGCCCTGGTGGACGCCGTCCGGCTCGACCACTTCCGCGGGTTCCTCGCCTCCTGGTCGATCCCCGCGAGCGAGGAGGACGCCCGCGTCGGGCATTGGGAGTCCGGGCCCGGTCGCCCGCTCTTCGACGCCCTGCAGGCCTCCCTGGGCGCGCTCCCGGTCATCGCGGAGGACCTCGGCGTCATCACCCCGGACGTGGCCGAGCTGCGCGACAGCCTGGGGCTCCCGGGCATGAAGGTGCTCCAGTTCGCCTACGGGGACGACGCGGACCACCCCTTCCTGCCCCACAACTTCGAGCATCCGCGCTGGGTGGCCTACACGGGTACGCACGACAACGACACCGTGGCGGGCTGGTACGCCTCGACGGACGAGCGGACGCGCCACCGGTTCCGGGTCACCTGTGGCCGCGACGGGACGGCCCCCGCCTGGTCGATGATGCGCGAGGTGTGGGGGAGCATCGCCGAGACCGCCATCGCGCCCATGCAGGACTTCCTGGGGCTCGGGAGCGACGCCCGGCTGAACACCCCGGGGGCCGCCGAGGGCAACTGGGGCTGGCGCCTGCGCGACCTCCCGTGGCAGGTGTGCGGCATGTCGCGCACGCTCGGCGAGGTGTTCGGGCGCACCCCAGGCGACAGCTTCGCGACCTAGGACGGCGCGCCCGGCGGGCTGCCTGACCTGGCGCCCGCGGGGCGGTCGTTCCTACCGGAACTGCTTGGCCAGCTTCAGGCCCTGCATCTGGTAGTTGCTGCCGTCGTCCCCGTAGAGCTGGTCGGGCACCTCCGCGTTTCGGAGCAGCTCGATGCGGAACAGGGGCTGGCCGTGCTCCAGCAGGAACGGCACGTCGTGCGTGCGGATCTCCAGCACCAGCCGCGCGCCCCGGCCCGTGTTGTCGAGGCCGAACCCCGCGTCGATGAAGCCGGCGTAGTGCGTGCGCAGTTCCCCCTTCGTCGCGTCGTACGGCACGAGCTCCGCGCAGAGGTCCGGCGGGATGCACAGGCGCTCGCGCGTGGCGAAGATGTAGAACTGCTCGGGCTCCAGTACCTGGCCGTCCGACGAGCGGTCGACCGGCAGGGAGGTCCAGTAGCGGTCCCGCGGGAGGTCGCGCCGGGAGAGGTCGATCGGGGGGCGGTGGCGCAAGGCGAGGTAGCCGGCGATGCCGTCGATGCCGTCGTGCAGGTCAACCGACATCTGGATGCCGGGCGGATCGTCGCTCACGATGGCCGGGCGCCCGTCCGACCAGTAGCAGACCGGCGCGGCCTCCTGGCGGGCGCGGAGGGCCTCGACGCCCAGGGCAGGCCGGCCCTCGGCGAGGCGGAGCTGGCCGAGGCAGTCGCCGCGGCGCACGGAGACGTGGAAGCTCTGCGGCGTGATCTCGAGGAAGAGGCGGCCGCTGTAGCCGGCGGGCACGAGATCGAAGGAGTGGCCGTGCTCCGTGAGGAGGCGGACGAACACGTCCAGCCGACCGGTGGAGGACTTGGGGTTCGCGCGTCCGTGCACGCCCGCCGGGAGCTCCAGGACCTCCTCCACCTCGGCGAGGTAGACGCCGCGGTGCCGGAGCACCGTGGGCTTGTCCACGTCGAGCCGCTGCTCGTCGAGGGCGAGCCGACCCAGGCGCCGCTCCACCCCGGCGGTGCCTGGCAGGAAGCTGCACTGGAGTTGCCAGATGCGGGCGCCCAGGCGGAGGTCCAGCGACGACGGCTGGATCTGCGCCGGCCGTACCGGGTACAGGGAGCGGATGGCGCCGGAGGCCACCAGCGCGCGGAGCTGCTGGCTTACGAGGATGGCGTCCATTTCGAGCGGGCTCCCATGCGAGCGGAGGGGCCGCCCCCGCGGATCGGCGGGGCTATATGCCGCCGTCCGTCCCGACGAGCGCCGACGGGAGCGTGTTATGCGCGCGGTCCTGCTGGGAGGAGCCCCGATGCCTGTCTACAACATCCACCTCCAGAGTCCCGACAAGACGATCGACACCGTGGTGCCCTGCCGCCACGATCAGCCGATCCTCGAGGCGGCGGAGGCCCAGGGCCTCGCGCTCCCGTACTCGTGCCGCAGCGCGGCGTGCGGCACGTGTGCCGGGCGCGTGCTGTCGGGGACCGTGTCGCTCGACGAGCAGTTCATCCTCGGGGACGGGGATCTCGAAGCGGGGTACACCTGCCTCTGCAGCGCGCTTCCCACGTCCGACTGCCGGATCCTCACGCATCAGCGGTCGAACATCGACGGCGTGTAGATCCCGCTCTGCTTGCACATCAGGCCGGACCGGGCTAAGCGCGGGGGCCGTTCGATAGAGGGAGTTTTCAATGGCCGAACAGGTCAAGACGAAGTCCGAGGATGCCGACTACAAGGATCCGGCGCGCCTCAAGCGTTTCCTCACGGAGCGTGGGAAGATCCTCCCGCGCCGCATCACGGGCCTCTCCGCGAAGCAGCAGCGCCAGATCGCCCTCGCGATCAAGCGCGCTCGCCACCTCGCGTTGCTGCCCTACATCAACCGCGAGTAGTACGCGGCCGTGTACCGGTTTCGCCCACGCGCTGGCCCGACGATCGGGGCAGCGCTGGGCGCGCTCGTGCTTGGGAGCCTTGGCACCTGGCAGGTGGGCCGCCTCGATGAGGCGGAGGCGGACCGCGTCCGTTTTGTCGAACGGCTCGCCGAGCCTGCGTTCGACGCGACGGACCCGCCCGAGGATCCCGATCTTCACCGAGCGCGCGTCACGGGGGTGCCCGATTGGGACCACCATGTGTTGCTCTCGGGCAAGTACATGTGGGGGGATGCCGGGTACCAGCTGATCGTGCCCGTGCACGCCGATGGCGCGGTCGTGCTCGTGAACACCGGCTGGGTTCCCGCGGACGAGGCGGAGCTCATCGTGGCGCGCGAGCGCACGGTGGCTGGGCCCCGGACCTACGCGGGGCTCGCGCGCGCGTTCCCCGAGGACCCTGAGGCCAAGGGCTCGTTCGCCCTCGAGGACGGCTTCCAGCGGAAGTGGCGCGCCATCTCGCCGCGCGCCATGGCCGCGGGAGAGGACGTGCCTCCCTTCCTCCTCTATGAAGGGGAGGGGCTGGCGCCCGACGCCCCGATCCCGGATCGTGAGCCCCCCATCGGCGGGTGGCGCACCGAGGCGCCCGAGCGCCCGCACGCTCAGTACGCGTTCACGTGGTTTTCGCTGATGTTGACGTTGGCGCTGGTCTGGCTCTCGGCGTCGATGGAACGTCAAGCCGATGCGGGCCAGCGCGCCGCGGATGGGTCACCGCGGGGCTGATTCGCTGCCCCGGTAGGATCGGCCCCCTGGGCCCTGCTCGTGTCCTTGCCTGCACTCCTGCAGTGCGATAGTGCCGCCCCCCATCTCGAGGGACCCCCGTATGAGGCGCCTCATCGCCGGTACCGATGTTCCGCCTGCCGTCGGTCGAGCATTCTTCGGGTTGGCGGCGGTCACCTACGGTTTGCTGGTGTTCGGCGCCAGCGTACGCGTTCACGGCGCGGGCCTCTCCTGCCCGGACTGGCCGCTCTGTTTCGGCGAGGTCATCCCCACGCTGAACTTCGAGGTGTTCCTCGAGTGGGGCCACCGCGTGCTCGCCAGCGTCGTGTCCTTCGGGTTCCTGGGGCTCGGGGTGGCGGTGCTCGCGGCCCCGCCCATGCGCGCGCGCGCTGGAAAGCTCGTCGGCATCGCGGCCGTCGCGCTGGCGGCCCAGGTGATCCTCGGCGGGCTGACTGTCCTCCACCTCCTGGCGTACTGGAGCGTGACGCTCCACCTCCTGTTCGGGAACCTGTTCTGCGCGCTTCTCGTGCTGACCGGGCTCTCGTTGAGCGAGAAGCAGGTGCCGTCCGCGTCCGTGCACCCGTGGGTGCGTGCCGTCGGGGCGCTGCTCGCCGCGATGGTCGTGGGCCAGATGGCGCTCGGCGGTCTGGTCTCCAGCAACTACGCGGGGCTGGCCTGCACCGAATGGCCGACCTGCAACGGCGGCGTGTGGTTCCCGGTGCTCGACGGCATCGTCGGCCTCCAGATCTTCCATCGCCTCGGCGCCTACACGCTCCTCGCGCTCTCGGTCGCGTTCTTCGTGCTCGCGCGCGGCGTGCCGGCCCTCCGTCGCCCTGCGGCGGTGGTGCTCGGCCTCGTCCTGCTCCAGGCGCTGATCGGCATCACCAACGTGCTCCTCGCGATGCCCGTTGAGATCGCGATCATCCACTCCGCCGTCGCGGACCTCATCGTCCTCTCCACCACCTGGACGCTCTGGCACGTCGCGCGGCACCCCGCGCGCTCGGCCACCCGCTCCGGGCTCCCGCTCGCCGCCGCGGAGCGCGCTTGAACACCGCCATGACCATGCCGCGCACCGTCGGCGCACACCTGCGCATGTGGTTCGAGATGACGCGCCCGCGCGTCCTCGTCCTCGTCCTCTTCACCGGGCTGCCGGTGCTCGGGATGCACGGCTGGCCGTCCTGGGGCCAGGCCGCGGCGGTGTTGTTCGGGACCGCTCTCGCCGGCGCCGCGTCCAGCACGCTGAACGCCTACGTGGAGCGCGACTCCGACGCGCACATGGCCCGCACGCGCAGCCGTCCGCTTCCGGCGGCCTCCGTGGCGCCCGCGCACGCTCTCTGGCTCGGCACGGGCCTCGCGGTCGTGTCGACGCTCGTGTTGTGGGCCGTAGGCGGCATGCTCGCGGCCGCAGTGGGCCTGGCGACCATCCTCTTCTACGTGTTCGTCTACACGCTCTGGCTCAAGCCGCGCACGCCCCAGAACATCGTCATCGGCGGCGCCGCCGGCGCCACGGCGCCCCTGATCGCCGAGGCCGCGCTGACCGGGCAGCTCACCTGGGTGAGCTGGATCCTCTTCCTCATCATCTTCCTGTGGACGCCCCCGCACTTCTGGGCGATCGCGATCTTCCGGAAGAAGGAGTACGAGGCCGCCGGCTTCCCGATGATGCCGAACGTCGTCGGGGACAAGGCCACGCGGCGGCAGTCGCTCGCCTACACCGTGCTGCTCCTCCTCGTTACGCTGGCGCCCGTCCCCATGGGCCTCCTGGGCCCGATCTACGGGGTCGTGGCGCTCGGCGCCGGTGCCTGGTTCCTGGTGGGCGTGTACCGCTCGCTCACCGCCAATGACCCCAAGGTCGACTACCAGGTCTTCAAGATTTCGGTCGCTTATCTTTTCCTACTCTTCGGGGCGATGCTGTTCGATTGTGCGGTTCGGCCGTTTGCTGGCTCCCTGGAGGCAGCCGCTGGGCTGCCTTCCTTGTGGGTCGGCTGGCCGCCCGTGCTATAAGCGCGCCCCTCCCGTAAGCCCCCCACGTGCGCACCGCAGGACCTCGGATGAAGCCTACTCGCGCCTCCCTCCTTCTTCCGCTTGTGATGGTCGTGCTCGCCGCGTGCGGCGGCGACCACCCGATGAGCACGTTCATCGCGCATTCCGACCTCACGCGCGAGATCAACGCCATCTACAGCCGGATCTTCTGGTGGACCGCCCTCCTGTTCCTGCTGGTGCAGGGCGGGCTGATCTACGTGGTCCTTCGCTTCCGCGCGAAGGGCACCGAGACCGCCAATCCCGAGCAGGTGCACGGGAACATCCGGCTCGAGCTCACCTGGACGATCCTCCCGATCTTCATCCTGATGCACATCGCGATTCCCACGGTCAGCCTGATCTTCAAGTCCCAGGCCCAGACCACGGAAGAGAACGCGGTCCTCGTGAACGCGCTCGGCAAGCAGTGGTGGTTCGCGTTCGAGTACCCGGAGCTCGGGGTCACGACCGCGAACGAGATGCACGTCCCGCTCGGCACCGAGATCGAGGTGCGCCTCCAGAGCGACAACGTGATCCACTCGTTCTGGGTCCCCCAGCTCATGGCGAAGCGCGACATGGTGCCGGGCCGGGTGAACCACATCAAGTTCAAGGCCGAGAAGCTCGGCGAGTTCTACGGGCAGTGCGCCGAGTACTGCGGGGACTCCCACGCCCTCATGAAGTTCCGCGTCGTGGTCGACACGCCGGAGGACTTCGCGAAGTGGATCGCCTCGCAGAAGGCTCCCGCCGAGACCGAGGCCGCCACCGCCCAGGCCGGGTTCCAGGCCTTCCAGGGCGCCGGTTGTGTCGCGTGTCACGCGATCAACGGCACCACCGCCGCGGCGGTGATCGGGCCCGACCTGACCCACGTTGGTTCCCGCACGATGATCGCGAGCGGGATCCTCGAGAACAACGAAGAGAACCTCAAGAAGTGGATCAAGGATCCGCCTGGGGTCAAACCCGGATCCAAGATGCCGAACCTGAACCTCAGCGATGAGCAGGTCGCCAGCCTCGCTGCCTACCTGCAGACCCTGAAGTAGCTCGGAGGAGTCGAACACCATGGCCACCCCCGCAGCCGTCCCCCACACCCACGAGGCCGGCCACTCCGCGTCCCCCTCTGGGTTGTGGAGCTGGCTAACCACGGTCGATCACAAGCGGATCGGCATTCTCTACGGCCTCTCTGCGCTCGCCTTCTTCGTCCTCGGCGGCGTGGAAGGCCTGATCATTCGCAGCCAGCTCTCCGTGCCGAACAACGACCTCGTGAGCGCGCCGTTCTACAACGCGCTGTTCACGATGCACGGCACGACCATGATCTTCCTCGGGGTCATGCCGCTGTCGGCCGCGTTCTTCAACTACATGATTCCGCTCCAGATCGGCGCGCGTGACGTCGTGTTCCCGCGTTTGAACGCGTTCAGCTACTGGCTGTTCCTGTTCGGCGCGTTCGTGCTGAACGTGCCGTTCCTCATCCAGCCGTTCACGGCGGGCCTCGATCCCTCCTCCACGCTGGCGCCCCTCATCCGCGTCATCCCGGACGGCGGTTGGTTCGGCTACGCCACGCTCACGGGCAAGGAGTTCTCTCCTTACCTGTCGATCGACTTCTGGGTCGCCGGTCTGCAGATCCTCGGCATCGCGTCGATGGCGGCGGGCTTCAACTTCATCGTCACCATCTTCAACATGCGCGCGCCCGGCATGACCATGCTGCGCATGCCCGTGTTCACGTGGATGACGCTGGTGGTGCAGTTCCTGGTGGTGCTGTCGTTCCCCTGCATCACCGTCGCGCTGATCCTGCTCCTCATGGATCGGCTCTTCGGCACGCACTTCTACATCCCGTCGGCCGGTGGTGACCCCCTCCTCTGGCAGCACCTCTTCTGGCTCTTCGGCCACCCCGAGGTGTACATCCTGATCCTCCCGGCGATGGGGATCGTGTCCGAAGTCTTGCCGGTGTTCTCCCGCAAGCCGCTCTTCGGCGCGCCGTTCGTCATCTTCTCGGGCATCACGATCGGCCTCCTCGGCTTCGGCGTGTGGGCGCACCACATGTTCACCACGGGCCTCGGCGCCGCGGCGGACGCGGCGTTCTCGGTCACGACGATGCTCATCGCCATCCCGACGGGCGTGAAGATCTTCAACTGGATCTTCACCCTCTGGGGCGGGCAGATCCGCCTCACCACGTCCATGCTCTTCGCGCTCGGCTTCGTCGGCATGTTCACGATGGGCGGCTTGTCCGGCATCATGCACTCGTCGCCGCCGGTCGACCTGCAACAGCAGGACTCGTACTTCGTCGTCGCGCACTTCCACTACGTGCTCTTCGGCGGCGCGATCTTCGGCCTGTTCTCGGGCATCTACTACTGGTTCCCGAAGATGTCCGGGCGGTTCCTCGACGAGACCTGGGGCAAGATCATCTTCGCCCTGGTGCTCGGCGGGTTCAACCTGACCTTCTTCCCGATGCACTTCGTCGGTGCGTGGGGCATGCCCCGCCGCATCTACACCTACGACGAAGGCATGGGCTGGGATCAGGTCAACCTGCTCGAGACCATCGGGGCCTTCACCCTGGCGTTCGGCGTCCTGCTCTTCCTCATCAGCTTCTTCCGCTCCATGCGGAACGGCGCGAAGGCGGGCGCGAATCCCTGGGACGCCGCGACCCTCGAGTGGATCACGACTTCGCCGCCGGCGGTGCACAACTTCGACAAGACGCCGATGGTCTACAGTGACCGTCCGGTGTGGGAGAAGTCGCACGGCCCGGGTCCCGGGTACTCGCTGCCGGAAGGGGAGGAGCACATCCACCTCCCGCCTCCGTCGATCAAGCCGCTCATCGGCGCGGTCGGGGTGGGGATGTTCCTCACGAGCTTCGTGGCGCTGAACCTGTCGATTCTCGCGCTCGGGATGACCGCGCTCGGGTTGGCCTTGATCTTCTACTCCTTCTACACCTGGTTCCTCGAGCCGGGGCACTAAGCACCCTCCCGTATCCGGAGCGCACGTGTCGTCTGCCGCCGCGCATCACTCGTCCACCAGCATGGGCGTCGACAACTACAAGTTGGCGATGTGGACCTTCCTGGGTTCCGAGTGCTTCTTCTTCGGTTCGCTGATCGGAACCTACATGTCCTACCGTGGGAAGAGCCTGACCGGGCCCTACCCGCTGGACGTGTTCGATCCGGCGGTGACCTCCATCTCCACGTTCGACCTCCTCGCGTCGTCTTTGTTCATGGTGCTCGCCGTGCACTACGCGAAGGCGGGCGAGATCAACAAGATGCTCGGCTGGGTCGCCGCGACGATGGTGGGTGGGCTCATCTTCCTGGGCTTCCAGTACTACGAGTTCTCCCACTTCGTGCACGAGGGGCTGACCCTCAAGTCGAACCTCTTCGGCGCCACCTTCTACGTGCTCACCGGCTTCCACGGCACGCACGTGGCCGTGGGTGTGCTGCTCCTGGGCTCGCTCGCCTGGTCGGCCAAGCGCGGGCACTTGGCGAACATCGGGGAGACCACCGAGGTCATCGGCCTCTACTGGCACTTCGTCGACGTGGTCTGGATCGTCATCTTCACGCTCGTCTACCTGCTGGAGTACACTTGAGCGCGCCGACGCAGGGCGGGGGTCATGCCTCCGCCGCCCACAACCCGATTCGGATGTACATCGGCATCTTCGTCGCGTTGACGGTGGTGACGTTGTTCGAGATGCTGCCGCTCTTCGGCATCGTGAACCTCCCGGGGGCGCTGCTCCTCGGGTTGTCCGCGCTGAAGTTCGTGGTGGTGTGCTCCTTCTTCATGCACCTGTGGGGAGACCACCCGGTCTTCTCGCGGTTGTTCTACATCCCGCTGGCGATGGTGATCCTGACCGTCATGGCGCTCATGAGCATGTTCGGGTCGTGGACCCTCGCCTACCGCACCACCGAGCGCGGGACCGACACCGAAGAGGTGGCCGCTCGCTACCGCGGGGTGTGGGAGGGCGAGTGCAACGCCTGGGTGAAGAGCGCATTCACCGGCAACGAGTACTGCTCGTCGCCGTGGGTGGCCTTCTCGACGGACGCGGCCTACGCCGCGCTCCAGCAGCCCGTCGCGGACATCCCCGAGTTCGCCGGCTGGGACACGAAGACGCCGGACGAGAAGCAGGCGGTGCTCATGGCCGTCGGCGAGGGCGTCTACAACACGAACTGTGGCGCCTGCCACCAGGCCACCGGCCTGGGGCTCCCGACCGTCTTCCCGCCGCTCGCCAACGACCCGATGGTCGCGGGCCCCGCGGAAGCGCACATCGGCGTGGTGTTGAAGGGCATGTCGGGTGTTGCCATCAACGGCGTGTCGTACGCCTCGGCGATGCCCGCGTGGCCGCAGCTCTCGGACCAGCAGATCGCCGCGATCGTCACGTACGAGCGCAATAGCTGGGGCAACAAGTCTGGGATGGTCGAGCCCGCACAGGTGGCGGCGCTCCGGTAGGGAGGTCTGATGCTCGCGATGCTCTGGTGGTTCCGACCCGCGTTGGCGCACCAGGGCATCGTGATGCCCTGGGATCCCGACGAGATCGACTACGAGTCCGCGCCGCCCGATGCGTGGCTGGCGCTGGACCTTCACGTCTCCGTCGTGGCCGGTATCCTGGCCTTCTGCTGGCTCTACCTGCAGGCGGTGGGGCCCTGGCGCAAGAAGTACGGGTGGTCGCACGCGCCCGTCGAGCGGTGGCGCGTCGCCGCGTTCCTGCTCGGGCAGCTCGTCCTGTTCGTCTCGCTGAACGGGCCGATCCACCACCTCTCCGACTACTTCCTGTTCTCCGCGCACATGGTCCAGCACCTGCTGCTGAACCTCGTGTGGGCCCCGCTCACGGTGGTGGCGCTGCCGCCCTGGCTCATCGAGGCCGCGCTGCAGGTCCCCTGGGTCAACCGCGTGGCGACAGTGCTCTCGAGCCTGAAGGTCAAGTTCCTCCTGTACAACGGGGTGCTCTACTTCTGGCACGTGCCGCTGCTCTACGACAGCGCGCTGAAGTACCACCCCGTGCACATCGTCGAGCACGTCTCCTTCATGGCGACCGCCGTGATCGCGTGGTTCGGCCTGTTGTGCACCGCGCCGTCGCTGCCGCGCCCGAAGCCGATCTTCCAGATGCTCTACCTGTTCGTGATGACCATCCCCATGAAGCTCCTGGGGGCCATCATCACGCTCGCGGACGATGTCATCTACCACGGGTACGACAGCGCCCCGCGCATGTGGGGGCTCACGCCGATGATCGATCAGGGGTACGGCGGGCTCCTCATGTGGCTCCCCGGCGGGCTCGTCCTCTGGGGCAGCATGATCTACGTGTTCGCGCGCTGGGTGGAGAGCGAGCGCGCCGCGCAGAAGGCCGAGGTCGACGCCCTGCGCGGCATCGAGCCGCTGCAACCGGTGCAGCCGTGATCGCGCTCCTGGCCCTGCTGGCGTGCGGCGGAGATGCGCCCGCGCCCTCCGGAGGCGCCGCCCCCACGGCGGCCGAACCCGCGGCCGAACCCGCCCTGAGCGTTGCCCCGCTGCCGACGGTGAACAAGCTCTACCGCATCACCTGGCACACCACGCCCGCCCCGCCGCCGCTCTCGACGTTGTTCGAGATCGAGGCGGTCGTGACGGACCCCGCGGGCGCCCCGGTCGAGGACGCGCAGGTGCGCATCAACGCGCGCATGCCCCAGCACGGGCACGGCATGGCCACCAACCCGGAGGACGACCCTGGAACGTGCGACGCCGCTGGCGCCTGCACCCACCCCGGCGGCCGCTACCTGACGCGTGGGATGAAGTTCCACATGCCGGGCGAGTGGACGCTCCGCTTCGACGTCGAGGGGCCGGCCGGGGCGGACCACCTCGAAGTGCCCCTGCGCCTCTGATGTTGCTCCTCCTCCTCGCCTGCGCCGGCCCCGACGGGTGGACCGAGCAAGAGCGGGCCGCGATCCTCTCCCTCTCCCCCGTTCCCGCGCCCGCCCCGTCGCCCACCAACCGCGTGGCGGACGATCCCGCGGCGGCGAAGCTCGGAGAGGCCCTCTTCTTCGACGAGGGGCTCTCCATCGACGGGCAGACCTCCTGCGGCTCGTGCCACCTCCCCAAGCTCCACTTCTCGGACGGCGAGCGCGTGGCCACCGCGCTGGGAACCGGCACGCGCAACACGCCCTCGGTCGAGTCGGTCGGGTGGGGGACCTGGTACTTCTGGGACGGGCGGATCGACTCGGCCTGGGCGCAGGCCGCCGGGCCGCTCCTCAACCCGCTGGAGATGGGCGCCACGCCCGAGCATGTGCAGGCGCGCGTCCGCGCCGCCTACGCCGACGAGTTCGCCAAGGTGTTCGGGGGCGTCGCGGAGGAGCCCACGGCCACCCTCGCGCAGGTGGGGAAGGCGCTGGAGGCCTACGAACGCACCCTCGGCCCGAAGCCCGCGCGCTTCGATCGCTACGCGGCCGACCTCCTCGCGGGCACCGACAGCGACGTGCTCTCCGACCAGGAGAAGGCCGGCCTGCGCCTCTTCGTCGGCGAGGCGAGCTGCACGAGCTGCCACCACGGGCCGCTCTTCACCGACCACTCCTTCCACAACCTCGGCCTCCCCGCGATCCCCGCCGGCGGGATCGACCCCGGGCGCGCCCGCGGTGCTGGCGACGTGGGGGTGGACCCCCTGAACTGCCGCTCGGGCCATGCCGACCGGGCCGGGGCCGCTGCGGCCACGGACACCGCCGCGCCCGGCGCGCAGCTCGACACCGCCGCGCCCGGCGCCCCGGGCGGGCCCACCGCCCAGGCGGACACCGCCCGCTCCAAGGACACCGCCGCGCCCGCGCCGAGTGGGGTCTCCGCGGCCGACGACCCCTGCCCGGAGCTCCGCTACCTCGACGCGTCCTTCCCGGACTGGGCCTCGGCGTTCAAGACCCCCTCGCTGCGGAACGTGGCGGCCACGGCGCCCTACATGCACGATGGGCAGCTCGACAGCCTCGGCGCGGTGCTCCAGTTCTACAACACGCTCCCCGGCAAGCCGCTCGTCGGCCACCGGGAGCTCACGCTGGAGCCGCTGCAGCTCTCGTCGTCCGAGCTCGCGGCGCTGGAGGCCTTCCTGCGCACATTGACCGCGGAGGCCCCGCCGGCAGCGCCGTAGGATCCTCGCCCCGGGTTCAGCGGACGGCGTCCACCGCGGCGACCCAGCGGTCCCCGCCGAACGTGATCTGGTTGATGTGGAACCACGTGCCGACGAAGACCGTGCGCGTGCCGGTGCCGCCCGTGACCACGTAGAGGTTCACGCCGTCGCTCTCGGTGTTCTCGTTGAAGACGGGGCCGAACGCCGTGAGCGCCTGGAGCGGGTTCCCGGGCACCGGCCAGAGCGCCGGGAGGGCAGGCAGGCTCACCTGGCTGGAGTCGACCAGCCGCGCCCAGCTCGCGCCGCTGTCCGCACTGCGCGAGACCGTCGTGATGCCGTCTTCCGCGTTGGTGGTGGTCGCGAAGAGCACCGCGGCGTCGTCCGGGTGGACGGCGATCGCCGACACGGCGTCGGGCCCGATGGGCGTCCAGCTCACGCCGGCGTTGTTGGAGTACCAGCTGCCCGTGGCCGCGCCGAGCACGGCGATGTCGAGGTTCCCGGGGGAGAGGTCGGCGTCCGCGAGGCTGCTGGCGTCCAGCGGCAGCGTGGCGCCGACGGACCAGGTCTCGCCGCCGTCGCTGGAGGTGACGACCCCCCGGGACTGGAGGCCACGCAGGCGCGCGGGATCCGCGGCGTCGATGACCGGGAGGCCGCCCACGAAGGCCTCCACGGCGTCGAACGCGGTCCAGGTGAGGCCGAAGTCGTCGCTCCGTGCCCCGGAGGAGGTGAGCGTGTCGAACGCGTAGACGCGCGCGCCGGCGCCCAGGAGCTTCCAGTCCCCCGAGGGGACGCTGCCCCCTTCCTCCCAGTTGCAGCCGCCGTCCACCGTCTGGAGGGCGCGGCCGTTGACCAGCGCCACGTAGGTGCGATCGTCCCCGAGCGGGCCCGCGACGCCCGTCGTGATCTCGTACTCGTTCGGGGTCTCGATCGGGGAGCGGATCGTGTTCCCGTTGTCCTGGTAGAGCAGGATGCTCTCGGTGCCGCGCACCCGGCCGCACTGGGGCACGCCGGTGTCGACGAGGTCCCCCGTGTCGAGCACGTAGGGCTTGTCGGTGCAGCCGACGGCGAGGAGCGGGAGGAGGAGGAGGAGACGGTGCATCAGAGCCCCACGCGGGCGCGGTAGGTCTCGTCGCCCGGCTTGTTGAGCTGCCAGTAGGGGAGACGGTCGGAGCCGCGCAGCTCGGCGCGCTCCCCCGCGGTCGAGGACCACGCGACGATCCGGTGAGGGGCCGCGGACTCCACGAACCAGGAAGTGGTGGGGCCGCCGGCGACGGCGACCGTGAATTCGTCGACGGTGAAGGTGCCGGCCGGCACGGTCTTCGGCGCGGACGCCGCCGCGCGCGTGACGGTCGCCTCGCCGATGGCCGCGGGCTCGTGGGCAAACCGCTGCGCCATCTGTGCCGGCCACCACGGGACCGTTCGGGTGGCCCCGGGCGCGAGCCACGGCGTGTCGAGGCCGCGCACGAGCACGGGGACGGAGTCCTCGTAGACGAGGTCCGCCGGCACCTTGTGGGTGGCGGGCGCGGTGGTGTCGCTGTCGAAGTAGGTGTGCGCCGTGACGTGCACGCTGGTCGGGCCCATGACCAACTCGTCATAGACCATTCCGCACCACTCCTGCGCGGAGAACGTGACCTTGATCGGATCGAAGGGGTCCATGCGGTCCCCCCCGTCCACCCGGAGGAAGGACGACGTCATCGTGTGGTAGGGGTAGATGCCCGTCTGGAAGTCCCGGTTCTGGTTGAGCTTGATCACCTTCCGGAGATCGGCATCCGGGTGGGCGCCCGGATCCGCCTTCACCCGCTCCGACCAGGAGAAGTCCTCGGTCACGAAGATGAGGACGGCCGTTCCCTGGCGGAGCTCGCCGTAGCGCGGCTGGACGAGGTCGTACGAGGACACCTCGGCGTTCCCATCGCCCCAGTGCGCCCAGAACGCCGGCGAGGCCGACTGCGCCGGGGCCGCGCACGCGAGCAGCGCCAGGATCACGCGCGCTCCCATCGCGACACGACCTCGACGTGGCCGGTCTGCGGGAAGAGGTCGACCACCCAGCGATCGGTGCACCGCCATCCGGCCTCCATCAGCGCCAGCCCGTCGCGGAGCAGCGAGGTCGGGCGGCACGCCACGTACACGAGCGCCTTCGCGTCGAGCCCGGCCACGAACGCGAGGGCGCCGGGGTGGAGCCCGACGCGCGGCGGATCGACGATGACGACGGGGCGGTCCCCCATCGCGAGCTCGGTGACGCGCTTCTCGACCTCGCCGGCGAGGAAGGTCGCGTCGACCCCGTTGGCCGCGGCGTTCGCTTGCGCGTCCGCGATGGAGGCCACGTTGACATCGATGCCGACGACCCGATCGAAGCCCTTCGCGCACGCGAGGCCGAGGGCGCCGGTGCCGCAGTAGAGGTCGACGAGGGTGCTGCCCGTGCCCGCCGCCTGCGCGACCGTGGCGCAGAGGAGCTCGGCGCCCGCCGGGTTGACCTGGAAGAACGCGGTGGGAGAGAGGCGATACGTGAGCCCGCCGAGGCGCTCCACGACGTGATCCTGGCCATGCAGGACCGCGCGGAGCGTGCCGATCGCGGCGTCCGCCGGGCGGTCGGTCTCGTACCAGAGGACACCCGCGGCACCCCAGCCCGGGGCGTGGTGCGCGAGCCACGCGGCCTGCTCGTCGTCCCCCGAGGCCGTGAACATCATCACGAGCACGCCGTTGCGGCCCTCCCGGAGCCCCAGGTGGCGCCAGAAGCCCGTGTGCGCGACCGGATCCCAGAGCGGCCAGGGCGAGCCGAGCGTGTCGGCGCGTGCCCGCGCCAGCACCGCGTTCATCGCGTCGGAGACGATCTCGCAGCGCGGGGCGTCCACCACCTTGTCGAAGCGGCCGGGCGCGTGCATCCCGAGGAACCGCCCCTCGCGGGTGATGCCGGTGTCGAGCTCCGCCTTGGCCATGTAGCGGAGCCGCCCGAACGAGAGCTCCACCTTGTTGCGGTAGCCGTAGGCGTCCGCCCCGACGATGCCGTGGTCGACGCCGCCGAGGGGCGCGAGGAGCTTCGTGAGCGCGGCGGCCTTCTCGGCGCGCTGGCGCTCGAGCGGCACGTGCTGCCACTGGCACCCGCCGCAGACCGCGAACTGCGCGCAGCGAGGCTCCACCGCGTCCTCCGCGGGGGCGAGGGTCTCCAGCAGGATTCCCGACTTGGGGCGCCCGACGACCGCCACCACGCTGCCGGGCGCGGCCCCGCGCACGGTCCACCGCCTGCCCTTGTCGTCGAGGCCGGAGCCGTTGCCGTCAGGGCCGAAGCTGTCGATGGTGACCGGGACCGGGGTGCGCACGCCGCCTTCTAACCGATCGGCGATCCATTCCGCGACGACGCCCCAATCAACTCACCCCGGCGGGCTCCCGCTTCCGCGCGCGCCAGACGCACACCCGGTTTCGCCCCGCGCGCTTCGCCCGGTAGAGCGCCCCGTCGGCCCGCTCCATGAGGTTGGCGGCGCGTTCGATCGGGTCCTCGCCGTGCTGGAACATCGCGCCGGGCACGCTGGCGACGCCGATGCTCACGGTCACCTGGGGGTCGTGCGTGTGGAGCGCGACGGCGGCGCGGACACGCTCGGCCACGTCGGTGGCGGTCTCCTCGTCCGTGTGCGGCAGGAGCACCGCGAACTCCTCGCCGCCCACCCGCGCCACGATGTCGTTCTGCCGGGTCGCGGTGAGGAGGAGGTCCGCCACGCGCCGCAGCACGCGGTCACCGACGGCGTGCCCGTGGCGGTCGTTCACGTGCTTGAAGTGGTCCACGTCGATCATCAGGAAGCTCGTGCCCGCGACGGTCTCCTCGGGGCGGCTCCGCCGGACGATGTCGAAGAGGTAGCGTCGGGAGTGCAGCCCCGTAAGCTCGTCCACGATAGCGATGTGCTCGAGCGCCGCGTAGATCCGCGCGTTGTCGAGCGCGAGCGCCGCCTGCACCGCGAAGATGGCGCCGCGCTGCTCTTCCATGACGGTGAACGCCGGCGCGGTGGCGTGGCGGAGCACGACGAGGAGCCCCAGCGAGCGGTCGCGCACGACGAGCGGGTAGGCGATGACCCGGTCGAAGCCCTGCGCGGCGGGGAGGTCCGCGGCGGCGGTGTCGGCGAGCCGCCCGGACCAGGGCTGACCCGACACGCCCGGGGTGCCCTGGGCGGGCGCGTCCACGTAGAGGCGTCGCGCGACATGCACGGCCTCCGCGGCGTCGTCCCCCTGGGCCTGGAGCTCCGAGCCGCCCTCCCCGTTCGCCGGGTGGAGCGCGAGCACCGCCGTGGGGCTGCGCAGCACCCGCCGTGCCATCTCGAGGACGTGCACGCGCAGGTCCTCCGAGGACAGCGACGTGAGCAGCGAGTGGCTCGCCTCGTAGAGCTCCACCGCGGTCTGGAGCTGGCGGTGCTCCAGGGCCCGCTCGAGCTGCAGCTTCAGCTCGTCGAGCCGGATCGGCTTCTGGACGTAGTCCCAGGCTCCCCGCTTGAGGCAGGTGATGGCGGAGTCGATCGACGAGTACCCGGTCGCGATGATGACCCCCATCGCGTCGTCGATCTCCTTGAGCGCGACCAGGGTGTCCACGCCGTCCATCTCGCCGTTCAGGCGCAGGTCGCTGACGGCGAGGTCGAAGCGTCGGCTGCGGGCCAGCGCCACGGCGTCGGCGCCGCTCACGACCACGGCGACGTCGTACCCTTCCGCACGGAGCGCGGACGCGAGGGCGTTCGCGTCCGCCTCGTCGTCGTCCACCACCAGCACGGTCGCGCGCACTGCGGCCGAACCGACCGGCAGCCGCGGCGTCCCGTCCGGCGGACCCCCCGATCCGTCCTTTGTCCACGCCATTCCGCCCGAATTTAGTCCCGAAACGCCGTTGGCAAGCGCAAGGATGTGCGCGCTGAAACGATATTGACAGTCACTTTCAAAACCGCTAGGAGGGTCGGATGAGCACCACCCTCGCGCACCTGCCCCTGCGTCGGCCCGCGCAGATCGAGGCCGTCGGCGGGGAGCGCGCGTTCCGCCGTCGGCTCCTCGAGCTCGGCTTCCTCCCCGGCGTGGCCGTCCAGCTCATCGGCGTGGCCCCCATGGGCGATCCCCTGGAGATCGAAGTGCGCGGGTGCCGCTTCTCGCTGCGCCGCGCCGAGGCCGAGGCCATCGCGGTGTCCTCGGTCGAGTCCATGGCGGCCAAGTGAGCGCGGCGCCGGCTCGGGCGGCGGCGCTGCCGCGCGTGGCCCTGGCCGGGAACCCCAACACGGGGAAGACGAGCCTCTTCAACCGGCTCACCGGGGCGAACGCGCGCGTCGGGAACTACCCGGGCGTGACCGTCGAGCGGGAGATCGGCCGCTGGTCGATCGACATCGGCCCCGTCGAGGTCATGGACGTGCCCGGGGCCTACTCCCTCGCGGCCCGCTCCTCCGAGGAGCAGGTGGCCATGCGGGCGCTCTTCGGCCTCGACGGGGACGTGCGGCCGAGCGCCGTCATCCTCGTGGTCGACGCCACGCAGCTCGTCCGCAACCTCTACTTCGCGCTCCAGCTCATCGAAGCCGGGGTGCCGCTCGTGATCGCGCTGAACCTCATGGACGTCGCGCGCTCCCAGGGCAACCCCCCGGACCCCGTGCGCGTCTCCGACGCCCTCGGCGTGCCGGTGGTCGCCGTGAGCGCCAACACCGGCGAGGGGCTCGCCGCGCTCGGGGTCGCCGTCTCCAAGGTCCTCGCCCGCCCCGACGAGGGCCGCGCCCGCGTGACCTGGCGCTACCCGTCCGCCGCCGAGCGCGACGTCACGCGGCTCGTGCCCCTCGTCACCTCCGCCGATCCCACCGGTGCCCCGCCCGCCGAGGCCCGAGCGCTCGCGATCTGGGCGCTCCTCTCCGTCGAGCCCGGTGACGAGCTCCTCGACATCCCGGCCAACGTGCGCAGGGAAGTCGCGACGGTGCGCGCCGCGGCGGACGCCGCCGGCCGCGATCTCGACACGGAGATCATCGGCGCCCGCTACCGTTACCTCGACGGCCTCGGCCTCGCGCGGCCCCCGTCGACCCGCATCACCCTCACCGACCGGGTCGACGCCTGGGTCCTCCATCCCGTGTTCGGCCTCGTCTCGTTCCTCTTCGTGATGGGCGTGCTGTTCCAGTCCCTCTTCGCGTGGAGCGACCCCTTCATCGGCGCCATCGAGGCCGCCTTCGCCTGGCTCGGCGACGGCACCCGCGCCGTCCTCCCGCCGGGGATCCTCGCCGACTTCCTCGTCGACGGGATCATCAACGGGTTCGGCTCCGTCCTCGTCTTCCTGCCCCAGATCCTGATGCTCTTCGCGATGCTCGGGTTCCTGGAGGACTCCGGGTACATGGCGCGCGTCGCCTACCTGGTCGACCGCGGCATGAAGGCCGTGGGCCTGCACGGGAAGGCCTTCGTCCCGATGCTCTCGGGGTACGCGTGCGCGGTGCCGGCGATCATGGCCACGCGCACGCTGGAGCGCCGCCGCGATCGCCTCCTCACGATGATGGTCGTGCCGCTGATGAGCTGCTCCGCGCGGCTGCCGATCTACACGCTCATCATCGCGTCGCTCTTCCCGGTAGACGGGCGTTTCCTCTGGATCTTCCCGGTCCAGGGCTCGATGATGGTGTTCATGTACGTCTTCAGCACGCTCATGGCGCTCCTGGCCGCCGGTGTGCTCGGCAAGACGTTGCTCCGCGGGCCGAAGGTGCCGTTGCTCCTGGAGCTTCCGCCCTACCGGCTGCCGCGCGCGAGCTCCGTGCTCCGGCAGATGTGGCTGCGCGCCAAGATGTTCGTGACCGAGGCCGGCACCGTCATCCTCGGCTGCACCATCGCGTTGTGGTTCTTGTTGGCCTTCCCGCGGAACGTCGTGTTCGACAAGGACTATGACAGCTTGCGCGCCGGCGCCTCGGACGAGGTCGTGGAGATGCTCGACGCCGAGCAGAGCGCCGAGCGGCTGCAGAAGTCCTACGGCGGGCGGCTCGGGAAGCTCATCGAGCCCGCCATCGCACCGCTGGGGTTCGACTGGAAGATCGGCATCGGCCTCGTCGGGGCGTTCGCGGCGCGCGAGGTCTTCGTGAGCACGATGGGCGTCGTCTACGGCATCGGCGCCGACACCGACGAGGAGAGCACCCCGCTGCGCGACCGCATCCGTGCGGAGAAGCATCCCGACGGCTCCCCCATCTACACGCCGCTGATGGGCCTCTCGTTGATGATCTTCTTCGCGCTCTCGGCGCAGTGCATGAGCACGCTCGCCGTCGTGAAGCGCGAGAGCCGGTCCTGGCGCTGGCCGATCTTCCTGTTCAGCTACATGACGGTGCTCGCGTGGGTCGTGAGCTTCGCCGTCTACCAGGGTGGCCGCGCGCTGGGCTTCGAGTAGCGGCGCTCCGCCGCCCAGTAGATCGACGGCAACCGCCCGTACTCCGCCCGCGGTGGTACTGTCGCGCCGATGCTCCTCCTCGTCGCCTGCACCGCCCCGGCCGACCGCCTCGTGCCCGAAGACTCCGCTGCCATCGGGGCGGACAGCGCCGACTCGGCGTCCGACACCGACGACTCGAGCGTGGACTCCGCGGACTCGGGGGACACGAGCGTGGAGACCGGCGACTCGACCGTCGACACCGACGACTCCGCGGTCGACACCGGCCCGGACACCTGGCGCTCGGCGCTCTACCCCGAGGACTGGACCCCCGCGTTCACCGACGGCGACGGCCGCTTCCTCCACGACTTCAGCTACGCGGGCTACCACGCGGGCGAGGTCGCGATCCGGACGGCCCCGGGCGCGTCGTTCGACGTGACCGCCTACGGCGCCGACGCCACCGGGGCCGCCGACAGTACCGCCGCGATCCAGGCCGCGATCGCCGCCGCCTCGGCCGCAGCGCCCGCGGTCGTCGACTTCCCGGCGGGCACGTTCCGCGTCGACGGGGTGCTCACCGTCGGCACCTCCGGCGTGGTGCTGCGCGGGGCGGGCTCGACGACCACGTTCGTGTACTTCACCAAGACGACGGGCGTGGACTACGCCGCCCACCTCACGTTCGGCGGCGCGGTCACCCAGGGCACGGACCACCTCCTCGTGGTCGACGGCGTGGTGCGGGCCCACGAGGTGCAACTGGCCGACGTCTCCGACGTCGCGGTGGGCGACAGCGTCGCCATCGGCTGGACGATCACCGACGCCTTCATCGAGGAGCACGGCATGACCGGCACCTGGGTGAGCTTCAACGGCGACTGGAAGACCTTCTTCCGGCGCACGGTCACCGCGGTCGACCCGGGCACGAACACCGTCACCGTCGATGTCCCGCTGCGCTACCCCGCGAAGCTGCGCGACGGCGCCAGCCTGCGCGTCGAGACGGGGTACCTCTCGGAGTGTGGGCTCGAGGCCCTCGCGCTCTCGAACGCCGCCGACTGGGACGCCGCGTGGGCGAGCACCCAGGTGCACGTCGCGCTGTTCTCGGAGGTCCAGGACTGCTGGGTGCGCGACGTGGTCAGCTTCGCGTCGCCGTACCCCTCCGACGCGCGCGGAAAGCACCTCATCAGCAGCGGCATCGAGGTGCTCGACAGCCGCCGCGTCACCATCGCGGACAGCGTCATGGAGGAGGCCGAGCACCGTGGAGACGGCGGCAACGGCTACCTCTTCGAGATCTCGCGCAGCAACGAGGTGCTGACCGTCGACACGACCGCGCGCGGGGGCCGCCACAACTTCATCCAGAACTGGGACTTCGGGACCAGCGGGTGCGTGTGGCTGCGCACCACGAGCGAGGACGGCCGCTCGCTCCTCGGGGACTGGGATCCGGTCGGGTTCTCGTCGTACTCGGAGTTCCACCACTCGCTCGCGATGGCGAACCTCATCGACCAGAGCGAGGCCACCGACGGGTGGCAGGGCGTGAACCGCCAGGGCGAGAGCTCCGGCGCCGGCCACAGCGCGACCCAGAACGTGTGGTGGGGCCTCTCGGGCGGCGGGTACCTGCGCTCCATGCAGGTCGGCGACGGCTACGTCATCGGCACCGACGGGATGGACGTGCACGTCGACCCGACCGAGTGGGACTGGAACAGCTCCGGCGAGTACACCGCCCCGGAGGACTGGACCGAGGGGCTCGACGAGGGGGCCGCGCTCCTGCCGGCGTCGCTCTACGAGGACCAGCTCGCGCGGCGCATGGGGCCGTAGCGCCGGCGTCCGTCAGGCGGGCACTCTCGCTCACATGCAGACGTGGCCGCCCTGCCAGGGGGTGCACGTGTCGGCCGCGCACGGGTTGGCGTCGTCGCAGAGCGGGTAGCAGAAGCCGGCCGAGCCCGCGTTGGCCTGGCCGTCCGGGCACGTGGGGATGGGCGCGCGGGTGCCGGCGGCGCAGGCGAGCTGGGCGTCGCACGCGTCGGGGAAGCTGGCTTCGCAGCCGCGGGTGAAGTCGTCGAAGCGGTCGCGCAGCTTCCAGGGTTGCGGGGCCGCCCGGCACCGGGGCTCGACGGGCGCCTCCGCGGCCGCGGTCGGTGCGAAGGCCATGCGGGGCTTGTCGCCCTCCCACGCCACGGTGAGCCGCTCCGTGCGGTCGCTCCACACGAAGTCGGCCACGATCTCCCGCCCCGGGAGGAGCGGCGCCACCAGCGACGCGGTGCGGCCGCCGCCGCCGGTGAGCACCTCGGCCCCCCGGATCGGCAGCACGCCGAGCGGCTCCGCGCCCGCCGGGGCCTCGTCGCACTCGACGAGCAGCCACTCCCGCAGCGTGCGGGTCGAGCAGTGGTTCTTCGTGGAGCCGCGGACGACCACCTCCTTGCCGAGCTCGAGCTCGCTCCACGTCGGCACGCGCGTGCGCCCGACGGGGAGGCCGGGGCCGGGCATCGCCGGGGGCGGCGGCGCGCGGACGACGGTGGCGAGCGCCTCGCCGAGGGCCGCCTGGCCCTTGGCGCTCATGTGGAGGTCGGCGAGGAGGAAGGCGCCGGGCTCGGCCGCGGCGAGGGCCTCGGTGGCGTCGAGCGCGCGCACGCCGAGCCGCCGGGCGTTCGTCACGAGGTCCGCGAGGAGCACGCGGGTCGGCGCCATGTCGAGCTTCTCGGCGACGCCGTACTTGGCCCACTCGGTGTCGGAGACCTGCACGTCGAGCGGGAGCGCGACCACGACGAGCTCGGCCCCCGCGGCATCGCAGCGGGCCTTGGCCGCGGCGACCACGTCGAGGAGCGGCGAGCGCCCGCTCACCTCCTCCGCCACGCGCGTCGCGAGCGCGGACAGCTCGGTGTCCAGCGTGGCGCGGCTCGCCAGGGCCGCGCGGATGTCCTTCGCCCGGTCGTCCTGCTTGTTGTCGGCGGCCCACTTCACGAGCGCGCTCTCCAGCCCGGCGCGGAGCTTCGCGCCCTCCCGGAGCTGCGCCGCCGTGACGGTGATGGAGCGGGAGCTCTCCGCGTAGCCCTGCTCGACGATGTCGCCGGGGTGGGCGTGCCGGATGGCGGCCTCCACGCCGAGGTCGGTGACGTCGGTCCCGTGCGCCCCGATCCCGTCGTCCTGCCGGATTGCACGCCGGTAGAGCTCCACGAGCTCGTACTCGAGCTCCAGCCGCTCGGATGCGGCGCGGTCGACGTCGGCGGCGAGCAGCACTTCGTCGGCCTGCCCGGCCCCCTGCTCGTCCGCGGCGGCCGGCTCGGGCCCCGTCGCCACCGCCATCATGCGGGCCCACGTCCCCTCCGATGCGACGCCCTGCTCCCAGGCCTCGGGGGGAGTCCACCACGCGCGGCGAGCCGCCAGCACGAGGTGGGACTGCGACATCAGCCAGCGGCGGCCGGGGAACTCGAAGACCGCGTCCGGGGCGGTCTCCAGGCGCACGGCCCACCCGTCCCAGACCGCGTGGCGCTGGGTGTTCGGCGTGTCCTTCTCGAAGATGTCGTTCGAGAAGTTCAGGACGAGCACGACCGTCTTCGGACGGCGCGCGGCGAGGGTCTCGTCGAGGACCGCGAGGTACTCGCCCGGCCCGTAGGTCGGCACCCCGGCGTTCCGGACCGGGCGCCCGAGCGCGGCCGCGAGGACGGCGCTGGCGGTCTGGTCCTCTTCGACGCCGAGGCCGAACACCTGCGAGTCGCCGAGGACGACGACCTCGCCGTCCTGGGGCGGCCCCCACTCGGCGCCGCGGTAGCCGGCGTCGTTGACCCGGATCGACGTGACGGGGTTGCCGCCGAACGAGATGCGCTCGGTGGCGCCGGGGGCGAGGCGGACGCCCAGCGCGGCGTCGGGCACGTAGAAGTTCACGTGCGCGAAGGCGCCGTCATCGGCGACCCAGAACATCCCCTCGGCGAGGACGAGCCCGAGCGCGGTGCCACCGACGAGCTGGAGTAGGCGCTGCATGGAACCTCGGGGCCGAGTATGCCTCGGACCCACCGCGGATGGAGCGGTTCCATGAATCGCGGGGAGAGGGGCGGGCGGCACGCGTTCCGGGGGGCGTTGCGGGGGGTTCCCCCCCGCCCCAAGAACCGCCGGCCTGCCTACCCGAGCGCCTTCTCGACGAGCTGGCGCTGCTCGCGCTCGTGGCGGCCGTGGAAGCCGGTCGCCGGGGAGGCCCCTGCCGCGCGCCCCGCGTACTCGACGCGGATGCCGGCCTCCATGAGCTCCAACGCCACGAACGGCCACGGGCCCATGTTCTTCGGCTCCTCCTGGCACCACACGAGCGCGGCGCCCGGGTGCTTCGCGATCTCGGCCTGCATCGCCGCGAGCGGGAAGGGGTAGATCTCCTCGACGCGGACGAGCGCCACGTCCTTGTCCAGGCGCTTCTCCAGGAGGTCGAAGTAGACCTTGCCGGAGCAGAAGACGAGGCGAGCCTTGCCTTCGCCGTCGGGGATGACGGACTGGAAACCGCCGGTCGTGAGGTCGCGCAGGGTGGAGGTCGCCTGCGGGTGGCGCAGGAGGCTCTTCGGCGTGAAGACCACGAGCGGATCGCGCACCTTGCGCATGACCTGGCGTCGCAACAGGTGGAAGAGCTGGGCGGGCGTCGTGCAGTTGGTGACCTGCATGTTGTCCTCCGCCGCGCTCTGGAGGAAGCGCTCCATGCGGCCGGAGCTGTGCTCGGGACCCTGGCCCTCGTACCCGTGCGGCAGGAAGAGGGTCACGCCGGTCAGGCGGTTCCACTTGGCCTCGCCCGACACGATGAAGTTGTCGATGATGACCTGCGCGCCGTTGACGAAGTCGCCGAACTGGGCCTCCCAGATGACGAGCGCCTCCGGGTAGTCGAGCGAGTAGCCGTACTCGAAGCCGAGCACGCCGGCCTCGGACAGGAGCGAGTTGTAGCAGTCGAACGGGGCCTGCCCCTCCTGGAGGTGCGCGAGGGGCGCCCACTCGGCGCCGTTCTCGGCGTCGATGAGGACGGCGTGCCGGTGCGAGAAGGTGCCGCGCTGGACGTCCTGACCCGAGATGCGCACGGGGTGCCCCTGGGTCAGGAGCGTGGCGTAGGCCAGGAGCTCGCCGGCGGCCCAGTCGAGCGGGCGGTCGAGATCGGCCTGCTCCTCGCGCAGCTTGAAGATGCGCTTGATCTTGGGGTTGGGGTGGAACCCCTCCGGCACGTCGTTGAGCTTGTGGAGGAGCGCCTTCAGGCGGTCCTCGGGCACGGTGGTGTCGACGACGTCGGGCCGGCCGCTGTGGTAGCCGGCCCAGAGGCCGCCCATCGGGCTCGGCGCCTTCGGCACGTTCACCTGGGCGAGCGCCGTGTCGAGCTCGGAGTGGAACTCGGCCGAGAGCCGCTCGGCGTCGGCCCGGGTGATGACGCCGCGGTCGACCAGGGAGCGGAGGTAGACCTCGCGCACGCCCGGATGCTGCGCGATCTTCTGGTACATGAGCGGCTGGGTGAACGCCGGCTCGTCCATCTCGTTGTGGCCGTGCTTGCGGAAGCAGTACATGTCGATGATCACGTCGCGACGGAACGTGGCGCGCCACTCCATCGCAAAGGTGACGACGCGGGCGACGGTCTCCGGGTCCTCGCCGTTGACGTGGAAGATGGGCACGCCGAGCATGCGCGCCACGTCGGTGGCGTAGGGGGTGGAGCGGGCGTCCCCCGGGGAGGTCGTGAAGCCGACCTGGTTGTTCACGACCACGTGGAGCGTGCCGCCGGTGCGGTAGCCGCGGAGCGCGGAGAGGTTCAGCACCTCCGCGTTGAGGCCCTGCCCGGCGAACGCGGCGTCCCCGTGGATGAGGAGGGGCATCGTGCGGCTGTGGTCGCGATCGCCGTCGCGGTCCTGCTTGGCGCGCACCCGGCCCTCGACCACGGGGTTCACGGCCTCGAGGTGCGAGGGGTTGAACGCGAGGGAGAGGTGGAGCTTGTGGCCGTCGGGCGTGGTGTGCTCGCTCGAGTAGCCGAGGTGGTACTTCACGTCCCCCGAGCCCTGCTCCTCGTCGTGCGCCGAGTGGTCGGCGAACTCCGCCAGCATCTGCGCGGGCGGCTTGTGGAGGATGTTGAGCAGCACGTTGAGGCGGCCGCGGTGCGCCATGCCGATGACGACCTCGCGCACGCCGTGGCGGCCGGCGGCCGTGAGCGTGAGGTCGAGCAGGGGGATGAGCGACTCGGAGCCCTCGAGCGAGAACCGCTTGTTCCCGATGAACTTCGTGCCGAGGAAGCGCTCGAAGCCGTCCGCGCGGGTGAGCATCTGGAGGACGCGCACCTGGGTGTCGCGGTCCATCGCGGGCTCGTGCACCATCGTCTCGAAGCGGCGCTGGACCCAGCGCTTGGCCTCGGGGTCGAGCACGTTCATGAACTCGACGCCCACGGTGCCGCAGTAGACCCGCTGGAGGCGGACCAGGATGTCGCGCACGGTGGCGTAGGGGGGCGTCCCGTAGAGCGGGCTGGTGGAGACCTGCACGTCCATGTCGGCCTCGGAGAGGCCGTAGAACGCGGGGTCGAGCTCCGGGTGCCGGGCGATCTCCTTGGTGTCGAGCGGATCGATGTCCGCCGCCCAGTGGCCGTGCACGCGGTAGCCGTTGATGAGGCGCGCGACCTTGGCCTGGCGCTCGGCGGAGGCGAGGTCCGGCACCTGCGCGCCGCCGGCTCCGCGGGGCCGGAAGATGGTCCGGGGCGCGATCGTGGGGCCCTGGGGCAGCGTGCCGTTGAGCGGCTCGAGCGCCGCGCGGGTCGCGGGATCGAGCGCCGCGGGGTCCTGCTGCATGTCGAGCAGCAGCTCTTCGAGGTACGCCGCGTTCTCACCGGTGAGGAAGCTGTCCCGATCCATCTGGACCCTCGTGGCCGCGCTATCTATCCGCCCCGCGGACGAAAGCCCGCCGAAGTGACGGAGGGGCGGCACGCAGGGCTGGCGCTCCGCGGTCGCCGCGCGGCGCATCGCGGGGATAGCTGGCGACGCATGAAGATCACGACGCTCAACGCGAATGGGCTGCGCTCGGCGGACCGCCGGGGCTTTCGGGACTGGCTCGCGCGCACGGAGCCCGACGTGTTGTGCCTGCAGGAGATCCGGGCGGACCAGGCGTGTCTGGACCCCGCCTTGTGGGCCCCGCCGGGCTGGACCACCGCGTGGCACCCCGCCCAGAAGAAGGGCTACTCCGGCACCGCCGTTTGGGTGCGGGACGCCCACCCCGCCACGTTCACCGTGGGCTCGGGGCACGGCCGCGGGGACGACGAGGGCCGCGTCGTCGGCGCGCACCTCGCGGGGATGGACGTGTGGAGCGTGTACCTGCCGTCGGGCTCCTCGGGGCCGGAGCGGCAAGCGTGGAAGTACGAGTACATGGAGCACATGTGGGAGTGGCTGGCGGCGCGCCTCGCGAGCGGTCGGCCGAGCCTCGTGTGTGGAGACATCAACATCGCGCACACCGCGATGGACATCAAGAACGCGAAGCCGAACGAGAAGAACTCGGGCTTCCTCCCCGAGGAGCGCGCGTGGATGACGCGGCTCTTCGCGACGGGGTGGCAGGACGCCTTCCGCGTCGCGAACCCGACGACGGTGGCGTACTCGTGGTGGTCCCAGCGGGGGAACGCGCGGGCGAACGACGTCGGGTGGCGGATCGACTACCTGTTCGCGACGCCGGGGGTGAAGGTGGTGGAGTCCTTCATCGACCGCGGCGCCTCGCTGTCGGACCACGCTCCGGTCTCGGCGGTCGTCTCCGTGTGAGCGGTGCCGGCCCCGCGTCGGCGCCCGGCGTCGAGCCCGGGCGCCGACGGGCCCCCTACTTCGCCGAGATCGTGATCTTCTTGATGACGACGTCCTTGTCGGGCTTGTCGTCGTGCGCCGGCGTGCGCGCGATCTTGGCGACGACGTCGAGGTTCTGGCAGTCGCCGAAGATGGTGTGCTTGCGGTTGAGGTGATCCGGCGTGCCTTCGGTGATGAAGAACTGGGAGCCGTTGGTGTCCTTGCCCGAGTTGGCCATCGCGAGGAGGCCGGGCTTGTCGAACACGGTGAAGTCGCCGACCTCGTCCTCGAACTTGTAGCCGGGGTCCCCCGTGCCGTTGCCGAGGGGGTCGCCGCCCTGGATCATGAAGCCGGGGATGACGCGGTGGAAGATCGTGCCGTCGTAGAGCGGACGGTTGGTCTCCTTGCCGTTGTTCGGGTCGGTCCACGTGCGCTCGCCACGCGCCAGCTCGACGAAGTTGGCGACGGTCGCCGGGGCTTCCTCGGGGCGGAGCGTGCACTCGATGTCGCCCAGCGTGGTCTGGAAGGTGGCGGTGAGCTTCTGCCCGTCCTTCAAGCCGAGCTTCTCGACGGCCTCCCGCTTCTTGCCGGCCTCCTCCTCGTCCTGCCCGCGCTGGATCCGCGCCTTCAGGGCCTCGTTGTCCTTCTCCAGCCGGTCGCGGGTACGCTCCAGGTCCGCCACGCGCTGCGTGAGCTTCGCGTTCTGCGCTTCCATCTCCGCGTCCTTGCAACCCACCAGCATCCACGTGAGGAACATCGTCGGCTCTCCGGGCCCCCTCCTATTCGGGTCCGGCCTGGGGCGGCAGGTCCGGTGCGTCCGTCTCTGGGCGGGGGATGCCGACGGGCGGAAACCCGAGCGGGCGTCGAGGGGTTATGGGCAGAGTCTCCCGGTGCCGCCCATGCGTGTCCGCATCTTCCTGCGTCAGTCCCTCTTCACCCTCCCCGGCGAGGGCCAGCACGTGCCGCCGACCGCCTCCATCCTCGACGGGACGCTCGGCGAAGCCACGCCCCTCGGCGTGGCGATCAAGGTCGAGCGCTTCCTCGACGAGCGTGGCCGCCCCGTGGAAGGCAAGCCCTGCACGCTCATCATCCCGGGCGCGAAGATCGACCACGTCTGGGTCCAGGAGTAGGGGCTGCTGCTCTTCCTGCTCGTCGCGTGCCAGACGACCCTCGTGGGCGAGGTCCGGACCGTCGGTGGGGGTCCGGTCCCCGGCGCGGTGCTGACGTCCCCCGGCTGCGACGCCGTGACCGACGGCGACGGGCGGTTCCGCGTCGCCTGTGAGCCGGGGACGCGCAGCTTCGTCGTGGCCCACCCCGATCACCTCGACCGCACCTGGCCCGTCACGGCGGACGGCGCCGGCGAGCACGACGTGGGCGTGGTTTCGCTCGCGTCCATCCCGCTGGGGGAGGGGCTGTGGCTCGCGGGAGACGGTCGGCTCGACCCGCTGCCGCCGGCCCCCATCGTGCGCACCGCGACCGCGGACGAGCAGCGCTGGTGCCTCGACGCCACGCGCGGCGAGCCCGTGCCCGTGCCCGTCGGGCACGTGCGCCTGCTCGACAACCACACGGTGGACTGGCGGATCTACGCGCTCGACGCCGACCGGTGTGCCTACCGGATGACGCCCGCCGCCGGCGGGAACTGGACCTTCGCCGCCGAGCGGGTCCCGGTTCCCCCCGGCGTGCCCCGCGGCCCCGGTCGGGAGTGGGTGGAGCTCGACCTGCCCCTGGGCGACTACGCGATCGTCGAGTGGTACGAGGGCTTCCTCGTGCGCGGCCCCGACGACACCTGGCGCGGCCACTGGCTCCGCGTCGGCGCGCCAGCCCCGACGGACTCGGGCACCGCCGCGAAGGACGCCCTGACGCCGCGTCCCGCCGAGGCGACACCCGCGCCCTGATCCCGTTGCTGGCGAGCCCGGTCGCTGGCCGATCGCGCCGCGCGAAGGACACGGAGGGCGGCGCCCCTGGCGCCGGCTCGGCGGCGCTCAGCGCCAGGCTTTGCCGATCACCGGGGGCCGGTGCGCCGCCAGCCGAGCGCGCAGCGCGAGCCCGCAGTGGCCTGGCCCCCCGCCGCGGGGGGCGCGCCCGAACTGCCTAGAGCTGGATGCCGACCGAGATCGTGATGGCGTGCTGTCCGTCGGACACCTCGCCGACCGACTCGCCGCCCGAGTTCTCGACCGCGACCTTGCGCGCGCTGAAGTCGTAGGCGCCGGAGACGTACGGCGCCAACCCGCTGCCGTCGCCGAAGGCATAGCCGCCGTCGACGCCGAACTGCGTGTTGTACGGCGTGGTGAAGCCGGCGAGGTGCTCGAGGAAGTAGGTGTGGAGGAACACGTTCTTCCCGATCTCGACGCCCACCTCGGGGCCGATCGCGAGGGAGCTGATCGAGATCTGGTCGAGCTCGATCGCGTTGTTCACGACCTTGTACGCCTGCACGTCGCTCTGGGACCAGCCGGCCTGCGCGCCGACCCAGAACTGGCTCGCGCCCACGTCGAACGGGTAGCGCCCGGCCACGAGGACCTTCGCGTCGAGGAGCACGTCACCGACGGGCTCGGCGTCGGCGCAGGGGCGGCCGAGCTCGGCGCAGAGCGGCGCGGGGTCGAGGGTGTAGCGACCGACGCGGAGCTCGGCGTTCGCGCCGAGGTAGGGGATGCCCGGCACCCAGAGGCGCCCGGCGGCCTGGAAGCCCTGCGCGCCCGCACCGAGCGCGATGGGCGAGGGGAACAGCACGGTCGACCTGGTGAGGACGAGCTGCTCGTAGGAGTAGCTGGTGTAGCTGTAGCCGGCGCGCACCCGCAGCCAGGGGCGATCGCTCGGGGTGACCGGCGTGCGCGTGATCGTGGTGGTGGTCGACGGGGCCGCGGCGCCGGTGGTGACGGCCGGGGCCAGCACGGGGGCCGTGTTGGTCGCCGGCGGCGGCGTGTTGGCGACCGGCGTCTGGGTCGTGTTGTTCGCGAAGGGGTCGGTCGCGGCGGGCGTGAAGGGGTTGGTGCCCCACGCGGCTTCGGCGCCGCCGACGGGCACGCGCATGAAGGTCGAGACCGAGCCGTCGCGCGTGGCGGCGGAGACCTTGACCTCGCCCGTGGTGCCCGCGGGCACCGTGAGCATCGCCTGGTAGGCGCCGCCGCCGAGGTCCGCCACCGCGCCGACCGTGCCGGTCGAGGTGAGGAAGTCGAGCTGCTGGCCGCCCACGCCGCGCCCGTTGGCGTCGACCACGGAGACCTTCAGGACCACCGTGCCGCCCGCGCTGACGGTCGCCGGGTCGGAGACGAGGCCCAGCTTGGCGGGGGCGGCGCTGGCGGTCCCGCCGACGGTCGCGGTCGGCGCGAGCACGACGGCGGCCATCCCCTCGCGCTCGAGGCGGACCCCGGCGAGGCTGCCCTGCCACTCGCCCACCAGGGCGGCGACTTCCTTGGTGCCGGACACCGGGAGCTTCGGGACGGGCACGGAGAGCGGGGCCTGGATGAGCGTGGCGGCGGCCGCGAGGTCGCCGACGGTGGCGGTGATCGCGACGACGCCGTTCTTCCGGCCGGCCGTGTAGTAGAGCTGGGCGATGCCCTCGGCGTTGGTGGTCGCCTGCGCGGCGAGCGTGCCGTCGCCCTGGGTCACCTTCAGGCTGACCGCCTGGTTGGGGACGGGGTACCCGAACTCATCCACGGTCGCGACGGTGAGCATCGCGTTGGAGAGGCCGTCGCCCGGGATGCGCTCGCGCGCCGGGAGCAGGAGCACCCGCGCGAGGGGGTTGCCGGTCTTGGCGGAGGAGACGGTCGCCGAGAGCTCGACGGGACCGCTGCCGGTGGTGGCGAAGACCGCCTGGTAGTCGCCGTTGCGGAGGTCCTTGACGGCGTCCTTCAGGCGCGCGCCGTTGGCCGAGAAGTTGATGGTCCGCCCGCCGAGGCCCGCGCCGTCGGGGCCGGTGACCTTCGCGAACAGCTTGAAGCCTTCGGCGCCCGCGGGCAGCGAGGCCGGCTCGGTCGTGAGCGTGACGCTCGTGGGCCGCGTGGGGACGAGGTTGACCAGCAGGGAGTCGGCCTGGAGCGCCGCGCCGTTCGCGAGGTTGACCGCGATCGTGGCCTGGGTGCCGGTGTTGCCGAAGGGGGGCGTGTAGGTCGCGACGTAGATGCCGCCGCCCTCGTGGCGGGCGGGGCTCACGACGCCGGCGGTGGTCGAGAACACGACCTGGGCGCCTTCGTCGGGCTTGCCGTCGGCCGTGACGACCATCGCCCGGACGGGCACCTGGAGGCGGCCGTCGGAGGGGATGGCGGCGGCGGCGGGGAACAGCGCGATGCGGCGGGCCTCGGGGATCTTCAGGTCGAGGGGCTCCTCGGAGACCTTCCCGTCCGGCGTGATCGTCTTCTTGGTGGCGTTGCTGGCGCCCGGGGGCACGATGATGGGCACGGTCGCGTGGCCAGCGGCGTCCGACTGGATCGGGCCGAACTCGCGGCCGCCGACCTTCAGGATGACGCTGCTGCCGGGAACCGCGACGCTGACCGGGTAGTCGGCCTTGCCGACGAGGGGCACCGCGAGGCCGGCGTAGGCGCGGGAGGGATCCCGGCGATCGACCGCGGTGAGGAGCGCGAGGTGCGGGTACTTCACGGTCGGGGCCGTGTAGAGCGCGCTGAACTGGCCGCCGCCGAGCGGGATGAGGTTGTTGACGACGCCGGCGGAGGGGCGGACGGCGAGGTCGACGCCGGTGAGGTTCTGACGGTCCCCGCCGGCGAGGTTGATCGCGATGGACGCGGTCAGATCCTGGCTCAGGACGAGCTGCTGGGGGTTGGTCGCGACCGTGAGGCGCTGGCTGCGCGGGGGCGCGACGCTGAACGACCAGGCGCGAGCGTAGGCCTCCTTCGACGGGAGCTTGCCCTTGAGCGAGACGGTCACGTTGGTGACGCTGTCGGTCTTCGCCGGCGTGAACGTGAACCGGTAGAGGCCGCCGCCGACCTCCACGAGGTCGGATGCCGCGCCGGCCGTCGCCGTCGGCTTGCCCCGGAGCCCCGTGATCGGGGTGCCGGTCGGAGAGAGGGCCAGCACGTAGAGGTCGGCAGCCGTGGCGCCATCGCCGACGAGGCCGGTCGGGCTGACGAGCTCCACAAGCCCGCCCGCACCGTCGAACACCGGCGCCGCCTGGGCCCACGCGACCTCGGGCGCGAGGGCAACGGACCCGAGGACGAGTCCGCCCAGCGCGAGGCGGGCGAGGAGACGGGTGGTGCGCAGCATCGACGACATGGTGGGGCTCCGGTACGGGGGGCACTATGGTACGGAGCCGTTCCCGATAGTGTCAATGAAAGGTTGCCAGCCCATGCCCGTCCCGTCGGAGACTTTGCATGCCTTTGACCGCCACGCGGGCACGTACGTAGCCTCCTGGGGGTCCGATCCGTTGGCGCGCTCCCTCCGCGCCCGGGTGCTCTCGGTGTGCGCCCGGTTCTTCCCCGAGAATGGCCGGGTCCTCGACCTGGGATGTGGCGCCGGGCTCGACGCGGCCGTGCTCGAGGCCATGGGCCACCCGGTTGTCGCGGTCGACGCCTCGGCGGGGATGGTCGCGGAGGCGCGGACCCGCGCGCGGGACGCCCGCCGGGGAGACCTCGCGGCGCTCGAGCCCCTCGTCCCCGACGGCCCCTTCGACGGCGCCCTCTCGAATTTCGGGGCGCTGAACTGCCTGGCCGACCTCGACGGCTTCGCCCGCGGGCTCGCCGCGCTGTTGCGGCCCGGCGCCCACGCCGTGCTCGTCGTGATCAACCGCTGGTGTCCCGCGGAGGATCTGACGCTCCTCGCCCGCTTCCGCCGGCCCCGTCGCCACGTCCGCACGGTCGACGTGGAGGGCATGCCGGTCGCGCTCCGCTACCTCGGCGGGCGTGAGGTGGAGCGGGCCCTCCCCGCCTTCGAGCCCGTCCATCGCGAGGCCCTCGGCGCCCTGGTGGCTCCGCCGGACCTCGGCGGGCGCCCGGGCCGGCGCACGCGGCTCGAGCCCTGGATCGCGGGGTGGCCGGTCATCCGGGACCTCGGCGATCACTCCCTGGTCGTGTTGCGGAGACGCCCGTGAACGTCGTCCTGTTCAACCCCCGCGCCCAGAAGGCCCACCGCCGGCTCCCGCTCTCGCTGCTCATGCTCGCGCGGGTCCTGGACTGCGAGTGGGCGCTGGTCGACGGGAACGTCGAGCCCGGCGCCGAGCAGCGTCTCGACGCCCTCTGCGCCCGGCCTGGCACCGTGCTCCTCGTCACCGTCATGCCCGGCCCTCAGCTCGGCGTCGCGACGCCGAGCTGCCGACGGCTCAAGGCCCGCTACCCCGGGCTCACGATCGTGTGGGGCGGCTACTTCGCGACCGTCTACCCGGAGGCCGCGGCGCGCGACCCCGGCGTCGACTTCGTCGTCCTCGGCCAGGGCGAGCGCACGCTCCCCGAATTGCTCGACGCGCTCCGAGCCGGTGGCGACCCCACCGCGGTGCCCGGCGTGGCGGCTTGGCGCGACGGGGGGCTCGTGAGGGGGCCGACGCGCGCCTCGGTGAGGCCCGCCGACTTCCCGGACCCGCCCTACGAGCGGCTCGACATGGAGCGCTACGCCGCGCGCACGTTCCTCGGAGACCGCACGTACAACCACCACGCGAGCGCGGGGTGTCCATACTTCTGCAACTTCTGCGCGGTCGTCAACATGTTCGAGGGGAAGTGGATCCCCGACCCCGCGGACCACGTCGTCCGCATCGTCCGCCGCCTCGCGACGGAGTACCGCGCCGACGCCATCGAGTTCCACGACAACAACTTCTTCGCGTGGGAGAAGCGCGTCGTGGAGGTGAGCCGCGGCATCACCGACCTCGGCGTGTCCTGGTGGGGGGAGGCGCGCATCGACACGATGCTCGGCTTCTCGGGCGCGACGTGGGAGGCCATGGCGCGGTCGGGCCTGCGCATGGTGTTCTTCGGGGCCGAGAGCGGCGATCAGGACGCCATCGACGGCATGGAGAAGGGCGGCCTCACCGTCGAGGACACCCGCGCGCTCAACCGCCTCGCCCGCCGGCACGGCATCCGCCCCGAGTTCTCCTTCGTCCTCGCGAACCCCGGCGATCCCGAGCGCGACGTGGAACGCAGCCTCGCGCTCGTCCGTGACCTGAAAGCGGACAACCCGGACTGCGAGATCATCCTCTACATGTACACCCCCGTGCCGCTCCCGGGCATGTACGACGAGGCGACGAAGCAGGGGTTCGCCCTACCGAAGACGATCGACGACTGGCTCTCGCCGGAGTGGGCCGGCTACGACCGCCGTCGCAACCCGCGCACGCCCTGGATCACCCCGGGCCTCGTCGACTCCGTGTATGATTTCGAGACCGTGTTGCACGCGCGCTACCCGACGGTGAGCGACCTCCGCATGGGTCCGTGGCAACGCCGGGCCCTGCGCGCGCTGTCGGCGGCCCGCTGGCGCCTCGGCTGGATGAAGGCCCCCTACGAGCTGCGCCTGCTCCAGAAGGCGTGGGGCTACCGCCGCCCCGAAGAGATGGGGTTCTGATGCGCCTGATGGAGCGAATCGAAGACGCCGGCATGTCCGTCGAGGTGCTCGCCGCCTTCCGCCGGGCCCTCGGCGAGGTCGCGGGCGCGAGTGGCCTCCCCGACGTGGAGCAGGCGCTGCTCGCGGGCATGTTCGACCGCCTCGTGCCCCCCGACGCCGACCCCGCCCCCTTCGACGAGCTCTGGCCCCACGCCGAGCTCTTCCTCACCACGGCGCTGACCATCGCCGTCTCCGACGGCCGCTACGGCGTCGAGGAAGCGCGCGTCATCGGCTCCCTCGCCTCCCGCCTCGGCTACTCGGTCAAGGACCTCACGACGATCGAGGCGAAGGTGTTCGAGGACCTGCGGGCACGCGGACGGGCGCTGCGGGGGTCGTGAGGGCCGCGGTCAGTCGCTCATCAAGAAGATGTTCGGCCGCACATCGTCCTCGTGCGTCCACTTCCAGTACTTCAAGAGGATCTGGTAGACGAGGATGCCGGTCTCGCCCTCGCCCCAGAGGAGGTAGCGGAACGCCTGCGTCATCGGGTTCTCGCGCGTGAGCCCCAGGAAGATGCTGATGGGATCGAGCTGCTCGCTGATGAACGCGACGGTGTTCGCGACGGCCACCGCGTTGTGGACGGTGATCCGGTAGTCGTCGCCGAGGCGCTGCACCCGGAGGGAGAGCGCGCTGTCGAAGTTGCTGCGGTCGGTGGCGAGCTCGACGTGGAGGAACGCCATCGGGCCCTGCACGGCGTAGTGCTTCTTGATCCGCGTCTTCACGCGGGAGTACGCGGTGTCGGCGTGCTTCACGGTGACGAAGTGGACCTTGCGGGGCCGCATCTCCTCCCAGAGCTTCTCGGACTCGGCGTTGACGAAGGTGAGCTTCTCGACCCGGAACTCGGTGGCGCGCCAGTAGCGGGACAACGCGCCGAGCAGCAGGACGGAGAAGATGAAGAACGACGCGATGATGATGCCGTCGGGCCGCTCGTACACGTTGTCGAAGAACGTGAACGCGAAGACCAGCGTGATGAGCGCGAAGGGGACGGCCCGCCACGCCGGCTTCCGCTCCGCCTTCGCCTCCGCCTTCACCGCGAGGGTGACCGCGATGGCGGCCGAGAGGAACAGCGCCAACACGCCGGTGGCGTAGGCACCGCCCTGGGCTTCGACCTCGGCGCCGAAGTAGATCGTCACCACGACGTTGATCGCGGTGATGACGAGGATGAGCGGGCGGACGTAGCCGACCCACTGGGGCGCCATCCCGAAGCGCGGCAGGTACTTGGGGATGATGTTGAGGAGCGCCGCCATCGCCGATGCGCCCGCGAACCAGAGGATGAGGATCGTCGAGAGGTCGTAGACCGTGCCGAACACCGGGCCCAGGTAGTGGTGGGCGGTCCACGCGAGGGCGCGGCCGGCGGCCTCTCCGCCCGGGGTCCACGCGGACTCCGGGATGAGGAGCGTGGTGACGAGGCTCGACCCGATGAGCACGCCGCTCATGATCACCGCCGCGGTGAGCAGGAGCCGCTCGGTCGCGCGGATGCGGCCGAGGGGCGGGCCGGTCTTCGAGTCGGTCGGGCTGCCCCGGACGAGCGGCATGACGGTCACGCCAGTCTCGAAGCCGGAGAGGCCGAGCGCGAGCTTGGGGAAGGTGAGGAGCGCCAGGAGGGCGAGCGCGCTGGGATCGCCCTTGAGCTGGAGCGCCAGCTTCCAGTTCTCGAGGTACTCGGGATGCTGCGCGATCTCGTAGAGCCCGCGGCCGATCACGATCAGGTTGAGGAAGAGGTAGGGGACGGCGATCCACCCGGCGACGCCGATGGCCTCGCGGAAACCGCGCAGGAACACGACGCCGAGCATCACCAGGAGCCCGATCGTGAGCGGGACCTGGGCGTTGCCGAGCCAGTGCTCCAGCAGCGGGTTCTCGGTCACGTGGAGCGCGGCGTCCGCCGCGGAGAGGGTCATCGTGACGATGAAAGCCGTCGCCGCGAACCCGATGAGCCCGAGGATGAACAGCTTGCCGCGCCAGCCGGGCAGGAGCCGCTCCAGCATGGAGATCGAGCCCTGGCCCAGGTACGAGCGCTTGGCGACCTCGCGGTACATCGGGACCGCGCCGAAGAGCGTGACGAGCACGAGGATGGTCGTCGCGAGCGGCGCGAGCGCGCCCGCCGCCAGGAGCGCGATACCCGGCTGGTAGCCGAGGGTCGAGAAGTAGTCGACGCCGGTGAGCCAGAGGACCTTGTACCAGGGCCAGGTCTCTTCGTGCTGCTCGCCCTCGGAGCCGTGCCGCATCCACCGCGCGAGCGGCGTGGTGGGGGGGGGGCCTGAGGTTCCGGGGAGGGGCTCGGTTTGCATCGGGCGCAGGGTATCGCGCGCCCCCGTCGGCTGCCGTCGGGACGACAACCCACCTGCCGGGGGAAGGCTCCTACTCGCCCGTGGGCTCCCACGGCGCGGGCGGGATCGCGCGGATCACCCCGGCGTCCCAGGTGACCTCCGCCACGGTCTCGGCGACGAGCGCCGCCAGCGACGTGCAATAGCCGAGGCGCGCGGGGGCCCCGAACGAGGGGAATCGGGCGGTGCGCGTGTTGCACGCGGTGTCGACCCCGTGGTCGACCTTCGCCGCGATCCCGGCCCGGTAGCGCGCGGCGGCGGTCCGGAGCGCGTCGGTCGGCGGGCCGGTCGGGGAGGGGTCCCCGAGGAGCTCTCCGAGCACGAGCAGGCCCGCCGCGATGGCGCCGCAGGGGCCTTCGCCGGTGAGCCCGCCCTTGCGGAGCGCCTGGTAGCTGCCCGAGGGGAGCCCGAAGGTCTCCGCGAGCGCGATGCCGCAGGAGCGGTGGGGTGTCCGCACGCCGGCGTACAGCGCCTCCGCGCGGGTGCGGGCGGCGGCGACGTAGGCGGCGCGCGGATCGATCACCGACCGCCCGGCTTCGGCGGCATTCCCTTCATCATCGGGCCGGGGCCCGCGGCCTTCGCGGGGCCTGCACCCGCGCCCGCCGTCACGGGGGCGCCCGCGGCGCCGATCACCCAGTAGGGGCTCCCGGCGAGCTGGGTCTTGAGCTGGGTGATCTCGGCGGCGTGGAGCTCGAAGGTCTGCGGCTGGCCCGAGCGCTGGTCCATCTGGGTGGCGAACCAGCGCTCGCCCACCTTCGCCTTGTGCAGCATGAGGCCGCGGGGATCGTCATAGACGAGGACGAGATCCTTCGCGGTGAGCGGGCGGTTCGCGTCGGGGGGCGCCTCGGGCGGGGCCTCCACGACCTTCTTCGGCTCCTCGGGCTTCTTCGGGGCGGTGGCGTCGAGCACCTCTTCCAGCTCCCACTGCACCTCGAGGAGCTCGCCGCGCCGGACGGTGTCGATGTGGTCGCGCACCGTCGCGCCCTTCGGCCCGCTGGCGAGCGCGATGAGCTGCTGCTTCAAGGGTTCGCGCTCGGTGTGGGACGCCTTGCGGAGCCCATCGATCAGCCTGTCTACCTCTTCCATCGGGAAGTCTCCGGTGCCTGGCCTCCTAACCCGAGCCATGGGCTCGCGGCAGCCCCGCTCGACGCCGGTGTGCTAGGCTTCGCGACCATGGACTTCCTCGACCGATTCGTCGAACGGCACCGCGATCGCCTCGTCGGCGTGGCCACCACCGTGCGCCTCGCGCGGGGCGAGTTCCTCCTGCGCCGGGGCGAGCGCGGCGGCGACGTGTTCCGCGTGGCCGAGGGCGAGCTGGAGGTGATCGACAACCGCACCCAGCCCGTCATCGTGCTCGACGTGCTCGGGCGCGGCAGCGTGGTGGGGGAGATGTCCTTCCTCGAGGACAGCGTCCGGAGCGCGGACGTGCGCGCGCCCGACGGCGCCATCTGCCAACGGTGGGAGCGGGGGGCGCTCTTGCGGCTGCTGGAGCAGGAGCCAACCTTCGCCGCCGATTTTTATCGGGTGCTCGCCGGCATGCTCCTCCACCGGCATCGCAGCTCCATGGCCTCCGCGGTGGTGGGTGCGCTGGGCGGCGGGGGGATCCCCCGGGGCCCGACGAACGAGCTCGCGGCCGCCGACGGGAAGGCCCTCGCGGACGCCCTGCGCGAGCGGCTCATGGAGATCGAGCCGCTCATCCGCCGCGATCGGGAGGCCGCGGAGCACGACCTCGGCGCCGCCCTGCACAACTTCGGGGCCGCGCTCGACGAGGCGCTCGCGCGGATGTCCGACGAGGACGGCCGCATCGCCGGCCAGGTCGTGACCCGCGAGCTGCACCCCTACGTGATGCGCTCGCACCTCGGCGAGCTCGCGCTCGATCGCGACGGTGACACCACCGGGGTCGCCGCCCCCATGGCCCACCTCCTCGCCAACCGCCCGGCAGGGGACGGGCCCCTCGGCGAGCTCCTCGACGCCTGGCTGCTGGGGCTGCCGACCGCGCGCGGCTTCCGGGAGCGCGGCGCGCTCACGCTCGAGCTGGTGCTGGAGTCCCTGCCGCCCGAGCCGCCGCTACGCCTCCTCGCCGTGAACTCCGGCGGCGGGCTCGTGCCTGCCCTCCTCGCGCAGCTCGGCGGCCGGATGCCCGGCGAGGTCACCTGCATCGACGGAAACCGGGCGACCCTCACCGCGGTCGAGTCCGCCGCCACCGGTCGGGCGCGCGACCTGAGGCTCCGCCTCCTGCAGGAGGATCTCGTCCAGCTCTGCCTCGGCCGCTCGACCATCCGCCATGCGCCCCAGCAGGTCGTCGTGCTCGACGGGCTGGTCGAGTACCTGCCCGAGCGGCTCGTCGCCTCGTTGTTGCGCTGGGCCCGCGGCGCCCTCGCGCCCGGCGGCACGTTGGTGGTGAACGCGCTCCTGCCCTCGGCGGATGACGCCGTGTTTCGCCACGTCCTCTCCTGGCCGCTCGTGCGGCTCCACCCCAACGCCTTGAACCGCCTCCTCCAGGGCGCGGGGTTCGCGGACACCAAGGTGTACGAGGTCGCGACGGCCGGACTCGTGGGCGTCGCGCGGCAAGCTCCGACCCCTCCGAACGCTCCCGACAAGCAGCGGTTGTGAAACGGGCCGGAATGGCGTAGGGTTGCGCGCCCCTCACCGTGCGCGTATTTCGCGCGGCGGGCCCGCTCCTGGAGTTCCGCATGCTCACGAAGACCTTGATCCTGGTGTTGGCGCTCTCCGGCTGCAGCGGGGAGACCGCCCCCGAGACCCCCCCGGCGACCCCCGAAGGGGTGGGTGGCCCTCCGGACACCACGCCCGCGCCGCCGCCGCCGACGATCGCGATCGCCGACCTGCAGGCGCAGGCCGAGAACATCGCGCTCGTGCCCTCCCCCGCGGAGATGCAGCGCGCGCTCGAGAAGGCCGGCATCGCGAGCGGCATCGACAAGCTCGTGAAGGAGCGGGACTTCAAGATGGACGTCGAGAACAAGGACATCGTCGCCGTGCGCACGGGCGTCCTCCTCGCCGACGCCCTCCTCACCGTGAAGGACGCCCCGAACGAGCAGCTCGTCGCGCGCCTGGAGAAGGTGAAGATCGGCATGAACGCGCTCGGCGCGGGCCCCGACATCGCCGCGACGATCGACGAGCTGAACAACAAGATCAAGAACGAGGTCGCCTCGCGGGACGAGCTCCTTCGCGAGCTCGACGAGCTCCACGGCGCCATCCTCCCGGAGATCAAGTTCGAAGCCGGGGAGCGCGCCATCCCGCTGATCCAGGCCGGGAGCTGGCTCGAGGGGTCGAACCTCGTCTCCGAGGCCATCCTCACCGCCGGCAAGCCCGAGGCCGCCAACTCTCTGCTGCGCCAGCCGCAGATCGCCGGGTACTTCCTGAAGTACGTGCAGGTCCAGGGCGCCGACAAGGCCCCGGCCGAGGTGCTCGGGCAGCTCGAGACCACGCTCAAGAAGCTCCAGGAGATCGCGTCGAAGCCCGTCCTCACCGCCGAGGACGTGACCGAGGTCAAGGCCCAGACCACCGCCGTCCTCGCGCTTCTTTAAGGAGTCCGCATGCTCTCTCTCCTCTCTGCCGCGCTCCTCGCGTCCGCTCCCGCCCTCGCCGACGAGGAATCCGCGGAGACCTGCCTCCACACGAAGATCTGGGATGGCTACACCAAGGGCTTCCAGGTCCGTAGCCAGGTCAACACCACGCTCGGCACCGGCGAGCACCGCGTGTACCTCATCACGCTCTACGCGGGGAACCAGTACAAGTTCCTGGCGTGTGGCGACGAGAACTCGGCCAACCTCGACCTCGTCGTCTACGATGCGCAAGGCAACGTGATCCTCACCGACACGTCGAACGACCGCGAGCCGCAGGTGACGTTCACCCCCACGCAGACCGACACGTTCTACCTCGCGGTCTACGGGGCGCGGCTGAACGACTCGGGGAAGAAGGCCGGGGTCTCCACCGCGGTGACCTTCAAGTAGCGTGTCCGAGCCCCAGCTCGCGGCCCGGTTCCAGGAGGTCCTGCTCGCGCGGGACGTGACGCTCGCGCCCGACATGGTGCGGCGCTCCGCGGATCTCGTGCGCCTCCTGCTGCGGGTCGCGGCGCCGAGCGGCGAGGAGGTCGCGGGCGTGGTGCCGGCGGTCTGCGCCGCCGTGTCCCGGCGAACTGGGCTGCATCCGGACGAAGCCGCCGAGCTGGTCGCGCTCGCCGCGGCCCCCGAGTTCCGCGGCGTGGTCGATGTCCACGAGGTGGACGCCTTCGTCGGGCGCTTCGGCGCGCTCGCCGGGCGTCGGCTCCAGGACGAGGACGCCGCCTCGCTCGACCTGCGGGGCTTCGCGGCGACGTACGGGCCCGAGGAGGCCCTCCGGTTCGTCGACGCGTTGTTGATCGTGCTGGCGCCCGACGGTGTCCTCCCGCCGGGCGCGTCCCGCCGGGTCGAGGCCGCCGCGGAGGAGCTGGGCGTCGATCCGGTGCTGCTCTCGGCGCTCCTGCGCCGGCGGGACAGTGGTGCCGAGGACCGCACCTGGCCGCTCAGGGGAGAGCGGCTGCGGATCGGCCGCTCGCCGGGCGCGGACATCGTGCTCCTCGACCCCCAGGTCGCGCTGCGCCACGCCGATCTCGTGGCGTCCGCGGGCCGGTGGCGCGTGGTGGACGGCGAGAGCGGGCGCCCGACGGTGCTCAACGGCCGCCCGGTCTCCTCGGCGCCGCTGACCGGGGACGAGGAGCTGCGCATCGGCCCCTACGTGCTGCGGATCGATCTCGTGGCCGGCACGGTGACGGCGCGGAACGAGCGGGCCTTCACCGCGCTCTCCGCCCGCCGCCTCACGCGGCAGATCGGCGAGGTCTCGCTCCTCGACGACGCGAGCTTCACCGTCTTCGCGGGCGAGGTCATCGCGATGGTCGGCCCCTCGGGCGCCGGCAAGACCACCCTGCTCAACGCGATCGCGGGCGTGACCGCCGCGGACAGCGGCGCGGTGCTGCTCGACGGCGCGGACTTCCACGCGCTGCTCGCGGTGGACCGCTCCCGCATCGGGGTCGTCCCGCAGGACGACATCGTGCTGCCCGAGCTCACCGTCGAGGAGAGCCTGTTCTACTCGGGGCGCCTGCGGTTCTCCCGCGCGGTGGACGACGCCACGCTCCGCCTCGAGGTGGACCGCGTGCTCGGGGAGCTCGGCATCCCGCACATCCGCGGCTCGCGCATCGGGGACGCCGTGCGGCGCGGCATCTCCGGCGGCCAGCGCAAGCGCGTCAACCTCGGCCAGGAGCTCCTCACCCGGTCGACCCGCGTGTTGTTCCTCGACGAGCCCACCTCCGGCCTCGACCCCCGCGCAGCGCAGGACATCGTGCGGCTCGTGCGCCAGCTCGCGGACCGCGGCCGCATCGTGTTCCTCGTCACCCACGACCTCTCGCCGCAGGTCATGGCCCAGGTCGACCACCTCCTCGTGCTCGCGCCGGGCGGCCGCGTCGCCTGGTTCGGCCCCCCCGACGAGGCCTGCGTGTACTTCGCGGTCCCGACGCCGGACGCCATCTTCAACCGCTTCCAGGAGAAGACCCCCGCGGAGTGGGGGGAGGCCTACCGCCAGAGCCGCGAGTTCCGCACGTGGGTGCGCACCCGCGAGGCCCTCCTGGAGCTCGGGCTGCGGCCCGACGCCCCGGACGAGGCCCAGGCCGAGCCGCCCACCCCGCCCTCGATGGGGGCCCAGCTCCGCACCCTCGTCGAGCGGTACGGCCGCACGAAGCTGCGCGACCGCACCGGCCTCTGGGTGCTCGCCGCCCAGCCGCCGTTCCTCGCGCTCGTCATGGCGGTGGTGTTCCCGAAGCCCACCTCCTCGATGTTGTTCATGCTCTCGCTCTCCTGCCTCTGGTTCGGCATGAGCGTCTCCGTCCGCGAGCTCATCAGCGACCGCGTGGTGTGGCGGCGGGAGCGGCGCGTCGGCGTCCAGGTCGGCGCGTACGTCGGCAGCAAGCTCCTCGTGCTCGGCTTCGTCTCCGTGGTGCAGTGCTGCTTCCTGGCCGCGCTGGCCTGGGGCATGTTCGGGCTCGGCGAGTACGGCTTCAACCCGCTCGCGCTCATGGGCGTGGCGTCGCTGACCGGCCTCACCGGGATGACGCTCGGACTGTTCGTCTCCGGGCTCTTCTCGTCGTCGGAGGCCGCGGTCGGCACGCTCCCGCTGCTGCTCATCCCGCAGATCACGTTCTCGTCGCTGCTGGTCGGCCTGCGCGACATGTCGCCGGCGGCCCGCGCGCTGACGTGGCTCGATCCGCAGCGCTACGCGTTCGACGCCACGTTGAAGGTGGGGGCGAAGCTGGCGAAGGCGTCGCGCGTCCCCGGCGAGTGGGCAGTCCAGAGCATGATCGGCCCGCTCTACGAGCTCGGCCTCAAGGGCGCCGACGCCGACGACCTCGGGCTCTCGCTCCCGGTCCTCTGCGCGGCGCTCATCGGCTTCTCGACCCTCTTCGCCGTGGGCGCGTTCGGGGCGGTCGCGCGGCGGAAAGAGTAGCCGACCCCTCGTTCTCGGGGCGGCGAAGCGCCGCGTGCTTCAGTGGTGCGCGGCCGGGAAGCGGAGCTCGTCCTTCGCGACGGGCTTCGTGTCGGTGCGCAGGTACACGTCTCCGTCGACGTCCACCCGCTCGATCGCGTAGCCGCGCTCGCCGTGGTGGGCGGGGCCCGCGTAGGTCAACAGCGAGTGCCCGTCCGCGAGCCAGGTCAGGGCGGTGGCGCGATCGATGACGCGCTCGGTCGTGTGCTTGAAGCGCACCCGCAGCGACTTGACCTGCCCGTCCGCGAGCTCGGCGCCAACCACTTCTACATCCGCCATCACGCACCCTGGGTGCGCCGCTGCTAACCCGGCCACGGGTGGCGTCGCCAGCTCCGCGGGCACGTCCGGGGCGCGTCGGAGGGGTTCACAAATGCTGACGCGCACGGGCTCGTCGCGCCGGATAGGCGGCGATGGCCCATGCTCCTCTTCCTCCTCGCCTGCGCGACCACCGGCACGATCCGCGTCGCCCCCGACGTGCTCCCCGTGCTCCCCGCGCCCCGCGCCGACCGATACACCCGCGCGCCCGGCACGCCGCGCGATCCGCTGGTGGCCGCGGTCGCCGACGGACTCCCGTGGGACGAGACCCTGTCCGGCGTCGCGAGCGCCGCGGCGCTGGCCGAGCTCGCGGGGGACCACGTCGACACCTGCCGGTTGCGATGGATGGCCGTGCTCGCCGGCTACCCGTACCCGCTGATCGCCCGCGCGACCGCGTCGGCGCCCCCCGGCGAGGTCCCGGAGACCCTCCTGGCCGAGGCCCGCAAGCAGGCCGGCCGCGCCGTCGACATCGGGCTCGTGCGCGCCCGCGGTCGCGAGGCCGACCGGTGGTTCCTGGTCGTGGGCGAGCACAAGCTCGACCTGCCGCCGATCCCGCGGGACGTCGCCCTCGGGGAGACCGTCACGCTCGGCGCCGGCGACTGGGTGGTCAGCGATCCCCTCGGCGAGCTGCGGAAGGTGGACCAGAGCTTCCAGGCCGACACCGCCGGCGAGTGGATGGTGTCCGCGCGGGCGGGGCAGAGCGCCCTGGCGACCTTCCCGCTCTACGTCGACGAGGTGCCCCCCGAGTCGCCGCCGGTCGGCTGCCTCGTCGGCACCGGCGACACGTTCGACCGCGCGACGGCCAGCATCAACGGGGTGCGCGCCTCCTACGGCTATGCCTCCCTCACGCGCGATCCCGCCCTCGACTCCGTCGCGCGGGTGCGGCTCCGCGGGCTCGTGGCCGGGGAGCCCCTGCCCGACGCGCGGGCCCAGTTGAAGTCCGCGGGGTTCATCAACGTGCCGGTGGCGGCGGCGGAGTGCCGCGCCGCGACCGTCGAGGCCTGCCTGGCGTCGATCTGGTGGTCCCCCGAGGGCCGCGGCGCGCTCGTGGGAGACCTCTCCGACATCGGTCTCGCCGTGGAGTCCGCCGAGGGCGACGTCCGGATCGTGCTCCTCGGGGCGGGGTAGTGGCGCTCGGCAGGCGGGTTCTCCTCGCCGTCGGCGGCCTCTCCGTGGTCGCCCTCCATGCGACGGCCATCGCCGCCCCGCGCGCCCGCCGCGCCACTTCCAACGTCGCCGCCCGCCACGTCGCCGCCCCGACCGTCGCCTTCCGCCCCGGCGCCGCCCTGCCCGCGCTCGGCCCCGACGCGCGCATCGACAACGGGCTCCGCGCCGCCGCCGAGGAGCTCGCCGCCTCCGCGACCTCCGCCGCCGCGCGGCTCACCCCCGGCGCCACCCGCCTCGCGCTCGGCCGCGCCGGCTACCCCGGGGACGCCCACTTCCTCGCCGCCCGGGACACCGGGGATCGGCCCCCCGACGCGCTCCTCGCGGCGCTCCCCCGCGGCCGGCCCGTCGACGTCGGCTGGGCCTCGCGGGACCTGCCCGAGGGCGGCCGCCTCTGGGTCGTCGGCTGGGCCACCCGCCGGTTGTCCCTCGATCCCGTCCCGCGGGACCTCGCGCCGGGGCAGGGGATCGCCCTCCGGGTCGACGGTGCGTCCCATCCGCGCCTGCTCCTCGGCCGGCCCGGCGGCGCGGTGGACGAGCTCGATCTCACCGACGGCGTCGCGCGGTGGGCCCGGTTCGAGGCGCCCGGCGAGCACCGCGTCGAGGTCGTGGACGACGACCACGTCGAGCTCCTCTTCTCGGTCTACGTCGGCACCGCGCCGCCGCCCGCCGCGCCGCTCCCCGGGCCCGGCGCCCGCCCGGACCCCGTGGCGGACCTCCCGTTCCTCTACCAGGCCCTCGACGAGCTCCGCGACCGGGCGGGGCTCCCGCGCCTCGCCCGGTTCCCCGACTTCGAGCCGCACGCGCGCGCCCACGGCGACTGTCTCTCGGCCGCCGGCGTCGTCGCGCACGACACCCCGAGCTGCCCCGGCGTGCCCGTGCTCGCGCGCGGCACCCACTTCCCGCGCGCCCGCCACACCGAGGACGTCGCCGCCGGGGACACCGCCGAGGAGGCCTGGGAGCGCGTCCTGGCCTCGCCGGGGCACCGGATGAACCTCCTGTGCGAGGCGTGCACGCACGTCGCGATCGGGGCGACGCTCGAGGCGGCCACCCCGCCGCGGGTGTACCTCGTCTGGGAGCTGCTCGACTTCCCCGAGGGCCCGCCGCTCCCCATCCCGAACCGGTAGATTCCCGGCCAGGGAGCGCCCGGCGCGTGAAGCCGCCCACAGCCGTCCGAGCCCGGGCCGCGCTATGGTCGCCCGATGCGCGTGCTGCTGGTCCAGGCGTTCACCGCCCTCGACATGGAGCTGGTCTACCCGCTCGGACTCGCCTACCTGGCGGCTCACCTCGATGGGCACGAGGTGCGCATCTTCGACGTGAACCTCCATCGCGACGCGCCGTTCCCGGCGCTGGAGGCCGAGCTACGCGCGTTCCGGCCCGAGGTGGTCGGGATCTCGCTGCGGAACATGAAGGTGGGGATGCCGAACCTCCACACCGACGACTTCCAGCCGCAGCAGGAGACAATCCAGCTCATCAAGAAGGTGTCGCCCGACGTCACGATCGTGGCCGGCGGCACGGCGTTCTCGCTCTACTCCGAGATCATGATGGAGCGCCTGCCCGAGGTCGACCTCGGCGTCTGGGGCGAGGCCGAGAACCGCTTCCCGGCCCTGCTCGCGGATCTCGAGCACCCCGAGAAGGTGAAGGGCGTCTACTACCGGCGGGACGGCGAGGTCCACTACACCGGCCGGCCGCCCGGCGAGGAGTGGAAGAACCTCCGCCACCCGCGTCGTGACCTCGTGTCGCACGCCCCGTACCTCGCGTCCTCGTTCGTGAGCGTGGGCGTGCAGGCCAAGCGCGGCTGCTCGCTCCACTGCATCCACTGCTCGGACACCTTCCTGCTCGGCCACCGCGTCCGCGTGCGGGACCCCAAGGATGTCGTCGACGAGATCGAGTCCCTCGTGCGGGACTACGGCGTGCGGCAGATGTTCTTCTGCGACCAGATCTTCAACATCCCGGCCTCGCACGCCATCAACATCTGCAAGGAGATCGTGGCGCGCGGCCTCGACATCCGCTGGTCGGCGTGGTTCAACGAGCATCGCAACACGCTGCCCGACGAGCTGATGGTGTGGCTGAAGAAGGCGGGCTGCGGCTTGTTGAGCTTCAGCCCCGATCATGTCGACGATCGCATGCTGAAGAACCTCGACAAGAACTTCCGCTACGAGGACATGCTCTACACCGTGCAGATCGCGAAGAAGCACGGAATGGACGTGGAATACAGCTTCTTCCTCAACTCGCCCGGCGAGGACACGAAGTCGCTCTACGCCATCCTGAAGTTCCTCGTGCACGCGCGCATGGAATTGGGCCCGCAGCTCCGGCTCTTCACGCTCCTGATGATGCAGCCGATCCGCATCTACCCGCACACCCGGCTGTTCGAGCTCGCGAAGGAGACCGGCCTCGTCGACAAGGACCATCGCCTCGTCGAGGGCCAGTTCTGGAACCCCGGGCTGCTCCAGTACGCGGTGGCCGGCATCCAGGCCGGCGCCCACGCGCTCTACGACGTGCGGCAGCGGGTCAAGAAGCTGCGCGGGAACACGTTCGACTCGGTGGTCCGGAGCTGAGGATTCATGGGGCGGGGGTCCCCCCCGCATCGCCCCGGATAGCCCGTGGCCTCCACCATCTCTTGACGCGCTACTCCCGCGCGATCTCCCCGCTCCCCGACGCCGCGAGCGACACCCCGCCCATCTCCACGGCCACGTCGGCGTCGTCGAAGCTCGACCAGGCGATGCGGCCCTCGCCGTCGCTGTCCCAGCCGTTCGACGAGGTGAAGACCACGCCGTCCTCCCAGGTGTCGCCGGACACGTCGGCGTCATCCGGGGTGACGAGGAGGGTCTCGCCGAGGAGGCGCTGGGCGTCGGTGTCGTCGGTGTCGGGCGTGCACGTGATGGCGAAGTCGAGCACGCCGAGCGTGCGGGTGCCGGTGAACGGGCACACGAGCGAGAAGTTGTAGCGACGCCCCTCGTACACGGCCGTGGCGGCCATCGCGATGTCGCCGGCCCACGCGCCGTCGCCGTCGACCACGCCGTCGCAGTCGCCGTCCTCGTCGTCCCAGGCCTCGGCCGCGCCGGGGAACACGTGGCGGTCGGTGTCGTCGCAGTCCTCGCCCTCGGGGGAGCCGTCGGCGTCGCGGTCCACCGGGGGGACGTCCGTGTCGGTATCGGCATCAGTGTCCGCGTCGGTGTCGCTGTCGATGTCGGTGTCGGCGTCGGAGGCGTCCTTGCCGGCGGTGTCGTCGACGGTGAGCCGGGCCGTGCACCCCAGGAGGAGCAGGACCGCGAGGCGTGCGGAGCCGGAGACCGCTTGGCGCAGGAGCATGCGGCAGCGTAGCGGAGAACCCGCGCTCGGGACAGCCCGGAATGGGGGTCGCGAGCCGGACATTACGGCACTACAGTTCCCGGCCATGCTCCAACTCTTCCTTGGCTGCGCGTCGGCGGTGTCGTGTGGCCCCGGCACCCACGAGGTCGAGGCCCTCTGCCTCCCCGACGCCGTCGCGGCCGACACCGCGCCCGTTCCGGACACCGGCGACACCGCCGAGGAGGTGGAGGAGCAGGAGTTCATCGAGGTCTACCTCCTTTCCGGCCAGTCCAACATGGACGGCTTCTCGCTCCTCTCCGGCCTCCCGCCGTCCCTCCGCGTCGCGCAGGCGGACGTCCCGCTCTACTGGGCGGAGACGGGCACGTTCGCGCCGCTCGCCCCCGCGTCCAGCTACGGCGCTCCGTACACCGGCCCGGAGGTCTCGTTCGGGCGGACCCTCGCGGACGCGGGGCAGCGGGTCGCGCTGGTGAAGTACGCCATCGGCGCGAGCAACCTCCAGACCTACTGGACGCCGGGCAAGGGCGACGACGATCCCGACGCGGGCGAGGGGTGGGCGGTGCTGGTCGAGACCATCGCCGGCGCCACGGCGGAGCTCGACGCCGCGGGGACGCCCTGGCGCTGGGCCGGGTTCGTGTGGATGCAGGGCGAGACGGACGCGCGGTATGCGGCCACCGCCGCCGCCTACGAGGCCAACCTCACCCAGCTCCTGGCGAGCGTGCGGGAGGAGACGAACACCCCCGAGCTCCCGACGGTGCTGGGCCTCATCGCGTGCGACGAGATGTGCGAGTGGTTCGAGGACGTGCGCACCGCCCAGATCGCCGTGGCCGACGCCGATCCGAACACGGTGGCCGTCGAGACGTTCGACCTCCCCCTCTCGGTCACCGACGAGATCCACTACGACGGGCCCAGCATCCGTGTCGTGGGCGAACGCTTCGCGCAGGCGCTGCTCGGGGTGCCGCTCTCCGCTCCGCCGACCGCCGCGATGGCGATCGCCGGCCACGAGACCACGTCCGATGGCGACTACACCGTGGGGTGGCGCTTCCAGACCGACCGGCCCATCGTCGTGACCGACGTGGGCGGCTTCGCCGTCACGACGTTCCACACGTCCCCCGAGTGGGGCCTCTGGGAGACGACGACCGAGACCCTCCTCGCCCGCGGCACCATCCCCGGCCGCTTCGAGGAGCCCACCACGCTGCGCGACGGCTTCTGGTACGCGGGGGTCGAGCCGATCGCGCTGCCGGCCGGCGACTACGTCATCGGCCTGATGATCTGGCAGACGGACGGCAACGTGTTCACGACGGACGCCATCGGGGTCACGGCGGAGGGCATCACCCTCGTGGAGCCCCGGTCGATCGCCGACTACTGGCTCACGTTCCCGACGGACGCCGCGGGGGTCGGCACGGGGATGGCCTACCTCGGGCCGAGCTTCCTCTACCACGAGTAGCGCGGCGCCCGGCCGAGGTTCGCGGAGCCCCTACTTGGTGAAGCTCCGACGGAAGAGCTCGATGCCGGCGGCGTCGTAGAACACGCCGGTGAACGTGTTGCCGACGATCTCGACCCAGACGAAGCCCTCCTGGTCGTACTCGAACCACGTGTCGTTGTCGCCCTCGAGCTCCGTCGTCTTGGCGCCCGCGCCCGAGACGATGAACTCGGTGCCGCAGGTGGCCTGGGGCCACTGCAGCGAGTGGTCGTGGCCGCAGAAGTACACGTCCACCCGGCCGCAGAGGCCGGCGTCCACGAACTCCTCGACCGCCTCGCCGTTGACGATGGGGAGCCAGTCCAGGCCCTCGTACTCGCCGGCGTTGCCGTGCGGCCCGTTGCTCACGTACGGGTGGTGTCCGAACGCGAGGCGCCAGGCGCTCGTCGACGCCGCGAGCTCGTCGTCGAGCCAGTCCAGTTGGTCGTCACCCAGGCCCCAGAACACCTGGGTGGTGTCGAGCGCGAAGAGCTGAACGTCGCCTTGCGTGAACGTGTGGTACAGGTCGGGCATCGTCCACTTGTCGGAGTGGTCCGAGTACTCCACGTAGGTCTCGCCCTTCCAGAGCTCCCAGCCGATGCCCTCGCCGCCGTAGTCGTGGTTGCCGAGCACCGGGTAGAAGGGGAGGTCGACCCCGGCGTAGGGGAGCTCGAACTTGTCCTGGAACTGCTCGTCGTCGACGTCCTCGACCCCCGTGTCGTAGAAGTTGTCGCCCAGGTAGAGCGCGAAGTCGCAGCCGTCCCGCGCGCACACCAGCGCGATCGCCTCGGCGACGGCGTACTGCTCGTCGTTGCCCTCGCCGGCGTCCCCGAGCGCGACGAAACGCACGGTCGACCCGGGCTCAGTGTCGGTGTCCGCGTCCGTGTCGGTATCGGTGTCCGTATCCGTGTCGGTGTCCGTATCGGAGTCCGTGTCGGCGTCGGTGTCGGTGTCGGTCTCCGGGTCCGTATCGGTGTCGTCGGGGTTGGCCGTGCTGTCGACGGGGTCGGCGTCCGCCTTGGCCGGCGCGTCGCAGGCCGCGGGCAGGAGCGACACGAGGGAGACGGCCAGGAGCCGGGCGAGCAGATTGGGATAGGAGCGACGCATGGCCGGAAGTCTACTTCACGTCACCGTCCCCCCGCGATCCTCTGGCGCGTCCGCTTGACGGCGCCCGCCGATCTTGCCGAGTTCCGCCTCGTACGGGCGCTGCAAACGAACCAGCCGGGCGCGTTCCCGACGCTCTGGAACGCGCAGGCAGGCGCGATCTGGTCGGTGATCCGAGCGCTCTGCACTACCGACACCGAGGCGGTCGGTTGGGCGACCACCTTCCGCGTCGAGCTCGCCGAGCGCGCGAGCCAGCTCGGCACCGGTGACCCCGTCGCGGCGCAAGTCGGGCTCCTCCTCTACGCCCATCTGCGGGCCGGCTTCCCGCGCACCGCCGACCTCCCCGTGGCGCCGATCGCGGCCACCGAGGCCGGCGCGCGCCAGATCCCCGAGGCAGCGAGGCTGCTCTACCTCGTCGACCTCTTCTTCGACGTGCCGATGGAGCCCCTGGAGCGCCTCGCCGGGAAGCAGGCCCGGGGCACGCTCGACGCTGTCCACCGCCTCCTGGAGCCGACCGACGACACCGATGCCCGGCTCTACGTCCACGCCGCGCTGATGCGCCCGGCCCCCGCGGCCGCGCTCATCCTGCCGCCGGGGGCCGAGCCGCCGCCCCCCTCGCCGCGGTGGTGGCTCTGGGGCGTCGTGGGCGCCATCGTGCTCGGGTTCGCGTCGACCCCGTGGATCCAGGCGTGGCGGGAGCGCCCGGACCTCGACCAGCTCGCCGCGCTCCATCGGGACGCCCGGCTCGACGCCCCGCTCCGCGGCAGCGACCCGAACGGGCTCGGCCTGGAGCTCACCCGCCGCGACGTGCCGTGGCAGCTCGCCGAGGTGCCGGATCTCGCGCCCTTCGGCCTCACGCTCCTGGGCGCGCGCATCGTACCGGGCTCGGAGGGCGGCACCGTGCTCATCTACCAGGCGGGCACGCGCTTGTGGACGCTCCAGCACTGGCTCTCCGCGCCGAGCCTCGACGGGCCCGTCGTCGCCACGCTCCCCACCGCCGCGGGGCTGCTGGAGGCCCGGCAGGCCCGCCCCTCCGGCGCCGTTCCGGACGTCGGCGCGGCGCTCGTGGCGTGGGAGGATGCCGGTGCCACGTGGGTCCTGGCGGCGGACGCACCACCGGAGGCCGTCCTCGACCTCGCGGCCCGATTCCGCGAAACGCGTGCTGCCACGCCCATTCCCTTCCTTGGGGACACGCCCGGGCCGTCGGATGGGGACGGCTCCAGGTAGAGTGGTGCGCCTTGAGGAATGGAAGCATGGCGGAAGACAGGAAGTCGGGCGCATCGGGTGGTCGTCTCGGAGAGCTGCTGGTCCGCGAGAAGCTCATCTCGCCGCTGCAGCTTCAGAAGGCGATGGACGGCCAGCGCTCGACCGGCGGCCGCCTCGGCCACCAGCTCACGAAGCTCGGCTACATCGACGAGAACGAGCTCACCGCGTTCCTGTCGAAGCAGTACGGCGTCCCGAGCATCCACCTCGCCGACTTCGAGATCGACCCGGAAGTGCTGAAGCTCCTCCCCAAGGAGCTCGTCGTCCGGCACCAGATCATCCCGGTGAACCGCGCCGGGAGCACGCTCATCGTCGCGATGGCGGACCCCTCGAACATCTACGCCATCGACGACGTGAAGTTCGTGACGAACTTCAACATCGACGTGGTGGTGGCCTCCGAGCAGGCCATCGCGGACGCCATCGAGAAGTACTACACCTCGAACGTCTCGTTCGACGACGTGATGGTCGACTTCGCCGGCAAGGACGAAGAGGACCTCGAGCTCGCCTCGGACATCGACGAGGACATCAACGTCCTCGACCTCGAGAAGTCCGCCGGCGACGCCCCCGTCGTCAAGCTCGTGAACCTCGTGCTGCTCGACGCCATCCGCAAGGGCGCGTCCGACATCCACATCGAGCCCTACGAGAAGCAGCTCCGCATCCGGTACCGCATCGACGGCATGCTCTACGAGGTCATGAAGCCGCCCCTGCGGCTGAAGCACGCGATCGTGTCGCGTCTGAAGATCATGTCCAACCTCGACATCGCCGAGCGCCGCCTCCCGCAGGACGGCCGCATCAAGCTGAAGATGGGCCGCGGCAAGGAGATGGACTTCCGCGTGTCCGTCCTGCCCGTGCTCTGGGGCGAGAAGATCGTCATGCGGTTGCTCGACAAGAGCAACCTCCAGCTCGACATGACGAAGCTCGGCTTCGAAGAGCGCACCCTGCGCGACTTCAAGGACGCCATCGCCAAGCCCTACGGCATGATCCTCATCACGGGTCCCACGGGATCCGGGAAGACGACCACGCTGTACTCGACGTTGTCGGAGCTCAACAAGACCTCCCACAACATCAGCACCGCCGAAGATCCGATCGAGTACAACCTCTACGGCATCAACCAGGTCCAGATGCACGAGGAGATCGGGCTGAACTTCGCGGCGTCGCTCCGGTCGTTCCTCCGGCAGGACCCCGACATCATCATGGTCGGCGAGATCCGAGACTTCGAGACGGCGGAGATCGCCGTCAAGGCCGCCCTCACGGGCCACCTCGTGCTCTCCACGCTGCACACGAACGACGCCCCGTCGACCGTCTCGCGGCTCCTGAACATGGGCATCGAGCCGTTCCTCGTCGCGTCGTCCGTCAACCTCATCGGCGCCCAGCGTCTCGTCCGCAAGCTCTGCGGCGAGTGCAAGGCCCCGGTCGAGGTGCCCCGGCAGAACCTCATCGACGTCGGCATCCCCCCCGAGGAGTGCGACGCGGTGAAGGCGATGCGCGGCGCCGGCTGCCGCACGTGCAACAACACCGGGTACAAGGGCCGAATCGCCGTGTACGAGATGATGGTGTGCAACGAGGAGGTCCGCGAGTTCATCCTCAACGGCGCGTCCACCCTCGAGCTCAAGCGCGAGGCCGTGCGTAACGGCATGAAGACGCTCCGCATGAGCGCCGTGACCAAGTTCCGCGAGGGCATGACCTCTCTCGAAGAGGTCGTGCGCGTCACCGCGCCGGACTAGAGCGCCCGCACCTTGCTCGGGCTCCATCCCACTCGCCGCGACATCCTCGCCGTCCTCCTCGTCGGGGGGGTGGCCTTCGGGTGGGCGGCCGCGTCCAAGAGCGCGGGGTCGTTGGAGGGGTTCTCGCTGCCGACGTGGGTACCGGTGTTCGGCGATCCGTTGGTCGACTGGGTGCCGGACCTCGTCACCCAGGAGGAGGACCTCCGGCAGCTCCGCGGCGAGATGGCGCGCATGCCGTCCATCTGGGAGCCGAAGCCGGGGGCCGACATCGTCGTGATCGTGCTCGACACGGTGCGCGCCGACCGCATGGGGCTCTACGGCTACGATCGCGCCACCACGCCACGGATCGACGCGTGGGCAGCCGGCGCCCGGGTGTACGACCGCATGCAGTCGGACGGCGCATGGACCCTCCCGTCGCACGCGTCGCTGTTCACCGGGAAGCCGCCGATCGCGCACGGCGCGCACGGCACGCCCCTCGGTAGCGACCTCGCTGCGCCGCTCGCCGACCGCTCGGACACCGTCGCGCGTTCGCTGCGCGGGGCCGGATACCGCACGGCGGGGGTGGTTGCCAACCGGGCGTTCCTCCACCGCATGTGGGGCCTCTCCCAGGGCTTCGACATGTGGGTGTGCGAGCAGCTCCGGTATGACACCTACCGGCTCCCCTACACCTCCGGCGATCGTGTCACGGAAATGGCCAAGGCCGTGCTCGCCCGCCCGCGGGAAGCGCCGCTGTTCCTCTTCCTCAACTACATGGACGCCCACGCGCCGTGGATCCCCCGTCGTGGCTACGTGCGCGACGCCGACGCCATCCACAAGAACCTGCTCCCGTACCACTCGGGGTGGGAGAGCGTCACCACCCGCCTCCTGGCACAGGGCACCCCCGCCCCCGAGGCCCAGCGGGCCTGGAGCGAGGCCTACGACAGCGAGCTGCGGTTCCTCGACGAGCAGGTCGGCGCGCTCCTCGACGCGCTCCCGGGGCTCGGGATCGACGACGACGACTACGTCTTCATCCTCTCGGACCATGGCGAGTACCTCGGCGAGCACGCCCTGGTCGAGCACAGCAAGGATGTCTACGAGGAGGTCCTTCACGTGCCCCTGCTCGTCAAGGGGCCCGGTTACCGACCGGGGCGGGACACCCAGGCCATCCAGACGCACGACGTGGCCTCGCTCATCCTGGAGGCCGCGGGGGCCGGCCCGCTCGCCGGCGCCCAGCGGACCGAGGACCTCCAAGTCTCGGAGCTGTATTGGTCGCGCCACAAGGACCTGAAGGATGCGCGCTACGGTCGACGCTTCGACCGCATCCGCCGCGCGTTCCGGCAGGGCTCCAACAAGCTCATCGTCGGGTCGGACGGCTCGCGGGAGGCCTACGATCTCTCGACGGATCCCCGCGAGCTCACCTCCGAGCTTGGGAGCCCGTGGGTGACCGCGTTGGGAGCGCGCGCGGACGCCTGGCTCGATGGGCAACAGCGAGCCCCCGAGGCCAGGATGGCAGGGCCCGCGGATCTCGAGGCCCTGCGGGCGTTGGGGTACGTGGAGTAGGGGGCCATCTCGCCGATGGACGGCGCCTGTCTCCTGACGCCGCGCTGGCGGGTTCCTGACGCCGCGCTCGCCGTTTCCTGACATCGTGCTCGCGTTTCCGACACCGCGCTGGCTTGGGCCCAAGTCGCTCTGGGCGACCAACGAGTGTGGGGCTCTCGTTACCAAGCTTGACGCACGTCCGGACCCCTGCCGGGCCTCGCGTGCCGGGAAAGCGGGTTGTAGACGATAGTGGAGGGTCGAATGCCTCGTAATGCATGGCGGACCGGGGGGCCTGGCACAGTGCTGTGCGTGGGCCTGCTCGCCGTTGCTTCGCTTGGCGCGCGGCGCCCCGGTTACACCTACACGGCCGAGGGCGTGTTCGACGTGTACCTCGACGGCTACCAGGGCGTCACCGACGGCGATCCCGACGGCAGTGGCCTGGCCACGTTGTGGTTCGACGAGGACGAGGAGCGGGTTTGCTACCGCTTGGAGGTGTGGGACATCGCGGAGCCGACCGCGGCGCATCTCCACATCGCGCCGTACGGTCGCGCCGGGCCTGTCGTGGTGCCCTTGCGCCCGCCGTACGAGGGCTATTCCTATGCCTGCAGCTACCTGTCACGTCAGCAGATCCGTGACATCGAGCGGTATCCCTTCGACTACTACGTGAATGTCTTCAATCGGGACTACCCGCGGGGCGCTCTGCGTGGGCAGCTCGAGTACCCGACGGTCATCGACACCTCCAGGTACCAATACACGTTCGACGACTCGGACTACTACTTCTTCTTCGATCGGGAAACCAACTACTACTACTACTACTTCGGCGGCCGGCGGTACTACTACTACGACGAGGACAACTACTACTTCCCCAACGACAACGTCTACTACGACATCGTCTACAAGTACTATTACTATGACGACGACGACGATGACGACGACGACGACGACGACGACGACGACGACGACGACGACGACGATCATGACGATCGTGAGAACCGTCGGCGGCATCGGCATGACGATGATGACGACCATGACGGTGACAGGCGTGACCGGGATGGGCGGGATGGGGATCGCGACGGGGATCGCGATGACGACGGGCGGGATGGGGATGGCGGTGGCGGTGATGACGACGATGGTGGCGGTGGTCCCGGCGGTGGGGATGACGGTGGCGGTGGTCCGGGCGACGGGGATGACGGTGGCGGTGGTCCCGGCGGTGGGGATGACGGTGGCGGTGGTCCGGGCGGTGGGGACGGTGGTGGCGGTGGTCCGGGCGGTGGCGGTGACGGCGGCGATGGCGGCGGTGGTCCCGGCGGTGGGGAGGATGGAGGCGGTGGCCCGGGCGGTGGGGACGGTGGTGGCGGTGGTCCGGGCGGTGGCGGTGACGGCGGCGATGGAGGCGGTGGTCCCGGCGGTGGGGATGACGGTGGCGGTGGTCCGGGCGGTGGGGACGATGGTGGCGGTGGTCCCGGCGGCGGGGACGATGGTGGCGGTGGTCCCGGCGGTGGGGATGACGGTGGCGGCGATGGTGGCGGTGGTCCCGGCGGTGGGGACGGTGGTGGCGGTGGTCCCGGCGGTGGCGGTGACGGCGGCGATGGTGGCGGTGGTCCCGGCGGTGGGGACGATGGTGGCGGTGGTCCCGGCGGTGGGGACGATGGTGGCGGTGGTCCCGGCGGTGGGGACGATGGTGGCGGTGGTCCCGGCGGTGCGGACGAGGGGCGCGATGGTGGCGGCGACGGCGGCCGCGGCGGTGGCAACGAGGGCGGTGGCAGCGGTGGTGCCGGGGGCGACAGCGGCGGCGGAGCTGGCCGCGGTCGGGGTGACGGGCGTCCCGGAGAGGGCGTCGGCCAGACGTAGCCAACGGACGGCACCTCCCGCACGACCGCACCACGTGCGCGGCCGTGCCGCGGGCGCGGGGGAGCCCGGGACCGCGAACCCATCCCCCCGGGCCCGGAGGACCCGCTCACGGGCATGACGTCCAGTCCTCGCGGTCCGCGTCGAGGGTGGAACGGCCGGCCCCAGCGAGGGAAAGCCGGTCGCCCGGACCCCCCCGCCGCGTTAGCGCCGGGTGCAACGAGGTTTCGATGATCCCGCTCCCCTCGCTCTCCGACTCGATCGCGCCCGTGGCCTCGGCGCTGGACGCCCACACGCACGACGAGCGCGTCAACTGGATGCGCGGGCTGGGAAAGAAGGAGCAGGTGGCGCTCTGGGCCCTCGCTGACGGCCGCCTCGTCACGACCGACGAGCTCCACGGCGCGGAGGACGAGATCGTCATCCACGAGGGGCAGAACTCGCTGCCGGCGTTCTCCACGTTCCAGAAGCGCGTCGTGAAGCGGGACGGCGTGGTGCAGGGCTACAACCACCAGTCGATGGGCTGGCTCGTCGGGCCAGGGCACTTCCTGGTGGGCGCGGCCGACACGCCCCACGCCGGCGCCCACTTCAGCTACCTCTCGGTCGCCACCAGCGCGCCGCCAGAGTTCCCGGCGCTCCAGCCGAACGACAAGGGGCTCTCCACCCTGGTGTTCGCGCACATGATCGACTACCTGCGTCGCGTGTCGCCGAACGTGATCATCGGGGCTGCCTACAAGAAGGGGAAGCCCTCAGGCGACTATTTCATGCTCGTGCGCGCCTGATCGCCTGACCGGAAGCCGCCGCCCGCCGGGTGCCGCCGGCGCCGGCTGCGTCCCGGCCTCGACCACGCGGCCGGCGCACTCCGCCGCCTCCGCGGGCGCGGGCTACCCTTCAGGCTCTGAGCCTGGGCCCGGACGACGGCGCCGCCGCGCGATGAGACGGCCGCCGCACGACGGCCGCCGCGCGATGAGACGGCCAACACGCACCCGGTGCCCGTGCGTCCCGTGGGCCCAACGCACGAGCGCCGCGCCCGCATCGCCGCGCCGGCGGCCGGCGTGCGCGCCGCGCCGCCTCTCCTCACGCCGCAGTGTCACGCCCGCGGGGTCGGCAGCATCCGATCACCCGGCTCGGGCAGCGACACCGAGTGCACGATCCGGCTGAAGCCGGCCAGCAGGGCGTCGACCCCGAGGAAGACTCCCACCGTCCAGAAGCTGGTGCCCGGCCACCCCGACAGGATGAGGAGCCCCAGCAGCAGCGAGATCGCGCCGTTGAAGAGCATCCACCCCCAGCCGGGCACGGGGCTCCACACGGAGGCGAGCACGATCTTGAGGGTCCCCGAGGCGAGCAGGAAGCCGGCGAGCAGCAGGGTGATGCCCACCATGGCGCTCATCGGATCCACCAGCAGGAACAGGCCGGCGACGACGGAGACGATCCCCAGCGCGCACTGCCACCCCCAACCCGGCCCCCGATCGGAGACCGCCGTGAACACCTGCGCCAACCCCGCCCCGAGGAGCAGCGCTCCCGCGGCGATGCCCGCCGCGAACGTGGCCAGGAGCGGCACGAGCAGGAAGCACAGCCCCACGACCACGAGGAGCAGGCCGGTGGCGAGCATCCATGGCCGAAGCCTTGTCTTGTCTTGCATACACGTTCCCCCGCGCAGGATCGTGGGGCGCTCCGTCCGCTGCGGCAAGCGGGGGCCCGGCACCTGCGCGCCCCCGACGTTGCCTCCGCAGGACTGGCGGCGGGGCGGAGAGCTCGCCACCAATCCGAGGAATCGCGATGAGCCTAGCCAGGCCGGCGTGCGCACCGCCTGTCTCGGTCTATCGGGACGGCTACCCGCCGGCCTGAACGCCCCGCTGGTACACCGCGAACGTGGCGCCCTGGGGATCGACGCAGGTAGCGATGAAGTCCCCGCCCGGGACCTCGTCCGGCCCGAACACCACCTGCCCGCCATTGGCCCGCACGCGGTCGAGCGTGCCGTTCAGGTCCGCCACGGTGATGTAGTAGGTCCACGCCGAGGCGGGCATCGCCGGGTTCTTCGCCATGATGCCGCCGATGGACTTGTCCGGCGTGCGGCCGAACATGCGGTACATCCCCATCGGGCCCATGTCCATCTCGCCGGTCTGCCCCCAACCGAACAGCGTCGAATAGAAGGAGTAGCCGGCGTCGCTGTCGCTCGTGTGCAGCTCGTGCCAGGAGAACATGCCCGGGGTGTGCGCGTTCATCTCGGGCATCGTGCTGACCGGAGTGAACGGCGAGAAGACCGCGCCCTGAGGGTCGGCCAGGACGGCGAAGCGGCCGATCTCGGGGATGTCCGTGGCGGGGACGAGCACGGTGGCGCCTAGCGCCTCGGCCTGCTCGATCGTGGCGTCGACATCGGGCGTGCCGACGTACGCCATCCAATGCGGCGGCGCGGACGGCACGCTCGCAGAGTCCTTCCCGAGCTCGGCGATGCCGCCCAGCGGGCCCTCGCCGTTGGCGACCATGCAGTACGCCATCTCGGGCGGACCCCACGGCTGCATCGACCACCCGATCACGTTCGTGTAGAACGCCCGGGCGGCGGCCGGGTCGGAGGTGAGCAGGTCGTACCAGAAGAAGCGGCCGCGGGTGGCGTCGGTCATGGGGGGGCTCCGGTGGGGGAAGGCGGGCGTGCCTGGTCGGTCGGGTCAGGAACGCATGTTCAGTACCACCGCCGTTCCCCGGGCGCAAGCCCGGCAATACGAATCACACCGGCCCGACGCCCACCCGCGGTGCCACGATCCGCGGGCCGACGCCCTCCCGCGCGGTGAGCACCGCCATCCGGAGCGCGAACAACGCGCTCCCCGGTCCGTCGTGCATCGAGCGCCCACCCGCGCGCGCCCGCATCGGCACGGCGACCTCCCGCACCCGCAGCCCGCGGCGCACCGCGCGCACCAGCAGGTTCGCGTCGGCGATGTCCTCCGGGTAGTCCCCGACGAGCGCGGCGAGGGCCTCCGGGCGCCAGGCACGCAGCCCGCTCGTCACGTCGAACAGCCGCTGCCCCGCGCACAGGCTGGCCCATGCAGCCAGGGCGCCGATGGCGGTGCGGCGGTGCACCGGCACCCGGTAGCCCGACGCGCCGAGGAAGCGGGAGCCGACGACGAGGTCGGCGTCCTCCAACGCGTGGAGCAGGCCGGGGAGCGCGGCGGCGGGGTGTTGCTCGTCGGCGTCCATCTGGACGACCCACGGCGCGCCCGCCTGGAGCGCGTACGCAAATCCGGCGCGAAGGGCGCGGGCGTACCCGGATCCCGAACGCAGGACGATCGCGCCGGCGCGCGCGGCGACCGCCGCGGTGTCATCCACCGAGCCGTTCTCGACCACGACGACGGGCACACCCGGCAGGATGCGACGGACCTCTGCCACGACACGCCCCACGCGGGGCCCTTCGTTGCGGGCGGGGAGGACGATCATCCGACAAGTATAGGAGCGTTCGCGCCGCCGTGCTCCGGGCCCCGGCGACACGCGCCGGCGCCGCCCTACTCGCCCGAGAGCTTCTTCTTCAGCTCGCCGGACTCGAAGAGCTCCATCATGATGTCGGAGCCGCCCACGAACTCGCCGCGGATGTAGAGCTGCGGGATGGTCGGCCAGGCCGAGTAGTCCTTCACGCCCTGGCGGATGTCCGGGTCGGCGAGGACGTCGACCGTCTCGAACTTCGCGCCCGACTGCTGGAGGATCCCCACCGCGCGGGCGGAGAAGCCGCACTGGGGGAAGAACTTGTTGCCCTTCATGAAGAGCACGACATCGTTGCTCTTGACGATCTGTTCGACGCGATCCTTGCCCATCACGACCTCCCTGCTTTTGCCCATTGTTCGGGGGTGTAGGTCTTCAGGGCGAGCGCGTGGATCGCGTTCCCGACCAAGGACCCGAGCGCCTTGTAGACCTGCTGGTGTTGCTGCACGAGGCCCTTGCCCGCGAAGGTGGGGCTGACCACCTCTGCAACGAAGTGCTCGCCATCGTTCGCTTCGTCGAGTACGACGGCCGTCGCCCCGGGGATCTCGGTCTCGATGATTCGCTTGATCTCGGACGCCTGGAACATGTGGATCCCGAATGACCGCGCCTCCTAACCGGACCGGCGTGTCCGTGGTAGCGTCACCGGCAGGAGTGCTCGTGCGTCGCGTTTTTGGACTTCTGTTCGCGGTGATCGGCAGCCTCGTCACCATCGTGTTCGCGTTCCTGGTCAGCTTTCCCATCCTGCCATTCGCGGTCCTCCCGCGGGGGCGTAGGGAGCGCTACGCGATCCGTGGCGCCCAGCTCTTCGCGTGGCTCATCCTACGGCCGCTGCTCTGGCTGCGGATCGACGGCGTCGGGCTGGAGAAGCTCCCCAGGCAAGGTGGCTACCTCGTCATCTCGAACCACCGGAGCTGGATCGACGTCCCCATCCTGATGCTGTTCACCGCGAGCAACGGCATCTCGAAGAAGGAGGTCAAGTACGTCCCGTTCTTCGGGCTCAACGGCTACCTCTCCGGCGCCATCTTCTTCGATCGGAAGCGGAAGATGGACCGCGCGCGCGTCGTCTCCGAGGCGCTGTTGCTCCTGCGCGGCGGCGGCAACGTGCACGTCTTCCCCGAAGGCACGCGCACTCGCGATGGCCGCATCGGCTCGCGCATCTACCTGCGGCTCGTCCAGTCGTGCTGGGAGAACGGCGTCGACGTCGTCCCTGCCTGCATCTGGGGCACGGAGCACGTGGTCCCCGCCTCCGCGGTCTACGCGATGCCCGGCCAGTCCGTCGGGATCGAGGTAGAGGCGCCGCTGGACCGCGCGACGTTCACGGACGGCGAGGCCTACGCCGCGGCTTCGTGGGCGAAGGTCGTCGAGATCGCGCGCCGCCGGGGGTGCGACCACCCGTTCGCGGAGGCCGCGAGCGCGTAGCCGCCGGGCGCTACGGGGTCACGTCCGGTGGGCCGAAGTCGAGCAGGAAGGCACGGGATCCGTCTGCGGTGACCAACGCGTACCGACCCGGTTCGAGCGCGGCGCCGCCGATGTACTGGACATGACGCGCGCCCCCCACGCGCTCGATGCCCTTGGGGTCGAGCTTCGTGGGCACCCGCTCGAACTCGGTGTCGGAGCGGAACCGGACCCCGAGGAAGACCCACGGGTCGACGGGCTGCGGCGCCTCCTTCGTGCCGAACCAACGGCGCTCGGGCGAGGGGACGAGCGACTCGAACTGCGGCGTCTCGCCGAGCACGTCCCCCACGACGACGAGGGCCGTGTCGGCGTCGATGCGCGGGAGGGCACCGGGGATCTCGACGGGGAAGCGCACCTCCTGCTCGGTGCCGAACACGCGCACCACGTCGAGGACGGTGTTCGTGACGAGCGGCGTGAGGTCCACCCCCGACACGGTGTAGACGCCGGGCGTCTCGGGGGCGCGCCAGACCCGGAGGTCGGCGTCGGGGGCGGCGGCGACGGCCTCGGAGAGGTACCAGCGCGGGTCGGTGGGGGCGACGGTCCACGTGGCCTGGCCGCAGAGGGCCGCGGCGCGGTAGCGACCGTCGGCGTCGGTGGTCGTCGCGATGGGCGGGCAGGTCTTGGACGCGGTGAGCTGGAGCTCGACCCCCGCGAGCGGCGCGCCCGAGCGCGCGTCGAGGACGCGGCCGCTGGCGGTCCCGGGCTCCGGCGCGCACCCGAGCAGGGCGACGGGAAGGATCAAGTCGCGTTCGAGAGGGCGGGCCACTCGGCGCCGACCTCCGCCACGATGCGGGCGACCCGCGCGTGGATCCACGCGGTGGGATCGGCGTTGTAGACGGGATCGGGCTTGTCGGGGAACGTGGCGCCCCGCGCGGAGATGATGAGCGCCCCGAGGCCGTCGGGCCGGGCGGCGGGGAGGACGTCGCGGACGGTGGCTCCCTGGGCGCCGAGGCCGGGGACGAGGAGCCAGGCGTAGGGCAGCTTCTCGCGGAGGGCGGCGAGCGCGCCCGGATGCGTGGCGCCGACGACCGCGCCCACGTTGGAGAGGCCGTCCGGGGCTCGCCGAGTGGCGCCGGCCTCGGTGAGCCAGCTCGCGAGGTCGTCGAGGACCGGGGCCTGCCACCGGGCGGATCCCGGGTTGGAGGTGCGGAGGAGCACGAAGATGCCGCCCCGGCTTGTGTCCGCGGCCGCGAGGAAGGGCTCCAGGGTGTCGGGCCCCAGGAACGGCGAGACGGTGAGGGCGTCGCACGGGAACGGCGCGTCGAGGGCGAGGGTGGCGGCGGCGTAGGCGCTGGCGGTGCTGCCGATGTCGCCGCGCTTGGCGTCCCCGATCACCACGAGACCGGCGGCGGTGGCGGCGGCGCATACGTCGGCGAGGGCCTGCATGCCCGGAGGCCCGAGCTGCTCGAAGAAGGCGAACTGGGGCTTCACGGCGGCGACCTGCCCCGCGACCGCGGCGACGACGGCGTGGCCGAAGGCGGCGGCGCGGGCGGCGACGAGATCCCGCGGCTCGCCGGAACGGGCGCCGGGGAGGCGCTCCGGCCACGGATCGATGCCGACGCAGAGCGGGGTCCGCGCGGCGCGCACGGCTGCCGCGAGCCGAGAAGGGAACGGGAGCGAGGGGAGGCGCATCGGCACCGCCTAGCACGCCGCGGGCGTTGACGGTTTCTTGTCCGGGTCGAGATCGGCGGAGGAGCCCGCGTTTGACGACACGCTTGCAAGCCGAGGTGGCGACCGAGCGGATCGCCGCGAGGGTAGCCGGAGGGCGGCGCTATGGTGCGGGCTCCGGGGAGCTCGATGCGGGCGCTGACGTGGCTGGTGATGCTTGGCTGCGGGCCCACCCCGTGCGAGCGCCTGGCCGAGGTCCCCGCGCGGGACACCTGCTTCCACGTCGAGATCCTCGCGTTGCCGACGAGCGCCGTCGCGACGGTTGCCGAGATCGCGCCGCGCATCCAGGATCCGGTCGTCCGCAACGCCACCCTGCTCGCCTGGGCGCGGGATCACCGCGAGGGCGTCGATCCCGCGGGGGCGAGCGCCCTCTGCGCGTTGCTCCCGGTCGAGGAGGCGCGCATGTGCGAGCGACGCCTGTTCGCGGCGCACCTCGCTCGATGAAGCACCTGTTGTTCACCGCGCTGCTGGGGATCGTCGGATGCGATGGGACCGACTCGGCGGGCGCCGTACCGCCGCCCGCCCTGGCGGGTGCAGGACCGATGGCGCCGTGCGCGAGCTACGTCGACCTCCCCGACGTCTTCGGCTACTGCATCGCCCAGCACGTGGGGGCCTTGCCGAACCCCGCGGCGATGGTGTCGGTCTGCCAGCGCCTCGGCGTCTGGCAGGGCCCGTGCCGACAAGCGTGGGTGTTGGCGCAGCGGCGCTCCGGCCGGATCTCCGATCCGGACCTGCTCCTCGCTGCGTGCGGCCCGTTCGCCGACTGCGCGTTCGAGCAACTCGACACCGCGCCGATCGGCGGCGTGCTCGCGCAAATCGACCGGTGTGAGACGTATGCGCGGCCCTACTTCGCCGACTGCGCCGGCCACGCGTTGACGCGGTGGGTGCATGCCGATCCCACCCTCGCCGAGGCCGAAGCGCTGCGGCTCCGCTTCACCGACCAGCCCGAGGTGCTCGGCCGCTTCCTCGCCCTCGCGGCCGCCTGCAGCGACGTCGGGATCCGCTGCGGGGACGGCCCCGACCGGGTCAGCTACGCGTGTCGGACCGCGGAGGCCGAGCTCGCGGGGCGGCCGCAGAAGTGTCGGGTGCGTTGACGTCCGCCGGGGGCTCGCCCCCGGCCGGCGGAGGGCGCCAGCCGTAGGCGTCGTTCTCCACGCGCGTCTTCTGGAAGATGAAGTGGAAGATGCCGTCCTCGATGCGCTTCTTCCACCGCGCCGGCAGCACGCGCGCCACGGCCCGGGCGGCGCCCACGGCGGCCTCGGCGACGAGGAGCGGGCCCCGGTCTGCCACGGCCTACCCCGCCCAGACCGGCACGTGATCCAGGAGCTTCTGGAGGGCCGAGGGGCCCACCTCCGGCACGGCCGCGAGCTCGTCCATGTCGTCGATGGGGCGCTCCCCGATGATGTTCGCGGCGGCGTCGACGTCGAGCCCCACGTCGGCGTCCAGCTGGTCCTGCGTGGCGTCGTTGCTGATGGCGAGGACCACGGCGATCTCGTCCTCGGTGAAGTCGATGCCCTCCCAGGTGCCGCCCGGATCGACTTCGCCGTCGGTCAGCCACGCGAGGATGGCGAGGATGGTCTGATCGCCGACCTGGGGCACGGCGTCGACGTCGTCGAGGGTGGCGTAGGGCGCGTCGTCCTCGGTGGCGCACGCACCGTCCGGGCCGTCCCGGTGGGAGGCGAGGGCCTCGGCGGCGTCGGAATCGAGGCCCACGTCGTCGTCGAGGAAATCGAAGGTCGTGCCGCAGTCGTTCAGGAACTCGAGGATGCGCGCGACCTCGGCGTCGGTCAGGCCGAGCCGATCCTGGGCGGAGATCGCATCGGGATCCTTCGTGACGCTCACGTCGGTGGTGCAGGCGAGCAGCAGGGCAAGCAGCATCGCGCCCCCGTATCCCAGGCTCCGACCCCCCGCGCCGGCGCACGCGTGCGGTAGCCTATGGGAATGTGGCTTCTCCTCCTCGCTTGCATGGGCCATGAGCTCCCGCCCGAGCCAACTGACACCGGACCGTCCGAGAGCGACACCGACACCGATTCGGACACCGACGCGGACACCGACACCGCCCCCGCGTGCGGCCGCGCCGACTCCCCGCAGCCCGCCTGCGCCTCGTGTGCCGAGCTCCTCGCGACGCTGCCGGACACCCCGGACGGCCCCGCGACGCTCCAGCCCGCGGACGCGCCGCTCGACACCTGGTGCGACATGACCACGGCCGGCGGCGGCTGGACGCTCGTGGGGACCAACGCCTGGACCGGCGCCTGGAACAACGACACCGTGATCGACGGGAGCCCCTTCGGCTCCGTGTCGCTCGAGACCGACTTCAAGAGCGAGGGGTTCGCGTCCGTCGTGTTCGCAGACCTGCTCTTCGAGTCCGGAGACGAGTACGCCGTGTACCCGGGGGTCGGGACGGGGACGTCGTCCTACCACGCCTTCCAGGAGACCGTGCCCCTGCACAATTGCGGGCTGGAGACCGACTACGAGTGGCTCATGAGCGAGGGCACGCTCGCCGACGCGGACCTCTGCAACACGAACCTGTACATCCACCCGATCGACTGGGAGGGCGGGCTCATCCCGTGCGGCGACTCCGAGGTCGCGACCGGCCCGGCGTGGAGCGGCCAGAACAAGGACCTCGGATGCCCGCTCAACGATCCGCGCGGCACCAGCTACATCGAGGATCCGTGGGACTACAACCCCTGGGGCGACCACGACCCCGCGGTGCCGAACCTGCCGCTCCGGATGTGGGTCCGCTGATTAGGCTCCCGGCCTCCCGGAGCCTGCATGTCCGTTGTTCTCGTCTCCCTCGCGACGCTCCTCGTCGGGATCGCCCGCGCCGATGCGCCCCTGGCCGTGCCCGCCGCCGCTCCCGCGCCCGTCGCCGAGCCGGCGCCCCCGGTCGCTCCCGCCCCTCCCGCATCGGTCCCCGCGGCCCCGCCCGCCGTCGCCGCGCCCGCCGTCGCCGCGCCCGTCCAGTACGAGTGCACGAGCTTCCCCGTGCGCTCCACGATGGCCATGGGCGCCTTCCAGGCCCCCGCCGACGTGAGCGGCGCGCGCCTCAACCCGACGCGGCTGCCCGCCGGGTGGGTCCCGATGGGTGGCTCCATCGGCGAGGGCGGCGCCTTCGTGTTGGCCTGCAAGCCCCTGTAGGGACTACGGCTTCGCCGCGCCGGTGACCGCGGGCGCGGGCGGCAGGATCCCGGCCGCGGCGTCGCGCTCGGCCTTCTCGCGCGCCATCTTCTTCCAGAGCGACTCGTGCCCCGGCTTCGGCTCCTCGCCCTCCACGGGCTCGGGCGGGGGCGGGTGCTCGATGGGGCAGCCGGCCTTCGGCGCGGTGTCCGGGAGGAACGGCGCGTTGATGCCGCGGCAGGTGGCGCCCGAGAGCTTCCCGGTGACCGTGCAGACGTAGCGCTTCGAGATCTTGGGGGTCTCGGCGAAGGTCGGGGCATCCCCCTGGAACTTCGTGGACCGGTTCATCCACCAGCCCCAGAGCGGCGCGGCGAGGTCGGACGCCGCGGCCCCGAGCGGCGCGGGGGTGTCGTAGCCGAGCCACACGGCCATCGCGAGGGTGGGCGTGGCGCCGACGAACCAGAGGTCCTTCTCGCTGTCGGTGGTGCCGGTCTTCCCGAGCGCCTGGCCCTGGTAGCCGCCCTCGCCGCCCGCCCCGCGGGACGCGCCGCCGGTGCCCACATCGATGACGAGCCGCATGAGCTCGCGGGTGAGCGCGGCGGCCTCGGGGCTGATGACGGGGTCGCCCGCGGCGGGAGGCGCGATCCGCTCGACCCCGGCGGCGTCGACCGCGCGGAGGACCGGCGTCCCGTTGATCTTGCGGCCGCCGTTCGACACGATCCCGGCGAACTGCGCCATCTCGAGCGGGGTCACCTCGCCCTGGCCGAGCGAGAGGCCCATCTCCTCGGGGAACTTCGAGGTGTCGAAGCCGAGCTTCGTGGCGAACGGGATGAGCGCCTTCGGGCCGCCCACCTCTTCGAGCAGGGACGCCGTCGCGATGTTCTGTGACCACGCCAGGCCCTGCGCGAGGCACGCGGTCGACGAGTACTCGCCGCCGACGTTGCGCGGGCGCCAGTCCCCCTGGGGGGTCTTGAACGTGCGCGGCTCGTTGATCTCCGTGCTCGACGCGGTGTATCTCGGTGTGCCGTCGGGGTTCGTCTGGGAGAACGCGAGCGCGTAGACGAGCGGCTTGAAGCTCGACCCCGCCTGCCGCCGCGCCTGGGTCGCCCGGTTGAAGCTCGTGGAGGTGACCTCGCTCCCGCCGTACACCGCGCGGATGAGGCCGGTCTCCACGTCGAGGAGCACGCCGGCGGCCTCCAGGGGGCCATCTCCCTTCCGTCCGACGAGGGACTCGAAGTACTTCGTCTTGGCGGGGAAGAGCTTCTCGGCCTCCTCCTGCGCGTGCAGGTCGAGGCCGGTCGTGACGACGAGGCCGGCCCCGTAGAGGGTCTCGGGGGGGAGGGTGGTCTCCAGGTAGGCGCGGGTCGCGGAGAGGTAGGCGGGCCAGCGTTCGACGGGCGCGACCGGCGGCACCGTGACGATGGGGGCGGCGAGCGCGGTAGCTACGTCGTAGCCCTTCAGCTCGGCCATCGCGCGCAGCACGCGGTCCCGCCGCTCCTTCGCGCGCTCCGGGAACCGGTCTGGCGCGAACTTGCCGGGCGCGGGGAGGATCGCCGCGAGGGTCGCGGCCTCGTCCAGGGTGAGGTCCCGCACGTCCTTGTCGTAGTAGAACCGCGCCGCCGCGGCGAAGCCGCAGATCGAGAGCCCGCCCTTCTGGCCCAGGTACGGGGCGTCCAGGTACATCTGGAGGACGCCGTCCTTGCCGAGGTGCGCGTCGAGCGCCCAGGCGTAGACCATCTCGCGGAGCTTGCGGTCGATCGTCTTCTCGCGACGCTGGGCGAGGTTGCGCACGACCTGCATCGTCAGCGTGCTGCCGCCTTGAGCGTACCCGCCCTCCTGGGCGTTCGCGAGCACCGCGCGGGCCATCGCCTTCAGGTTCACGCCGTCGTGCTCGTAGTAGGCGCGGTCCTCGGCGATCACGATGGCGTCGAGCAGGACCTTGGGGGCCTCCGCGAGCGGGAGGTGCTCGCGCACCTCGGAGTCGGGCCCGATGAGCCAGCCCATCAGCACGGGCTCCAGCGCATCGCCTCCGCGGGGCACCACCGCGCTCGTCTTGCCGCAGAACTCGCCGGGGCCCGTGTCCTTGCAGTCCTCGACGTAGCCCCGGGCCTTCGCCTCGGAGACGAGCCGCTTCGGCGCCTCCGTCATCGGCGTGGCAGCGGCGTACACGCGCGCCGGGAAGCTCCACCCGGGATGGGAGACCTCGTAGCGGGCGTGCGCGTCGGCCAGCGCCACGCCCTCCGCCGCCCACTCGCGCGCCTTCACCGACGCCGGGATCGCGGCGATCCCCAACGCAAGCGCGGAAGTCACACCGGTCACGACGAAGATGCGGCGGAGCCTGCCCATGTCCCGCCCCGGTTAACTCGCCTGGATGCCACACCCGCCGTTCCTCGCCCGCTGGCTCGCCGTCGATCCCTCCGCACCCGGCCTCCAGATCGAGGGGGAGTGGTACACCCACGGGCAGCTCCGCGCCCTCGGAGAGCGCGTTGCTGGCTGGCTTTCCTTCCTCGGCGTGCAGGCGGGGGACGCCGTCTGCATCCAGCTCGAGAACGGGCGGGATCTCGTCGCGGCGCACCTCGGCTGCATGGCGCTGGGCGCGGTTCGTGTGCCCTTGAACGCCCATTATCGGGCGGCCGAAGTCGGGCCCATCATCGAGGACGCCCGCCCGAAGCTCGTCATCGCGCGGGACCCCTCGATCTACCGCGGCGTGCCCGTGGTCACCGCGGTGGGCGAGGGCGCCCCGGTCGCCGACTGGCCGACCCCCCCGGGGGACGTGACCTGCTGGCTCTTCACGTCGGGCACGACCGGCCGCGCCAAGGGCACCCCGCAGACCTACGCGATGTGGGAGCACAACCTCGACGGCATCGCGACCCGCTGGGAGCTCGCCTCCGCGGATCGGCTCTGGCTCTGCCTGCCGCTCTTCCACACCCACGGGCTCGTGCTCGGCCTGCACGGCGCCCTGCTGCGCGGCGCCAGCGCGATCGTGAGCGCCCGCTTCGACCCCATCCTGCCGCCGGAGGGCGTGACCCACTTCTACGGCGTGCCGACCTACTACCGGCGCTGGCTGGCAGTGATGCACACGCATCCCGACGCCTTCCGCGCGCTCCGGCTCCTGGTGAGCGGCTCCGACGGCCTCCCCGCCGAGCTCTCCGACGCCGTCTACGCCGCGACCGGCCACCGGGTGCTGGAGCGCTACGGCATGACCGAGACGGTGATGATCGCGTCGAACCCGTTCGCGGGCGAGCGCCGGGCCGGCACGGTCGGGACGCCGCTCGACGGCGTGGACGTGCGGATCGTGGACGGGGAGGTCCAGGTGCGCGGCCCCTCCGTGTTCCTGGGCTACCAGCCGCGTCCGGACGCTGGCGCGTTCACCGAAGACGGCTTCTTCCGCACGGGGGACGCCGGGGAGTTCGACGACAAGGGCTACCTGCGCATCGTGGGCCGCAAGAAGGACCTCGTGATCGTCGGCGGCGTGAACGTCTCCCCCGCCGAGGTGGAGGTGCACCTCGCCAAGGTGCCCGGCGTCGCCGAGCTCGGCTGCTGCGGGCTCCCGGACGTGGATCTCAACGAGATCGTGGCGTGCGCGGTCGTGCCCGACGGCACGGTCGCCGAGCCGGAGCTGCGCGCTGCGTTGGAGCTCGCGGCGAAGGACCTCTCCGGGCTGAAGCGGCCGCGGCGCTGGGCCTTCGTCTCGTCGCTGCCGCGCAACGCGATGGGGAAGCTGCAGCGGGCGCGGATCCCGGGCGAGGCCTTCGCGGGCTAGATCTCGCCGGTGAGCTCGACCCGCTGGATGCCGTCCCGGGTGAGCACGATCGCGTACTTCTCGTAGCGGCGGTCGATCCCGCCCCCGCGCGCGACGATGAGCGTCACGCGGTAGGTCTTCGTCGCGGTGACGATGTGGATGCGACCGTCATCGGCGAGGCGGAGCAGCGCCCGGGCGGGGTCGTCCATGCGGCGGAGCCAGCGCGTGACGTTGAGCCGGAGGATCTCGTCCACCGCGGTCATCTCGGGGGCCTGGGCCCGGGCCCGCGCGCCGTCGACCCGGAGCTTCCGCCGGTAGTGGATCACGTCCTCTTCGCCGCGCTGCTCGGAGAACAGGGGCTCCTCGCCGGCGTCGCGGAGGCGCGCCACGAGGGGGACGAGCTCGGCGGCCCGCAGGAGCCGGACGGTCTCCTCGACGGAGCCCACGCTGGCGCCGCCGGCCTCGACGCGCAGCTCCTGGCGCCGATCGTAGAGCCAGTAGGGGATGCCGGTCTGGAACCAGACCTTCAGGCGCTCCTTCAGCCGGTCCTTCAGGATGTACCCGCCGACCGCGAGCGCCACGAACGTGAAGAGCGTGGTGCCGCCCACCTGCGGGCTCGTCGGGGTGCCCACGGTCCAGAGCGCGACGAGCTGCAGCGTGACCGCCACGGCCATCGCGACCGCCGCGGCGATGGCGAACAGGGCGTCCTGCACGGCCTCGTTGCGCCGGCTCGACCGGACCCGGAGGTGGAGCACCGCGAGCACCCACTTCTTGAGCGCGTTGACGCGCGCCACGAAGCGCTCGTTGGTGGCGGAGTCGTCGGAGGGCGCGGGCAGGTGGCCGGCGCTCCGTCGGTACGCGGTCTCCGTCTGGATGGCCTCTTGCAGGGCGGCCACGAGCACGCTCGCCTGCGCCGCGTGCGGCGCGAAGGTCTCCACCAGCGCGAAGTAGCCCTCCATCACCTGGACCGACAGGAAGTCGTCGATGGCGTCGATGGCGGCGCGCAACGTCGGCGGGGTGCGGGCCTCCAGGTAGTGGAGCCGCAGCATGCGGTAGCGCTCCAGCGCCTCGCGGCACTCCGCCAGGAAGCGGCTCGACGCCTCGGCATGCCGCGCGACGACCGCCGGCGGCCCACCCCGCACGAGCTCGCCCGCGACGAAGCGCGCGTGGTCCCGGACCGACGCCCGGAACACCGCCGCGCCGAGGCGCAGCTCCCGCAGGGCGAGGGCGAAGTCGGCCTCGGTCGCCGAGCCCGAGGTCAGCCGCTCCTCGTTCGTCGCCAGCCACGCGAAGGGCGGGGCCCCGCCCGGGCCCGCGGACCCCGGCGCGCCGCCGCCGAAGAGCTGCTGCAGCGTCATCCGGGGCGTCTGGAAGCGGACGTAGGAGGTGACCTCCTCGTAGAAGATCTCCTTGCGGAACGTCGGCTCGTCGATCCCCAGCGAAGGCGGGAAGAAGAACCATGCCTCGAAGGAGCGCTCGCCCTGGGGCGGCTCGAGCGCGTGCACCAGCTTCAGCTCGAGCTGGTAGTGGTGGTGCAGGGTGACGCGGACGGCGGGCAAGCGCGCAGTCTAACCCGTGTGACGGTCCGGTGACGACCCGCGCCGGATGACCACGACCCGGCCGAGGAGCTGCGGCGGGACCGGCAGATCTCCGGGGGGCACCAGCTCGAGGCGGCGGCCGACCCCCTGGACGATGCGCACGCCTTCCTGCGTGACGACGAAACCCTTGGTTCGCAGCCCCTTGCGCGCGTCGATCCACGCGAACGCCTCGGCCTCCGGCAGCCCCGCGGGCACCAGGAGCTCCTCGGTGACGAACCGCTCGTGGTCGTGCTCGTGGTCATGCGCGGGGTGGTCGTGGCCCCCCTGGTCGTGGCCCCCCTGGTCGTGGCCGCCCTGGTCATGCGCGGCGTGCGCGGCGCGGCGGGCGGCCCCCGGGGTGTCGCCGGGGCCGGTCGGGAAGAGTAGGCCGGGATCGACGTTGCCGAAGCTCGCGCGGAGGATCGGAGCGTCGGGGTTCATGCCGAGGAGCACGGCCTCGAGCGCCAGCAGGGCCTCGGCGGGGACGAGGTCCGTCTTGTGGAGGAGGAGCAGGTCGGCGCTCCCCACCTGCTGCTCGAAGGTCCCCTCCAGCTCCTCGCCCTCGTGGATCTGCGCGGCGCTCACGACGACGACGCTCGCCTCGTCCCCCACCCACGCGTTCACCGGCTCCCGGTAGAGGTTGAGCTGGGTCTCGAACGGCAGCGCCACCCCGCTCGTCTCGATGACGATGCGGTCGGGGTCCACCTTCTCGCGGAGGGCCTCCAGGGTGTCCACGAGCTCGTCCGAGAGCTGGCAGCAGACGCAGCCGCCCGCGAGCTCCACGAAGCGCTCTTCGCCGCCGCCGAGCAGGGCCTCGTCGATGCCGAGCGCGCCGAACTCGTTGGACACGATCGCCACGCGCTCGCCGCGGGCCTGGGCGTCTTCCAGGAGCCGCCTCACGAGCGTCGTCTTGCCGCTGCCGAGGAAGCCGGACACCACGAGGACGGGGACGCGGCGCTTCTTGGCGGGGGTCGGGTCGGTCACAGGGCTCCGAAGTAGTTCGTGACGGCGCGGTCGAAGTCCTGGGGCATCGCCACCCGCGGCCGGCGCTCGTAGGCGCACTGGTTGACGATCTGGAGCAGGAGGTCGCGCGGGTGGCAGAAGCGGAGGTGGCGCCCGGTGTCGCGGTAGTGGTGGGTCACCAGCCACTCGGCCGAGCCCTGCGCGAGCCGGATGTCCATCTTCTCGGCGAGGGTCTCCAGGAGCCGGATGAACTCGCCCTCCGTGGGGTCCGCCACCTGGATCTTGTACGGGATGCGCCGGAGGAAGGCCTCGTCGACGAGATCGCGGGGCTCGAGGTTCGTGGAGAAGATGAGCAGCGGATCGAAGGGCGCGGAGATCTTGCGGCCGTCCGGGAGCCGGAGGAAGTCCGTGCGGCGCTCGAGCGGGAAGATCCAGCGGTTCAGGAGCACCTGCGGCTCGATGCGCTGGCGCCCGAAGTCGTCGATGACGAGCGTGCCGCAGTTGGCCTTCAACTGGAGCGGGGCCTCGCCGATGTTCGTCGCGGACGAGACCTGGATCTCCAGCATCTCGAGCGTGAGCTCGCCGCCGGCCACGACAGTCGGCCGCTTGATCTTGATCCAGCGGCGATCGAGCTTGTCCGCGTGGTTCGCCTGCCTCGACGTCGGCTCGACGGCCTCGTGGGTCGCCGGGTCGTAGAGCTTGATGAGGTGCCCGTCGATGAGGAGGGCGTGGGGGATCCAGATGTCGTCGCCGAAGCAGCGCGTGATGCGCTCGGCGATGCTGGTCTTGCCGTTGCCGGGGTCCCCGTGGAGGAACATCGCGCGGCCGCTCGTGACCGCGGGCCCCAGCCGGTCGAGGAGGTCGTCGGAGATGACGAGGTCCTCGAAGGCCCGGTAGAGGTCGTCGGGGGTGGGGGAGCGGCTGCGGAGGGCCTGGTCGCGCACGCTCTGGAGGTACTGGGACCAGGGGACCGGCGCCGGCCCGACATAGGCGCACATCCGCTTGTAGTCGATGGCCTTGGTGCGCCCGGCCTCGGTGACCTCGTAGATGAAGTCGCCCATGGCGGTGGACCCGCGGTGCTGCAGGAGCTTCGCCTGCTTCAACTGCTCCAGGAGGTCCTTCACCATCGGCAGGGCGAGGCAGAGGTCCTGGGCGACCTGCCGCGCCGACTCGGTGCTGACCCCCACGAGGTAGCGGAGCGCGAGCTGCTCGCCGAGCACGGGGTCGAGCCCGGCCTCCTCCCAGGTGCGAGGCTCCTTGGGGGCGGGGCGCGCCGTCACCTCGTCGGTCCCCTCGCGGGGCAGGTAGCCGCGCGCCTCGTCGGTGTTCTCCCGCGGGAGATCGCGGCCGTAGGCGCTGCGACGTTGCTCGTCCGTCGCCTCGCGGGGGAGCTCGGCCCGGGGTTCCGGTCGGGGCGGCGGGGCCCGCGGCGGCTCGGCACGGGGCGGCTCGGCGCGGGGCGGCTCGGCGCGGAGCGGCGGGGTGCGTGGCGGCTCGCCGGCGGGCTCCCGGAGATCGAGCACGGGGATCTCGCGGATCGGCGGGGGGAGCCGGCGGGGGTCCTCCATGCGCGGCGGCGCGGCTTCCCAGGGGTCGGGCCGGCGGGTCTCGTCGGGCGGCGCGAGGCGTTGCGGCCCGATGCGCGCGACCGGCTCCGGCCGCGGCACCCGCTCGATGTGCGAGACGGTCTCGATGTCGTCGCGACCCGGCCGCTCGCCGGAGAGCGGGCGGGGGCGGCGGCGAAAGAGGTTGGCGTCGAGCTTGCGCTCGGCCTCGTCGGTATGCTCGCCCTCCGAACCCGATGCGGGGCCGGGGGGCTTTACGTCGAAGGGGTCCCGGGGGTCGTTGGCCATACCGGGAGAATAACCGTGCGCGGCATCCCTTCCCGCACCGCGGTAGAGGTGTGCAATGGGTCTCCTCTCTCGTCTCCGCACGCGGCTCCGCGGCTCGTCCGCTCCCTCTGCCATCGGCCCCCGCTTCACCCCCGCGATGGCGGAGGTCTGGGTGGAGCTCGAGGAGCAGGTCGACGGCGAGCTGAAAAAGGCCGGCTCCAGCATCGTCGGCTCGTGGGAGGTCGGCGCCGCCGAGCTCGGGCGCGCGATCGTGGGGCTCGATGACGATCGGGTCCTCGTCGAGCGCTACAGCGACGCCCTGGTGCCCACCCTCCAGCCCTTCCAGGATCTCCACAAGGGCATCGCCGCCGCCATGCAGGCGGGCCTGCGCGCGGGGACCTCGGCGGGCTCGCTCGCGGCCGCCACGGCCCCGCTGGCGCGCTTGATGGAGGGCCTCGACGACAAGGCCGCCGAGGGGTGGGCCAAGACCACGCTCCACCTGGAGCCGCTCATCCAGCGCTGCGCCCGCCCCGATGACGCGCGGGATCGCTTCGCCGCGGGCGGCCGTGTGCTTCGCCAGGCCTGCGCCGACGCCGACCTCGTCTGGCGCGCCCGGCTCGACACCCTGCCGGAGGCCCCGGGCCTCTGGGAGGGGCTCACCGGCGCCGCGGAGGCGTGGCAGCTCTCGATCACGCGCGCGTTGGAGCTCGGGGTCGATCGCCAGGTGAAGGGGCTCGTCGCGGGGATGCGCGAAGCCCGGGGGTAGCGCGCCCGCGCGACCGGCGATCCGGAGGCGGCTCCGTTTCGAGTGCCTCCGTGTTTAGCGGTAGCCGGCCTGTCTACCGCAGCGCCCGCTCCACGTTCCCCAACGACAGCTCGAGCGCCCGCGCCGCGTCCCGCGCCCGCTCGTGCTCCCCGCCGCGCTCCCCGCCGCGCTCCCCGCCCCGCGCCCCGGCGACCCCCGCCAACGCGGCGTCGACCTCCTTGGCGAGGTGCCGATCGGTGCGCGCGACCTGCTTGCGCCCGGCCTTCCAACGGTCGCGCAGCCGCGTCAACGCCTCGTCGCCACCGTCCCCGGTCACCCACGCGCGCGTGTCGGCCCGCATCGCCAGCCACGGCGACGCCGCCGCCGCCGCGACCTCGGGCCCCCGCCACGCCGCCACCGCCGCCGTGGGCGACACCCCCGTCGGGGCCTCGCCCGCCAGCGCCGCGTTCGTGGCCGCCGCGAGGTCCTCGAGCGTGCGCGACGGCAGCCCCGCCGCGCTTCCCGCCGCGCTCCCCGTCGCCCCGTCTCCCGCCCCCAGCCCCGCCACGTAGAACGCGAGCGACCACCGCTCGGCCTCCGTGAGGGTGTCGCCGCGGGCGACCATGGCGGTCTCGGGGACGCCGAAGGTGACGGCCTCGTAGACGCGGCGGGGCGAGAGCTGCGCGGCCACGTCGGCATCCACGAACGCGACCGGCGCGGGCACGAGCGCGAGGCTCCCGGCCGGACCTTCTCCCCGGCTGCCGTGGCAGGCGGCGCAGGTCTCGGCGTAGAGCGCGGCCCCGTCGCGCAGGCGGGTCGCGTCGGGGGCGTCGAGCTCGGCCCAGAGCTCGGCCTCGAGCCGCACGAGCAGGGCGTCGCAGGCGGACGTGACCTCTCCGGCGGGGGCGCTGCGGGCCACCGCGGACCCGATGGCACCGAGCGCGGTCCGGGCCCCGGTGGTGAGCGGGAGCCGCCCGGCGAGCGCGACGGCCTCCTCGACGAGCTCGACCTGCTCTTCGAGCTCGCGCGCATCCCCCTCGGCCATGGCCTCGGGGTAGTCCGACCGGACGTACCGGAGGCGCGCGACGAGCCGATCGGCGGCGTCCATCGCCGGGAGCCCCGCGGCCTCGTCCCGCTCTTCGCGCTCGTCCTCGTCGCCGTCGCCGCGCCCGTGGGCGGTCGCCGTCGTGAGTGGAGCTACGCTGATGAGCACGAGCAGCGCGATGCGCACGGTGCGATCGAAGGACACGGTGCGATCGAAGGACACGGCCACGCTTTCTTCCCCAAGGGTGTCCTCCATCCCCCGGGGCGCGGGCCCGCGCAAGCACGAGCCCGGCGGGACTACGGGCGATCCCGCAGGTGCAACGTCACGGGCGCGTGATCGCTCGCCTGGGGGCGGCCGCGCTCCTCGTGGTCGACCGACACGTCCGTCGCCCGGGCGAGGAGGTCCTTCGTCACGAGGTGGTGGTCGATCCGCAGGCCTTGGTTCATCGAGTAGCCGTTCCCGCGGTAGTCCCACCACGTGTAGACATTCGGCTCCTTGTGGAACTTCCGCCAGCTGTCCGTGAGCCCCAGCTCGATCAGGCGCTGAAACCGCTCCCGCTCGGGCACGCTGCACAACACCTGCCCCTCCCAGCCCTTGGGGTCGTACACGTCGGCATCCGCGGGGGCGATGTTGAAGTCCCCGCACACGAGCAGCGACCCCTCCGACCATTGGCGGAGCTCGATCGCGAGCCGATCGTACCAGCCGAGCTTGTACGGGTACTTGTCGGAGTCCAGGTCTCCGCCGTTCGGACAGTAGAGGTTCACGATGCGGATGCCGTCGATCACCGCGGAGATGCCGCGGGCCTGCGGGTCCTCGGGGTTGGGAAACCCGCGCACCACGTCCGTCATCGGCCGCTTCGAGAGGATGGCCACGCCGTTGTAGGTCTTCTGGCCGAGGCTCACGACCTCGTAGCCGCGCTCGCGGAACCGCTCGGTCGGCACCTCGGCGTCCTGGCACTTCAGCTCCTGGAAGCACAGGACATCGGGCGAGTAGGCGTCCATCCAGGCGAGCACGCGGTCGAGGCGGGCGCGGACCGAGTTGACGTTCCAGGTCGTGATGTTCAAGGCGGCCTTCCGGGGAGCGCGCGAGTTTAACCCGGTCCGTCCGCGGCTGGGCGCCCCGGCGCCGCGCGGACGCGGCGCCGTCGGCCCCTTGCGGGCTCGCGCCAAAGCCGCTCGGTCGGCGGG
>JAUXTN010000218.1 GCA_030684355.1 Pseudomonadota bacterium
GCCGCCCCGGTCACCGCGTCCACCCCGGCCGCCCCCCGCGCGGCCGCCCCGCTCCCGACCGGGGTCGCGCCCACGGAGCCGGAGGTGCTCGCCGCCCTCCTCGACGTCGTCGCCGCGAAGACCGGCTACGACCCGAGCGAGCTCGACCCCTCCTACGAGCTCGAGGCCGACCTCGGCATCGACACCGTGAAGCAGGCCGAGATCTTCAGCGAGGTGCGCGCGAAGTACGGCCTCGGCCGCGACGACTCGTTCCGCCTCGCCGACTACCCCACGCTCTCCGGGCTGGCCGGGTGGCTCGCGAAGCAGGCCGCGGCCACGGTGGTCGTCGCCGAGCCCACCTGGGTCCCGACCTCCGCGGAGCTCGCCGCCGCGGACGACCTCGCGGAGGCCTCGTCCTCCTGGGGCCCGTCCGACGACGGCGCTGCCGCGACCCCCGTGGTCGCGACGCCCGTTGCGACGCCCGGGGCGGTCACCCCGGCGGCGGTCACCCCGAGCGACGCCGCGCCGAGCGACGCCGCCCCGGTCGCCCTCCCCGCGATCGACGCCGCCCCGGTCGCCCCGGCGGTCGACGCCGCCCCGGCGGTCGACGCCGAGATCAAGAGCGTCTCGCTGCTCAATGACGCCGCGGTCCCCCCCGAGGAGGTGCTCCCTGCGGCCTTCCGGGTGCGCCGCCCCGTGTACGTCGACCGTCCGCCCAGCGCGCACGTGTCGGTGCGCGGGATGACCATCCGGGTGCTCGGCGAGGGCGCGCTCGCCGACGCCCTGCACGTCGCGATCCGCGAGGGCGGCGGGAGCCTCGACGGTCGCCCCGACGCCGTCATCGACGTGGGCGTGCCCGTGCTCGCCGCCTTCGCCGAGGCGAAGGCCCTCGACGCCACCGCGCCGGCCCACTGGATCTGCGCGTTGCAGCCCACGCCGACGCTGCGGGACGCCCGGGACGCCGGCGCCCGCGCGGGCCTGGCGAAGGCCCTCGGCCGCGAGTGGCCGGCCTGCAAGGCGCGCGTCGTCGACCTCTCCGGGAACCTCGAGTCCGCCCAGGCCGCGGAGGCCCTGCTCGCCGAGCTGTGCGAGACCGACCACGCCGTCGAGGTGCTCCTCGACCTCGGCAACCGCCGCGTCGGCACCCTCGGCACCGAGCCCCTCCCGGCCCGCGGCCGCTTCAGCGTGGGCGCCCCCGTGGTGCTGCTGACCGGCGGCACGCGCGGCATCACCGCGAAGGTGGCGGCCACCTACGCGCGCCAGGGCCCGTGCACGCTCATCCTGGTCGGTCGCACGTCCCCCGGGGCCGAGCCGCTCGACGAGGATGGGGCGAAGGCGGAGATCCGCGCCCGGCTCCAGGGCGAGGGGGTCCGCGCGACGCCCAAGCGCATCGAGGACGCGCTCCGGCCGCTGCGCGTGGCCGAGGAGGCCCGTCGCAACGTGGCCCTGCTCGAGTCCTTCGGCGCGGAGGTCGAGACCCACGCCATCGACCTCGCGGACGAGGTCGAGGTTCATCACCTCGTCGAGCTCACGCTCGCCCGGTACGGCCGCATCGACATCTGCGTCCACGGCGCGGGCGTCGAGGAGTCCCGGATGCTCCCGGACAAGGACGTGACGGCCTTCCGCCGCGTCTACGCCGGCAAGGCGGAGGGGGGGCTCGCCCTCGCCGACGCGCTCCCCGCGAGCACGGTGTTCGTCTCGATGGGCTCGATCGCGGGCCGGTTCGGGAACCCGGGGCAGGTCGATTACGCCGCGGCGAACGAGGCCCTGGCGCGCGTGTGCCGGCTCCGGCCGCGCTCGCTGCACGTCTGCTGGACCGCCTGGGGCGATGTCGGCATGGCGGTGCGCGGCGGCATGGAGGCCCTGCTGACCAGCCGCGGCGTGGAGCTCTTGCCCGCCGACGCCGGCGCGCGCCTCCTCTACGACCTCGTGGCCGCGGGTGTCTCCGGCGAGGTGCTCGTCGCCGGGCGCCTGGGTGACTTCAAGCTCCCGTCCCTGCACGCGCTGCTCGACGAGGTCGAGCTCGACGGCGACGCCGCCATCGGCCGGCGCACGCTCTCGGTGGAGAACGACCCCTGGATCGTCGACCACGCCATCGACGGCGTGCCGGTGCTCCCGGGCGTCATCGGCATCGAGATGATGGTGGGCGCCGCGCTCGCCGCGATCCCGCACGGCCGCTACGCCGGCGTCGTGGACGTGCGCTTCCACGCCCCCCTGAAGCTCCATCGCGACGAGCCCGCGGAGATCGAGGTGCGCGCGGAGCCGCTCGGCGAGGGCGCCGTCCGCTGCCGCCTCGCGTCGACCCGCGCGACCCGCGCCGGCCGCACCCTGCGGACGGACCACTTCGAGGCCATCGTGCAGCTCGACGAGATGCCGTACCTCTCCGAGCTGCGCTCCGCGTTCTTCCCCGAGGAGCGGCTCGCGCAGCGCGACATCTACCGGCGGTTCTTCCACGGCTCGCGCTTCCAGGTGCTCACCGAGGCCGACGCGGTGGCGATCCAGGGGCTCCTCGCCCTCGGGGCGGTCGAGCACGCGCCCATCGCCGAGGGGCTCCTGACCGACCCCCTGGTGCTCGAGGCGGCGTTCCAGGCCGCGGGCCTGCATCGCATGGCGATCGACGGCGTGATGGCGCTGCCGGCCAGCATCGACGCCGTGAGCCGGTTCCGTCCGGTCATCGAGGGCGACACGCTGCAGATCGTCGTCCACGTGCGGGACGGCGCCTATGACATCGACGTCGACGGGTCCGAGGGGCGCGTGATGGTGGTGAGGGGCTTCCGCATGGTCGACCGGGGTCCGCTGCCGCCCGGGGATCGCTTCCCCGAGCCGGACGGCGGCTGGCCGTCCGCGAGCCTCGCCACCTCGTCCGAGGCGCGCGACTCCCTGCCGCGCGGCGACGTCGCGTGGTCGACCTCGCGGGGCACCGCCAAGCGCCAGGACGACCGCCTCGCGGGGCAGCTCGCGGCGCGCCGGGCGGTGGAGGCCCTCGTCGGGCACCCACGCTTCACCGTGGTGCGCGCCCCCTCGGGTGAGCCCCAGGTGGTGGGCGTGGCGGACGTGCACGTCACGATCTCGCACGTCGCGGGAGAGGCCGTGGCCATGGCGGTGCGCGGCGCGCGCGCCGGGATCGACCTGGAGGCCGTCGAGGCGCGCCACCCCACGTTCGCCGCGGAGTGGTTCACGCCCGCGGAGCAAGCGCGGTTCCGTGACGACGAGGCCCTCACGCGCGCGTGGGCGGTGAAGGAGGCGGTGCTCAAGGCGCTCGGGACGGGCATGGCGCTCTCGCCGCGCGACGTCGAGGTCGTGGCGATGCGCGCCACCGACGCCGACGTACGTCTGACCGGTGACGCCTCGCGACGTCACGCGGAATTGGGCGGGGCCCCGCTGCGTGTCCGGCTCGGCGCGCTCGGGGGCCGGGTTGTAGCAACGGCCGTGTTCGCGGCATGATGGCGGCGCCATGTATGTAGTTGCCGAACGCGACGATCAGGTCAGCATCATCCGCCTGGAGACGCCCGCCGACGCCGAGCCGTGGGTGGCCGCGTTCGTCGGCGCCTACCAGGCCATCTGGAGCGAGCCGCCCTACGACGAGCGGTTCTTCCCCGACGAGGCCGCGGCGGTGCTGCGCCGCTCGTTGGAGGTGCAGGACAACATCACGCTCCTGGCCGTGCGCCCGAGCGGCGTGGTGGTCGGGTTCGGCATCGCCTACCCGGTGAAGGGAAAGTCCGACGTGTCGCGCGACATCCGCGGGCTCCTCCCCATCGAGGACACCTACTACTTCGCCGAGCTCGGCGTGCTGGAGCACTGGCGCGTGCGCGGGCTCGGCCGCCAGCTCATCGACCTGCGGCTCCAGCTCATCGACCGCCGCCGGTGGCGCCACGTGCTCCTGCGCACGAGCGCCGCCCGCAACACATCCTACGAGATGTATCGGAAGATGGGGTTCGAGGACACGGGCGTGTACATGGAGGTCCCGGCGCGACGCAACGACGGGACCACCCGTACGGACCGCCGGTTGTTCCTCTCGATGGTGCTCTGAAGCCTACGCGTCCGCGGTGAGCGCCGCCCCGGTGTGCGCGGCCGCCGCCGACCCGCCGAGCGCCGCCTCGATGCACGGCACCACGACGGTCGCGAGCGCCGCCCGGTGCACGCGCGCCCGCTCGACGGGCCCCAGGAGCCCCTCCTCGGGGAGGTGGGGGCCGGGCGCGACGTCGACCCCACGGGCCATGCCGGCCTGGAGCGCCGCCCGCGCCTCGTCGCGCAGCTCGGGCGCCACGTCGGTCACGATCCACCGGAGCGCGCGCCACGCGAGGGCGGCGTGGCGGGTCTCGTCCGCGGCGATGGCCCGGAGCGCCTCGGCCAGCGCGGGGTCCGTCGTCGCGTCCGCCGCCGCGGCGACCTCCGCGGCCCCGAGGGTCTCCCCGATACACGCCTCCGCCACGAGGGCGTGCATCACCGCGCGGGGGTCGAGCCCGGGGGCGGCGTCGCCGAGCGCGAGCCGACCGGGGCCGACGGGCGTGTCCTGGCACGCCGAGGCCATCGCGTACGCGAACCGGGCGTGGCGCACCTCGTCGGCGGCGGCGGCCTGCGCGGCGGCGAGGAGCTCGGGGGGCGCGCCGAGCGCGAGGAGCTGGAGGGTGAACCGGGCGAAGCTGCCGACGCTGGCGTGCTCCAGCGCGGCGATACATCCCCAGTGTGTCGCCAACACATGGCGGGTATCGGCCGGGAGGGCCGCGAGGCGGTGGGCGGTCGCGGCGTCGAGGGCGCCGGCCCAATCGCCGCGCGCGGTCGGGGGCGCGGTCCGGCCCACGCCGGCCACGAGCAGGGGGCGGCCGATCGCGCAGTCCACGGAGCCGCACGCCCACGCGTCGCCGTCCCAGCACGTCTCGGCGACGCCGCAGTCCTCCCGGACCCGGCAGTCGTCGTCCGCCTCGCGACACTCGAGGCCGAGCTGCAGCCCGCAGCCGCTGTCGTAGGCGCCGAGGCCGCACTCGCCGGAGTCGCAGTCGGCGTTGTCCGTACACGCGGCGGTGACACACACCGGCCAGTCCTGGTACGTATCGACCACCCCGGGCGGCACGCACGCCTGCGTGCTGGCGCAGTCGGCGTCGGTCGCGCAACTGTACTCGCAGCCGCAGATGGTGGGGTCCTCCGTGCCGTAGGAGTAGTCGTCGACCCCGGTGATACATTTTCCGTGCGGGCCGTCGGTACAGTCGGAGTCGGTCTCGCACGCGCGGAACCCCTCGGTCCCCGCGCACGCCTCGGCGGTGATCGTGGGGTCGACCGCCATGGCCTCCACCCGGTTGATCGCGCCGTCGGCGCACCGCTCGTACCCGGACGCGCTGCCGTCCGCGAACAGCAGCGACTCGCCGTCGGGACAGAGGTCCGGCTTGCCAAGGTCACAGGCGCCCAGGGCACCGAGCAGCGCGAGGCGGAGGAGCGTGAGGGAGGAACGTCGCATCCCCCTACCTTACCGCCAGTCGTACCGGGGCGGCGCCTTCGGTTCGGCGAAGGGGCCGGTCGCGAGGTCGAAGAGGTAGCCCTCGTCGAGGAGGAGCTGGTAGTCGAAGACCACGACCCCGCGCGCCCCGGCCGCCTGCGCGGCCTCGATACACGCGACGACGTCGCCCTCGCCGCCGTCCATCTCCGCGGTGATGCCGGCGTAGACGTGGCGGCCATTCCCGTTCGCCACGTGGTCGGCGATGAGCGTGGCGAAGTCGAGGCGGTCGCCCGGCGTGGCGGTCACGGGCCAGTAGATCATCGGGATGTTCGCGTCGACGACGCCCGCCGCCGAGAACCCGCGGCTGTCCTGGTAGTAGTCCTCGCGCCCCTGGGAGACGCCCGACCAGCCCCAGTCGTTCGTGTAGATCCCCCACACGGCGGCGGTCACCGGTACGGGGCTCGCCGCGTACACGCCCGCCACCGCCTCGATCACCTGCTCGCGCTGCCAGTCCGCCCAGGTCGTGCCGTCGTAGGCGGCCTCGCTCGCGTCATCGTGGGAGTAGGAGGCGCCGGGGTAGCGAACGAGGTCGAGGTGGATGCCGTCGACGTCGTAGCGGTTGCCGATGTCCGCCGCGACATCCGCGAGGCGGTCCTGCACCTCGGTGTTCCCGGGGCTCATCCAGACGTAGCTGGCGTTGAGCGCCATCGGCGTGCCGTCGGTGTCGGCGACGAGCCAGTCGGGGTGCGCGAGCCAGGCGTGGCGGGGCGTGGACTCGGCGGGGGGCGTCGTGCCCGCCCAGAACGGGAACGCGTTGATGTAGGCGTGCACCTCGAGCCCGTTCTCGTGCCCGGCCTCGACGGCCACGGCGAGGGGGTCCCACCCGGGATCGCGCCCGAGGGTGCCGGAGAGGCGCGACGCCCAGGGTTCGTACGAGGACTGGTAGTAGGCGTCGGCGTTCCCGCGTACCTGGAAGAACACCGTGTTGAAGCCCGCCGCGGCGCTGTTCGCCATGATCGCGCGCACGTCGGCGTCGCTGGAGAAGGTCCACCGGTCGACCCACACGCCGCGGAGCTCGCCGTCGTCGGGCGGGAGGTCGGTGTCGGTGTCCGTGTCGCTGTCCGTATCGGTGTCGGCGTCCGATGTATCGCGTGTATCGCTCGGCTTGGACTGGCGGACGGAGCCCGAGGGGGCGTCCAGGAGGCAGGCGGCGGCGAGCAGGAGCGGGAGCATGGGCGCACGTTATCCCGCGCGGCGCCGCGAACGGGTGAGGGGGGCGCGGCATGGTTATCGGGCCGACGTGCTGCTGCCGCTCCTCGCCTGCGCCCCGCCGAAGCCCGACGTCGTGCTCGTGAGCCTCGACACCACCCGTGCCGACGCCCTCGACGCCGAGACCACCCCGAACCTCTGGGCGCTCGCGGCGCGCGGCGCGCGCTTCACCCAGGCCTACGCGCACGCGCCGACCACGTTGTCCTCGCACGCGTCGGTGTGGACCGGGCTCGACCCCCACGGCCACCGGGTGCCCCGCAACGGCTACCCGCTCGCGGCCGCCACGCCGGTGCTCCCCGAGCGGCTCGCGGCGGCCGGCTACGACACCATCGGGATCATCGGGGCGAGCGCCCTGGCGCGGCCGATGGGGATGGACCGCGGGTTCGGCACCTGGGACGAGCAGCTCTCCCGCAAGCACGTGAAGCGCCACGAGGCCCGCGCCGCCGACGTGACCGACCGCGCGCTCGCCCACCTGGAGGAGCGCCGCTCGCGCACCCCCGTCTTCCTGTTCGTCCACTACTACGACGCCCACGCGCCCTACGACGCGCCCGCGCCGTGGACCACGCGCTGGTCCGACCCCGCCTACGCCGGCCCCTTCGACGGCTCCCGCGCCGCCATGACCGCGCTCGCGGACGCCTCCCGGGCCGGCACCGCGGCGGCGGCGGACATCGCGGAGGCCCGCGCGCGCTACCGCGGCGAGGTCGCGTACCTCGACGCCGAGCTGGGGCGGCTCCTCGCCACGCTGCACGACCCCTACGTGGTCGTCTTCGGGGACCACGGCGAGGCCCTGGGCGACGTCGAGGAGCGCGCCTGGGGCCACGGCCCCGACATCGACGCGCCGGCCACCCACGTGCCGCTCCTCGTCGCGGGCCCGGGCGTGCCGGCCCGGGTCATCGACACGCCGGTGGCGCTCTCGGACGTGGCCACCACCGTGCTCGCGCTCGCGGGGGGGGCGGGCCGGCTCGGCCAGGGCCGGGACCTCGCGCCGCTCTGGAAGGACGGCGAGGGCTGGTTGGACGGCTCGATCTACCTGGAGGCGACCCAGCCCCACGAGGTCGAGGCGACCACCACGTGGAACAACCTCGCGATGGAGCGCGGCGTCGTCCGCGGCCCCTGGATGCTCCTGCGCGCGCCCTGGTTGGACCAGGGCCCGACACTCCGGCCGCTCCCGGTGGGTGGTTCGGGTGTATCGGATGTATCGGATGTGTCGCCGGTGTCGGGGGCGGCGAGCCGGGCCGTCCCACCCGGCTTCCAGGATGCCCTGGCCGCCGAGCTCTCCGCGTGGGACGCCGCCGCGCCCCCGTGGCGCAGCGTGAGCATGAGCGACGACACCACCGAGGGGCTCAAAGCGCTCGGCTACCTCGAGGAGTGAGCGCCGTCGTCGGCGGGCAGGGCGGCCGGCCCCGCCGCTACTGGAAGCGCATCATCTCCAGCTTCCCCGACGCGTTCGGCGCGCCGCGCAGGTCCATCAGCGCGGCCGCGACGCAGTCCTCGAGGTTGAACGCGGGCTGGTCGGCGGACACCTTGATGCGGCTCGGCTGGCCCTTGGCGTCGAGGCGCAGCTCGATCGTCGCGACCACCGGCTTGGGGCTCGTGTCGAAGCAGCCCGCCACCTGCCCCACGTAGGGTTTCGCCTCCTTGCGGAAGTCGCCCGAGAGCTTCGGGCGGGAGCCGGTGTCGCCCGGCTTCTCGAGCGGGCTCGGCCGGCCGATGCCGTACTGCAGCGTCGGTGCCGCGCGGCTCGCGAGGAGCTCCATCTTGCCGAGGCGGTCCCGCCAGTAGAGCACCGTGCGCTCGCCCACCGTCCAGCTCGTCGCCACGCCGTAGGCGAGGAAGCCGTCCTCCGCGGGGCCGAGGACCACGCCGGTCCAGTCCGCCTGCTTCGCCTCCACGAGCGGGGCGGGATCGAGCTTCCCGCTCTTCAACCACCACGCGTCGACGAGCTGGCCGCGCGCGTAGCGCAGGAAGCGGCGTTCGCCGGCTGGGGCCTTGATCTCCAGGTCCTCCGGGCGGTCCTGCTTGTTCGCGCCGATGAAGTTGCTGTCCGGCAGGACGAGGTCCCGCGGGCGCGGCACCCCGTCGAACGGCATGTTGGCGCTGCCCCAGTCGAACCCCTCGACCCCGCTGTAGCCGATCCAGCCGGGGGCGCCGTCGTCTTGCGCGTTGGCCGGCGGGGCCGCGAGGAGGGCGAGCAGCGGGGCGAGAGGGAGCATCGGCAGCCTTGGATGTGCCGTATGTAGCCGGATCTCGCGCGGAGGGGGGCGATGAGCCACGGCGAGGGCCGGCGGGACGTCGCCAACCACGCCGGGCGATACGCGGTCGGCGCCGATGTCGTCGGCGTGCGCCGCGCATCGGCCGTCACGCGTGCATCCGAACGAGATCCTCCCCCTCCGTCACGATGGCGGCCTCGATCTCGGCGAGCTGGGCGAGGCGGGGGGCGGGGTCCCCGAAGCGGGCGGCGGCGTCGAGGAGGAGCAGGTGGTGGCGCTCTTCCGCGGGGTGGAGCGCCTGGTAGAAGGCGCGCAGGTGGCGGTCCTCGATGGCGCCCGCGAGGAGGCCGATCCGCTCGCACGACCGCGCCTCGATGAGCGAGCCGGCGACGAAGGCGTCGAGCAGCGCGTCGGGCTCGGGGCGCTTGCGGCACGCGGCGGCGAGGCGCCCGGCGTACGCGGAGGGCGTGAGCTTCACGTAGGGGAGCCCGCGGCGGCGCAGCTCCCGGAGCGCCATCTCGAAGTGGGTGAGCTCCTCGCGGGCCATGCGGGAGAGGGCCCCGGAGAGCTCCATCTCGGGCGTGCGGAACACCAGCGCGAGCATGGTGCTGGCGGCCTTCTTCTCGCAGTGCGCGTGGTCGAGCAGCAGCGTGTCGACGTCGGAGAGCGCGCGTTCGAGCCAGCGGTCGGGCGACGGGCAGCGGAGCGGGTTCACGGGGCGGCCTCGCGGGAGCGCAGGGGGCTAACCGGGGGTGAGGGTCGTGGTGGCGTCCCCGCGCGACGGGCCCGGAAGGCGCGGCGGCGCCTCGCCGCCGCGGCTCGGCCGCGGACCGCTGTGCGGGCCGCCGCCAGCCGAGCGGCAGAGCCGCGAGCCTGGAGGAGACCGGACCGGCGGCTCCGCGCCGGTCGCGCCCGTGCGGTCGATGCCGATCAAGCCGCCGGGCGCTACTCTTCCTCGCCCCCCGCCGCCGCGTCTTCCTGCTCCCGCCCGCCTTCCTGCCCGCGCCGGCGCGCCGACCAGCGCCCCCCGGCGTCATCCGCGGGGGGAACCGGGAACTCGCCGTCCTGCTCGGGATCCCAGTCCATGCGCAGCTCGTAGAGCGCGCGGTCCCAGCGGGCGAGCATCGGCGGGATGGCGAACGGCACCGGGAAGGCCTCGGCGGCGCGAGCGGTGAGGTCGAGGAGGCCGTCGGACTCCAACGGCTCCTTCGTGTAGATCGCGATGGCGGGCGCGTGCTTGTCGAGGTGCAGGAGCACCAGGGCCTTGCAGTGCTCGAGCACCTGGGGGATGGCCGCCGCGCAGTAGCGCCGGGCGGGCCGATCGTCGGGATCGCCGTAGCCGACGAGGTAGAAGAGGGCCTCGACCAGGGCGGGCTTCACCGGGCTGTGGAGCACGACGAACCCGTCGGCGCGGGGGGCGGCGAGGCCGTCCTTCTCGCCTTCGATCCAGGTGTCGACGTCGTCCGGGCTGCGCACCGGCGCCACCCACCGCACCGCCGGCTCGAAACGGAGGCCGCCCGCGATGGCGCGGACGTGGTCCTCTTCGACGACCATCTCGGGCGGGAGCGCGCGCGGATCGCCGGATTCGCAGAACCCGAAGATGCGCGAGCCGGGGAAGAGCGCCCGCAAGAGGGCGCCCGCGCCGACGCCGCTGTAGCGGAAGCCGCGCTTGGCGTCCCGCGCGCTGTCGTCACTGAAGAGGGCGCCGCTCACGACGGTGCGGGCGAGCCGCGTGGAGGTCGTGTCGGGGAGGCCCTCGATCCAGCGCTCCCGACCGCGGCAGAGCCGGCCGTGGGCGTGGGTGTCGAAGGTGTCGTTGCAGAAGCCGAAGGCCCGAATCATGCGCGCCGCTATCGCCCGGGGGGGGGAGGGGCAAGCAAGGCGGGCAAGGATGTTCGATGAAGGGAAAAGCCGGGCGGACCCGTCTGTTTCGGCGCCGAACCGCCCCCCGCCGCCGTGGTCGGAGGTCACGATGGGAGATAGAAAGGCGGGCTCCGGAGGCCAGGTGGCCCGCTTCTACGTCACGACCCCGATCTACTACGTCAACGACGTGCCCCACGTCGGGCACGCCTACACCACCGTCGCGGCCGACACCGTGGCCCGCTGGCGTCGCCTGCGCGGGGACGACGTGATGTTCCTCACCGGCACCGACGAGCACGGGCAGAAGGTGCTGCGCGCGGCGGAGAAGAAGGGGCACACGCCGCAGGAGCACGCGGACGAGACGCACGTGCGCTTCAAGCAGCTCTGGGACGCCCTCGGCATCCAGTTCGACCACTTCATCCGTACGACCGACGCGAGCCACCAGGCCTTCGTGCAGGCGCAGCTCCAGAAGCTCTACGACAACGGCGAGCTCTACGCCTCCGACTACTCCGGCTGGTACAGCACGAGCGCGGAGCGCTTCTGGGCCGAGGACGAGCTGAAGGACGGGAAGTGCCCCGACACCGGGCAGCCGGTCGAGTGGATCACCGAGAAGAACTGGTTCTTCAAGATGAGCGCCTACCAGGATCGGCTCCTCGCGCACATCGCCGCGCACCCGGACTGCATCCAGCCCGAGCTGCGCCGCAACGAGGTGCTCGGCTACCTGAAGAAGCCCCTGGGAGACCTCTGCATCTCCCGGCCGAAGGCGCGCCTCCCGTGGGGCATCCCGCTGCCGTTCGACCGCGACTACGTCACCTACGTGTGGTTCGACGCGCTCTCGAACTACCTCTCGGCGCTGGAGGGCGGCAAGGAAGCGTTCTGGCCCGCCGACTACCACATCATCGGGAAGGACATCCTCACCTTCCACACCGTCTACTGGTTCAGCATGCTCTTCGCGATGGGGTACGCCCCGCCGAAGCATGTGTACGCCCACGGCTGGTGGACCGTCGAGGGCACGAAGATGAGCAAGTCGCTCGGGAACGTGGTCGATCCGCACCTGCTGGTGGACGCCTACGGCGCCGACGCCGTGCGCTACTTCCTCCTGCGCGAGATCCCCTTCGGCGGCGACGGGGACTTCTCCCACCAGGCCTTCCTCGTCCGCTACAACGCGGACCTCGCGAACGACCTCGGCAACCTCGGCCACCGCGTCCTCGCCACCATGCTCGCGCGCTGGATGGGCGGCGTGGTGCCGGAGGCGGGCCCCGCGACCGACAACGACCGTGCGCTCGCGGCCGTGGCCGTGCGGGCGGCCGAGGCGTTCGACACCAACGTCTCGGCGCTGCAGTTCCGGCAGGCGCTCGAGGCCCTCTGGGAGCTCGTGCGCGCCGGCAACAAGTACATCGACACCGAGGAGCCCTGGGCCCTCAACAAGCGCGGGGAGACCGCCCGCCTCGGCACCGTGCTCCGCAACATCCTCGAGATCTGGCGCATCGCCGCGAGCCACCTCGCCTGCCTGTGGCCGAAGAAGAGCGGGGAGATGCTCGCCAAGCTGGGGCTGACCGAGCCGGACCTCGCGCCGACCTTCGATCGCCTCGTGCCCGGCACCCCCGTGTCCGCCGGGGACCCCCTGTTCCCCCGCCTCGACGCCATCCCGGCCGGCATCCAGGCCGCGCTCGTGACCGCGAAGGCGGCCATCGCCGCCGAGACGCCCGAGCCGAAGAACAACCGAAAGGCCGCGAAGGCCGACAAGCCCAAGACCCCGGAGCTCCCCGTGTCCACCGACGCCCCCGTGACCACCCCCGCGACCACCCCCCCCGCCGCCGCCCCCGCGCCGACCCCCGCCCTCATCGAGTACGACGACTTCGGCAAGGTGCAGCTCCGCACGGGCCGCATCGTCTCGGCCGCGCGCCACCCCAACGCCGACAAGCTCCTCGTCCTCCAGGTGGACGTGGGGGAGCCCGAGGCGCGCCAGATCGTGGCGGGCATCGCCGCCGCGCACACGCCCGAGTCCCTCGTCGGCAAGGACATCGTGGTGGTCGTCAACATGAAGCCCGCGAAGCTGCGCGGCCTCGTGAGCCAGGGGATGCTCCTGGCGGCCGGCGGCGGCGACGTCGCGGCGCTGCTCACCGCGGGCGCGGACATCGCACCGGGCACCGTCGTCAAGTAGGCGGCGCTCGGAGGTGACGCGAGGGGCGGAACGTGGCCAGACACGCCCGCCTCTCGCAAAAGGCACGATCTTTGATCCGTCCTTGTCACAGCATGTCGGAGACCGGCGTTATCATGCGCACCAACTGGAGCTCCCCCGTCATGCGCTCAACCCTCCTCCTCCTCCTCGCGGCGTGCAACGACTACGAGATCAAGGGCAGTGACGAGCTCATCAACGGCAACGAGACCGAAGGCGCGCCCGACATCGCTGTCGACCCGACCCTCATCGCGTTCGGCCAGGTCGGCGTGGGCACCGGCATCGCGACCATCGAGACGGTCACGATCACCAACGAAGGCGACGAGGCCCTCGAGATCCACGGGCTCTCCCTGGAGAACCCGGAGCTCCTGGCGGTCTACACGATCTCCGCCATCGGCGCGGTGCTCGTGCCCCCGGGCAGCAGCACCACCTTCACCGTGACGTACGAGCCGCTCACCGCGACCGAGTACAACACGCGCATCCTGGTCGACAGCAACGATCCCGACGAGCCGCAGGTCCCGGTCGACCTCACCGCCACCGGCCTCGCCCCGGTCATCGAGCTCTCGCCGGTCGCCTACGACTTCGGCACGTCCTACATCGGCTGCGACATCGTCCAGCCGATCACGATCACGAACAGCGGCAACGCCGACCTCATCGTGGACGACTTCGACTACATCTCCGCCTCGAACGACCTCTACTTCGATGGCAACGAGACCGTGAACGGCGCCCTCCCCTGGACCATCCTGCCCGGCACCTCGATGGAGGTGCTCATCGAGTACGCACCCCTCGATGACTACGCGGACGAGGGCTACCTCTCGGTCCACTCGAACGACCCGTTCCAGACCACCGCGCAGGCCTTCCAGACCGGCGGCGGCGAGCTCTACGGGCAGAACCTCGATGTCTTCGAGCAGCCCATCCGCGGCGCGTCGGACATCCTGTTCATCATCGACAACTCCTGCTCCATGGCCAACGAGCAGACGAGCCTCGCCGACAACTTCGAGTACTTCGCAGCCGGCCTCGTCGAGCTCGAGGTGGACTACCAGCTCGCGGTCATCACCACCGACAACCCGGCGTTCCGCGGCGAGATCATCACCGCGGACACCTCCGACATGGAGGCCGAGTTCATCGCGCAGACCGCGGTCGGCACCGGCGGCTCGGGTGACGAGAAGCCCACCGAGATGGCGTACCAGGCCACCGAGTCGGGTGGCGACGCCGGCCCCGGCAGCGACTTCCTCCGCGACGACTCGATGCTCGCCCTGATCTTCGTCTCGGACGAGCCGGACTCCAGCCCGAGCGCGTGGGCCGACTACCTCGCCCACTTCGAGAGCCTCAAGGATGACGCCGACGATCTCATCATCCACGCCATCTCGGGCGACTACCCGAGCGGCTGTGGCGACGCCTCCTACACCAACACCGTCTACGAGCTGACGGTCGCGACCGCGGGCCTATACCTCTCGGTCTGCGCGACGGACTGGGCGAGCCACCTCGAGGCCCTCGTCGACGCCTCCGCGGCGGACCTCTCCTCCTTCGAGCTCTCCGAGTGGCCGGTCCCCGAGACCATCATCGTCCGGGTGGACGGCATCGCCACGACCGTGGGCTGGAGCTACATCGAAGGCGACCGCTCGGTCAACTTCGACGAGGCGCACGTCCCCGAGGGCGGCTCCACGATCGAGGTCGAGTACGCGCTCTTCGGGGATTGTGAGGGCTGATGCGCGCGGCTTCGATGCTCCTCCTCCTGATCGTCGGCTGCAGCGGTGACAAGGACGCTGCAGTCGAAGACTCCGGCGAGGAGACCGACACGCAGGCGGATGACTCCGGCACCCCGGCCGCGGCGCCGATCGTGCAGGGGATCAACTTCACGAGCTGCGCGCCGAACACGGACGACATCGACACGTGGAGCGTCTCGGTCGACGTGGACGATCCCCAGGGTGACGTCGCGTCGACGGGCTCCAGCGTGAGCGTGATGGACGGCGAGACGACGCTCGCCACCTACCTGCTCGCGTGCTCCCCGGACACGTGCTCGGGCGGATGGACGGCGACCACGGACGGCATCGGCTGCGATGCCGGCCGCGCGGCGATGTTCCGCTTCGTAATCGTCGACGACTTCGGCAACGCCAGCGCGCCGTTCGACTACCAGCCGGTCTAGGCCTGGCGGTCGCAGGGCTGCAGGGCGGCGGGGGGATCTCCCGCCGCTCGCGCGTTTTTACGCCCGGGGCTTCGGCACCACGTTGAAGTTGTAGGCGACCGACACCCGGATCTCGTCGCCCGCGTGCGGGTGCACGAAGTGGTAGATGGACGACGGGAAGACCAGCATCAACCCGTCTTTCGGCGCGTACGCGTGGCTTCCGCCCTGCCCCACGGCCGAGAGCAGCGGCGTCGGGTTGAGGAACTCGATCATGCCGCCGGGATCGCCGGGTTTCGTGCCGAGCGTGCCGACCGACACGTAGAACACGCCGGACCAGTGGCAGGGGACGTGGTGGTGGGGGGCGTTCCACCCGCCCGGCTCCAGCACGTTGGCCCAGCACCCGCCCAGCTGGAGCTCGGACGACGCCCAGTTGTCATGGTAGCGGGCGAGGGCGAACCGGCCGAACCGGGTCACCTTCTGGAGCAGCCAGGCGACGTGCTCGCTCTTGTGCGCGAGGAACTCGTCCCCCGAGTGCCACGCGTTGCGGTTGCTCCGCACCACGCCGGGGTACTGGCGCTTGAGGTCGAGGATCTCGGCGAGCAGCGGCGCGCGGTGCTCCTCGAAGCCGGCGATGACGGACGAGAAGAGCGGGAACGAGAAGAGCGGGATCGGCGCGAGGGGATCGGGGGCGCTCACGGCGTCACTCCTCCTCGATCGTGATGCAGAGCCCCTCCTGGCGCGCCCAGGCGATCGCGCCGGGGCCGGTGTAGTCGTCGGCCGTCTCGGGCGTCATCGTGCCGGTCGAGAGCCCGCGGTCGATCCACTCGGCCTCGTCGCGGTCGTCCTGCGCGTACATCCAGGTGGTGACCTCGCCCGGATCGGCCCCGAGGGGGTTCGTGTCGAGCATCACCGCCAGGGTGTACGCCTCGGCGTCGATGCGATCGACGTCGTCGTTGTCGAGCAGGTTCTCGTAGCCGTCGAACGGGCACGTGCGCTTGTCCTCGTTGAGCACGTAGGAGGCGGTGAAGTCCCGGTCGCAGCTGTTGCAGGCGTCGCTCTCGATGGGGGTGGGCTCCTCGACGGCCGAGAGGTCGAAGGTGTCGGCGCAGTCGGTGTCCCAGCCCTCGTCCGAGAAGAACCAGTACCAGGTCTCTTCGCCGGAGAGCGTGCCGTCGGCCGCGATCGCGCCGTCGAACGCCCAGTAGAGCGTCGCGTCGTCGCAGCCGAGCGAGTCGATGTCCCAGGTGTCCTCGTACTGATCGGGGGCGTACGGGTGGCCCCCGGTGGCCGGATTTTCGGCCGCGGAGTCCTTCTCGCCCGGGGAGGAGGAGGTGCAGGCGAGGAGCGCAAGCGTGAGGATCGCGGACACGGCTTCTCCGGGTCGGAGGGTCAGTTGAGGGCGGGCCCCATGTCCGGGCACCAGGTCGCCGTCGCGCTCCCGGCGACCGCGCCCGCGGCGAGGTCCGACTCCGGCTCGTCGGCGTCGTACGGGAACCGCCCGTAGTAGGAGTCCATCGAGAGGTCGAGGGAGAGGTCCTCGCCGTCACCGCCGCTCACGGTGAGGGTGTAGGCGTCGGGCGAGCCCACCCAGAAGGGGCCGCTGTAGAAGAAGCCCTCGTAGCCGTCCTTGCGCTCCTCGAAGCGCCACTCGCCGGTGTCCATCGCGCAGTTGAGCGCGAGGGTGGCGAGGACGTCGTCCGTGAGCGTCAGCTCGGTGCCGTCGTAGTCGTCGAGGCGGATGTAGAGGTTGCACACCCCCTCGCCGCTCACGACCCCGGGGTTGTAGTCCTCGTCGCCGCTCGCGAGGAAGCCCGCGGCGTCGGCGCAGGTGGAGTCGGGGTTGGGGGACACGAGGATCGCCGCCTTTCCGGCGGTCGTGACCGCGAAGGCCGTGCCCGCGCGGACCTCCGCCACCTGTCCGCTGTCCGCCGTGATGGTGCCCGCGAGGGGCACCACGTCGCCCGGACCGCCGGTGCATGCTGCGAGAAAGAGGAACATCCTGCGCGCTCCGTGAAGGGCGGGTGGAAACGGCCATGCCGTTCCGCGACGCCCAGGCCCTGGACCGCGCGAGTCTACGCGCGCGCCCGGCGCGAAGCAACCAGCCGCCGCCTGGACCGCGCGAAGGAGCCCCTCGGCGGCCGCGCTACAAGATCGAGGCCACGAACGTCACGGTGGTGGACTGGTCGAGCGGCTGGAAGCCCTCGACGGGCTGGTTGTCGAACGTCAGGTTGTGCGAGAGCTTCAGGCTGAACTTGTCGGTCAGCTTGGCGGTGAGGCTCGCCTGGTTCAGCAGGCGCACGTCGATCGGGGCGAGCACGTTCTCGTAGAGCTCGATCTTGTCGGTGAAGGCGACGTTCTCGCTGAACTTGTGGGTGAACCCGACCATCACGCGCGCGGCGAGGATGTAGGCCTCGTTCGGCTCGACGCCGAGGACGAAGTCCTCCCGCGCCCCGTCCGCGCCGACCTCGGCGACCACGTTGGTGCTCTCGGACTCGAGGAGGATGCGCGAGTAGCCGAGCTGCACGTGCGAGCGGTTGTCGTAGCCGGCGAAGGGGTCGATGAGCCCGCCGGCGAGCAGGTAGAGGCTGTCCTTCTGCCCGACGAAGCGGTCGTAGCGGGCGTCCGCCCAGAGCTTGCGGCCGGTCTCCGCCCAGCCGGCGGCGAACTCGGCGTCGTCGAGGTGGCCGTCGCCGTTGGTGTCGAGCACGCTCTGACCGAGGTTCGCGCCGAGGTCGAGCGCGAGCTTGTTGCGCTTCCAGCGGTGGTCCCCGTCGAGCGACGCGTTGAGCGCGTAGTTCTGCGTGTTCCCGGTGGTGAACGCGCCGCCGAGCTCGGCCGCGAGGTGGGTCTCGGGTTCCGCGAACTTCTGGCCCGGGGCGGAGGCGCCCACGAAGGCGGGGTCGGCCGCGTGGGCAAGGCCGCGGAGCAGGAGCAGGGCGGGCATGGGACCTCCGGGCGGTTGGGGGGCTCCGCGATCATAGGGGGTCGCGTCGCCACGCGTAAGGGCCCTGAAAGCGCGCCGTTAGCCCCCCTCCTCTTCCTCCCAGGGCTCGGCGGGCACGACGACCTCGGGGAGCGGCGTCGGGTCGGGGAGCGGCCAGTGGTCGCCCCAGAGCGAGCGGCCCCCGCACACGGAGAGGGTCTGGCCGGTGATGTAGCCGCCGCCGGGCGAGGCCAGGAACGCCACGAGCCACGCGACCTCCTCGGCGGTGCCGAGGCGCTTCATCGGCACCGCCGACTGGAGCTGGCGCGCCCAGATGAGGCCCGACGGGTAGCGCTTGAGCCCGCTCGACGCGATGTACCCGGGGGCGATCGCGTTCACGAGGATGTTCCGGGAGGCCCACTCCACCGCGAGGTTGCGGGTCATGGCCTCGACCCCGGCGCGGGCGGCGACGGAGTGGGTCATCCCCGCGAAGCCGCGCGCGGTGAGCATCGTGATGTTCACCACGCGGCCGCCGTGGGCGAGCATCCACCCGTCGGCGACGGCGCGGGTGAGGTTCCACGTGCCCGTCAGGTTGGTCGCGAGGACGGCGTCCCAGCCCTTCGGGGTGATGGTCTCGGCGGGCGCGAGGAACTGGCCGCCGCCGTTGTTGACGAGGATGTCGATGCGGCCGTGCCGCTCGAGCGTGGTGGCCACCAGGGCCGACACGCTGTCGCGATCGCGGATGTCCGCGACGAGCCCGGTCACCGGGCGGCCGAGCTCCCGGGTCAGCCCGGCGGCGGCGGGCTCGATGTTGGCGGCCTTGCGCGACGCGATGACCACGGTGGCGCCGAGCGAGCCGAGCTCGCGCGCGATGGCGGCGCCGATGCCGGTGCCGCCGCCGGTGACGAGGGCCACCTGGCCGCGGAGGAGGTCGTCGCGGAAGACCGCGCTCGAGCGGGGGGGCGTGGACATGGAGCCTCCGGGGAAGGCTCGCTAACCGGTTAGGAGCGGGGCTCCCGGCGGCCCCGGGGCCGGAGTCGGAGTGGGGACGGACCTCGTCGCGGTCATCGGCCTGGAGTGCCACGCCCAGCTCCGCACCGCGAGCAAGCTGTTCTGCCCGTGCCCGGTGGAGGCCGGGCGGGACGCGGCGGGGGAGGGCGACGGGGAGGAGCTGCCGCCGAACAGCGCGATCTGCCCGATCTGCCTCGGCCACCCGGGCACGCTCCCGATGCCGAACGAGGCCGCGATGCGCCTCGCGGTGCGGGCCGCGGTGGCGCTCGGCTGCACCGTCCACCCGCGCAGCGTGTTCGCGCGGAAGCACTACTTCTACCCGGATCTTCCGAAGGGCTACCAGATCACCCAGGCGGAGCGGCCGCTCGCGACCGGCGGCGCCGTGCATGTTCCCGGTGCCGACGGGTTCGGGCGGTCCATCGGGCTCCTGCGCCTGCACGTGGAGGAGGACGCCGGGCGGCTGCACCATGGCCCCGACGGGACGCGCGTGGACTGGAACCGCGCGGGGGTGCCGCTGGTGGAGGTCGTGAGCGAGCCGTCGGTGCGGACGCCGGAGGAGGCGGAGGGCTACCTGCGGTGGCTCCACCGCGTGCTCGTGGAGGCGGGGGTGTGCCGCGGCGACCTGGAGCGCGGGCACTTCCGATGTGACGCGAACGTCTCCCTCCACGTGCCCGGCGCGCCGCTGGGGGCGCGGGTCGAGATCAAGAACGTGAACTCCTTCCGGTTCGTGCGGATGGCGCTCGCGTACGAGATCGCGCGGCAGGCGGCCGTGCTCGAGGCCGGGGGCACCGTCGTGAGCGAGACCCGTACGTGGGCGGGGGACCGCACCGTGGCGCTGCGCAGGAAGGAGGCGGCCGCGGACTACCGCTACCTCGCCGACCCCGACCTGCCGCCGCTGGTCGTCCCCGCGGCGTGGATCGCGGACGCGCGGGCGACGCTCGCGGGGGTGCCGCTCGACCGCGCGCTGCAGGCGGCAGACGCCGCGCGGCGGAACACGTGGGTCGCCCGGTACGGCCTCGACGCCGCGGAGGTCGATGCCCTGCTCGCCGAGGAGGCCGTGGCCGCCTTCTTCGTCGCGGCGGTGGCGGCCGGGGGCGCCCCGCGCGCCATGGCCACGTGGGTGCGCGGCGAGGTGCAGCGTCGGCGCAACGCGGGCACGCTCGGGGCGCTCGCGCCGCGCCACGTCGTGGCGGTGCAGCGGCTCCTCGACGCGGGGACGGTGAACCGGGAGGCCGCGCGCGGGCTCCTCGACGAGGTGGCGCGCACCGGCGGCGATCCCGCGGCGATCGCGGCCGACCGGGGCCTCTCCCAGCTCTCGGACGCGACCGCGCTCGATGCCGTGATCGCCACGGTACTCGTGGGTTTTCCGGGTGAGCTCGCCCGCTATCGCGCTGGCGACAAGGGCCTCTTCGGCTTCTTCATGGGGCAGCTCATGGCGGCGACGGGCCGCCGCGCCGACCCCGCGCTCGGCGCCCGGCGCTTGCGGGAGGCGCTCGACGCCCCGGCCCGCGACGGTGCGGTGGGGTAGACTGCCGGTCCGACGGGCACCCGTGGCCTCTCTCGGGCGACCGCCGTCCGGGGGCTGAAGCCGCGGCGAGGTAGACTCCCGGCCGGCTTGGCACGAACGGGCGACTTCGGTACGGAGACTACGTGAGCGGCTACTACTATTCCCGGGAAGCCGGCGCCGAAGGTCAGATCCTCACCGGAGAGGGCGCGGCGCCCGGGGTCGGTCTCGACATGCTGCTCGACCGGGAGCGTCCCCCGCTCCGCGCGGCGCTCGCGATCGGCTCCGCCATCGCCGACGTGTTGTGCATCGCCGTCGAGGATCGCCTCATCCACGGCGACATCCGGCCCGCCCACGTGAAGATCGACGCCCGCGGCACCGTGTCCGTCGAGGGCTACGGCGTCGCCCGGCGCACGACCAAGGCCCCGGAGGGCAAGCCGGACTCCCACGCGGTCGACGTCTACGGCCTCGGCGTGGTCCTCCACTCCATCCTCTCGCCGGAGCCGCTCGGCAACCTCCCGAAGGACCCCGACGGCCACGACGACGAGGTCGTCTCGCGCGTGTTGTCGATGGACTTCCGCCAGGTGCAGGGCAAGCGCTGGCTGGAGGACGTCCGCAAGTTCCTCTGCCAGATCCTCGCGTGGGCGCCGGCCGACCGCCCTGCGGCGCTCGACGCCGCCAACGTGCTCGCGTCCGTTGCCGGCCAGTGCCCGGGCGAGACCCTCGAGGCCTGGGCCCAGCGCGCGAACGCCGCCCCCGCCTCGCGCACCCCGGCGCCCGCCCCGGCGCGCCCGCAAGCCGACGAGGAGGACCTCGGCGGCCCCGTGGCCCTCTCCGGCCCCCTCGCGAAGGGCGGTGCGCGGCAGGCCCCCGCCGCGAAGGGCGAG
>JAUXTN010000222.1 GCA_030684355.1 Pseudomonadota bacterium
GGAGGGGGCCGACGGCGGCTCGGCCGCCGGGCCGCCCGAATGTGGACCTACGAACGCGACCGCACGCCCGCCCTCGCTCGAGGTCCGGCCGCGCCGGTAGCGTCGCAAGCAACCGGATGGGATCCGCCGCCATGCTCCCCACTCCCGACGTCGTCGAGCGCCTGCCCTCCGGCATCGAGGTCGTCATCGAGGCCATGGACGCGCCGCGCGTGGTCGTCGAGCACCGGTTCCGGGCCGGCGCCGCCCACGAGGCGGAGGACGCCCTCGGGGTGGCCCACCCGGTCGAGCACGTCGTGTTCTCGCCCGTCGGCGCCGAGCCCGCCGGCGACTACGAGCGCTACGTCGAGGCCTCGGGCGGCACGTACGGGGCGACGACGCACATCAACCGCACCGTCTACCGGGCCACGGTGCGGCCATCCGGCCTCCTGGAGCGGGAGGCCCGGCGGCTCGGGCCGCGCGCGTTCGCCGAGGCGGTGGTCGCGCGGGAGCTGGGCGCCATCGAGGAGAAGCGCTCCGTGCGGGCGCACCGTTCGATCCAGCGCGTCGCGTCCCCCGACAAGAGGCTCCTCGGTACTCCCTTCGGTCGTGGCGGCCGGGGCCGCCGCGGGGAGACGCGCGCGCCTGGCGGATCGACGGATCGACCGGCGTGCAGCGCATCCTCGAGGAGCTCGGCGCGCCGAAGGAGAAGGCGGCCGAGCTGCTCGCCACGCTGGCCCCGGGACGCCCCCACGCGCCCAGGCCTGGGGGGCGTCACCGGCCCTCTCGACGGTCGCGGCGTGCCAGGCGGCCTGGAACCGGCGGATCGTGCACCGCCCGAACGTCGCGACGGCGAAGCGCGCACTCGAAACTCGCCGGCGGATCGCCCCGAAAGAACCGCCCGCCGCGCCTCCCCCTACCAGACCTTCCACCACGGCCTCTTCGCCGCCGCCCCCGCCGCGGCCGTCGCCAGGGCCGCCTCCCCGCCCGCCACGAGCGCGGCCGTCTCCGCGGCGATGGGCGCCAGGAAGCCGGTGGCGCCGGAGACGTAGCGCTTGGCAACCAGGTTCGCGGGGAACAACGTGATGTCCCCGGGCTGGCCAACCACGGCGAGCTCGGTGCCATGCTCGTCCGTCACCACCACCCACACGAAGCCGAGCCGCTGCACGAGGTGCTGGCCGAACGCGATGCCGAACGTGTTGATGCCCGCGTTCGGGTCCGCCCCGGCGGCGCGGGTGCGGGCCGCCCAGACGGCGAACGCCTCGTCGAGCGCGTAGGCGTCGAACGGTCCGGTCGACGGCTGACCGCAGGCGCGCAGCAGCAGGCGGGCCTCGACGAGGTTGGACTCCACCCAGGCCCGCTCGGCGTCGTTGAGGGGCGATAGCTGCTGGGGCACGGGTTCCTCGGGGGCGGCGGCATCATCGCCGATGCGGGAGATAGCCGATCTACCCGGCGGCTCACCCGACCCGGTCGAGCTCGGACACATCGACCCGGGCGCCCCCGCCCGCGCGGACGCGGGCGGTCGGTTGTCCTCCGGGCTCGCGCTGCTCGGTCGGCGCCGAGCCGCCGACTCGCCGCCCGAGGCGGCGCCCCTCCGGCCCCCCTGGCGCGCGTGATCGTCGGCCCTGGGGTGTGCAAGCGGCTCCTCCTCCACATTCGCGACCGACACGCTTGACGTGCTTACAGCGTAAGGCTAAGGTCCGGGCACCACTTACGCTGTAAGCTTACACCCCCTCGCCTTGGACACACCCGTGAACCCGACCGCGGTTCTCGCTCCCATCCCCAGCCTGTTTCTGGCGCCGTAGGCGCCGCGCATCTGGACGCTGGGTGACACGGCAGCCGCGGCATCGTCGGGGGCTCGACACCAAGGTCGACGTCTGTGTCCGTGGACTTCGTGGCAAGGCAGGTACGTCGGTAGACACGGGTCGGTAAACAATTGGTCGGTAAACAATTGGTCGGTAAACAACTGGTCGGCAAAAAATCGGTCGATGAACGAGGTAGCGCATGTTGTTGATTTTGTCTTCTTTCTCGGCACTCGCGGGCGAAGTGTCACATTGGGGCGGCGTGTCCAGCAGCACCGTGGGCGGCGGCATGGTGGGGGACGGCGCGGTGTGGGTCAACTTCGCGCCCATCGGGATCGAGTACCGCGTCCGCACCGACCGGGGCAACGGTGTCGACGTGATCGTGGCGCCCGCGTACGTGCTGCCCATCGACCTCGACATCAACGCCGCCATCTTCTACCACGGCGGCAGCGCTGGCCCTGGCCCCCGGTTCGGCTGGGCGGTGGGTCCCGAGCTCTCGCCCACGTTCTACAATGGCCAGCGCCTCGGGGTCGGCGCCCGCCTCGGCTTGGATTGGACCGGCGACCGTGACCGGTTCGGCCTGGGTGTGTACTCCCGGTCGTTCGTCGGCGCCCATCTCTACGACCTCGAACAGGTCTCCTACGGGAGCGGGCTCGAGTTCACGCTCGCCTGGCGGCTCGGGCGGGGCTGAACACGCTCGCCTGGCGGGTCGGGCGGGGCTGAACGCGCTCGCCGGTGACCACGTGGCGGTCATGGACGGCCCCTTTCCCAGGAAGCGGCCTCTAGAAATCCCCCCGCAACGTCACCGGCGCCAGCTCCTTCTCCAACGTCCGGCGGAACATCGCCGGCCCGAACCACGTGTAGGCCACGAAACCAAGCCAGACCACCTGGAGGAGGTCCGCGAGCCCCGCCGGGCCGAAGTCCGCGGCGAGGAAGGACAGGATCTGGTAGGCCGCGAAGCCCCCGAGCATCACCGTGATCGCGCGCGGGCCGAGGCCGGCGAGCCACGTGTTGTAGCGCCACCACACGCCGAGGACGCGGCTCGAGCGGGCCTTCACCCCCACGAGCAGCGCGGTGGCGCCTTCGTGGAGGGGTTGGATGCGCAGGACGGTGACGGCGTGCTCGCGCGCCTCGGCCGCCTCGCCGCGCCGCAGGAGGAGCCAGCCCATGACGACCAGGGCGCCGGCGTGCTCGGGGGAGGCCTCGAGGGCCTCGCGGGCGGTGGACTCGGCCTCCCGGAGCCGGCCGAGGCGGAGGTGGACCTCGGCGATGTCGGCGAGGGTGTCGGCGGAGGTGGGGTCGAGGGCGCGGGCCTTCTCGAGCGCGGCGAGGGCGTCGGCCCAGCGGGCGCGGGCGATGTAGACCTCGGCCAGGGCGCGGTGGTTGGCGTCGTCGTCGGGCTCGATGGCGAGGAGCGCCCGGAACGTCGCCTCGGCGTCCTTGTAGCGGCGCTCCGCGAGGTGCACGCGGCCGAGCGCGTAGAGCGGCAGGGGGGCGTCGGCCGCGATGCCGACGGCGAGCTCGGCCTCGATGCGCGCCGCGCCGAGGCGACGGGCCGAGAGGAGCGCCAGGGCGAGCCACGCGTGGGTCGGGGCGTCGTCGGGGTCGAGCGCGAGGGACTCGCAGAAGGCCTCGATGGCCTCGTGCGGGCGCCCGGAGCGCAGGTGGAACAGGGCGCGGGCGCGGGCGGCGTCGGGGCTGGTGCTCACAGCAGCACCGCCGAGAGCCAGCCCACGCCGAGCCAGTCGGAGACCTGCGGGCGCAACAGCATGCCGCCGAGCATCGCGACGACGAGCCCGTTGCGCGCCACGCCGCCGTAGTAGGTGTAGACCTCGAACGAGCGGCCCTGCAGCTCGGCGAGGAGGTAGCTCACCCCGATCTTCCAGATGACGAGCACCAGGAAGAGGTACTTCAGCGCGGCCGTCGGGAGCTCCATCGCCTCGTCCACGGTGACCAGGCCGAAGAGCAGCGCGACGCTCCCGGCGAGCCCCGCGACGACGGTGAGCGTCTCGCGCACGCGGGTGGGGCTCCCGAGCGCCCACGCGTTGACGACGAACCACGGCCACGAGAGCCACACGCCGCCGAACATCACGGCGAGGAGCGGCCACATCGGGTGCACCACGATCTGCGTGAACGCGCCGGGGCGCGGCTCGTCCGGGAGCCGGTAGCTCGCGCCCCTACCCACGGGGGACCCCCCGGATGGCCGGCGCACCGGTCGGCACACCGGTCGGCGCGGGCGCGGGCCCGGTGCTCGGTGCCGCCGGGCTATCCACGGCCGTTCTTGTCCAGGAACGCCAGGACCTCGTCGTACTGCCCGGCCTCGTTGGCGTAGCGCGCGTAGTTCCGCGCGGTGGCGAGCCACTCCGAGGTGGTGGGGCGGAGTTCCGCCAGGGCGTCCGTGAGGTGCCGCTGGCAGATGGGCACCTCCTGCTCGGCCCCGAGCGACGCCGCGATCGCGATGTCCGCGGCCGTCTCCACGACGTTCTCGAGGTCCGCGCCCGACCACCCGGAGGTCTTCGCGGCGAGGGCCCCCACGTCGACGTCCGCGGTGCACGGGCGGTCCTTCAGGTGGATGCGGAGGATGGCCTCGCGCGCGGCGCGGTCGGGCGGCGGCACGAAGAGCACCCGGTCGAAGCGCCCCGGGCGTCGGAACGCGGGGTCGACCGCCCAGGGCACGTTGGTCGCGCCGAGGATGAGCACGCCCTCGTTGCGGCTGGCGAACCCGTCCATCTCGGAGAGGAACTGGCTCACGAGGTTCGCCGTGGCGCTGCTGTGGTTGTGCTGGCGGCGCCCGCCGAGGGCCTCGACCTCGTCGAAGAAGAGCACCGTCGGCGCCTGCGCGCGCGCGCGCTCGAAGAGGCCCTTCAGGTTGTTCTCGGACTCGCCCACGTACATGTCGAGCACGTCTGCGATGCCGACGGAGAGGAAGCTCGACCCACACTCGCCGGCCGTCGCGCGGGCGATGAGCGTCTTGCCGCAGCCCGGGGGCCCGTAGAGCAGCACCCCGCCCCCGACCTTCTTCCGGAACCGCTCGAACAACGACGGCTTCTGGCGCGGCAACAGGATGCGGCGCCGGATGTTCTCCTTCAGCGCGTCGAGCCCGCCCACGTCCGCGAACGTGACCTTCTCGCGGGGCGCCGCGAAGGCGAGCCCGGGATCCGGCGCCCCTTCCGCGGCCCCGCTGCGCAGGAGCCGGAGCTTCGGCCCCTCCTTCGTAAACTCGACCGTCGCGGACAGCGAGGCGGCGAGCTCGGCGTCCTCGTGGGTGCGGCTCGCGGCGACAGCGCTGTCGTAGAAGTCCCGCGCCCGCGCGTGGTCCCCCGACTCGAGCAGGAGCCGCGCGGCCGTGACGCGGTCGGCGGGGAGCAGCGCGTCGGCGGTGCGCTCGCCGAGGAGCGCCAGGCCCGCCTTGGTGTCGCGTCGGGCTCGGCACGCGCCGAGGAGCACGCCCAGGAGCGCGGCGTTGTCGGGCGACGCGGCGAACGCGGCCCGGAGCGACTGGAAGGTGGCGTCGTCCATCGGGAGAGCGTAGCCAGGACACGGCGGCGGCCCCACCGCGCGGTCGGCATTCCCGCCGATTGCGTCGGCGCCGGGGTCGGCGGGGCGGGGGCGACCTCGTTCGGATCCGGGCGGCCCGGCGGGCGCGGACGCCCGCCGTCGGCACCCTACCGGCTCGGCCTGCGGCCTCGGCTGGCACGACCCGCCGCCTGCCGGCGTCGGATCGCGCCGAGCCGGGCGGCAGGGCCGCCCGCCGTCCGGTCGCCTGCCGCGGGGACCGCCGTGCGGGTCACCAGGACGCGGGTGGCCGCGGCATGCGTCTGCGCGCGCCGAATCCGCGGCGGCGGCCGGAGCCCGCTCGGGCCTGCCCCTCATCCGGCAGCGGCAGGGCCTAAGTCCTCACCAGTACGTCGGGTCGTCCCACGGCACGTCGAACCCTTGGACGATGCCGAGACGTGACATGCCCACGGTGTCGACGTCGATGAACCAGAGGTCCGCGTGGTCGTCGCCGTCGAAGTCGCCAGGCGGGATGGACCAACTCAACCCCAGTTCCCACACGAGCCGCCGGCTGGGCAACGGCTCCCGGAGTGCCGCGGGCAGCCCCCCCGGTACGATCGTGAACGAGCTATCGGGGGTTCCGCCGGACGTCACGATGTCGGAGACACCATCGCCGTCGAAGTCCGCTGCGAACAGTCGGTAGCCAAGTTCCGAACGATCACCGTCGCCAACGTAGGAGCCAAGGGCATCATCCCGAAACACCTCCCCGCGCAACGCAGCCCCAGAGAAGAAGTAGACCTCACCATGGCGGTTGCCAACCGTGCTCGAGGCCGGCGCTGCGGCGACCACATCTTCGAGCCCGTCTCCCGTCGCGTCCTCGATGGAAGACCAGATGCTGGACACCCGCGCCGTGGAGTCAGTGTTGTCCATCCAACCGATCGCAAAGTCGTCCCACATGGCGCCGCAGGATGCGTACACGTCGGCGCCTGATAGAATGTAGGCATACCCCCCAGCGAACACGTTCAAGTCCCGCACCCCATCCCCGTCGACATCCCCAAGTAGGTCGGGACGCGCACTGCCTCCCGTAGCGCCGAGCGGACAATGGTCGTCCCACTCCCCACTGAAATGCGCATCGACGTCATACCCGCTGTAGTCTGCGGCGTAGTTGCTGAGCACCACATCCGCGCCCCCGTCTCCATCGAAGTCTTCCCCCCCGACCACGGTGACAGCCCAATTCTCGGGATCCTGCGGAAACCCAGTCCAGAGCAGGTCCTGCTCCAGCGCAATCGAAAATACGTCGCCCTCCGCGAAGGGGCCCAGGTGGACGTAGATCCCGCCCCCCCACGCGTGACTCACGAACCCCAGGTCCCGCACGCCATCGCCGTCCACATCCCCTACGTCCAGCGCCTCGCCGCCGAACATTCCCCCACTATCCAGCTCGCCGTACACCCAGGCGTCGTCCGGGACAAGCTTGGGATCCGGAGGCATGCTCCCGCCCTCTACGATCGTGACGCCGTCATACGGCCAGAACCCCCACAACAAGTCCTTCTTCTCGTCTCCCGTGACATCCCCGATCATCCCGTACGCACCCGACCAATCGACCGCGCGCTCGGCAATCCACACGACGGCGGCTTCCGGCACCGCGGCCGACGCGCATGAACCCGGTGCGAGCGGCTGACCGTCACAGTCCTGGTCCACCGCGTCGCAATACTCCACGGCGCCCGGGTAGATCCAGATGTTGCGGTCGTCGCAGTCGGCGCCTCCGACCGCGACGGACTCGTAGCCGTCGCCGTCCGCGTCCCGCGGCAGGTCGGTGTCGGAGTCGGTGTCCGTGTCCGTGTCGACATCCGTGTCGGAGTCGGTGTCCGTGTCGCCGTCGGCATCTGTGTCCGTGTCAGCTTCAACCGACGTGTCGGTGTCCGGCTTGCCCGGAGGGTCTGCGCTCGTGCATGCCAGCAACAGGGTCACCACGAGATCGTGCCGTCCCAGAAGCCGCTGCCCGCCCCGTAGAGGTGCGACGAGTCGTCGGGTGGGGTGCAAGCCAGCAGCAGGGGGATGATCACCCTGTCCGCGTACCCTGCGGGCGCCGCCTCCGCCATCGGCGCGCCGTCGTCAAGGCGCCGCAGGCGCCACCCGCGCCCACCCACGTTCAACCCACCACGATCCGTGAGACGAGGCGCTAAAACACCTCCACCTTGGGAGGCGCCGACTGCCCCCCCATCTGCCCGTGCTGCCAGACGTTGATGCCAAGCCACGCCCCGTGGAAATAGCCGGGCGCGTAGTCGACGCCGATCTGCCACGCGAGGTCCAGCTTGATGCGCTCCTTGAGCGCCTTGATGCGGAAGAGGCGGAGCTCGAAGCCGCCGGTGGCGTGCGGGCGCGGGCCGGCCAACGCGGTGCGGGAGGGCTCCAGGTAGCTGCCGGCGCGCAGGCGGAGGCGATTGCGCCACACGTCGACCTCGGCGCCGACGCGCGGCGACGCCGTGTACCAACCGCCGCGGGTGACCAGCTGGCCCTGGAGCACGTTCTCGAGCGCGACGGCGCCCTGCACGGGGGCGTCGACCACGACGTCTGCCGCGAAGCGCACGGGTACGCCCGAGTCCTCGGGGAGGTAGCTCACGTTGCTCCACCCCACTCCAGCGATGAGCTCCGGTGGGAGGTGGGCGGCGTCGATGCCCTCGTAGCCGCCGGCCATCGGGCCCGCGGACACACCCGAGCGGACGGTGAGCGCGAAGCTCCAGGCCTCCTGCCAATTCGTGAGCACGGCGCCAGCCTCGACGCCGCTGCCCAGGTAGTCGTGATGCTCCCCGCCGGATGTCACCCGCATGCCCAGGAGCCGGGGGCCGACGCCGAGCGAAAGGCGGCCATCCCACAAGGCGACCGCGGCGGAGACGTGGCCCTCGGCCACCGCCACCTGCGTGTCCGAGACCTTGTAGTAGGCCCCGGCCGCCAGGATCCCGCCCGCGCCGGCGCGGTAGCCGTAGGAGAGGCCGAGGTTGAACACGCGCACCACGTCGACGACCGGCTCGCCGACGCTCATCTCCCGCTCGTTGGTGATGCGGCTCTGGAGCAGCACGAGGCTGCCGACCATGGGGGCGACGGCCTCCATCCGGCGGTTCGCGGGCGCGGCGGGGCTGAGCAACAAGCCGATGCCGCCGTAGGCGAAGGCCGCGCCGGCGCCGCCCATCGACACGAGCTCGGCGTTGGAGAACACCAACCCCCGTGTCACGTCGAGGACGACCGGCTGCGGGGACGCCGGATCGAGCGGCTCGGCCGCGTGCGCGGCTCCGGCCCACGCCGCCAGGACCAACGAGAGCACCGACGGCATCACCATCCCGCCCAGCGTATCACGCCGCACCCGCGCCTCCCATCAGTCCGGACTTGGCTCGGCGTCGTACCATTTCTTGGCATTGAACACCTGGATGTGGTTGCTCTTGTCGGCGATGCCCATGCCGAGCGACAGCTGGCCGTAGCGGACGTACAGCTTTCCCAACATCTCCTGCCGGCGACGGAGCTCGAGGAGCACCTCGAACTGCCCGGCGAACAGTTGGAACCCGGTCACCCGGAGCACCGTGTCGCCGAGCCGGACGCGGGTCTTCCCGGTCACCGGCTTCACCCCGAGGAGGCCACGGATCCAACCCGGGAGCGGCTGCTTCTCGGAGAAGATGGTGATGAACGGGACCGTGTCGCGGAACTTCACGTCGAGGTTGCCGTCGAGGAAGATCGGAGCGCCCACGGCCACGGTGCCCTTCGGCAGCGCGATCTTCGCCCACCACCCGGCGGAGTCGTCCTTCCCCTCCCGCAGGGACCCGCCGGAGACGATCCGCACCTTGCCCAGGTCGAGCGAGGTGCCCGAGATGTCGTACCGGCCCGTCTCGAGGTTGCCGCTCGGGACCACGGCGTGCACCGCCACGTCGCCGCTGAGCGTGAGCTCGTCGAGCGTGGCCCGCACCGCGTGGCCATGGAGGTACAGCTCGCCGCGGCAGACGTTCTCCGGGGTCGACACCTCGAGGTGCCCGCGCACGGTGCCGGTGCCGCTCAGGAGCCGCAGGCCGATGCCCTGGGGCATGTAGGCGTTGTAGACCCCCACGTCGGGGATCTCCGCTTCGGGCAGCTCCAACACGACGTGGAGCGCCGTGAACGGCCGGTTCAAGGCCACGTCGGCGGTCGTGGCATCCACGCGGAAGCCCTTGCCCTTGACGTGCGGGTCCGCGTCGCCGTCGAGCGTGATCGCGAAGTCGGAGAACGCGACGCCGATGGCGGTCTGGGGCGCGCCGTCCGCCACGCCGACCGCGAGCCGCACCTCGCCGTCCCCCACGACGGAGTAGGAGAGGAACCGCGCCACGATGTCGTCCACGTCGGCACGGACGGTGCTGCCGTCCTGGAACGCGCCCGCCTCGACGCTCACGTCGACCGCCAACGTGCCGACGCCCCCCGTGAGGCGCAGCCACGGGGCGGAGCGCAGGTAGAAGTCGAGGAAGGACAGGTTCGAGACGTCGGCGGTGAGCCCGACCTTGCCGCTGATCGCGCCGAAGAGGCCACGCCCCTCGAAGGTCACGGGGTTGGTGCCGGCGAGGTCGACGTCGACCTGCCCGCTCAGCGCCGTGAGGAGCGGCTCGGTGCCACGCGTCAGCGCCCCACCCTCGAGCCGGAGGACGACCCCCTCCACCTCCAGCCACTTGTTGGCTTCGATGGTGAGCGCACCCGAGGCCGTCGCGCTGCCGGAGTACCGGTAGTCACCCAGCCAGATCTCCCGGATGCGGTCCACGTGCACGTTCTCGAGCGCGATGCGCCACGGCTTCCCAGCCGGGTAGATCGCCTCGGGGGAAGGGTCGGGGGGGTTGGTGAAGCCGGGGATCGGGGGGGTCCAATCTTCCAGGACGACGACGGCGACGGGGTCGGCGACGGGGTCGGCGACGGGGTCGGTGACGGGGTCGGTGCCTGGCACCGCGGCGGCATCGGCGACCGGCGCGGTGCCGTCCGCGACCGTTGCGGTGCCGTCCGCCTGGCCCACGACCACCTCCGCGGGGGCCGTCGGCGCGGCGGGCGGGTTCTTGGGGACCGCATCGGTGCGCGCCCGCCAGAGGAAGCTCGCCCCGTGCGCATCCGCGCCCGTGATGTGTACCGTGTGCTCGAGGAAGTCATGCAGGTCGAACGTTGCGGACGCGCTGTCGACCGTCAGCAGCCACTGATCGTTCGGGCTCTGCTGGCGGATCTCGAGGTCGCGCACCTCCACCACGCCCGGGGTGAGCATCCAGGCGACGTCGAACGTCATCTTCAGGCGTTCCGGCTGCATGTTCACGAGGACCGGCAGCCAGAGGTTCAGGAAGGCGTTGACACCCAGGAGGAGCGCGAGTGGCAGGGCGACAAGCAGCCCCAGCACGCGCAGGCCGACCCCAATTTTGAGACGCATTGGCTCCTCGACGCTACGGAGCGCAAACGTGCTCCAGGTGGAGTTCCACGATGGCGATCCAACGGTCTGGGAGACCGCGCAAACGTCTCACCACCATAGCTGCGGAAGAGCCAGCGTCCATTCTGCCTCGGCGTTGGTGACCACGCGCCCCCCGAAGTGACGTTTGGCAACATTCAGCGACCTGTCCGGGGCACCGCCTGCGGACGGGCGCTTCTTCCCACAACTGTCGTCGGACTTAAACTCATGCCTCGATTATTCAGCCTCGATCGCAGTTCCCGCCGTGTTTGTGGTTCCCGTCGCTCGACGGCACCGTCGATCCCTCATACAGGCAGAGAGCCAAGATGGGATGGTTGCAAGTAAGCGAACCTTCTCGACGGCTGGGAGTTGCAATGACCGTCCGATCCACCTTCAAGGGACGTCGTCCGCTCAAGGCCCTCGCTCCGCTCATCTCGGCGGCCTTGCTCCCCGGATGCTTCGCCGACGCCGCCACGGCGCCGGTCTCCGGCGCGGCACCCCGGTTGCCCGACAACGACAAGGTGGCGGAGCCCCCCGAGGATCACCCCGCCCACCCGAGCTTCAGCCCGATCCACCCCGCGGATCTCATCCCCCTCGCCGCGGATGAGGAGGAGGAGGACGCGCAGGACCCGCCCGATGTCGCCGAGTCCTCCGACAGCGAGGACGCACCGCTCGGCCGCTATAGCCTCTACGTCGAGCCGGACTCCCATCCCGCGCAGCAGGCGAGCACCTGGCGCACGAGCGATCCCGCCGGCGCGGCCGCCATGGATCGGATGGCCGAGCAGCCGACCGCCACCTGGCTGGGGGACTGGGACAACGACGTCGCCCGCACGGTCGACAACGCCGTCACCACGGGCGCCGAACAGCTCCGCGTCTTCGTCGTCTACAACATCCCCAACCGCGACTGCGGCTTCTACTCCTCCGGCGGCGCCTCCGATGCCGACGCCTACGCGACCTTCATCGACGAGGTCGCGCGCGGCCTGGACGGGCGCCTCGCCGTGGTCATCCTCGAGCCGGACGGCCTCGCGCTCACCACCTGCCTGAACGCCGACCAGACGGTCGAGCGGCAGGAGATGATCGCGGCCGCGGTCGACACCCTGACGGCGGCCGGCGCGCGCGTCTACATCGACGCGGGGGACTCCGCCTGGATCTCCGCGACCGAGATGGCCGCCAAGCTCATCGCGGCGGGCATCTACAACGCCGCCGGGTTCGCCCTCAACGTGGCGCACACCGAGTCCACGCCGGACACCATCGGCTACGCCGACGAGGTCCGCGCGATCCTCGGGGACGTGCACTACGTCGCCGACACCGGCCGCAACGGCATCGGGCCCGATGACGACCACACTTGGTGCAACCCCCTCGGGAGGGTGGCCGGAGAGAACCCGACGCTGAGCACGGGCGTCCCCGGCCTCGACGCGATGTTGTGGATCAAGCCCCCGGGCGAGTCCGACGGCGACTGCAACGGCGGCCCCACCGCCGGCGCCTGGTGGCCGGAGTACGCGCGCGGCCTCATGGAGACCGCGTAGCGCCTCGGACTACGGGAGGGTGCCCCCGCTCGAGGGGGCACCCTCAGAGCCCCTCCAGCGGAATGGCGGGCCCCTCCAGCGGAACCCTCCAGCGGGTCCCTCCAGCGGCACCCTCCAGCGGGTCCCTTCAGAACGACTTGTAGATCGAGCCACCGAGGGACGGCAGGAGCGCGTTGCTCGCGCCCGGCTGGATCTCGCGGCTGAGTCCGACCCGCAGGCCGAGCGCGGTACGCGCCCCCGGGAACGAGAGCTCGCCGAAGAGGCCGCCGCCCACGGAGCGTGCCTGTTCGTTGCCCTGGACCGTCCCGTCGAGCCCCATGGCAAACGCGGTGACCGCCGTGCCACGCACCGGGAACAGTTGGCGCTTGGCGAGGGCGCGCGCCCAGAGGTAGTTCTGCGCGAAGCCGTACGACACGCTGCTCGCCAGCGCCACGCGCGAGCTCGCCTGGAAGTAGACGTCACCGCTCACGCTCACGCCGTGGTCGGCGCGCGCGACGGGCGCGCCCGTCGTGGGCCGGGTCTGCACGTAGCGCGCCTCGTAGCCGGCCACGAGCGTGAGGGAGAGCCGGTCGGGACGCCAGCTCGCGCCCACCCCGAACGCGAGGCCGGGAGAGATCACGCGCGCCTCGCCACCCTGATCCGGGAACCGGTAGTAGAGGTAGTTGAGCGTCAGGCGGGCCACGGGCGTGACACGTTTGTCCACACTGGGGGACATCACGCTCGCGAACGCGTACCCCGAGCGCAAGGTGCCCTCGAAGCCACCCATCGCCTCCGGGGCCGGGAACGCCCCCGCGGCGGCCGGACCGGAGAACAGCAGGGCGAGCAGGAACGGGATCATGTGGGCACCGGGAGCAGTAGCACGAGGGTCCAGCAATTCGTTTGGTTCGCCAACCGCTGGTAACCGAAGCTGTCGAGACCGCGCTTGGCGAGCGCGAGCCCCATGCCCCCCTCGGCGAGCAACTCGGGGTCGAGGTGCCCGTCGGCCACGCCCAGGAACGGGACGCCCGCGTCGATGAACCGGGCCTCGACGGTGTTCCCGTGAAGGGTCAACGAGAACTCGAAGGAGTCGGCCTGGGCGTAGCGGATGATGTTCGCCGCCACCTCGGCCGCCGCGATCGCGAGACCGTGGCGCGGGTTGGGTGACACCGGCCCGCCGCGAGCGGACTCGACGGCGCTCCAGAACCGATCCAGCATCTCGTGGAGGGCCTCGAGCGCCTCCGGCCGCGCCGGCAGGGTGCGGGACTCATTCGTAGCGAGCAAGAGCTTCTTCCACCGTCGGATGGCAGACGAGCACGCGGTCCAGCATGGAGATCTCGAGCACGTAGCGCACCTGTTCGCCGGGGCGCGCGATGCGGAGGTCTCCCCCGGCCACGCGGGTCGCCTTGAGCGCGCCGATGAGCGCACCGAGCCCGGAGCTGTCGATGAACGGCACCCCGTGCAGATCGACGACGAGGCGGTGCAGGCCGCTCGCCACCGCCTCCTGGAGCTGACGTTTCACGTCCGACGCGGTCAGGAGGTCGAGGCGACCGTCCACCACGGCCACCGCGGTCCGCGGGCTACGTTCTTCCACATGTACGCTCATTGATCCCTCACAGTGAGTGCCGCGGCGGGTTGCCATCGGGCGGCGTTGAGTACGACACTTAGCATCACGATCCCGTACACGGCCCAGACCATGTTCATGACGATCGGGAACGCCTCGTCGGACGTTCCCACGGCGAGCTTGACGAGCCCGACGAGGATCGCGCCGGCGAGGATGACCGTCACCGCGAGCTGCGGCCGTACGAGCGACCAGTGCACCCCGCCCTGCCGTGTCTTGGGTGTCACGACGAACGGAAGCTTGCTCCCGAAGTAGACGTTCTGGAACGCGGTGATGACCGCGCGGATCCAGAGCGGAAAGAGGGCCAGGCTGTATTGCTGTCCACGCCAGGTCGGCATCCCGTAGCCGATGAGGGCAAACAGGAGCTGGTTCACGACGAGGCACGGCAACAGGAAGCACATGAACTGCCAGGTGAGCGCGTTGACCGGGAGCAGGCCGAAGTACAGGTACATCGCCGGGGCGAGCAGGTAGACGACGCCCGCGAAGCCGGAGAGGTAGCTCCACATCGTGGAGAAGTACATCAACTTCTGGGGCCAGGAGAGCCCCCGTTGGAGCAGCGGGTTCTCCCGGAAGAGGACCTGCATCGTGCCCTGGGCCCAACGGAGCCGCTGCTGGAGCACGGAGCGGAGATCGTCCGGCGCGAGGCCCACCGCGAGGATCTCGTGGTGGTACACCGAGCGGAACCCGAGGCCGTGGAGCCGCATGGCGGTCGCCATGTCCTCGGTGATGGAGATCGTGGCGAGCGGGTGGACCGGCTCGGCCTGGTCGGAGCGGTCGACGTCGATGTCGGTGAGGAGCTTGCGGACCTCCTCCATCGCGGCGAGCGGAGACGTTCCCTTGCCCGAGAGCAACGCGGTCTGCGCGGCGCCCCCCTCGAGGCTCGACAGCACCCCCGGCTCCACGCCGGGCATCGACGCGAGATCCGCGTAGATGCCCTGGACATCCCGCGCGACCAGCTCGCGCGACACGGCCTCGAGCGTCCGCTGGAATTCCCAGGTGACCTCCTGGAGGGGCGCGCCCGCGTTGAGGCGCTTGCGCGCCTGGCGTCCGGCCCGCCGCACCACCTGGAGCGCCTGCCGCGCCGCGGTGGCCGTCGGCCCCAGGCTCCGCGCCGCCTGCCGCAGCTGGCGATCCGTGTCCTTGAGCGCGCCACGCACGCGGGCCTCCATCTCCTTGGCGTACACCACGATCCCGGCGAACATCAGGGCGTCCCGCCGCAGCACCGCGTTGGAGCCGCAGAAGAACGCCGAGTTCCAGCCGTCCTTCCCCTGTTGGATCGGCCCGTAGAACAGCGGCGAGTCCACGCCGAAGGGATCGCCTTCGGGGACGTTGCTGAACCACTGCGGCGTCTGCACCAACGCGACCTTGGGGTCGTCGAAGTAGCCGAGGGTTCGGCTCAAGATCTCCGGCTTGGGTACCTGATCGGCGTCCAACACCAGGAGGAACTGGCCATCCGTCTGGAACAGCGCGTTGATGAGGTTGCCCGCCTTCGCGTGCCGATCCTTTCCCCGCCAGGTGGCGCCGCGCGTGATGTACCCGACCCCTTCCTGCTCGGCCATGGCGCGCATCTCCGCGCTGTCGCCGTCGTCGAGGACCCAGGTCTTGTGCGGGTGATGGATGTCACGCGCGGCGCGAGCGGTGGCGCGGACGAGGTCCACGCCCTCGTTGTAGCAGGTGATGAACACGTCCACGGTGGCGTCCGCCGGGGCCGCGGGCGGCTCGCCGCGGATCCGCATCTTCCACATGCCGAGGCCAAAAAGCAACGTGTCCACGTAGCTGTAGAGCTCGGCACCCAGGAGCGCGAGGGAGAACGGCCACAACACCCAGTTGATGGTGTAGACGCCCCGCCAGAGGATGTACGCGGTGACCAGTGTCACGTTGAGGACGATGAGGAGCTGGATGGTACGGAGCTTGAACGCGACACGCGCGGCCGGGTCCGACCCTGCCATCCAGCCCATCCATCGGGGGATGCCCTCTGCCGAGGCTTCGGTGATGGCGGACATCAGCGCGCGGGCGCCGCGCCGCAGGGGGTGCGCTGGTGCGCGCGGAGCTGACACTTGTCCTTGGCCACGGTCCCCTCGTTCGAGGCCCACGAGGCGAGCGTGCCCGGCGCGAAGCGGAGCAGCTTCCCTTGGACCTTGTACAGCAGGGTCTCGAGGATGATCCCGTTGCTGTTCGCCGTGAACGTCTTGATCTCGACGCCCGAGTGTTCGTACACGCCCTCGTAGTAGCCGCGCGCGGGGTCGAACTTGCCGACCATCGAGGTGTAGAGCAGCTCGGTGTAGGGGGTGTCGAAGAGGGCCCAGAGGCTGAAGGCGGCCTTGGTGGACACCGCGGCGGAGGCGGGGAGGTAGTCACCGGCGTCGGTGATGGTGTTCCAACGGTATCCGTCGGAGTACACGGTGTCGTAGACGAACCACGGCGCGGCGTCGAGCTGGTGCTCGGTCCGCGCGGTGAGGATGCCCGTGGCCTTGTTGCGCTCCTCCTGGACCTTGTAGATCCGGCCGGCGAAGTCCGCGGCGGTCTTGTCGGTGTGCCGCATGTCGTCGGTGGACCGATCGTCGGCGCGATCCCAGTTCAGCTCGATCCCGTCGAGCGCGTAGCTCTCGGTCACGACGTAGTTGTGGGCGCCGAGGAGCCGCGGGTCGCGGGAATCGAACGGGACGTCGACCCCGTAGATGCGGTCGATCTCCATCGGCTCGACCAGGGAGGCCGCGGCGGTGTTGAACCCCCAGAGCTCGAACCCCTTCGCGGCGTACTCCTCGTAGCCGAGGCGCCCCTCCTGGAGGGAGGTCACCCCCCCGTTCTCGGGGATCGCCCCGTAGAGGGTGCCACACTCATCGATCATGTTGCAGAAGGTCCACCGCGACACGATGGCGTTGACCGCGGGGATGTAGTGGGGCTGCCGCTCCTGGAGGATCCGGAGCCAGATGAGCAGACGGCCGAGATCCAGCGCGGAGTAGCCGATCTCGCCGGGCTCGTTGGCGTAGTTGGTCATCGCCCCCGTGCGGGTGTCATACGCCTTGTTGGGGAGCTCGCCCTTGAACAGCTCGAGCTTGCCGAGCGTGCTCAACATGCACTGCACGCGGGTGTGGAAGGTGTCCTCGCTCACGATGCCGAGCTCGTACGCGGAGACCACCGCGCCGAGGCTGCTCCCGACGTCCCACATCGTCGTGGACGGGTAATTGTCCACCGCGTTGACGAGGCAGGTGTTCTCCTGCATGTTGTTCTCGAAATACTTCCACGCGATCTTGCCCATGGAGAGCTGGTTCTCGGTCAGCGTGCCGTTCCGGCCAGGATGGGGCGAGGCCTTGCGAGGGCGGGCGCCGGCGAGGAGGACGGGCACGACCACCGCGAGTGTGACAGCGATCTTCAGGGAGGGCATCATGCGGTGGGATCTCACAGGCCCCCCGGATAACGCCGCAGGACGGGGTTCCCGCCGATCCCCCTCCGAAACCGGAGAAGGAGCCAAATTCGCGCTCGGGGCAACAATTGGCGACACAGGGCAACCAAAGGCGTCAGGTGGCTTGGCCCCATGTCGGGGTAAAGAGGAGCATGACGCTCATCCTATTGTCCCTGCTCGCGTGCGGTCCCAAAGACGTTCCGGAGGACACCGCCGTCGTCGATACGGGTACGACGGTCATCCCCACCGGCGACCCCGACCTGGTGTGCCAGGTCGACGTGCGATGCGAAGGCAATATCCTGGACGACCCGAAGGTGCCCTGCTCGATGCAGGTCGTCAGCGGTGACGGCGTGCCGCTCTACGACGGCCCCGCCGGCATGGAGCTACGGGGGCGCACCTCGCTCGCGCTGCCGAAGCCGCAGTATTCGGTAGACCTCCGCAAGTACGGCGAGCTGCCCGTCTGGCCCGGCTTCGTCTGGCACTACGTCGACGATGGCACGAACTTGGGGACAGCCTGGCGTGCCCCCGCCTACGACGACACGGCCTGGTCCCAGGGCGCCGCCCCGCTCGGGTACGGCGAGGACTACCTCGCCACCACCATCTCCTCCGGGTCCGACCCCGCAGCCCCCACCATCACCTCCTATTTCCGCTACACCTTCTCGGTCGCCTCCCTCGCGGACATCACCAAGCTGTCGGTCGGCCTCATCCGCAACGACGGCGCGGCGGTCTACCTCAATGGCACGGAGATCCTGCGTGACAACCTCCCGGCGGACGCCAGCTACGACACCCCCGCGCTCGCCCCCCTCTCGGCGGCGGACGAGGTGCTCTGGGTGACCGTGGACGTCGATCCCGCCCTGCTGGTCGACGGCCCGAACGTGCTCGCGGTCGAGCTGCACCAGAGCGATGCCGGCCTCCAGGCTGCGTACGCCGCTCCGGACACGGGCCCGAGTGACACGGGTGGGACGGACACCGGGTCTGGCGACACGGCCGGGACGGACACCGGCGACACCGCCGGGACGGACACCGGCGACACGGGCGAGCCCGTCGACGAGCCCGGGCGCGCGCGCTTCGACCTGTTCCTGTCGGCCTCCGGTGGCGATTCCGCGGTCGACCTGCTGGGCATGGGGAGCGACAGCGACTGGATCCTCAACGGGCAGCACCTCGACCGGGTGCTCTTCCGGAACCGCCTCGCCTACGACCTCTTCCAATCCTTTGGCGGCCCCGAGCGGTATGCCACCCAGAGCGTGTTCTGCGAGCTGACGCTCGACGGCAACTACCAGGGCGTCTACACGTTGGGCGAGCGGATCGAGCGCGAGGGCACGCGGGTCGACATCGACAAGGGCGACAACTCGGGGACGAGCTTCATCGTCAAGTTGGACGACGTGGACGGGTTCCACGACAATGGCGTCGGCTACGGCACGTGGCAGATGGTGTTCCCCGACGCCACCTCCGAAACGGAGGCCGAGGTGTCGGGCTACCTCGCCGATTGGGAGGCCGCGATCCAGGGCTCCGACCCGACGGATCCCGAGACCGGTGTCTTCGGCTATGTCGACATGGACAGCGCCGTGGACTTCGTGCTCCTCCAGGAGTTCAGCAAGAACATCGACGCGTACCAGCTCAGCGTCTACCTGTGGAAGAACACGGACGGGAAGATGTTCTTCGCCCCGTGGGACCTCGATCTGAGCTTCGGCTACCCGTTCTACGACTGTGGCGCCGAGGGCTGGGTCACCCGGGCCGAGTTCGTGGACGCCATGGCGGCCGACCCCGCCTTCCATGCCGCCCTCGTGGCGCGCTGGGCGGAGCTCCGCGCGGGCCCCATGGGCGAGGACGCCATCCTGGCGCGCATCGCCGGGTACGACACGACGCTGGGCGACGCCGTCGCCCGGAACACCGCGCGCTGGCCCATCGAGGACATCGTCTACCAGACGGACGACGTGGCGGATTGGCTCTGCCCCGTGTCGAGCTACGAGGAGGAGCACACCCGTGTCCTCTCCTTCATCTCCGCGCGCCTCGTTTGGATGGACGCGAACATCGCCTCGTTCTGAAGAACGAGCGAACGCATTGGAGACGCAGATGTTGTTCCTGATCGCGTGCATGACCCCGTCGCTCCCGGACGTGGCCCCGCACCGGAAGCCCGGCGCCGCCCCGCACAACGCCACGGCCCGGCGCTTCCACACCCTGAACGTCGATTGCGCGGGGGGGGAAACCTACACCACCATCCGCGACGCCCTCGACGATGCCACCTCGGGTGACGTCATCTCGGTGGCCCCGTGCACGTACGAGGGGTTCTCCTTCGGCGGCAAGTCCGTGACGATCCAATCGACCGGCGGCCCGTCCGTCACGACCATCCTCGCCACCCCGGGCAAGCCCGCCATCAAGGTGAAGCATGGCGAGGGCGCCGGCACCGTGCTGGAGGGCTTCACCATCACCGGCGGCGGCGCGGAGGACGAGCCCGGGATCGAGGTCCAGTTCTCGGCGCTGATCCTGCGCGACAGCATCGTGACCGGCAACAGCGGCACCGTCACCCTCTACAGCTACTACGGCCACGTCATCCTCGACGGTACGACCTTCGAGGACAACACGCCGAGCGAGGGCATGGTCATCCAGGAGCGGCGCGGCATGACGGTCGTGAAGGACTCCATCGTGCGCTGCGGATCCGCCACCATCGGGTACATGACCGAGCACGGCGGCGCCTTCGCGGATGGCAGCACGTTCGACTGCCCGGGTGCGACCGGCGTCGAGGTCTACCACTCCGACGGGCGCATCCAGCGCAGCGTGATCGACGGGCTCCTGGTCGTGGAGAACGAGAACCTCGAGAACGAACGCGCCGTCGTGGAGGACAGCGTCCTGCTCGGCGGGGCGGACCTCCAGTTCGTCGGTGTCTCGCTGCGGAACATCGTGAGCACCGGCACCATCGCGATGACCGACGGCGAGCTCACGCTCGAGGGTGGCATCCTCACCGGCGCCACCTGCGGGTTGAGCGCCACGAACTCCGCCGTCACGGTGCGGAGCTCCAACTTCTGGAACAACGGGGCGGACACCTGCGGCATGGCCTCGCCGGTGGGCACCGATGGCACCATCTCCGCGGATCCCCGCTTCACGGACAGCGCCGCACGCGACTTCCGCCTCGACGCGGGCAGCCCGTGCATCGACACCGGGCCCGTCGGGACCCACTACGCGGATCCGGACGGGTCCCTCAATGACATGGGCGCGTACGGCGGGCCCCTCTCGCTCGGAGGTGGCTGGTGAGAATCGCTCTTTCGCTGGTGGTGCTCGGCTTGTCCGCCTGCGCGGGCGGGCCGGGCGACGATGGCAAGGATGGGGACGTGGACACGAGCGTCGAGGTGATCCCCGGTCCCGACGATGACACGGGTGACCCCGGCGAGGAGGTGCCTGCCCGCGTGCCCGACGTGATCGTCGATTGCACCGGCGGCGCCGACTTCCTGACCATCGGCGACGCCATCGCGGGTTCGCGCTCCGGCACGAAGATCGGGCTGAACCCCTGCACCTACCGCGAGGACGTCGACTTCATCGGCAAGTCCCTGGACATCTTCGGCATCGAGGGCTCCGCGGTCACGTTCATCGAGGGGTCGGGCAGCGGCGCCGTGGTGAAGGCCAACCACGGCGAGTCGGTCGGCACCCGGCTCGCGGGGGTCACCGTGAGCGGCGGCGCCACCGCGGGCTACCACGGCTCGGGGATGAGCGTGGACCTCGCGATCGTCCTCGTGGAGGATGTCGTCTTCACCAGGAATAATGTCGGCTACTCGGTTCTCTACGCGACCGGCTCGTTCCTCGAGTTCCTCGACGTGACCTACGCGGACAACCGCGTCGACCCCACCGGCGGGATCCAGGTCATCGACAACGGCACCTACCTCGCCCAACGCCTGACGATCGGCTGCACGGACGCGGACTTCGCCATCTACCAACACAACGCGATGATCCTGCTCGACAGCGACATCGACTGCGGCACCCAGTACGGCGTGTACTCAGCCGGGGCCGGCGCGCACGTCCGGCGCTCCCGGGTCGAGAGCGGGGGCGTGGGGCTCTACGGGGGCGACACCGACGACACCCGCAACGAGCGCGTGTGGCTCTGGAACAGCACGTTCATCGGGGGCGACACCGCGGTGTCCGCGCTCTACACCCACGTCAAGGCCGAGAACAACGTGTTCTGGGGCGGTGAGATCGGGCTCGACCTCCAGCACGTACACCTCGAGTCGTACGTCTGGAACAGCGCCGCGAGCGGGGCGACGTGCGGGTTCCGCACCGACGCGGCGACCACCTACGATCTCGGCTGGAACGCCGATCTGGGGGCGGATTGCGGGGCGGTGGCCCACGACTCCGTGACCGCCGCGCCGGGCTTCGTGGACGCCCCGGACGACTTCACGCTCGAGGCCACGAGCCCGCTCATCGACGCGGGCGAGCCCGACGACGACAGCGAGGACGTCGACGGCACCCGGAACGACATCGGCATCTACGGCGGACCCGAGGGGCAGGGCCAGCCCTGACCTGACGAGGGCCGGGCCGGCGGCGGCCCGGTATCGTCGACGTCGCCGTGATGCCGTCGTGTTCGCCTCGGTGCGGACACGGCGGCATTCTCGCGAAGGGGGCTCCGGCGGCGAGGCCGGCCATCGGACGAGGCCGGGCCAGCTACAGCACGAGGGCGGCGGGCTCGGCGGAGGCGGTGTCGGGTTGGAGCAGGCGGCCCAGGTCGTCGACGGTGTAGGGCTTGGTCATGGCGCCGGCGAACCCGTGCGCGGCGAACGTCGCCAGGAGGGGATCGTCCGTGTGGCCGGTCACGGCGATGGCACGTACGTCCGGGTCGAGCGCCTGGAGCTGCGCGAGGGTCTGCCGACCGCCCATGCCACCCTGCACGGTCAGGTCGAGGAACACCAATTGGTAGGGGTGGCCCTCCGCCATCGCGGTGCGGTAGTTGGCGATCGCCTGGACGCCATGCATCGCGAGCGTGACCTGGTAGCCCAGCCGGACGAGCGACAGGTACGCGACCGCCCTCACCTGGGGTTCGTCATCCATGACCAGCAGGCGGCCGCGGCCGCCCCCGGGGGCCGCGGCCACGCGGGCCGGCGGCACCGGGCGGAGCACCGGTGGTGCGATGGGCCCACCCGCGGGCAGGTAGAACGTGAAGGTGGAGCCCTCGCGCTGCGACGCTGCGACGAGATGGCCGCCATGGCGCCGGATGATCGCGTGCGCGATCGGGAGCGCGATCCCGGGGCGTTCCTGCGACGAATACGTGGGGTCGAACAGCCGGCGGAGGTCGTCGGGCGCGATGGACCGCCCGCGATCGGTGATGGAGACCATGACGTAGGGCCCGGGCGCGAACGGGAGCCCGCCGGCCGCGCCGACCTGGATCGCAGAGGCTCGGATGACGAGCACGCCCTCCCCGTTCATCGCCTCGGCCCCGCTCCGCACGAGGTTCTGGACGACCTGTCCGAGCTGCGCCGCGTCCGCCTGCACACCCGGCAGGTTCTCCGCGAGGCGGAACTCACAGCGCACGCCGAGCCCCTGGAGCGCGAGCTCGGCCGAGCCACGCAGCAGGCCGGGAAGCCAGACGGGGGCCCGCACGGGGGTCACGCCGCGCGCAAAGTTGAGGAGCTGCCGGGAGAGGTCCTGCGCCTCCTTGCCGGCGCGCTCCGCGTCCTGGAGGCGACGCGCGATCTCCGGGTCGCGTGCGGTCATGCGCGCGAGGGCGACGTTCCCGAGGATGCCCGTGAGCAGGTTGTTGAACTTGTGGGCCATGCCACTTGCCACGAGTGACACGGATTCGAGCCGGTCCACGCGCTCGAGCTCCCGCTCCGCGCGCGCCTTCTCGGTGAGGTCGGGGTCCGCGGCGGCGACCTCGGGATCGGCGCCGCCCGGGCGCGGAAGAGGCGCGGCGGACTCCTCGCGCAGGTGAAGCTGGTCGCGAAGCCGAAGCTGACGCGTCCGCGCACGGAGCGCGGTCTCGAGCGTGCTCACGAGGGCCGCCAGCGGGACGGGGCGCCGCAGCAGCGTGACGTTCCCGCTCGAGGCCAGCATGTCCGCCGCGAGCGGACGGTCGGCGCCGCCGCGCGCCAGGAGGACGACGGAGACGTCGGACCACAGCGGCTGATCGGCGAGCAGGGCGCACAGGCGGCGCACGCCGTCCGTGTCCAGCGCCTCCTCGGCGACGACCGCGACGCCAACCCCCTTGCGGACCTCGTCGCAGAAGCTCTGCAGGTCCGGACAGACGAGCGCGTCGAAGCCGGCATCGGCCAGCATCTTGTCACCGAGCTCGCCGTCCCTGGGCGCCGGCAGGACCACGACGCGCAGCTCGGAGCGGGGGTTGGTCATGCGTCGCGGGACTGGGTGGCCACCATCATCAACTACTCCGAGCGTCTTGCCGTAGGTTTCGCCCAAGGTCGGCAGGGCCACCTGGCACATACCCTATGCCACCCCCGCGCCGGTCCGCGCCGTTACCGTTCGTCTCCTGCGGTTGCGAACTGTTGTACCGCGGAGTAGACCGGAAAATCGCCGCAAATCTCCCGCACGCTCGGCCCCCTCTTGAGCCGGAGCCTCCCCCCGTTCCAGGGAGCATATTCCGGGCGACCCGGATGTCGGGCCCCGGCCCTTATCTCTACGCGGGCGTGGCGGCGGTGCTCGCCACCGGCGTGCGGGGCCTCGCGGACTCCGCGCTCGGGCTTCGCGAGCCCTTCTCGGCCTGCCTCCTCGCGACCGCCGCGGTGGCATGGCGGTTCGGCCGCGGGCCGGGGCTGTTCTGCGCCAGCGTGGGCTTCCTGCTCGCCGATTGGTTTTTCGTGGCGCCGCGCGGCTCGCTCGGGATCGGCGACATGGGATCGTTGGCCGCCACCGCCATCTACGCGGCGGTCAGCCTCGTCGTCGTGGCCCTCTGTCACCGCCGGGACGGGGATCGTGCCTGGCGACGCAACGAGGGCACCTGGAGCGCGGTGCTCGAGAGCAGCGTCGACCCGATCGTCGTGGTGGACGCGCAGGGGCACATCGAGGAGTTCAGCCCGGCCGCGGAGCGGCTCTTCGTCATCCCGCGGGCCGCGGCGCTGGGCCGCCCCCTCCCCGAGCTCGCGATCGCCCCGGAGCACCGGCCGCTCTACCAGGCCGTGCTCGCGGAGCACCGGGCTGGGCCCACCCCCGTGAGCCTCATCGAGGTGAGCGCGCACCGGGCCGACGGCGCCCCGCTGGCGGTGGCGATGACCATCCGGCGCATGCTCGTCGGGGGCCCTCCGCGGTTCATCGCGTGCATCCACGACCTGACGGAGCGGCGCGAGGTCGAGGCCGCCTTCCGCGAGCAGGAGGCGCTCCTGGGCGCCACCCTGGACGTGCTCGTGGATCCCGTCGTGTACGTGGAGCGCTCCGGGCTCGTGCGCGTCGCCAACGCGGCCGCCCTTTACCTGCTCGGCGATCCGCTGATCGGCATCACGCCCGACGCCTGGATCGCGCAGCTCCCCGTCGACTTCCTCGGCGGCCCAGGCACCCTCGACACGCTCCGCAAGGCGCTCGAGTCGGGACGAACCGTGCGCAACCGCCGGGTGGACCTCGTGGATGCCTCCGGGTCGCCGCGCGTCGTGCTCGCGAGCATCGTCCCGGTCGTCCACGCGGGCGTGGTCAAGGGCGCCGTCGTGTACATGCACGACGTGACGCAAGAGCACAAGCTGGCCGCCGAGCTCGAGCGCGCCAGCGTCGAGCTGCGCACCCGTTTCGAGGAGCTCCTCGCCCAGCAGGAGGTGCTCGCCGCGCAGTCGGAGGAGGTCGCGAAGCAACGCGCCCTGCTCGCCGACCGCAACGCCGACCTGACGAGCGCCTCCCGCCTCAAGAGCGAGGTGCTCGCGACCATGTCGCACGAGCTGCGTACGCCGCTGAACGCCGTCATCGGCTTCGCGGAGGTCCTCCTCGCGGACCAGGCGTTCCCGCTCGGCGCCGCGCACCGCCCCTTGATCACCGACATCCGGGGCGCGGGCGAGCAGCTCCTGCTGCTCATCAACGACGTGCTGGATCTCACCCGGATCGAGGCCGGTCGGCTCCAGCTCCGCACCGAGCGGATCGACCTGGCGCTCCCGATGCTCCAGGCCCGGGAGCTCACGAGCGCCTCGGCGCAGGAGCGCGCCCTCACCGTCGTGACCGAGATCGAGCCCGGGCAGATCTTCTGCGTCGCGGACCCCGACCGCGTGCGCCAGATCATGCTCAACTTCCTGTCGAACGCGATCAAGTTCACCCCGAGCGGCGGGACCGTCACCCTGCGGGCGCTGGAGCTCCGCGGCGGCATCGTGCGGGCCTCGGTGACGGACACCGGCGTCGGGATCGACCCCAACGACCTCCACAAGCTCTTCCAGCCCTTCACGCAGCTCGACAGCGGCCTGGCGCGGCGGCACGGGGGCAGCGGGCTCGGGCTGGCCATCTCCAAGCAGCTCGCGGAGGCGATGTCCGGCACCATCGGCTGCGAGAGCGCGCACGGCCGCGGGTCGACCTTCTTCTTCACGCTGCCCCTCGCGAACGCCGCCGGGCTCTCCAAGGTCGGCGTGTCCGAGGCGACCATGGGCCCCATGGGCTCGACCGCCCCCCAGGCCGAGCCCCGGCCGTCCGTCGGGGTGGCCGGCGCGGAGCGGGCCCTCCCCTTCCCCGAGCCCGCGCTGGAGCCGTTTCCGACCGTCCGCGCACCGGCGCCCGCCCTGGCCGCGGGGGCGCGGCTCCACGTGCTCATCGTGGACGACAACGCCGTCAACCGGCGCGTCCTCCGGGCCATGCTCTCCCCGCTCGCGTGCGACCTCACCGAGGCCGCCGACGGCGCGACCGCGATCCAGCTCGCCCGCGATCTGCAGCCCGGCGTCATCCTCATGGACATCCAGATGCCGGAGATGGACGGCCTCGCCGCCACGAGCATCCTCGCCGCCGACCCCGCCACCGCCGACATCCCGGTGATCGCGATCACCGCCCACGCGATGCTGGCCGACGCCGACCGCGCGGTGGCGGCCGGCTGTGTCGGGTACCTCCCGAAGCCGGTGGGGCGGGAGTCCCTGATGCACGCGATCGACCGTGCCATCGGGAGCCGCGCCTGGCGGGACTAGCCCCTCGGGCGCCCGCCCGGGGCGACTTCAGCTCGGCAGGCTCAGCGTGAAGACGACCGCCCACTCCGCGGTCTCTTCGACCCGGATCGAGCCGCCGTGGGCAGACGCCACGACGTGGCAGAAGTGGAGCCCCAGCCCCACGTTGGCGCCGCGTGCGACGGAGCCCGACGACTGCGCGAACTTCTCGAAGATGTGCGCCCGGTCGGCCTCGGGGATGGGGGTGCCCCCGTTCTTGAAGCTCAGCTCGACGGTCTCGCCCTGGGCGCCGTGGACCGCGATGCGGCTGCCGCGGGGCGCGTGACGGATGGCGTTGTCGAGGAGGTTCTCGATGACGCGGCGGATGAGGCCGGGGTCGGCGGTGACCAGGAGGTCACCCTCGACGGCGAGGTCGACCTGGGTGCCGCGGCGCGCGGCGATGCGGCCCAGCGTGCGGACGGCGTCCTCCACGATGCCGCGGAGCGGGCTGCGCACGGGGTGGATGGGCATCCGCGCCTCTTCCAGCCGCGCCAGCAGGAGGATCTCCTCCGTCATCGACTGGATGCGGTGCACGCCGGCGAGGGCGTCGCGAAGGGCCTCGCACGCGGAGCCCTCTTCGAGCCCGAGCATCTCCATCGCGACCTCGATGTTGAGCGCGGCGCCGGCGACGGGGGCCTTCAGATCGTGCACGACGAGGTCGGTGAGCTCCTTCCGCAGGGCCTCCAGCCGCCGCAGCTCCTCGTTCCGCCGCTCGAGATCGTCCCCGAGCTGCTTGAGCCGGAGCAGGTTGGTCACCCGCGCGCGCAGGATCGCGCCGTCGGGCGGCTTCTCAACGAAGTCGTCCGCGCCGGCCTCGATCGCGCGCAGGCGCACCTCGCGCTCGTGCAGCGCGGTGATGAGCACGACCGGGAGCCGCGCGAGCTCGGGCCGGGCGCGGATGTGGTGCAGCACGTCGATGCCGTCGATCCCGGGCATCCGGAGATCGAGCAGGATCAGGTCGGGCGGCGTCTCGTCCAGGCAGTCCAACGCCTCCGCCCCGCTGCTCGCCGCGAGCAACTGGTGGTCGAGCGGCGCGAGGTGGGCACGGAGGATCGCGACCTGGCGGGGATCGTCATCCACGAGGAGGAGGCGCATCGGTCTACTCCTCGAACCGGTACCCCATCCCGTGCACCGTCAGGATGTGCCGCGGATCGGCGGGAACGTCCTCCACGCGCCGGCGGAGCTTCAGGATCTGGTTGTCCACCGTGCGGGTGGCCATCGTGGGCGAGTAGCCCCAGACGTACTTGAGCAGGTTCTCCCGGCTCACATCCGTGCTCTTCTGGGAAATGAGGTACGTGAGGACGCCGGCTTCGTGGGTGGTCAGCCGCTCCTCCACGCCGTCCCGCCAGAGGATGCGCCGCCGGAGGTCGACCTCGTTGCGGCCGAAGCGGACGCGGTCCGGGGCTTTCGGGGGCTCGGGGCGCGCGCGGAGGCGGGCCCGTACCCGCGCGATGAGCTCCCGCAGGGAGAACGGCTTCGTGATGTAGTCGTCCGCGCCGAACTCGAGCCCCAGGACCTTGTCCAGCTCGGTGCTCTTCGAGGTCACGAGGATGATGGGGAGCTCGCGGTGCTCCTGCTTCACGCGGCGCAGCACCGAGATGCCGTCCATGCCGGGGAGCATGACGTCGAGCAGGAGGAGGTCGGGGACGTCATCCTCGATCGACGCGAGGGCGGCCTCGCCCGAATCGCAATGTGTCACCTGGAACCGCTCGTTCTCGAGCGCGGCGCGCAGACCCGACGCGAGGGTGTCGTCGTCCTCGACGACCAGGATGCTCGCGCCAAAGGAATCAACCATGTGTTGCTCTCAGGCTCGTGCGGCCGTGGGTAGGCGTCGATATTGACGCATCGGGCCAGCCTACTATGCCGCGGGCCGCCGAGCACTACGACGCGTGGCGTCGGAGGATGATGGCGGTGAGATCGTCGGCCTGGACCACGCCTCCCGCGAACTCGTCGACGGCGCGCACCAGGGCGTCGATGACGCCGCGCGCATCGAGCGCGCGGTGCCGGGCGAGGAGCTCGAGCACGCGTTCCTCCCCGTAGACGGCGCCGTCGCGGTTGGCGCACTCGTAGAACCCGTCCGTCAGGAGGACGACGAAGTCCCCCGGCTCCAGGACCATCCGGACCGGCGAGGCCATCACCGCCACCTCGGCCACCCCGAGCGGCAACGCGGTGGCCCCACGCCACTCCGCGCGGCCGTCCGCGGCGTGGAAGTGGAGCAGCGGGCCCTGGCCGGCGGCGTGGTAGACGAGGTCGTGGCGCACGGGGTCGAGGCAGCCGACGAAGGCGGTCACGAATTGGTCGTCCCCGAGATCCTGGAGGAGCTGGGCGTCGATCTGCTGCACGAGGTCCGCGATGCTCGCGCCGAGGCGCAGGCCCATGCGGAGCATCGCCCGGACCTGGACCACCGAGAGGGCGGGGCCGATGCCGTGCCCCGACGCGTCCGCGAGGAGGAGCGCGAGGGGGGACGACGGGGCCGTGCCCATCGGGATGAGGTCGTAGATGTCGCCGCCGGTCTGCTCGGCCGGCCGGCTGAACCCGGCCACGTCATACCCGCCGAGGATGGGGACGAGGCGGGGGAGGACCCCCTCCTGGATGACGCGGGCGGCCTCGAGGTCGCGCTCCATCTTCAAGCGCACGATCCGCTCGGCGAGCAGCCGCTCGCGCTGGATGGCCACGGCGGCGTGGCTCGCCAGGACCTCGGCGATGTTCTCGTCCCCCGCGTCGAAGTAGCCGCGGGCCGGGTTGAGGAGCTGCATGACGCCGACGAGCTCCTCGTCGAGCCCGATGAGCGGGACGGACACGAGGCAGCGGGTGGTGAAGCCTGTCGCGCGGTCGATCTGGGGGTTGAAGCGGGGGTCCGCGCCCACGTCCTCGACGTTGATCGTCTTTCGGCTGCGCGCACAGGCGCCCGCGATGCCCGAGTCGATGGTCACCCGGATGACCTCCTCGTTCGTCGCCACCTTGGCGTGCAGCTCGCGTCGGCGCGCGTCGTAGAGGAGCACCGCCCCGCGCTCGGCCCCGAGGACCTCCCGCCCCGCGTCGATCACCAGGCCGAGGAGGCTCTTCAGATCCATCGGCGCCGCGAGCTGCCGGCTCACGGCGAGCAGGCGCATCAGGGCGTCGACCGGCATGGCTGCGTCCCGTTGAATCATTGTCGGGTCTACCCAAGTGGCATCCTCTAACCCATCCAACGCGATCGGCAGCGACGGCGACGCGAACAAGCCACACACCGTTTCCGATGTCACATTTTGCTGCTTTCCGTTGTCTCCCAACCGATCCACGCTGTTCGCACAGGAGACAAAGAGACGTCAGGCAACCGCACCGAAGCTGGACAGAAGCTGGACAACGGCCTAATTCGAGCGCCAAGAGGGCTCTATGCCAACGTGGAATGTCATTTCGGAGGATCGCTCGGTGTCCGTCGAGTCGGCGGGCTGGCTCGACGCCCTCGCCCTGGCGCTGCCCCAATTCAAGCTGTCCGCGGGGCGGCTGGACCGGTTCGTCTGCGCCATGAACCCCGACGGGAGCGTCGAGGTCCACGAGCCCGTCGCGAACGTGCGCTTGCGCGTCGTCCCGACCCAGGAGCACGCCGCCGCGGACATGCCGTGGTCCTCCCACCTCCTCGCCGAGCCCGACGACCACGCGGCCCCGCCCCCCGTTGCCGCGCCGCTGGACGACCGCGTGGTGGCCCTGTTCGACCGCTGCTCCGAGATCTCCGCCGCTTCCGACGCGCGGGCGGCCTGCACGATCGCGCTCAACATCGTGCGGGAGTTCGTCCCCGCCAACGCCGGGGCGGTCATCATGACCACCCCCGACGGGGCGCGCCTCGAGTTCATCAGCGCGTTCGGGCCCCAGTCGCAGAAGGTGGTCGGCTCCACCCTCCCGCTCAATCACGGCATCGTCGGGTTCATCCGTGACTTCCCCGTGGGGGTCATCGTCAAGGACGTCCACCGGGACGCGCGCTTCGGCGGCGGAGTGGACCGCTCCTCCGGCTACACGACGCGCTCGCTGCTCGCGGTCCCCGTGCGCACGGCCAACGGCCCCACTGCCGGCTGCCTCGAGCTCCTCAACTCCCAGGACGGCTTCCTCCCGAGGGACCTGGAGACCACCGCCACCATCGCCTCGGCGCTCGGGGCCTGGCTCGGCGGCAGCCAGAACTAGGGTTCCGGGGCAGCTCGGCCGAGTTGGCCGGGCTGGCCGAGTTGGCCGAGTTGGCCGGCCCCCCGCGCGGCGGCGATCCTTCTCGGACCGCCGCCGCGCGGGCGTTTCAGGCGGCGGCGATCCTTCCCGGACCGCCGCCGCGCGGGCGCTTCAGGCGGCGGCGGCGCCGCGGATGATGCGGAAGAGCACCAGGATGACCGCCGCCACGAGGAGGACGTGGATGAACCCGCCCATCGTGAAGCTGCTGACGAAACCGAGTGCCCAGAGGACGATGAGGATGACGGCGATGGTCCAGAGCATGGTGGCTCTCCTTGGCTGAGTCGGAGGTGGAATGCCCTCCCTACTTAAGCCACCCCTCGCCGCCGGTTCGTCTCCAATGCGGAGGTTGCATCGAGACGTGTCACCGTCTGGGCAGCGGCCCCACCGATCACGACGCGCTCGCCCTTCGCGGTGCAGAAGGCGAACTCGCGCAACAATCGGTGACAGGGAACGGGTTTCCGCGACGGCCGTGAGCGGCCGCTTGCCAACCGAACAACGGCCGACATCTTACCGCGCACTCCGACGGTGCCCCCACGCACGAGCATGTGATGTGGGGATGTCACCTGCGGCACGCCGCAATCGCCGCCATCACCGGAGCCCCTCATGAGACAGACGACGTACGACGCTGGCCAGTCGCCGCCTCGCTTCGCCTCCAGCGAGGACGCCCGGCGCTCCTCCGTCGCCGCCCTCTTCGAGGTGATCGACGCGGACCAGGTCAAGATCCTCCGCCTCTTCGAGGCGGTGATCTGGCACGCGGACGACGACGACGAGCGGCTCGAGCTCTACACCCAGCTCCGGCGGGAGCTGCTGGCCCACCTGCGCGCCGAGGAGGACTGCGCCTATCCCTCGCTCGCGGCGACCGACGGCACCACCGTGGCCCACTCGCTGAACGAGCATCGGGACATCGAAGCCGCGATCGAGCGCCTCTCGCGGACGCCGGTCGGGGAGAGTTGGAAACACCAGCTCACCGCCCTGCGCTCCGGAATCCTCACCCACATGAAGAACGAACAACAGAGCCTCGTGCCGCGCGCCCGGCAGGTGATCCCGCTCGAGGAGCAGGTCACGCTGGGCCGCGCGTTCGAGGTGGTGCGCAACCGGCACCTCGCCGCGCAGGACGCGCGATGCTGACGCTGCCCCCGATGACACGGATGACCCCCATGCAGGCCCAACCCATGCCGGAGGGCGGCGGCGCCTCCTGGCGATCGCCCAGCCCGGAGCCCGTCAGCGGGCCGGACGCCACGCTCGATTGGCTCTGCCGGGAAGCCCCCCGGCTCCCGACGATCGCCGAGGTGTTGGAGGGGCTCTCGTTGCGGCTCCTGGCCGAGGGCCTCCCCATCGTGCGCACCTGGCACGGCACCCTGCCCGTGCACCCGCTCGTCTTCGCGCGCGGGTGGTCGTGGGAGCGCGGGCAGAAGGGCGCCGAGGACGTGATCTCCCAGGAGGGCCGCTCGGTGCCGCTGGAGCACTCGAGCCCGCAGCACCGCGTCCGCGACGCCGACACGCGCCTCCGCCTGCGCCTGGACACGCCGGCTGCACCCGCGTACCCACAGCTCGCCCGGCTCTACGAGGCCGGCGCGACGGACTACGTCGTCTATGGCTTGCATGGCGGCCGCGTGCGGGCCTCGCTCTCGTTCACCACCGACGCGCCGGGCGGCTTCACCGAAGCGCACCTCGCGCGCCTGGAACGGGTGCGCTCCTACGCGGGCGTGACCCTGCAGTGCTTCCACCTCGAGGACCTGGCCGCCACGCTGCTCGGCACCTACCTCGGGGCCGGCCCGGGGGCGCGCGTGCTCAACGGGCAGGTGCACCGCGGCGACGGGGAGACCGTCCGTGCCGCCACCTGGTTCTGCGACCTGCGCGGCTTCACGTCCGCGAGCGAGAGCCTCCCCATGGCGGAGCTGCTCCTGCGTCTGAACGATTGGTTCGAGGCCATGGTCGGGGCGGTGGAGGCTCATGGAGGCGAGGTCCTGAAGTTCATGGGCGACGGCATGCTCGCCACCTTCACCGGGCCGGACGCCCGCCTTGCCTGCAGCGCCGCGTTCAAGGCCGCCAAGGACGGCGAGGCCCGGATCGCCACGCTGAACAAGCGGCACGACCGGCGCGGGCGGCCCATCGAGTTCGGCCTCGCCTTGCACTACGGCGACGTGATGTACGGCAACATCGGCGCCCCGGCGCGCCTCGACTTCACGGTCATCGGCCCCGTGGTCAACCGCGCCGCGCGCCTCCAGGCCCTCACCGCGTCCGTCGGCCGCACCATCGTCGTGTCGGACACGTTCGCCGCCCTGTGCGACGTGCCGATGGTCTCGCTCGGCCTGCACACGCTCAAGGGGCTTCCCGAGCCCCTCGAGGTCTACACACCGGCGTTCGACTAGGCCACGGTGGCGGGCCTGGGCAGGGTGAACTTGAAGGTCGCCCCGCGCTCGAGCTCGCCGTGCGCCGTGAGCAGGCCGCCGTGCCGCTCGATGACACGCTTGACGGTGATGAGCCCGATGCCGTTGCCCTCGAACTCGTCCTGCCGGTGGAGCCGCTGGAAGGCGCCGAACAGGCTGGATGCGTACGCCATGTCGAAGCCCGCACCGTCGTCCCGGACGTAGTAGGCGCCCTCGGTGTCCTGCCCCACCTCGATGGTGGCCTCGGCCTTCTTCGAGGTGAATTTCCACGCGTTGCGGAGCAGGTTGTCCAGGGCGATGCGCAGGAGCCGGGAGTCGCCCTCCGTGGTCAACCCCGGCGCGATCCGCGTGGTCACGCGGCGCTCCGGGGCGTCCCGGACGAGCTCGGCCAGGCAGCTCGCCGCCAGCTCGCTGATGTTGACCGACTCGCGCCGCATCGCGTCGAGGGAGCAGTGCGAGAGGTGGAGCAGGTCATCGATGAGGGTGCCCATCCACCCCGCGGAGGTGTGGATGCGCGCCAGGATCTCCTTGGCGTCCTCGTCGACGGAGTGCGAGTGGTCCTGCAGCAGGGTCACGCTCAGCGCGGCGATGCCCCGCAACGGCGCGCGAAGGTCGTGCGCGACGGCGGAGGTGAAGGTCTCGAGCTCCCGGTTCGCCGACTCGACGCCTCGATTCGCGACGAGCAGCTTCTCGGCGGTCTTTCGCAGCACGTCGTTCGCGTCGTGCAAGGCGTCCTGGGCAAGGCGCCGCTCCGTCACGTCCTGGCGGATCCCCTGGACATGCCCGAGCTCCCCCGGGGTGGCCTCCACGAGCACCGCCTCGTCGAGCACCCAGACGACCCGGCCGTCCGCCGCGAGCAGCCGATACTCCGCGACGAACGGCACGCTCAGGGCGACGGCGCGCGTGAACCGATCGAGCACCCAGACGAGATCCTCCGCGTGGACGCGCCGCGCCCAGAGCTCGGGGTCTGCCACGAAGGCCTCGGCGGCGATCCCGGTGATCCCCGCGATCTGCGGGCTCATGTACCGGGTGAAACCAAACGCATCGAGCTCGGCGGTGTAGACGCTGGCGGGGGTCTTCTCGACGAGCTGCCGATAGCGGGCCTCCGAAGCGGCGAGACGAAGCGCCTGCTGCTCGATGAGGACCCGCTTCTTGGCGATGTCGATGAACACCGCGACCTTGGCGCGGAGGGTCTCCGCCCGCACCGGCTTGAACAGGTAGTCGACGGCGCCGAGCTCGTAGCCGCGGGACACGTGCTCGTCGCCGCGGCTGATCGCGGTCACGAAGATGATCGGCACATCCCGGGTGCGCACGCGCTTCCGGATGAGCTCGGCGGTCTCGAAACCGCCCATGGTCGGCATCTGCACGTCCATGAGGATGGTGCAGAAGTCACGTTTCAACAGGGCGCTGAGCGCCTCCGGGCCGGATTGGGCGGTCACCACGACCGCCCCCATGTTCTCCAACGCGACGGACATCGCCAGGAGATTCAACGGGTTGTCGTCTACGAGCAGGACGCCGACGGTCTCTGGTGTCATGGCGCTATCGGTACATCGAGACGCGGAGCACGGACAGCAGCTGATCCGTGTCGACCGGTTTCGGAATGTACTCGGACGCGCCGACCTCGAGGCACTTCTCCCGATCGCCCTTCATCGCCTTGGCCGTGAGCGCGATGATCGGGAGCAGGGCGTAGGCCGGCTCCGCGCGGATGCGTCGCATGGCCTCGTAGCCGTCCATCTCGGGCATCATGATGTCCATCAGCACCACCTCTACGTCGGGCGTCTGCTCGAGGAGCTCGATGGCTTCGCGCCCGTTCGTGGCGTGGACCACGATCATCTCCTCCCGCTCGAGCACGCTGGTCAGCGCGTAGAGGTTGCGGGGATCGTCGTCCGCCAGGAGGACCTTGCGGCCGGCGAGGAACGGATCGGCCTTCTGCACGATGCCCTGGAGCGCCTCCGGCGCGGAGGCCGACGCACGGTGGAGGATGAGCGAGACCTCCGAGAGGAGCCGCTCGGGCGAGCTTAGGCCCTTCACGACGATCGAGCTCACGAGGCCCCGGAGCGTCCGCTCCTGCTTGGCCGTGGGCTCCCTGCCCGTGTACAGGATGACCGGGAGCTGGTGCAGGCCCAGATCCCCCTTGATTCGTGCCAGCAATTCGGTCCCGGGCACGTCGGGGAGCCCGAGATCGAGCACCACGCAGTCGAAGGGGCCCGCCACGAGCGCCGCGAGCGCCTCCGTGCCCGTCGCGACCGCGACGCAGCCGATGTCCGCCCCGGCCAACAGGGCCACGAGCGCCGCGCGCTGGATGTCGTCGTCCTCCACGATGAGGAGCTGCTTCATCGGGCGGTTGAGGGAGGCGCACATCGTGGCGATCGTGCCCTCGAGCTCGGTGGCACCGCACGGCAGGCGCAGGAACGAGAAGGCGCCGACCTTGAGCGCGCGCCCGCCGACATCCTCCACCGACAACACCTGCACGGGGACGTGGCGGGTGAGCGGATCGTGCTTGAGGCGATCGAGGACGTTCCACCCGTCGGCGTCCGGCAGGTGGATGTTCATCACGACCGCCACCGGCCGGTTGCGGCGCGCCTGGGCCAACGCGGCGGCGCCGCGGGAGGCGCGGAGCACCTTGAAGCCGTTCGCGCGGCCCAACTCGACGAGCTGGGTCGCCAGGACGCTGTCGGGCTCGATGACGAGCAGGACACGGTCGGTCGGCTCGATCGAGGCGCGATCGTCCTCGATCTGGGCCGACGTCTCCAGACGCTCCTCCGGCGGCGGCGTCGGGTGATCCAGCGTGACCTTGGTCCGCGTGGACTTGGGTCCCGGCCGCGCCTCGGCCCGGACGGGCGGCGCGAGCAGCACGAGGGCCGGCGCGGCGCCGCGGACCACACCCGGCCGGGCAGGCGCGGGCAGGCGCGGCGTGGGCTCGATCGCGATGGCGCCCTCCTCCGCGAGGAAGAACGTGAACACGCTCCCCTCGTCCGGCGTGGATTCGACCGTGATCTCGCCGTGCAGGAGCCGCGCGATCTCGCGGCTGATGGACAGCCCGAGGCCGGTGCCGCCGTACTTGCGGCTCGTCGTCATGTCCGCCTGTTGGAAGGCCTCGAAGATGAGCTGGAGCTTGTCGTCGCGGATGCCGATGCCGCTGTCGGAGACGGCGAACGCGATGACCCGGCTCGCCTGGTTGAGCACCTCGTTGTCGTGAGTCCAGCCGGACGTCGCGATGTGCACGTTCAGCACGACCCTCCCCGCGTCCGTGAACTTGAAGGCGTTCGAGAGCAGGTTCTTGAGCACCTGCTGGAGCCGCGTCGTGTCCGTTTGGATGCCATCGGGCAGGCTCTCGGAGAACACCATCTCGAACCCGAGCTTCTTCTGCAGCGCGACGTGTCGGAACGTGCGGTCGACGTAGTCCTTGAGGTCCGCGAACAGGAGCTGGCTGATGTCGAGCGACATCATCCCCGACTCGATCTTGGACAGGTCGAGGATGTCGTTGATGAGCGTCAGCAGGTCGCTGCCCGCGCCGTGGATCGAGCGCGCGAACTCGATCTGCCGGGCGGAGAGGTTGGCCTCGTTGTTGTCCGCGAGGAGCTTCGCGAAGATGAGCAGGCTGTTGAGCGGCGTGCGCAGCTCGTGCGACATGTTGGCCAGGAACTCGGACTTGTAGCGCGAGGTGAGCGAGAGCTGGTCGGCCTTCTCCTCGAGCCCCAACTTGGCGAGCTCGACCTCGCGGTTCTTCAGCTCGACCTCCGTCTTCTGCTCGGAGAGCAGGTGCGCCTTCTCCTCGAGCTGCTCGTTCGTCTGGACCAGCTTCTCCTGCTGCGAACGAAGCTTCTCCTCGGAGAGCCGGAGCGTGCCTGCCTGCTCCTCGAGCTGCTCGTTGGTCTGGCGGAGCTCGTCCTGCTGGGTCTGCAAGGTCAGCGTCAGCGTCTGCGACTGCTTGAGGAGCTCTTCCGTGCGCATGTTGGCGGCCAGCGTGTTGAGCACGATCCCGAGGTTCTCGGTGAGCTGGTCGAGGAAGGTCTGGTGGATGTCGCTGAAGCGGCTGAACGACGCGAGCTCGACCACCGCCATGACCTTGCCTTCGAAGATGACCGGCAGGACCACGAGGTTGGCGGGCGCCGACGCGCCCAGGCCCGAGCTCACCTGCACGTAGTCGGGCGGCACGTCGGTGATGAGGATGCGCTCCTTCTCCAAGGCGCACTGCCCGACGAGGCCCTCGCCCGGGAGGAAGCGGTTCGAGAGCGACTTGCGCTTGGTGTACGCGTAGGTCGCCAGGAGTTGGTAGGCGGGTTGCTCGTTGGTCGAGTCGGAGATGTAGAACACGCCGTGCTGCGCGGAGACCACGGGCGCGAGCTCGGAGAGCAGCAAGCGCGCCACGCGGTTCAGATCCCGCTCGCCTTGCAGGAGCCGGGTGAACTTGGCGAGGTTCGTCTTGAGCCAATCCTGCTCGGTGTTCTGCTGCGTGGTCTCCTTCAGGTTGCGGATCATCTCGTTGAGGTTGACCTTCAACGACTCGACCTCCCCGCGCGCGGGGACGGTGATCATCCGGGTCAGATCGCCCTTGGTGACGGCCTTCGCGACCTCGGCGATGGCGCGCACCTGGGTGGAGAGGTTCGCCGCGAGCCCGTTCACGTTGTCCTTCAGGTCGCGCCAGAGGCCGGCGGCGCCGGGCACGTTCGCCTGTCCGCCGAGCTTCCCGTCGATGCCGACCTCGCGGGCGACGGTCGTCACCTGGTCCGCCAGCACGGCCAGCGTGTCGATCATCGCGTTGATGGTGTCGGACAGCTCCGCGATCTCTCCCTTCGCCTTCGCCTCGCCCGTGAGCTTGAGGCGGAGGTCTCCGTTGGCGACCGCCGTGACCACCCGGGCGATGCCACGGACCTGGGTGGTGAGGTTGTCCGCCATCGAATTCACGTTGTCGGTGAGATCCTTCCAGGTGCCGGCCGCGCCCTCGACCTGCGCCTGCCCGCCGAGCTTGCCCTCCGTGCCGACCTCGCGGGCCACGCGGGTCACCTCGGAGGCGAACGAGTTGAGCTGGTCCACCATCGTGTTGACGGTGTTCTTCAGCTCGAGGAACTCGCCCTGTACGTCCACCGTGATCTTGCGCGAGAGGTTGCCCTTCGCGACCGCGGTCGTGACATCGGCGATGTTGCGGACCTGGGATGTCAGGTTCGCCGCCATGAAGTTCACGTTGTCGGTGAGGTCCTTCCAGGTGCCGACGGCGCCCTTCACGTGGGCCTGCCCGCCGAGCTTGCCCTCCGTGCCGACCTCGCGGGCCACGCGGGTGACCTCCGATGCGAGCGAGTTGAGCTGGTCCACCATCGTGTTGACGGTGTCCTTCAGCTCGAGGAATTCTCCCTGCACGTCGACGGTGATCTTGCGCGAGAGGTCGCCCGTGGCGACCGCGGTCGTGACGGCGGCGATGTTGCGTACCTGCGATGTCAGGTTTGCCGCCATGGAGTTGACGTTGTCCGTCAGGTCCTTCCAGGTGCCGGCCACCCAGGTGACCTCGGCCTGGCCGCCGAGCTTGCCCTCCGTGCCCACCTCGCGGGCCACGCGGGTCACCTCGGAAGCGAACGAGTTGAGCTGGTCCACCATCGTGTTGACGGTGTTCTTCAGCTCGAGGAACTCGCCCTTCGAATCGACGGTGATCTTGCGCGAGAGATCCCCGTTGGCCACCCCGGTGGTGACCTCGGCGATGTTGCGAACCTGTGACGTGAGGTTCGCGGCCATGGAATTGACGCTGTCCGTCAGGTCCTTCCACGTGCCGTCGACGCCGGCGACCCAGGTGACCCGCGCCTGCCCACCCAACTTCCCTTCGGTGCCGACCTCCCGCGCGACGCGGGTGACCTCCGAGGCGAACGAATTGAGCTGATCCACCATCGAGTTGACGGTGCTCTTGAGCTCGAGGAACTCGCCCCGTACGTCGACGGTGATCTTCTTGGAGAGGTCCCCGTTGGCGACCGCGGTCGTGACGTAGGCGATGTTGCGCACCTGGCTCGTCAGGTTGGCCGCCATGAAGTTCACGTTGTCGGTCAGATCCTTCCACATCCCGGCGACACCCTGGACCTGCGCCTGTCCGCCGAGCTTCCCTTCGGTGCCCTGCTCGCGCGCGACACGCGTGACCTCCGAGGCGAAGGAGCCGAGCTGATCCACCATCGTGTTCATGGTGTTCTTCAGCTCGAGGACCTCCCCGCGGACCTCGACCGTCATCTTCTTGGACAGGTCCCCGTTGGCGACAGCGGTGGTGACATAGACGATGTCACGCACCTGGCTGGTGAGGTTTGCCGCCATGAAGTTCACGTTGTCGGTCAGGTCCTTCCACGTGCCGGCCACGCCCTTCACCTGCGCCTGCCCGCCGAGCTTCCCTTCGGTGCCGACCTCGCGCGCGACGCGGGTGACCTCCGACGCGAACGAGCCGAGCTGGTCCACCATCGTGTTGATGGTGTTCTTCAGCTCCAGGATCTCGCCCTTCATCTCTCCCTTCACGTCGACCGTGATGGTCTTGGAGAGGTCACCGTTCGCGACCGCGGTGGTGACCTCGGCGATGTTGCGGACCTGGGAGGTGAGGTTGGCCGCCATGAAGTTGACGTTGTCGGTGAGGTCCTTCCACGTGCCGGCCACGCCCCTCACGTGCGCCTGGCCGCCGAGCTTCCCCTCGGTGCCGACCTCGCGGGCCACGCGGGTCACCTCCGAGGCGAACGAGCCGAGCTGGTCCACCATCGTGTTGATGGTGTTCTTGAGCTCCAGCATCTCGCCCTGGGCGTCGACGGTGATCTTCCGGGACAGGTCCCCGCTGGCGACCGCGGTGGTCACCTCGGCGACGTTGCGCACCTGGGTGGTGAGGTTGGCCGCCATGGAATTCACGTTGTCGGTCAGGTCTTTCCACGTGCCTGCCACGCCCTTGACCTCGGCCTGCCCCCCAAGCTTGCCGTGGGTCCCGACGTCGCGAGCGACGCGTGTCACCTCCGAGGAGAACGACGCGAGCTGATCGACCATCGCGTTGATGGTGCGGGCGGTGCGGAGGAACTCGCCGCGGAGCGGCCGCCCCTCGACGTCGAGGCCCATCCGCTGCGTCAAGTCGCCCTTGGCGACCGCGCCGATCACCCGCGCGACGTCGCTCGTGGGCTGGCTCAAGTCGGTGATGAGCTCGTTGCAGGCGTCCATCGCCGCCGCCCAACCGCCGACCGCGTTGCCCAACGAGACACGTTTCGAGATCTTGCCGTCGGTGCCGACGAGCACGGCGACACTCTGGAAGCTCCCGACCATCCGCTCGTTCGCATCGACGATGTCGTTGAACGTCCCGGCGATCTCGCCGGCCACGCCGGTCCATTCGAGCGGCAGGCGCACGCGGAAGTTGCCATTCTTGGCCTCGCGCAGCGTGCGCAGCAGGACGACGGGGTCCAAATCGGTCGAGGGGGTCGGCGAGACGGTCGTAGTCGTAGGAATGGGAAGCTCCGGCCTTGGCGGAGTATCACCCCCAGGGACGCCAACTGGGTCGCCTTATGTATCCCGGGGTAGCCAACGGTTGCGAAGTGTGGCGTGTACGCTGCTGGAACACCTTGGCAGTCCGGGTGAGACGCCGTATCCAGGGGTAGACAACGGTGGCGAAGTGTGGCATGAAGGCTGCCGGTACACCGTGGGAGTCGGGTGAGGAGCTACGCCATTCTTCTCGTCGAGGACAACCCTGACGACGTGAAGCAGACCCTCCGCGCCTTCGCCCGGAACAACATCGCGAACGAAGTGGTGGTGGCACGCGACGGCGCCGAGGCGCTCGACTACCTCTTCGGCGAGGGGCGATCGGCGGGGCGCGACAGTTCGATCCAGCCGGGCCTCGTCCTCCTGGACCTCAAGCTCCCTCGCGTCACGGGTCTCGAGGTCCTCGCCCGCATCCGCGCGGACGACCGGACCCGTGGGGTTCCCGTCGTGATCCTCACGTCCTCGTCGGAAGCACAGGACGTCGCGGCCGGCTACGCCGCGGGCGCGAACAACTACCTGCGCAAACCCGTGCACTTCGCGTCGTTCCTGCACGCCGCGCGCTCGGTCGGCCTGTACTGGACCCTCGTGGAGAGCGGGCTCGCGCTGCTCCACCCCGCGATGGACGACGCCGCGGCTGGTGACGGGGCCGCTTCCGCCGCCCCCCTGCGGCCGCTGCCCCCGCGCCCGATGGAAGTCCTCCTCGGAATGGCGGATCACGAGGCCGCCGCCCGGTTGGCGGCGGTGCTCGAGGGGGACGGACACCTCGTGCGCCATGCCCCGACCGCGCGAGAGGTGTTCGGCCGGCTCCTCGCGTCCATGCCGGACGCCCTCATCCTCGACGAGGAGCTCCCCCAGATCCACGGGATCGACGTGGTCCGGACCCTCCGGGAGTTCCCCGAGGGCCGCGCGGTCACCTCCGTGATCCTCTCGTCCGACGTGCAACGTTGCCGGGCGGAGCTCCCGGACGACGAGGTTCGCATCCTCGACGGCGCGGTCAGCGCCGAGGCCATCGTCGCCCTGATGCGCAGGCTCCGCTTCTCCACCCTGCTGCGCGACCTCGCGGCGGAGCGCGAGCGGGTGGCGCCGTCGATGGCGCCGGCCGACAACGCGAAGGGCGTCCATCGTCGCGCGGACGCCGCGCGGACCCCCTCCCCGGCCGATCCCTGGCACCTGCTCGACCTCCCCGCCTCCGCCCCGGCCCCCTCGGTCGCGCACGCGGTCCAGTCGTTGACGAACGCGCTGGAGGAGCGGGCCGCCCAGGCGACCAGCGCGCAGGTGCGCACCCAGGCCGGAAACCTCGCGGCTCGCCTCCGCCAGGTTGCCAAAGAGCTCGTCGAGCTTCATCCTTCGCCCCGCCGGTAAAACGGTTACAGTCGGGCTCGGAGTCACTCATGCCAACTTACCAGATCTCGAGCGACAGCACCCGTGTGTCGGTGGAGTCGGACAATTGGCTCTACGCCATTGCCAGCGCGCTCCCGCAATTCGGGCTCGAGCCCCGCGCCCTGGACCAGCTCATGTGCACCATGAACCCGGACGGAAGTGTCGACGTGGTCGACGTGGTAGGGGATGTCCGCATCCGCGTCGGTGGCGGCGCCGACGGCCACGCGATCACGCTGGAGATGCCACGCGCATCCATGCCCATCGTCGCCCCGGCGGAGGGTGCCGAGCTCGTTCCGCCCCCGCGGAGCTGGGGTTGGGACGTCGAGGTGGCGACCAACCGCCGCACCGTGGCGCTGGAGCGGAGTGACGAAATCCACGCCGCCACGAGCATCCAGAGTGCCTGTAACATCGCGCTACAAATTGTTACAACGCTGGTCGGGGCCGAGTCGGGCGCGGTGCTCCTGCGCAAGACGGGCTCGAACCACCTCACCTTCATCGCCGCGGTCGGACCGAGCGCGGACCGGGTGATCGACACCGAGCTGCCCGAGTCGGATGGCATCGCCGGGTTCTCGTTCACGTCGGGCATCGCGGTCGTGGTGCAGGACGTCGTCAAGGACGGGCGATTCGCCTCCCAGGTCGACGAGAGCTCCGGCTACCGCACGCAGTCGCTGCTCGCCACGCCGATCCGCGTCGTGGACGGCCCCAACTACGGGTGCCTCGAGCTCCTGAACGCACCGGACGGGTTCCACCCTGCCGATCTCGAGATCGTGCGTGTCATCGCATCCGCGCTGAGCGGGCGATTGCGTGCCGACGCGGAATGAGCCGTGGCGGCGCCACACCGCTCGATTGGCTTTGCTAGAAAGCGCCCCGCAAGCGGTCTGTATCCGTCCCGGGTTACGACGGAGCAGAGAGAGGCACGCAAATGGAAGAACGGGTCTATTTCCTCGGCGGCGGTCCCAGCAAGAGCGACCTGATCCTGCTCGTCGAGGACAACCCGGACGACGTCAAGCAGACGCTCCGATCGTTCGCGAAGCACCGGATCGCCAACGAGGTGTTCGTGGCGCGGGACGGCGCGGATGCCTTGGACTACGTCTTTGCCCAGGGCTCCTGGGCCGAGCGGGACCCCACCGTGCTCCCCGGCCTCATCCTGCTGGACCTGAAGCTCCCCCGCGTCAGCGGGCTCCAGGTGCTGACACGCCTGCGCGCAGACGAGCGGACCCGGCGCATCCCGGTGGTCGTGCTCACCTCCTCGTCCGAGGAAGTGGACATGGTCCAGTGCTACAGCCAGGGCGCGAACATCTTCGTGCGGAAGCCGGTCGACTTCTCGGGCATCCTCAACGCCGCCCAATCGCTCGGCCTCTACTGGACCCTGCTCAGCGGCGGCCTCACGCTCATCCACCGCGAGCGCGTCTTCGTGCGCCCGGCGGCAGCCCCCGCGGTGCTCTACGAGGCCGCCGCGCCGACGACGACGGAGTTCGTGAGCGCCGCCCGACCCGAGGCCTGGCCGGGCGAGCACCGCGCGGCGGCGATCGTGCTGGGCGTGGACGATGACAACCTCCGCCGGCTGATCACGGTCACCCTCCGGGCGGACGGGCACCACGTCCGTCCCGGCAAGAACGCCCACGATGCCCTCGGCCTGCTGGCCTCCGAGCTGCCGGAGATCGTCATCCTCGACAACCAGCTCTGCGACATCAACGGCATCGAGATCGTGCGCGCCCTCCGGGAGACACCGCAGGGCCAGACGGTCACGCCGATCCTCCTCACCGCCGACGCCGCCGGCGCCACCGAGGACCTCCGGGACCCCGGCGTCCCCATCGTCTCCAAGCCGGTGGACCTCCTCTCCCTCGCCGACATGGTGCGGGACGTGTGCCGCAAGCGAGCGCCCGGGCCCGACGCGTCGTCCGTGCCGCCCTCGGCCTACGATCTCCTCGGCGTCCCGGAAGGCACCGCACCGGACTCCATCGCGGAGGTGGCCGACGCCCTCATCGGCCAGTTCGCCGAGCTCGAGCTCCACGCCCGCTCCGCCGACGCACGCGACCGCATGGCCGCGGTGAAGGCCCGGATCCACGGCGCGCGGACGCACCTCCTCCACGCGCGGGTCGAGCCGCCGGGACAACGCGCCAGCGAGTAGGGCGCCGGTCGGACCCGAGCGCCCCGCGGGCGGCCGCGGGGTCGCGTGGTGCTACGGAAACAACCCGTCGAGGAACGCGAGCGTGCGGGCGGCGGAGTCGTCGTAGAGCTCGTGATCCGCGGCCATCATCTCGATCTCGGCAGCCACCTGGGCCGCCTGGGCGCTCGTCAGGCCGAGGCCGCCGAGGTCCGCCGCGGCCGCTTCGCCGGTGACAGCCCATGCGCCGTCGGCGTCGACGAAGCCGGCCGTCCGGAGCGAGGCCGCGATGGTGGCGGAGAGCGCCCCGTCGATGCCCGCCACCCGGGTGAACCGCTCGTCGTAGAGCGGGGTGCTCGGGTGGACGGACGCCTCGGCGGTGACACTCCGCGCCCCGAGGGCGGCGGCGTAGGCCACGGCGGCGTCGTCCCCGTCGGGCGAGGTGGAGTCGCGGGCGGCCATGAACCAGGCCGTGGGGGTCGCGGTCGACTCGACGAGGTAGCGCCGGCCGGGCGCGCAGTAGGCCACCACCGCGTCCGCCGGGAGGGAGACACCCAGGCTGTGCGCGAACTCGCCGCCGCTGCCCACGCCCCAGGCGATGGTGGGGACCTCCCAATACGCGAGCTCGTCGAGCAGCTCACGGGTGGCCGCGAGGTCGAGCGTCTCCGAGTCGGTGGCATCGCTCCAGCCGCCCGTGCCCACGATCGCCGCGATGTCCGAGTCCATCGCCACGATGCCGTACCCCGCGTCGTAGAGCCGGCGCGCGACGGACGACGCCGCGTTGCCACGGAGCTCGGTGTTGTCGCCGAGCGCGGAGTGGAAGTAGAGCACGAGGCCACGGGGACCGGCGGGGATCGCCGCGAGCACCGAGCGTTCGGTGCCCGCCAACGTGTAGACGGTCTCCACGAGCGGCAGCGCCGCGGCGGCGACGGCCGGCGTGAGCGTGACATCGGCGTCCGGCATCGTGAACGCGCTGCTCCACTCCGCGGGGTTGGCCACCGCGCCGCCGGCCCACCCGGTGACGATCTCGGACTGGGGGTCGACATCGGCCCACACCTGCACGACCTCGCCGGCCAGGAAGCTCCCGCCCCCGAACCCGTCGGTCACGGTGAGGGTGTGGCGGACGGTGCCCGTGATGGTCTCGGAGTCGGTCGGGGCGTAGGCGGGGACGTCGCCGTCGTACGGACCGCCGTACATCCCGATGTCGCTCCGGGTCCCGTCGGGGTCGGTGCGGGCCGGGTTGCCCATGTTGGTCGCGGGGGACCCCGCCCGGAGCGTGTAGTCGCCCCCCGCGGCATCGGTGAAGAGGGGGTCCACGTACAGGTTGCCGGTCCCCGTCACGTCGGCGGCGTAGTCGCCGAGGTTGTCCCAGAACAGCGAATAGCTGGCATCCATGGGGCGGAGGTCCGCCGCATCGCACGCGGCCACGATGTTGTTCTCGAAGACGACCCCCGTGAGGTCGAACGTGCGCCCGCCGTAGGGGTCGGCGTCATCGATGTCGTAGAACACGTTGTTGTCGATGCGCTGGGTGCCCGCCCCGTTGGACGAGAAGTCGAACGCGGTGAACGCCGTGCCGACGCGGATGCCCTGGAACAGGTTGTTCGCCATCAGCAGGTTGTCGAGATCGGCGGTCGTCACCACGTTCTGGTGCTGCCCGCCGGTGACGGTGTTGTGCCGCACGTCGGCGTTGAGGCCCTCGATGAGGTACCACAGGTAGTCGGTGTGGTTGTCCTCCCACACGACGTCCTCCATGGCGAGGAAGTTCTCGTCGAAGAGCACGGTGAACGTGCCCGACGTCTCCGTCACCCGGCCGTCGGAGACGGTGAGATCCCCCTCGTGGACGGAGAACGCGGCGCCCTCCGGGTAGTAGGGGTCCTCGAACGCCGTCCCGGTGACGTGGAAGCCGGTCAGCGCGAGCGTCCCGCCGTCGACGATGACGGCCGGATCCAAGCCACCGTCGATCGACGTCACGTCGGCGCCGCCGGAGGAGGAGATGGTCACCTCGACGCTCCAGGGGACGAGGATGGGCCCGTAGGTGCCCGGGCAGACGCGGATCCAATCGCCGGGCGCGGAGGCGTCGATGGCGGCCTGGATGCCGGCGTGGTCCATCGAGCCGTCTTCACACACCTCGATGTCGGGCGTCGCCGCGGGCCCAGAATCGGTGTCGGTGTCGGTGTCGGTGTCGGAGTCGGTGTCGGTGTCGGAATCGCCGGCGGTGTCATCCGTGGCGGAGTCGGTGTGACAGCCGAGGAACAAGGGAAGGAGCAAGGGAAGGAGCAGCATGGTTCAGATCTCCCCGGCGCGCATCATGTAGACCGCGCCCGCGCCCGTTCCGCCCGTGTACTCCCCCGGCGCTCCGATGAGCAGGTCGCTCGTCCCGTCCCCGTCGACATCGCCGAACACCAGGCTCTCGCCCACGTTGTGGTAGGCGTCCTCGGCGAGGAAGACGGCGTTGGCGTCGGCCAGGGTGAGGGTGCCGGAGGGGTGCCCGAAGAACAGGTACGCGGCCCCCGCGGAGACACCGATTGTGTCGTCTCCCGGCGCGCCCACGACCAGCTCGCCGGCGCCGTCTCCGTCGACATCGCCGACGGCGAGGCCGATGCCCAGGTACTGGACCGCCGCGGTGCCGCGGATGATGAAGTCGGCGCCCGACAGCGCGATGCTCCCCGACGCCGGCCCGAGCACGACGTAGGCGGAGCCCGAGTCGGTCCCACCCGAGGAGTTGTAGGAGCCCACGATGATGTCGCCCAGGCCGTCGCCGTCGACATCGCCCATCGCCAGGCCCTCGCCGGCGTTGTCGTCCGCGGCCTCGCCGAGGAGCTTCCCGTCGGCGGCGGAGAGGTCGAGATCGCCCACCACGCCCCCGTAGACGACGTAGGCGGCGCCGGACCCGGAGGCGGTGCCGTGCCCGTAGGGGGCGCCGACGAGCATGTCGCCGATGCCGTCGCCGTCGACGTCGACGCCGGCGCGCAGGTACCGGCCGGCGAAGGCATAGTCGGCTTCGCCGATGAGCCGGGCGTCCGCGTCGGTCGGCAGGTCGACCTCGCCGGCGGACAGCGGCCCGTACTCGATGAACACCGTCCCGGAGGCCACGCCGCCGAGAGCGTCCTCGTAGGCGGAGATGACGACGTCTCCCACGCCGTCGCCGTCGACGTCGGCGAGATCCAACCCGTGCGCGGCCTCGGTCTCGAGGTCGCCGACGAGCGTGACGTCGGCGTCGACGAGGTCCATGTCCGCCGCCACCGGCCCGAACACGACCCACCCGCGGCAGGTGTCGTCCGGCGCCCCGATGGCCACGTCCTCCAGGCCGTCGCCGTTCACGTCCGCGACGCCGATGGCGCGGCCCGCCGACGTGGTCGTGGCATCGCCGCGGATGCGGACGCCGGTGGAGTCGAGGTCCGCCGTACCGGTGAACGGCCCGTAGACCACGTACGCCCCACCCTGGTTGGCGTCGGCCTCCTTGGTCGCGACCACGAGGTCGTCGATGCCGTCCCCGTCGATGTCGCCGGCGTCCACGTGGCGACCGGCGTCGAAGCCCGCCTGGCTCGAGTAGAGCTTCGCGTCGGCCGTGGCGAGGTCGTACGTGCCCTCGAACACGCACGGGGCGTCGCCGTCGGCGCAATCGTTGTCCGTCCCGTCGTTACACACCTCCTCCGCGCCCGGGGAGACCGCGGCGTCCCCATCGTCGCAATCGGTGCCCGTCGGGTAGCCGTCGCCATCGTCGTCGACGGGAGCGGTGTCGGTGTCCGTGTCCGTGTCGGTGTCGGTGTCGGTGTCGGTGTCCGTGTCGGTGTCCGTGTCCGTGTCGGTGTCGGTGTCGGTGTCGGTGTCCGTGTCGGTGTCGGTGTCCGTGTCGGTGTCCGTGTCGGTGTCCGTGTCGGTGTCCGTGTCCGTGTCGGTGTCCGTATCGGACGCCTCGGAGGTGTCCTTCACGGAGTCGGACGGACGGCAGGCGAGGAGCGTCGTCAGGGGGAGCAGCGTCAGGAGGAGCATGCGCATGCGGCTGCACACCATCCGGCGGCCGAGAAGGGGCCGCGACGACGGACGACACACCGCGGCATGCGCAGCAAATCCACGTGATTCGCAACAATAACCAACATGGAGGCCCGGCGCGGTCCGTCTCCGGCCACGATCCGCCGCAGGCCGAGATCCTCTACGCCTCGGACGTCACCAGAAGTAACGGGGCCCCCCGGCCGTGCCTGCCGCCCGGCTCGGTTGCTTACAGATGCGGGGCCACCAACCCCCGAGGCAATCATGACGGCCACCGAAACCAACAATCCCCGCTGGTGGGGCGACTCCCACACCTCCAATTGGGACCGCATCAAGGAGGCGATGCGCCGCGACTGGGAGCAGACCAAGTCGGACCTCACCGGCGGCGACATGGGGACGGACCTCCGCCAGGACGCCTCGGACACGCTCGACCAGGCCCGCGGGAAGCAGCCCATCCCGATGGGCGACGTGCCGAACCCGATGGACGCCGACGACGTGAAGAAGGCCGCGCGCGCGCAGGAGAAGGTCGCGCTGGCGCTCGACGCCGAGTTCGAGCGGGGCGTGAAGCCCGTCCCGGTGCCCGGCGACAGGATGCGCTGGGAGGACGCCGAGCTCCCGATGCGCTTCGGGCACGGGGCGAGCACGCACTACTCCGACAACTGGGACGATACGCTGGAGCCCAAGCTGCGCGCCGACTGGGAAGCGAGCTACCCGGGGCGGAGCTGGGAAGAGGCCCGCGAGCTGGCGCGTACGGGCTGGAATCACGCCCGTCCGCGCGTTTAGGCGGAGGACGCCATGGAGCTCGTGGAACGAATCCGCGAAGTCCTGAGCGCCGAGCTCAACCCAGACGGGATCCTTGAGATCTTGAAGCGCGAGCACCGCGAGGTGAGCGCGCTCATGGACCACGTCGAGCAATCGAAGCCGGGCGCGCCGGCGCGTACCTCGACGTTCGAGGAGATCGCGTCCACGCTGCTCGCCCACGTGAAGGCCGAGGACGAGGTGTTCTACCCCGCGCTCGACAAGATCGAGGCGACCCACGGCATGGCGCTCGAGGCCCATGAGGAGCACCACGTGATCGAGGTGCTCGTGGCCGAGCTGCGCGCCATCCAGGTGCGTGGGGAGGCGTGGATGGCCAAGTTCCACGTCCTCACCGAGAACGTGGATCACCACGTCAAGGAGGAAGAAGACAAGTTCTTCCCCAAGGCGCGGACCGTGCTCGCCGCGGCGCATCAGGTCGAGATGGCGACCGCGTACGCGGCCGCGCGGGATCGGCACCTGGCCGGCCGCACAACTCACTCGGAGCCGTCATGACACACGCCATGGTCCCCCTCGCCACCCGCGCGCTGCTGGGGGCCGCCCTGGGGCTCTCGCTGCTCGCGGGGTGCCCGGTCCGTGCGCCGGGCCTGCCTCCCGCGCCGGTCGAGCCCACGCCCCCCGAAGGCCCGACGGAGCCGCCTCCGCCGGAGGTCCCCTCCCCCATCCCCACGCCGCCGGGAGGCCCGCCGCTGCCTTAGAGAGTACCTGTACGCCCGGAGCCCGTGATGTCCGACGCCCCGCCCACCGCCCTCGAGCCGATCGTCCCGCCGCGCGTGGGCCACTGGCAGGTGGGTCCGATGCTCGCGTGCGGCGGCATGGGCATGGTGTTCCTCGTGCAGCACGAGGCCATCCCGTCCCGACGCGGCGTGCTCAAGGTGATGCGGCCCGCCGGGGTGAACAGCCCCGAGGACCCGGAGGTGCGCAAGGAGCGCTTCCATCGGGAGGCGGTGGTGCTCTCCAAGCTCCGCCACCGCGGGTGTCCGCAGCTCCTCGACTTCGGGCACGGCGCGGACGGCATGCCCTACATGGTGCAGGAGCACGTCGTCGGCGACACCCTCATCGACACCCTCCGCCGCGTGGGGGCCCTCTCTCCCGCCGTGGCCTGCCGGATCATCGACGAGCTCGCGGACGTGCTGCTCGCGGCTCGCCGGCTCGGCATCGCCCATCGCGACGTGAAGCCCGAGAACGTCGTGCTCGCCGAGGACGGCGCGGTCCTGGTGGACTGGGGCATCGCCCTCGACGAGGGCGCGAGCCGGCTCACCCAGGCCGACATCGGGCCATGCACCCTCGCCTACGTCGGCCCCGAGGAGTTCTCGGAGGAGCCCGCCGACCCGACGAAGCGGGAGGTCTATGCGCTCGGCGTCCTGCTGGTGGAGTGCCTCACCGGCGAGTCCGCGTTTCCCGAGACGCCCGGCGCCATGGTCGGGCGCAAGCTCCGGATCCCCTACCTCGAGGCGCCCGAAGGGTGCAGCCCCGCGTTGGTCGAGGCGATCCATGGGGCGACCCGGAAGGATCCCGCGGAGCGGGTAGACCTCGAAGGGCTGCGGAAGCTCCTCGCGCCGGAGCTCGTCGGCCTCCCGTCCGCCGTGGTCCTCGCGCCGCGCGAGCTGGTGCCGCCGGGCGGGGTCGTCCCGTGGACCGTCGTCTCCGTGTCCGCCCCGCCGCCGCCCCGCCGCTCGCGCACGCCCGCGGTCGTGGGCGGGATCACGGTGCTGTCCGTGGCGCTCTGGCTGGGTCTCCGGGTCTTCGGGAACGACGACACACCCGCGCCGGCCCCCATGCGGGCGACGCCTCCGGTGGCCGCCCAGGTGACACCCGTCGTGGATCCCCCGCCCCCTGTCGCCCCCATCGAGGCGCCTCCCCCGGCGGCCGCGAAGTCAACCCCCTCGTCGACGGCGAAGGCCGACGCCCCCACCGACGCCTGCACCGGCGGCGTGACGCTCCCGGACGGGAAGTGGCGCCTCCGGCCGCGTGGCAGCGAGGACCTCCTCCGCGCCTCCCAAGCCACGCCCTGCGGGGGTTACAAGCTGATGGAGTGGAACGTGTCGACGAACGCGTGGGATGCCCGGAAGAGCCTGGTGGTGCGAAAGGACCGGGAGCTGGTGTGCGACGAGCGGCTGCGTTGCGCGGTGGCGAAGCGGTAGCACGGGCTCCAACGCACGTCCCGGCTGTCGTCGTCGGGTGGTTCAGTTGAGTAGCTCCCAAGTCGCGCCCCTCAAAACGAACGACACCGCCCGGCGTAGCCGAGCGGCGCATCCGAGGCGCGACCGCCCACCCGACTACGGGAACAAGCCGTCGAGGAAGGCCAGCGTGTAGGCCGCGTAGTCGTCGTAGAGCTCGTGGTCCGCGGCCATCATCTCGATCTCGGCGGCCACCTGGGCCTCCTGGGAGGCCGTGAGGCCGAGGCCGCCAAGGTTGGAGGCGGCCTCTTCGCCGGTGACGAGCCACTCGCCGTCGGCGTCGACGTAGCCCGACGACAGGAGCGACGCCGCGATGGTGGCGGAGAGCGCGCTGCTGACGCCGGCCACGCGGGTGAAGCGCTCGTCGTACAAGGCGGTGGTCGGGTGCACGTAGGCCTCCGCGGTCACCCCGCGCGCGTCGAGCGCGGCGGCGCTGGCCACGGCGTCATCGTCGCCGTCCGGGTACGTGGAGTCGAGCGCGGCCATGAACCAGGCGGTCGGGGCCGAGGTCGACTCGACGAGGTAGCGCCGGCCGGGCGCGCAATAGGCCACCACGGCGTCGGCCGGGATGGAGACGCCCAGGCTGTGCGCGAACTCGCCACCGCTCCCGATGCCCCACGCGATGGTGGGAACGTCCCAATACGCCAGCTCGTTGATGAGCTCGAGGGTGGCGGCGAGGTCGAGGGTCTCCGAGTCCGTGGCATCGCTCCAGCCGCCCGTGCCCGCGATCGCCGCGATGTCCGAGTCCATCGCCACGATGCCGTAGCCGGCGTCGTAGAGCTGACGCGCGATGGAGGACGGCGCGTTGTCGAGCAGCTCGGTGTTGTTGTGGAGCGCCGAGTGGAAGAAGAACACGATGCCGCGGGGATCGACCGGGATCGCGGTGAGCACCGAGCGATCGGTGCCGGCCAGGGTGTAGACGGTCTCGGTGAACGTCAGGCTCGCCGCGGCGATGCTCGGCGTGAGCGTGACATTGGTATCCGGCATCGTGAACGTGCTGTTCCACTCGTCGGCGTCGGTCAGCGTGCCGCCCGACCAACCGGTCACCATCTCGGCCTGGGGGTCGACGTCGGCCCACACCTGGACGAGCTCGCCGGCCAGGTAGCTCCCGTCGCCGAAGCCGTCGGTCACGGTGAGCGTGTGCAACACGGTGCCGGTGATCGTCTCGGTGAGCGTGGGCGTGTACGCGGCGACCTCGTCGTCGTAGGGCCCGCCGTACATCCCGATGTCGCTCCGGGTGCCGTCGGAGTCCTCCAGCGCGGGATCGCCCGCGTCGATCGCCGGGGACGCCGCACCCACCGAGTAGTCGCCCGCCGCGGCGTCGGTGAACTCGGGGTCCACGTACAGGTTGCCGGTGCCGGTCACGTCCGCCGCGTAGTCGCCGAGGTTGTCCCAGAACAGCGAGTAGCTGGCGTCCATGGGGGTCAGGTTCGCGGCGTCGCAGCCGGTGATGATGTTGTTCTCGAACACGACCCCGTCGAGATTGACGGTGCGGCCGCCGTACGGGTCGTCGTCGTCGATGTTGGAGAACACGTTGTTGTAGATGTACTGGGTGCCCGCCCCGTTGGACGAGAAGTCGAACGCGGTGAAGGCCGTGCTGATGCGGATGTCCTGGAACAGGTTGTTCGCCATCAGCATGTTGTCGAGGTCGGAGGTGGTCGCCACGGTCTGGTGCTGCCCGCCGGTGACCGTGTTGTGCTGCACGTCCGCGTTGAGGCCCTCGACGAGGTACCACAGGTAGTCGGTGTAGTTGTCCTCCCACACCACGTCGTCCATCGCGATGAAGTTCTCGTCGAAGAACACGGTGAACGTGCCCGTCGTGTCCGTCACCTGGCAATCCGACACGGTGAGATCGCCCTCGTGGACGGAGAACGCCGCGCCCTCCGGGTAGTAGAGGTCCTCGAACGCGGTCCCGGTGACGTGGAACCCGGTGAGCGTGAGGGTCCCGTTGTCCAGGATGACGGCGGGATCGGCGCCGCCGTCGATCGAGGTCACGTCCGGCCCGCCGGTGGAGGAGATGTAGACCTCGAAGCTCCACGGCACGTTGATGGCGCCGTAGGTGCCCGGGCAGACGCTGATCCAATCGCCGGGCGCCGAGGCGTCGATGGCGTCCTGGATCTCGGTGTAGTCCATCGAGCCGTCGCCACACACCTCGAGGTTGGCCCGCACCGCGGGGGCGGTGTGGGTGCCCGTGTCGATGTCGCCCGTGTCGCCGCCGGTGTCCGTGTCCGTGTCGGTATCCGTGTCCGTGTCCGTGTCCGTGTCGGTATCCGTGTCCGTGTCGGTATCCGTGTCCGTGTCCGTGTCCGTGTCCGTGTCGGTGTCCGAGTCGGTGTCCGTGTCCGTGTCGGTGTCCGAATCCGTGTCGGTGTCGGTGTCCGTTTCCGTGTCGGGAGACGACGTGTCGTCCGTGACGGAGTCGGGGGGGCGGCAGGCGAAGAGCAGGGGAAGGAGCAGCATGCGGCCTGATACCTCACCCCTTCTCCCGCGAGGCAGGATCGACGGTCGTTTCCCAGATGGTGACAACCCGACCACGGTGCCGCGGCGATACAATCGATCGCGGCCGACCGGGGCGGGGGGCGACAAAAAGCAACCTGCCCCAATCTGCCGCGACACGGCTCTACGCCCGTGAACGAAATCCCCGAACCCCAACACAACGATGCGCAGGGATTCTCGACGCTCCAGGGGGCGTGACGTATTCAGCAACGGTCGGAACCCGATGTCGGGGTTCCGCTCCGCTCACCCAAGGCAACACCAAGATGAACCTTCACTCCGTATCCCCGAGCCTGCTCGTCGTGCTGCTCGCGGCCACCATCGCGGGCTGTGCCACCACCCAGACGCTCCACACCGAGACCTCCACCTCCGCGATCCGATCCGCGGAGGAGCTCGGGGCGCCCAATGTACCCAAGGCCTCGCTGCACCTCCAACTCGCGAAGGAGGAGCTGGAGGCCGCCACCGCGCTCAACGAGAAGGGCGACAAGGACGAGGCGAAGTCGCTCCTCCTCCGCGCCGAGGCCGACGCCGAGCTGGCGGTCGCCCTCTCCCGCGCCGCGGCCGAGCAGGCCGAAGCCCAGGCGGCGATGGACCGCGTCCGCAAGCTCCAATCTGAAAATCCGTACGCCCCCGGGGGTGCCAATTGAACCGCACGAACCTCTCGCTCCTCCTCACCATCGCGCTCCTCGGCGCCTGCGCGCCCAAGGTCCCCCCCGAGCTTAGCCTCGCCCGCGGCGCCTACGCCCAGGCCAGCGCCGGCCCGGCGGCTACGCTGGTCCCTGCCGAGCTCCACAAGGCGCACGAAGCCCTCGGCGAGGCCGAGACGGCCTTCAAGGACGATCCGCGCGGCTACCACACGAAGGACCTCGCCTACGTCGCCCAGCGGAAGGCGGAGCTCGCCGAGGCCCTCGCGGCCAGCGCCTCCGAGTCGAAGTCGGCGGACGCGTCCAACTCCCAGTACCAGACCACGCAGGACGCGATCATGCGCGACACCAAGGCGCAGCTGGGGGAGACCAAGTCCGACCTCGCCGCCACGCAGACCGTCGCGGCGCGTACGGCGGAGCAGCTCACCGCCTCCGAGGCGGCCGGCGCCAAGACCACGGCGCAGTTGACCGCCTCCGAGGCCGCTCGGGCCCAGGCCGAGGCGCGCGCCGCCGAGGCGATGGCCGCCCTCGCCAAGCTCGCCGCGGTCAAGGAAGAGACCCGCGGGCTCGTCATCACCCTGTCGGGCAGCGTGCTCTTCCGGTCCGACGAGTCGAACCTCCTGCCCGAAGCGCAGACGCGGCTCGGCCAGGTGACCGACGCGCTGATGGCGACGAAGGAGCGCTCGATCCTCATCGAGGGCCACACCGACTCGCAGGGCACCGACGCGGACAACATCGGGCTCTCCCAGCGTCGCGCGGAGGCCGTCCGCACGTTCCTCACCGCCCGTGGCTACGACGCCGCCCGCATCCGCGCCGTGGGCGTGGGCGAGAGCCGTCCGGTGGCCGACAACGCCTCGCCGGAGGGGCGCGCCAACAACCGCCGCGTCGAGATCATCGTCGAGCCCGGCACGACCGCCTCGCAGTAGTCCGCGTCGCGCGGCGTCGGGCACCCCCTGACGCCGCCGGCCGGCACCGCCGATGGTCCCCCGTCCCCTGGATTGGCTCGACCCCGGGTCGGGCCGCGTACCCCCGAGCCGCCCCATGTCGACCCCCTCCGCGCAGCCCATCCGGGGCGATCTCTACGGTGCCGACCGCCTGGAGCAGTTCGCGCCCGAGCTGGCCGCCACCCACCACATCCTGGTCGGCAAACACCCCGGGCGGCCCGTCCTCGCCCGGCTCCGGGACAACCGCCGCGCGCTTGTGAAGGCCTCGCGCATCATCGCGGCGGACGCCCGCGACGGCCTCCCCGTCAGCCCCGCGGCCGAGTGGCTCGTGGACAACTTCGGGCTCGTCGAGGAGCAGCTCCGCGAGATCGAGGAGGACCTCCCGCCCGGCTTCTACCTGCGGCTCCCGAAGCTCGCCGCCGGCGACGCCGCCGGGTACCCCCGCGTCTACGCGCTCGTCTGGGCCTACGTCGAGCACACGGACAGCCGGGTGGACATCGCGTCCCTCCGGCGCTTCGTCGCCGCCTACCAGGAGGTCCAGCCGCTCACCATCGGCGAGCTCTGGGCCATCGCGATCTCGCTGCGCCTCGTGCTGGTCGAGAACCTGCGGCGGCTGGCGGACCTCCTCGTGCTGCGGCGGTTGGAGCGGGCCCAGGCGGACGAGCTCGTCGAGGCCCTGCTCGATCCGACCCGCGTCCACAAGGCGCATCGCCGGCTCCGGGCGCTGGAGCGCGCCCCGCTCGCGACCGCCTTCTCCGTCCAGCTCATCCAACGCCTGCGCGACCGCGATCCCGCGACCACCCCCGGCCTGGTCTGGCTCCACGAGCAGCTCGCCCGCCAGAACAGCACCGCCGAGGACGTCGTTCGCCACGAGCACCTCCAGGTCGCGGCGATGCAGGGGCCCGTGCGGGACGGCATCACCAGCATGCGGGCGCTGTCCTCCGTGGACTGGGCCGAGTTCGTCGAGAGCGTGAGCCTGCTCGAAACGGCGCTGCGCGGGCACGCACCGGTCTCCCCGCTCGACTTCGCCACGCGCGACCGCTACCGCCACGTGGTCGAGGAGCTCGCGCGGGGCTCCGTGTGGAGCGAGGTGGCCATCGGCCATCTCGTGGCGGACAAGGCCCGGACTTCGGGCGCTCCCGCCGGCGCGCGCGAGTCCGAGCCCGGGTACTACCTGATCGCCGCCGGCCGCACCGCCGTCGAGGCGGAGATCGGCTACCGCGCCCCCCGGTGGCAGCGTGCCCGGCGCGTGGCCCGCGTGGGCCCGACCGCCGGCTACATCGGCGCCATCGTCATCGCGACCGCGCTCACGTTGGCCATCCCGCTGGGGATCACCACCGCGCTGGGCGCGACGGTCCTCGAGCGGCTGGTGCTCGGGCTGCTCGCGCTGGTCCCCGCCTCCGAGCTGGCGATCAGCCTGGTCAACCGCGCGGTCGCCGCGATCGTCGGCCCGCGCAAGCTGCCGAAGCTGGCGCTCGAGGACGGCGTGCCCGCCGAGCTCCGCACGATGGTCGTCGTCCCCACCCTCCTCACCGACGAGGCCGAGGTGCTCGCGCTGGTCGAGCGCCTCGAGGTGCACTTCCTCGCCAACGACGACGGCGAGCTCCGCTTCGCGCTGGTGTCGGACTGGCCCGACGCGCTGACCGAGCACGTGGCGGGTGACGATGACCTGCTCGCCATCGCGCGCGAAGGGATCGCCGCGTTGAACGAGCGCCATGGGCCCGTGGCGGGCGGCCCCCGGTTCTTCATCCTCCACCGCGCGCGCCGCTGGAACGAGGCCGAAGCGCGCTGGATGGGCTGCGAGCGCAAGCGGGGCAAGCTCCACGAGCTGAACCGGCTCCTCCGCGGCGCCACCGACACCACCTTCCTGGACGCGGACGCGACCCGGCTGGGCACGGACCTCGCCGCGCTCCGCATCCGCTACGTCATCACGCTCGACACGGACACGCGCCTGCCCCGCGGCGCCGCGAAGCGGCTCGTCGGCGCCATCGCCCACCCGCTCAACCGCGCCGTGCACGACCCGGTCACCCGCTGCGTCGTGAAGGGCTACGGCATCCTCCAGCCGCGGATCACGCCGACCCTCCCCGAAGTCGGCGAGGGGACCCCGGCGCAGCGCGTCTACTCGGGCCCCGCCGGCATCGACCCCTACGCATTCGCCATCTCGGACGTGTACCAGGACCTCTTCAACGAGGGCAGCTACACCGGCAAGGGCATCTACGACGTCGACGCCTTCGAGGTCGCGCTCGCCGGCCGCGTGCCCGAGAACACGATGCTCTCGCACGACCTGTTCGAGGGCCTGCACGCCCGCGCCGGGCTCGTCACGGACATCGAGCTCTTCGAGAGCTACCCCGCCCACTATCAGGTCGCCGCCGCCCGCCACCACCGCTGGGCGCGCGGCGACTGGCAGCTCCTGCCCTGGATCTTCGGCAAGGGCCCCATCCCGGTCATCGGGCGCTGGAAGATGCTCGACAACCTCCGGCGCACGCTGGTGGCGCCCGCGAGCCTCGCGACGCTCCTGGCCGGGTGGCTCCTCCCCGACGGGCGCCCGTGGGTGTGGACCCTCTTCGTCGGCGCCTCGATGAGCGTGCCCGCCCTCCTCCCGGTCGTGCTCGACCTCGTCCCCCGCCGGTCGGGCCTCTCGATGCCGAGCTTCGCGCGCGGGATCGGCGGCGATCTCGTCCTCGCCCTGCTCCGTGTCGGGCTCGGGATCGCGCTCCTCGCCGAGCAGGCCTGGCAGATGGTCGACGCCATCGTCCGCACCCTCTACCGGCTCACGGTCTCGCACCGGCGCATGCTGGAGTGGGTCACCGCCGCCCAGGTCAAGCTCGGCTCCCGGCTCGAGCTCGGCGCCTTCCAGCGCCAGATGGCCCGCTCGGTCGCCCTCACCGTGCTCGCGCTGATCGCGGTGGTCGACGTCGCCCCGCACGCCGTCGGGCTCGCGGCCGCGTTCGCCACCCTCTGGATCCTCTCGCCGGTGATCGCCCAGTGGCTCTCCGCGCCGCCGGTCGTCCGCGCCCGCGCCCGGCTCGACGAGCCCCGGGCGGACAGCCTGAGGCGCACCGCGCGCCGGACCTGGCGCTACTTCGAGACCTTCGTCACGCCCGAGGACAACCACCTCCCGCCCGACAACCTCCAGGAGGACCCTTCGCCCAGGGTGGCACACCGCACCTCGCCCACGAACATCGGGTTGTACCTCCTCTCCGCGGTGTCGGCGCACGACATGGGCTGGCTGGGGACCCTCGCCTTCATCGAGCGCGTCGAGGCGACGCTCACGACGATCGACAAGCTCGAACGGCACCGTGGCCACCTCTACAACTGGTACGACACCACCACGCTCGCGCCGCTCCCGCCCCGGTACGTGTCCACCGTCGACAGCGGCAACCTCGCCGGCCACCTGCTCACCCTCCAGCAGGCGTGCCTCGAGCTCACCAGCTACACCCCGACGATCCCGCGTGCGTTCGCCGGCATCGCCGACGCCGTCGCCATCGCCCGGGAGGCCATCGCCGCCCTGGGCGACGACGACCGCGACGGGTCCGTGCGCCGCAAGCAGCTCGACGAGAGCGTGGACGAACTCCGCGCGATCCTCGAGCCCCACCGTAGCGCCGGGGAGGCCGGGGCGGCGGTCGCGGGCGGCCTGACCGAGGGCGTATGGGACACGCTCCTCGCGCAGGCGGAAGAGCTGGTCGACACGGCCCAGGCGCTCGTGCAGGACCGCGGCGGGGACGCCTACGTGGAGATCCGCGACTGGGCGCTCCTCGTGCGCGCGGCCATCGCCGGGCACGTGCGGGACCGCGTGCTCGTCGACGGCGGCTTCTTCGACGGCGGGATGTTCCGCGAGAGCCCGGCCGCCCGCCTCGCCCAGCTCGCCGCGCGGGCCGAGCGCCTGTCGCGCGAGATGGAGTGGGGCTTCCTCTATGAGGCCGACAAGCGGCTCTTCTCCATCGGCTGCAACGTCGACAGCGGCCGGCTCGACGCCTCCTCCTACGACCTGCTCGCGTCGGAGTGTCGGCTCGCGAGCTTCCTCGCCATCGCGGCCGGCGATGTCCCCGTCTCGCACTGGTTCCGCCTCGGTCGCCGGCTCACGCCGCTCGGCACCGGGTCCGCGCTCGTCTCGTGGTCCGGCTCGATGTTCGAGTACCTCATGCCCGAGCTGGTCATGGCGGTGCCGGAGGGCAGCCTGCTCGCCCAGACCGACCGCCTCGTGGTGGCGCGCCAGATCCGCTACGGCGCGGACCGCGGGGTGCCGTGGGGCATCTCGGAGGCCGCCTACAACGCCCGCGATCTCCAGCTCACCTACCAGTACTCCAACTTCGGCGTGAGCGGCCTCGGCCTGCGGCGCGGCCTCGCCGAGGACCTCGTCATCGCCCCCTACGCCACGGCGCTCGCCGCCATGGTCGATCCCGTCGCCGCCTACGACAACCTCGTCGCGCTCGCCCGGGCCGGCGCGTCGGGTCGCTACGGCTACTACGAGTCCGTCGACTACACCGCCGCCCGGCTGCTCGAGGGCACGCGCTGCGCGGTGGTGAAGGCCTTCTTCGCCCACCACCAGGGCATGACCATCGTGGCGCTGTGCAACGCCATCGGCGGGTTCGCGATGCGACGCCGCTTCCACGCCTCGCCCCTGGTCCAGGCCACCGAGCTCCTCCTCCACGAGCGCACCCCGCGCAACGTCGCCGTCGCCCGCTCCCACATGGACGAGGCGGGGATGCACCTCCACGTGCGCGAGGTCGTGCCGCCCGTCCTGCGCCAATTCAGCTCGCCGCACGACGCCTTGCCCGCCACCCACCGCCTCTCGAACGGCCGCTACTCGGTCGCCTTCACCGCCGCGGGCGCCGGGCAGAGCTTGTGGAAGGACCTCGCCGTCACCCGCTGGCGCGAGGACGAGACGCTCGACGCCTGGGGCAGCTTCATCTACGTCCGCGACGTCGTGAGCGGCAAGGTGTGGTCCGCGGGCCACCAGCCCACCGGCGTGGAAGCGGACGAGTACGCCGCGTCCTTCTACGAGCACCGCGTGGAGATCCGCCGGCGCGACGGCTCGATCTCCACCGCGCTCGACGTGGTCGTGGCCTCGGAGGACGACGCCGAGCTCCGCCAGGTCACGCTCGTGAACCACGGCACCCGGGTGCGGACGCTCGAGGTGACCTCCTACACCGAGGTCGTGCTCGCCTCCGACGCCGCCGACGTGGCCCACCCCGCCTTCTCCAACCTCTTCGTCCAGACGGAGTTCGAGCCCAGCGTGGAAGCGCTCCTCGCCTCCCGACGGCCGCGCTCCGCGCTCGAGCAGCGCACCTGGGCCGCGCACGTCTCCGCGGTCCATAGCGCGGGCACCCCGGGGTCCCCCGCACGGGCCGCGGGCGTGCAGTTCGAGACCGATCGCGCGCGGTTCATCGGCCGTGGGCGCGGCGTGCGCACCGCGGCGGCGATCTTCGACGGGCGCGTGCTCTCCAACACCGTCGGCGCCGTGCTCGACCCCATCTTCAGCCTGCGCCAGCGCATCACGCTCGCGCCGGGCCAGACGGTGAAGGTCACCTTCACCACGCTGGTCGGACCGACCCGTCAGCGCGTGCTCGACCAGTGCGACTCCTACCGCGACGCCGGCGTCTTCGAGCGCACGCTCGGGCAGGCGTGGACGCACGCCCAGGTCCAACTGCGACACCTCGGCATCGACCCCGAGGAGGCCCAGCTCTACCAGCGCCTCGCGTCGCGCGTGCTCTACGCCGGCCCGGCCTTGCGCGCGGCGAAGGAGGTCATCGAGCGCAACCGGCTCGGCCAGTCCGGGCTGTGGCGCTTCGGCATCTCGGGGGATCGCCCCATCCTGCTCGGCCGCATCAAGAACATGGACGACCGCGAGCTCGTGCGCCAGCTCGTCCACGCCCACTGCTACTGGCGCATCAAGGGCCTCAGCGTCGACCTCGTGATCCTCAACGAAGAGGTCCACACCTACGGCCAGGACCTCCAGGTGGAGCTCGAGGGGCTCGTCCGCGCGAGCCACTTCGCCGGCCTCTCGAACGGCGTGTACCTCGTGCGCGGGGAGCACCTCTCCCCCGAGGAGCGCGACCTGCTGCTCACCGCCGCCCGGGTCGTCGTCGACTCGCGCGACGGCTCCCTCTCCGAGCAGGTCATCCGCCAGCTCCGCCACGACGTGGTGCCGCCCGCCGCGCGCGCGCTCACGCCGATGCCCGCCGGCGTCGACGTGCCGCCCCCGCGCCTCGAGCTCGACTTCTACAACGGCATCGGCGGGTTCTCGACCGACGGGCGCGACTACGTGACCGTGATGGGCGCCCGCCAGTGGACCCCGCTGCCCTGGGTGAACGTCATCGCCAACCCGACGTTCGGCTTCCTCGTCTCCGAGTCCGGCGGCGGCTTCGCGTGGGCCGAGAACAGCCACGAGAACCAGCTCACGCCCTGGTCGAACGACCCCATCAGCGACCCGCCCGGCGAGGTCCTCTACATCCGCGACGACGAGACCGGCGAGACCTGGACCGCCACCCCGCTGCCGGTGCGCGAGGACACCCCCTACGTCGTGCGCCACGGGCAGGGCTTCACCACCTTCACCCACGAGAGCCACGGCATCGCGCTCGAGCTCGTGCAGTTCGTCGCGCCGGAGGACCCCGTGAAGGTCTCCCGCCTGCGGATCCGCAACACGTCGGGCCGGGAGCGCAGGCTCACCATCGCCGCCTACGTCGAGTGGGTGCTCGGGCCCTCGCGCGCCGCTTCCACCCCCTTCGTCGTCACCTCCATCGACGCCGAGACCGGCGCCATCTTCGCGCGCAACCCGTGGAAGGCCGACTTCGCCAGCCGCGTCGCGTTCCTCGACCTGTGCGGGCGCCAGCTCGTCAGCTCCGGGGACCGCGCCGAGTGGCTCGGGCGCAACGGCTCGCTCGCCACGCCCGCCGGCATGAGCCGCGAGCGCACGGGGGCCGGGCGCGTGGGCCCCGGGCTCGACCCGTGCGCGATGTTGATGACGACGGTGCGCCTCGCCCCCGACGCGACCGAGAGCGTCGTCGCGCTGCTCGGCCAGGCCGACGGCGAGACCGAGGCCCGCAACGTCGTCCGCCGCGCCCGCGCGGTCGATCCCGAGGCCCTCCTCCGCGACGTGGTGGCCCGGTGGGACGCCATCCTCGAGGTGGTCCAGGTCAAGACGCCCGACCGCGCCATGGACCTCCTGCTCAACCGCTGGCTGCTGTACCAGACCCTGTCGTGCCGCATCTGGGCGCGCGCGGGCTTCTACCAGGCCGGCGGCGCCTACGGCTTCCGCGACCAGCTCCAGGACGGCATGGCCCTGGCCGTCGCCCGCCCCGACCTCGCCCGCGAGCACATCCTCCGCGCGGCGGCGCACCAGTTCCCCGAGGGCGACGTCCAGCACTGGTGGCACCCGCCGTCGTCGAAGGGCGTGCGCACGCGGTTCGCGGACGACCGCATCTGGCTCCCCTTCACGGTCTCCCACTACATCGAGGTCACCGGCGAGGCCGGGGTGCTCGACGAGGTCATCCCCTACCTCGACGGCCCGCTGCTCACCCCGGAGCAGGAGGACACCTACCAGGAGCCGCGCGTCTCCACCGAGACCGGCACCCTCTACGAGCACGCCGCCCGCGCGCTCGACGTGAGCCTGAAGGTGGGCCGCCACGGCCTCCCGCTCATGGGCGGCGGCGACTGGAACGACGGCATGAACCGCGTCGGCAACCATGGCGAGGGCGAGAGCGTGTGGCTCGCGTGGTTCCTCATCACGACGCTCGACCGCTGGATCCCCGTCGCGGAGGCCCGCGGGGACGCGGCCCGCGTGGCCGCCTGGCGCACCCACACCGCCGCGCTCCGGGTCGCCGTCGAGGCCGAGGCCTGGGACGGGGACTGGTACCGCCGCGCCTACATGGACGACGGCTCCCCGCTCGGCTCGGCGGGCAACGTGGAGTGCCGCATCGACTCGATCGCGCAGTCGTGGTCGGTGTTGTCGGGCGCCGGCCAGAAGGACCGCGCGGTCCGCGCGATGGCCTCCGTCGACGAGCACCTCGTGCGTCGCGCCGACGGGGTCGTGCTCCTCCTCACCCCGCCGTTCGACCGCACCCCGCTCGATCCCGGCTACATCAAGGGCTACCTGCCGGGCATCCGCGAGAACGGCGGCCAGTACACCCACGCCGCGCTCTGGGCGCTCATGGCCTTCGCCGAGCTCGGCGACGGCAACAAGGCCAGCGAGATCTTCGCGATGCTCAACCCCGTCAACCGCGCCAGCACCCGCGCGGGGCTCCAGCGCTACAAGGGCGAGCCGTACGTCGCCGCCGCCGACGTGTACGGCGCCGGCGTGCAGATGGGGCGCGGCGGCTGGACCTGGTACACCGGCTCCGCCTCGTGGATGTACCGCGCCGGGCTGGAGTGGATCCTGGGCGTGCGCGTCCGTGGCGACCACCTCCACCTCGCCCCGTGCATCCCGACGAGCTGGCCGACCTTCGAGGTGACGCTCAAGCGGCCGGGGCCGGTCGGGGGCACCGGTACCCGCTACGAGATCACGGTGCTCAACCCCCGCGGCGTGCAGCGCGGCGTCGCGTCGTTGATGCTCGACGGCGTGGCGCTCGACCCCGTGGCGGCGGACGTGCCGCTCGTGGAGGACGGGGAGACGCATCGGGTGCGGGTGGTGTTGGGGTAGGCGGGCGAGGGGGGCGCGAAGCTCCGTTTACTTCGCGGCTTCTTGTTTGCGCCCAGCGCAAACAAGGAGCCACTCGAAACGGAGCTGCCTCCGGATCGCCGGTCTTCCCGGCCGGGTTTGCCAACCCGCTGGGAAGATCGGCTACGCGTGGCTACGCGCGGAGCGCCGGATCCAGTCGGGCGCCCGTGCCTACAGTCGAGGGGCCACCGGAGGACGCGCGTGGCTGCGAAGGCGGACGTGCTGGATCGCGCCATGGACCTGCTCAGCCTCGACCCCGGGCTGCGCGCGGTCCTGCGCCGGCCCCGCCGCGTCGTCACCGTGCAGGTGCCCGTGCGCCTGGACAACGGCGCCGTCGAGGTCTTCGAGGGGGTGCGCGTCCAACACAGCTTCGCCCGCGGGCCCGCGAAGGGCGGCGTCCGGTTCCACCCGAGCGTCACCGTGGAGGGGATGGTGCCGCTCGCCGCGGCGATGACGTGGAAGTGCGCCCTCCTCGGGCTCCCGTTCGGCGGCGCGAAGGGCGGCGTCGCGTGCGATCCGCGGCGGCTCTCGGCCGCCGAGCTCGAGCGCCTGACCCGGCGCTACACCGCGGAGATCGCCCCGTTCGTGGGACCGGACCTCGACGTGCCGGCGCCGGACCTGGGGACCGGCCCGCGCGAGATGGCCTGGATGCTCGACGCGTTCTGGACCCTCCGCGGGCGGTCCGATCCGGGCGTCGTGACCGGGAAGCCGCTCTGCCTCGGTGGCGCGATCGGGCGCGACGAGGCCACCGGGAAGGGGGTCGCCGCGTGCGTACGGCGCGCCTGCGAGCGACAGGGCATCCCGTGCGTGAACGCGCGGGTCGCCATCCAGGGCTTCGGGAACGTCGGCGCTGTCGCCGCGCGCGCGCTCGCCGCCTGCGGGGCCCGCGTCGTGGCCGCCACCGACTCGTCCGGCGGGGTGTTCCACGCGCACGGCCTCGACGTGGACGCGCTCACCGCGCACAAGCGGCGCACCGGGCGCCTCGCCGGCTTCCCTGGCGCGGAGGACTGCCCCGCGGCGCGCCTCCTCGGCCTCGACGTGGAGGTGCTCGTCCCGGCCGCCTTGGAGGGGCAGCTCACCGGCGCCAACGCCGCCTCGGTGCGCGCGCGGATCGTCGCCGAGGGGGCCAACGGGCCGACGACGCCGGAGGCCGATGCCGTGCTGCTGGCGAACGGGGTGCTGGTCGTCCCGGACATCCTCTGCAACGCGGGCGGCGTGACCGTCAGCCACGCCGAGTGGGCGCAGGCGCGCGACGGCGTGACGTGGGAGGCCGCGCGCGTGGACGCGTACCTGGCGCGGTCGATGGACACCGCCTGGGAGGAGGTCTCCCGGATCGCCGCGGAGCGCGGCGTGGACCTCCGCACCGCGGCGTACGCCAGCGCCGTGGGGCGGGTGGCGGAGGCGGTGCGGTCGCGGGGGGTTTGAGGGCGGGGGCGCGCCGGGAGCGGCGGGGGACGCCGAGGCGGGAGGGGCGGCGCGGGAGGGGCGGG
>JAUXTN010000226.1 GCA_030684355.1 Pseudomonadota bacterium
TGGGCCCGGGCGCGGACGCCGCCCCCATGGGCCCGGGCGCGGACGCCGCCCCGCATGCCGCCCCCGCCCCCAACCCCGCCCCCGCCACCAACCCCGCCGCGAACGACCACCGCGGCTACGTGTGGTGCCTCACGACAACCCCGGACGGCACCCTGGTGAGCGGCGGTCGCGACGGCCGGATCCTCGGCCGCGGCGATCCCGGGCGGGGCGATCCGAGCCGGGGCGACGTCGGCCCGCGGGCACACCACGACCTCCACGAGCTGCGGACCCACCCGGCCACGGTCACGGCCCTCGCGTGGTCCGGCGGCTTGTGGAGCGCGGACCGGCGGGGGGCAGTCCGCTCGCCCCTGACCACGTTCACCGCCCACGAGGGCGCCACGCTGGCCCTCCACGCCCTCCCCGACGGGTGCGTCGCGAGCGCCGGGGCAGACGGTCGAGTCCGGGTGTGGCGTGCCGACGGCACGTGCGTACGCACCTGGCAGGCGCACGAAGGCTGGGCCTGGGGCCTCTCGGTGGGGCCCCACGGCGGGCTCGTCTCGGTGGGCGAGGATGGACGCGTCGCGACGCTCGGCGCGGGGGTGACCCACACCGACCTCGGAGGCGGCCCGCTGCGCTGTGTCACCCACGTCCGCGGCCGGGTGGTCGTCGGCGGCGCGGACGGCCGGCTCCACGTTGCGGGGGAGCGGCCGCGCGCGGTCCACGTCGGGGCGGTGCGCGCGGTGCTGGCGTTGCCGAGCGATGGGGCCCTGCCCGGGGGGCGGGCCACCGCTGGGGAGGATGGCCGCGTGCGCGTCGAGGACGCCGACGGCGTCGAGGTCGGCGGCTGGGCGCACCCGGACATGGCGGTGGCCCTCGCGGCGTGCGGGGGCGGGGTGGCGAGCGCGTCGTACGACGGGACGGTGCGGTGGGCCCGGATCGGGGCCGCTCCGCCCTCCGCGTAGCAGGGCCGGCCATCGCGCGGCGGGCGGCCGTCATCGGAGCGTCGGCCCGCCTACCCCGGCCCCGGGCGCCCCCGCCGCCGCCCCACCAGCACCGCCCCCGCCAGCAGGAGCCCGACCCCCACCGGCGCGGGCGTCCCGCAGCATGGGATCCCGCCGAACGTCGTGACCTCCATCGCGTCGCGGAACAGCACGGTGTGTGTCTCCTGGACCACCCCGCCGCCCGCGGCGTACTCGAACACCAGCGATTCGCCGTCGGCGGACACGAGCGGCGCGGCGTCGTCCGGGACGAGGGTCGCGTCGGGATCGACGCGGTACAACAGCGGGCCGTCCACCGCGGTCACCATCGCGGGATCGTCGAACACGACGACGTCCTGGCCGCACAGCTCGAACTCGGACGCGTAGTTCAGCGAGTAGACCACCGTGGCGTCCGCTTCGTGGTCCGCGAGCCGGCCGTCGTAGACGGCCACGCGCCCGGCGTCGCGATCGAAGTCGTGGGCGTGGCACCGACAGGGCGCGCGGGCGTTGGAGACGTCGCAGGCGCCGGTGTCCGACGCGCAGGTCACCCGGGCCTCGATCGTCATGCCGATGACCGGCGGGCGGCAGGCCACCACCCCGAGGAGGAGGAGGCCGATGCGCACGGGAGAGGCCATGGCCCGCTCGTATTCCGCTCCCCGCCACCCCGGGCGCCACCCGGGTTACCGGCCGCTCCACGAGGTCACGATCGTGCGCCTGCTCGTCCCGCCGGTCTTCCTTGCCATGGGGCTCGCGTGCGCGGGCGTCGGCGTCCCCTCGGCGCCAGGATCGCCCAGCGCCGGGGCCGCGGCGGCCCCCGCAGCCACGATCCCCGCCGACGCCACCCTCCTCGCGAGCGGCGTGTGTGGCTCCGAGCGCGAGATCGCGTCGGTGACCCCAATCGTGCTGGCGGACGGGCGCACGATCCTGCAGGTCAACTGCTTCATGGCGGCGTACCAGGGCCGCTACTACTACGCGTGGGCCGCGGGTCCGAGCGTGGTGACCACCGCCGACGGCGCGCCGCTGCGCCTCACCGGGATGCCCAGCCTCGACGCCGCCACCGGGGTCCTGACCTGGGTGGACAAGGCCCGTGGCGCGGGCGACTGCGGCGATTGGTACCGCTACGTGCTGACAGGCGACCAATTCGCCTTGCAAGAGCAACGGCACCAGGCCTGCGGCGCGGACGGTGCCACGTTCCAACCCGAGAGCTGGCCCCTGGCCGGAAAGAGCGCCACGGCCCCCAACGCCACGGCCCCCGACGCCACGGCCCCCAGCGCCCCACCGACCCCGCCGGGTGCCACCGCAGGTGCCACGGTTGGCGCGCCGCCAACCGTGTCCTCAACCCCCTCCGCCGCCCCCGCCATCGGCCACTGTGCCGCCACGGAAATCCCCTACTTCTCCTGCCCGACGAGCAAGGGAAAAGTCATCTCCGTCTGTGGCGCCGGAGCCGGCGTGCAATATCGCTTCGGGCCGCTGGGACACCCCGAGCTGGTCTACCCGGCGGTGCCGAGCGCGACGGCGTTCACGTTGGAAGAGCGGCAGCCCGCCGGGGCGCGGGCCACGCTGCTGTCGTTCGAGAACGCCGGCGTGGGCTACGAGGTCGTAGAGGCCGCGGGCGCCGGCGCGGGCGAGCTGGGCGAGGGCGATGACTTCAAGGGCGTCTACGTCTCGAAGGCCTCCGAGCGGATCGCCAAGGTCCGGTGCAGCGCCCCGCCGACGACCAACTGGGACGCGTTGAAGGGGCTCGTCCCTCCGGCCCGATGAGGGCCGCGCCACCGCGGCGCGGTTAGCGCCTTCCGATGCCCCAACCCGTCGACCTCCCCCCCGTCACCCTCGTCGAAGTGGCCGGTGTCGCCGCGGAGGTCCCGGCCGACCGGGTGCGCGTGCGCCTCACCAACATCCGCGGCCCCGCGACCACCACGCGCATCGCCGAGATCGCGCGCGGGGACAAGCGGCTCGTCGTCGTGGCGCCGTGGTTCCAGGGCGGCGAGCTCGTGGACGACGACGTCGCGGGCTTCCTCTACACGAAGACCGCAGCCGGGTGGGCGCCCGTTGGCGACGCGCTGAGCCTCACCCACGGGGACGGCCGGGCCGAGGTGGTCGCCGCGCTCGGCGCCGAGGCGGAGTGGGCGGTGACGCGCCGGTGCGGAGCGCCCGCGAGCGAGCTCGGCACGCGCGCCAACGACGCAATCGCACGGTTTGCGACCGGAGTGCTGGCAAAGGACACGCCGGCGATGGCGGGCGCCTGGACGGACTTCGCGGCGCTCTGGGCGCTCGGCGAGGTGGCGTTCGACGACACCCCCACGTCGATGCTCCAGGGGGCCGCGCACGGGGGCGCGCCGTTTGTGTGCACGGGCGCGGAGACGCCCACCTGCGGGATCACGATGGGGCCGAACACCCTGCCGTTGCGCGTGGAGCGCTGCGGCGAGGGCTGGGTGCTCGCGGGGCCCGAGTCGTCGAAGTGACGCCGCCGCGATGACGCCGCCGCGATGACCCCGCCGCGATGACGGCGCCGGGCGCCTCGCCCGCCGGACGCGCGCGCCGAGGCCGGACACCTCGCTACCGTGCGGCGCGGCCCCGGATCGGCCCGCGCCGCCGTGCGAGCGCGACCAGGGTGAACGCCAGCCCGATGCCCATGGCACCGAGCCCGCCGCCAGTGTCGCACCCACACGAGCCGGGGGGCTTCTCGGCGCCGGGGGCCTCCTCGCAGTCCTCGTCGGCGCTGCCGTCGCAGTCGTTGTCGACGCCGTCGCACATCTCGACGAGCCCGGGGCGCACCCATCCGTCGTCGTCGTCGCAGTCGCCGTCGGCCTGCGCGACGCCGTCGCCGTCGGCATCGTCGACGTCCTCGTCCACCCGCCCGTCACAGTCGTTGTCGAGGGTGTCGGCCGTCTCCTCGGCGCCGGGGTGGACGGAGGCGGCGTCGTCGTCGCAGTCGCCCCCCTCCTCCGAGAAACCGTCGCCGTCGTCGTCGTAGGCGTACGAGCCCTCGTCGACCGCGCCGTCGCAGTCATCGTCGACGCCGTTCTGCGCCTCGTCCGCGCCGGGGTAGATCGCCGGGTTCCCGTCGTCACAGTCGCCCGCGTTGGGCGTGCGGCCATCGCCGTCCATGTCGTCCGCGGCGGTGCCCTCGTCCACGAGGTCGTCGCAGTCGTTGTCGGCGCCGTCGGCCTGCTCGGGCGCGCCCGGGTACACGCTGGCGTCGGAGGGGGCGCAATCGCCGGCCTCCTCGGTGTAGCCGTCGCCGTCGGGGTCGGAGGTCGCGCTGTCGGCGCGGCCGTCGCAGTCGTCGTCCACGCCGTTGCCGTCGACCTCGGTGCGCGCGGGGGAGGCCGCGGCGTCGCCGTCGTTGCAGTCGCCCGCGGCCTCGGTGTAGCCGTCGCCGTCGTCGTCGTAGGTGTCGGTGCCCTCGTCGATGACCCCGTCGCAGTCCTCGTCGTCGCCGTCGGAGGTCTCGACCGCCCCGGGGTTCACGCCCGCGGCCGTGTCGTCGCAATCGCCGCCGGACTCGGTGTAGCCGTCGCCGTCATCGTCGTACCAGGACGTGCCCTCGTCCACCGTGCCGTCGCAGTCGCCGTCCACGCCGTCGGCCCGCTCGGCGGCGCCCAGGTACACGCTGTCGTCGGTGTCGTCGCAGTCGGTGCCGCCCGCCCAGTCGGCGTCGTCGCCGTCGCCGTCGATGTCGGTGAGGTCCGCGCCGTCGCAGTCCTGGTCGATGCCGTCGTAGGCGACCTCGGCGCCGACCGGGCTCACGGCGGCGCTGGTGTCGTCGCAGTCGTCGTCGTTGGAGACGTACCCGGCGGGGGGCGAGCAGCTCCGGCTCGTGGTGGCGGAGGTGCCGTAGCCGTCGCTGTCGGCGTCGAGGTACCAGGTCACCGAGCCGGTGGCGCCGTCGTCCACGACGCCGTCGCAGTCCTCGTCCTCGCCGTCGCAGGTCTCGGCGCGGCCCGGGTACACCGTGGCGTCGCTGTCGTCGCAATCCGTGCCGCCGCAGGTGCTGTTGTCGTAGCCGTCGCCGTCGACATCGCAGGCGCACACGGGGTCGCTCGCGCAGTCGGAGTCGTCGCAGTCGATGTCACCGTCGAGGTCGTTGTCGATTGCGTCGTCGCAGTCCTCGGTGCAGCCGGTGCCGGCGGAGACGTCGAAGTCGAGCGTGTAGTTGCCCTCGCCCGCACGGCAGCGGCCCGAGCCGGTGGCACCGCTCGTGTAACCGTAGCCCTCGACGATGACGTAGTAGGTGTCACCCGCGGTGCAGGTGAACGTGACCGAGTCGTTGGTGGTGCTCCCCGCGGTGGAGCCGTCCTCACAATCGAGGAACGAGCTGCACGAGTCGCCGAGGATGTACATGTCGAGGTCGCAGTCGAGCCCGGTGACCTCGAGGGTGACCGAGCCGCTGCTCTGACACGTAAAGCTGTAGACGTTGTCGCCGCTGGTCTGGGTGAGGCCGGCGTAGGGCGAGCCGCAACTGTAGGCGTTGGCACCGGAGCCGCCGAGCTCGCTCGTCGTGGCGCTGGTGATCTGGCCGGTCACCGAGGAGGAGCAGGTGAGGTCGTCGATCACGGTGAGCGACGAGCAGGCGACGGCGTAGGCGCGGGCAGAGAGGAGGAGGAGGGTCAGCATGGTCACTCCGTGGCCCCGTCACAGTTGTTGTCGGTCCCGTCCCCGCTGACCTCGCGCGCGCCGGGGTTCACGGCGGCGTCGCCGTCGTCGCAGTCCCCGCCCGCCTCGGTGTAGCCGTCGCGGTCGTCGTCGCCGGAGTCCGTGCCCTCGTCGACCTCGGCGTCGCAGTCGTCGTCCACCCCGTCGGCGGCCTCGGCCGCGCCCGGGTAGACCGTGGCGTCCGCGTCGTCGCAGTCGCCCGCGTCCTCGGTCACGCCGTCCCCATCGTCGTCGTAGGCGGTCGTGCCCTCGTCGGTGAGGCCGTCGCAGTCGTTGTCGACGCCGTCCGCGAGCTCGGGCGCGCCCGGGTAGGCGGTGGCGTCGGCGAGGTCGCAGTCGCCGCCCTCCTCGGCGTAGCCGTCGGCGTCGTCGTCGTGGGTGCCGGCGTCGATGACGCCGTCGCAGTCGTCGTCGATCCCGTTGCCGAGGATCTCGGCGGCGCTGGGCGACACGGCGGCGGCGCCGTCGTTGCAGTCGCCGGCGTCCTCGGTCACGCCGTCCCCGTCGTCGTCGGAGCAGGAGGTGCCCTCGTCGAGCGTGCCGTCGCAGTCCTGGTCCCGCCCGTCGCACACCTCGGTCCCGCCGGGGTGGGCGCTGGCGTCGGCATCGTCACAGTCGCCCGCGCACGCGGTGTAGCCGTCGGAGTCGGCGTCGTAGAGGGTGGGGGTGCCGGTGCCGCACGCGTTCCCGCGGAGGGTGACGAGCGGGACGGTGGTGACCCCGCCGAGGTCGAACTCCAGGGTGCCGGAGGCCTCGGCGGCGTCGGTCGGGCTGAACTCGATGGCGAACCGGCCCGTCGAGCCCGCGGCGATGTCGGCCGGGACCAGCGTGACGAGCGAGAACGGCGGGGCGAGGGTGGTGTCGGCCGAAAACGTGATGTCGCCGGTGTTGGCGAGGGTCAACGAGCCGCTCCCGCTGCCGCCGACGGGGACCGGCCCGAAGTCGAGCACCAGCGGCCACACCTGCGCGGCCGCGGTGCCGGCCTGCCCGCGCACGCTGATGACGTGGTCGGCGTCACGCCCCTCGTTCGTCGTGACGGTGAGCTGGGCGAGGTGGAAGCCGGCCTCGACGGGCGTGTAGGTCACGGTGAGGGTGGCGGTGCCGCCCGCCGGGACGGTGGGGAGCGTGTCCGGGACGGAGAAGCCGCCGCCGTCGATGTCGAGGAGATCGAGCGCGACGACCTCGACCTCGCCGCCGGAGATGCTGGTGAGCGTCAGGTCGACGGTGGCGCTCGCGCCGACGGCGATCGCGCCAAGATCCGCCAGCGTGGGGCTGACCGCGATGACGGCCGGCGCCTCGGCGAGCTTGTAGTCCTGCTCGCAGCCGGCCAGGGCGAGGAGCAGGGGGAGGGCCGGAGCCAGGGTCAACGCGCGCACAGTCGGCCTCTTCTTGGTGTCCCGGTACCCGGGCGAGGGGCACGGGGCAAACCGCGGGGGCGGGGATGCAAGAGGTATGAAGGGGCTCGTTCACGAGACCGCGTCAATAAATCGGCCCGACGGACGCGCTCGGCGAGGCCTGCGATCGCGCAACCGTGCGGCGCGGCCCCTGGGTCGGCCGCGTCTTCCGCGTCTACGGCTCGGCCTCGAGCTCCAGCAGGTATTGGACGAGGTCCGCCTCCTCCGCGGGGGCGAGCGCCACCCCGTGCGCCGCGAGGGCGTCGGGGAGGGTCGCGGCCCGCCCGTCGTGCAGGTAGGGCGCGGTCGCGAACAGTCCGCGCAGGCTCGGGGTCCGCAGGCCGAGCAGCGGCCCGCCGGCGCGCTCGCCGGAGCTCTCCAGCAGCGTGCCGACGTCGTGCAGGAGCGGCGTGCCGTCCTCGTTCCACGCGGCGTCCGTCGACTCCGCCCCGGCGTGGCAGGTTTCGCACCCCGATGCCACGAACAAGGCGCGGCCGCGTGCGCCGGCCTCGGTCGCGGCGCCATCCGCGTTGCGCCAGGGCGAGCGGGGCACCTCGGCGGCGAAGCTCCGGACGTAGGCGGCGAGCCCGTCGAGCTCGGCGGAGAGGCCGACCTTGGGCGCACCGAGGGGGTCCTCGACGGCGGCGAAGTCCGCGTCGGAGAGGAACCCCGTGCCGGCCTGGTGGGCGCGGATGGCGTTCTCGAAGTCCTGGACCTCGTCGAAGTTGGCGCTCCAATGGAACGGGCCCGCGGCGGGCATCGCAAACAGCGCCTGGGTCTCGCGGAGGCCCTCGCCGCGGTCGGTGAAGTCCCACGTGCGCGCGTCGGCGCCGCCGTCGGGGTGGCAGCTCGCGCACGACACGTAGGCGTCGGTGCTCATGCGGGGGTCGGCGGCGGCGTGGAAGACGCGGGCGCCGAGGAGCACGTCGGCGGCGAGGGGCTCGACGTCGAGAAGGGGGACGCGCGCGAGCTCCACCTCTCCGTTGACGCCGCCGAGGTCGTAGGCGACGAGCTCCCGGTCGATGGAGGCGAGCACCCACGCGGTCTCGCCGTCGGTGGCGAGGCCGTCGAGGCCGACGCCGACGGACTGGAAGCCGCCGATGCGGGTGAGGGTGAAGGGGTCGAGGATGTCGACGACGCCGGCGCCCAGGTGGGCGACGAGGAGCTTGTCGCCGAGGGGGGTGAACGCGACGGCGCCGACGCGATCGCGGTTGTCGAAGAGGGCGCGGGCCAGCGGGGCGCCGGTCGTGGCGTCGACGGAGCGGAGCGCCGCGCGGGTGCTCGTCTCGTGGGTGAGGGCGAGGCCGTCGCGCAAGAGCCCGCGATCCACGTTGGCCTTCTCTCCGGCCACCACGATGGCGCGCCCGTCCGGCCGCACGGCGACCGCGCCGAGGAGGGTGGGGACGCCGCGGGCGTCGGTGTCGGAGTCGGGGCCGAGGTCGGGGGCGAACGAGAAGTCGGTGACGACGCCGTCGCTCGCCACGCGCACGGCCGCCCCGGCGGCGTCGAGCGACCGGAAGCGGGCGGCGTAGAGGGCGCCGTCGCCCACGGCGATCCCGCGGGGGTCGTCGACGGCGGCGATCGTCTCGATGCCGCCGTCGACGACGTGCACGACCTCGCCCGTGCCCGCGAGCGTGACGGAGGCGCCGGACCCGTCCGGATCGACGGCGATGCCCGCCGGGCGCGCGCCCCAGCGCAGGGGCACCTCGAGCACCAACGTGCGCGACGTCGTGTCCCAGAGCTGCACGGCGTCGTCGCGGCACGCCACGGCGAGGACCCCCGCCGCAGCGCTCACCGCGACGGGGTGGCCACACACCGCGAGGCGGTCGACCACCACGTTCACCGCGACCACGACGACCTCGTCGGCGTCGGGGAGCGCGGCGTAGAGCGTGCCGTCGAGGTGTGCGAGGCGGCCGGAGGCGGTGGGGGGCGTCGCGAGCGGCTCGTACACGGCGATGACCGTGGCGCTGGCGGTGTCGGTGCGCCCGTCGGTGCTCGCGGCGGTGAGCCGCAGCGTGTAGCGGCCGGGCGCGTCGTAGGTGTGGGTGGCGGTGGCGCCCTCGAGGGTCGCGCCGTCTCCGAAGTCCCACGTGAACGTCGCGCCGATGCTCTCCGGCGAGGCGAGGGTCACCGGGAGGCCGACGAACACCACCTGCTCGCCGCCCAGCGCGGCGCTCGGCTCGACGGCGACGACCGCGCCGGTGTCGGTGCCGGGCCCGCCCGCGCACCCGAGGAGCGCGAGGAGCGCTACCACGGGACCTCCGCGACCGCGGCCCCGGTCGAGAACGTGAAGCGCAGGGTGGCCTCGGTGGGGTTGCCGCTCACGTCCGCGATGCCGCCGGCCGGCACCTCGACGACGTAGGTGGTGTCGGCGTCGAACGGGGCGTCGGGCACGAAGTTCACGAGGGTCTCCTGCCCGTAGAACCGGCCCGGCACCGCCGCGCCGTCGGCCCGCCACACCCGGAGCGAGCCGGCGTGGGCGCTCTTCGGCTCGATCGACTCGTCGAAGGAGAGCCCGATGCGCCCGGTGACGGGCACCCACGTGGCGCCGTCCATGGGGCTCGTGAGCTCGGCGGTGGGCCCGCGGGCGTCGGGCGCGGGGTCCCACGGGAAGACCTGGGTGGCGAGGCCGGGGTCGGCGTCGTCGTCGACGCTCGCGACCGCCACGTTGCCGATCGGCGTGAGGGTGTCGAAGTCGCCGGCCATGTCGATGCGCGCGATCTCGATGGGGGCGGACGGATCGCTGAAGTCGTAGCGCGCGCCGAAATTGGACTCGCCCTGGAACAGCGTGTCGTGGTGGCGGGAGACATAGCCGCCGTCCCCCTCGGGCGAGAACGCCGAGCTGACGCGCGTGAGCACGGTCGGGTCCGCGAGGTCGTAGACCATCGGCCCGCCGCCGTCGCCCTTGCGCGCGAAGAACGCGTAGCGCCCGCCGACGTTCGCGAAGTAGTACGGGCGCGGCTCCCCGCCGTCGTCGGTGGGCTCCCAGTCGGCAAGGAGCTGCCAATCCGTGGGGTCACCGATGTCCCAGAGCATCGTGCGCGAGAGGCCCGCGGAGGACGCGAGCGCGAGGTTGCCGATGACGTGGAAGCTGCCGGCGAGGAAGCCGGCCTCCGTCCACTGGTCGAGGAGGACGGGGGCGGCGGGGTCGGACACGTCGACGGTGAAGACGCCGAGGAAGCCGGCGCTCACGTAGAGCACGTCGCCTTGCCAGAACGTGGAGAGGGCGACGCGGAAGTAGGCGTCCGGGTAGTGGTAGCCGGGCAATTCGAGGTCGGAGAGCCAGACCGGCGCCGTCGGATCGGTGAGGTCCCAGAAGCCGATGCCGCCGCGGTCGCCGTCGTGGTGGGCGTCCACCGCGAGGATCGTGCGCCCGTCGACCTCCGCGATGGCCAGGGTGTGGCTCTCGCGCATGATCGCGCTGTAGGCCTCGCCGATCTTGGCGGGCGCGCAGGGGTCGGAGAAGTCGAAGAGGCTGATGCCGCCGCCGCCATCTTCGGGGGCCCAGGGGAGGACCAGCCAGCCGTCGTAGATGCCGACGAGGTTGTGGTGCTCGATGTCCTCGGGGCCGCCGGTGAGCGCCGCGCAGGGCTGGTCGAGCTGCGCGGCGTCGAAGCTCGCGGCGGGGCCGCCGGGCCCGGCGAGCACGTAGTCGCCGGGGTCGGGGAGGGTGTCCGCCGCGACGACGGGCGGGGGCTCGGCGCAGGCGAGGAGGAACAACAACATGGCGGGGCCCGGGGGGCCGCATCGTACCCGATGGGGGGGGCGGGTGGATCAACCCGGACGGAGCGCGGTGTGGGGCATGGGAGCCGCCGCCGGTCGGGTCGGCACCCCCGCTGCCGCGGTGGCCGCGTCCGCGCGGTCCAGCCGCCCTGGCCTCCTGTCCGCGGGGCTACCTCCGCGATCCGGCGGACGTGGCATTGTCGTGTCAATCCGCGGGGCTACCTCCGCGATCCGGCGGACCTGGCATTGTCGTGTCAATCCGCGGGGGCTACCTCCGCGATCCGGCGGACCTGGCATTGTCGTGTCAATCCGCGGGGGCCGTGGCGGTGGCGACCCACCGGGCGCCCGCGGGGTTCGGGGGAGCGATCCGGGCGGGTGCAGCCGAGGGGCGCCCGCGTCCGCGGGCTGGACGCGGGGCCGAAGCTGCGCACCTGGCGGGGCCGCACACCCCGGTGCAGGGGCGCCGGACGGTACGTGTTTGCGGATCGGCGCTCGGGACGCAAGGAAGAGCCGCAGAGGTGTCCGTGGTCCTGCTGCTGATGGTCGCTTGCACGGGGTCTGACACGGGCGCCGGCGATTCCGCCGCGGACACCGCGGACCGCCCTTGCGCCTACCTGCCGCCGGGGGAGCGACTCGTCCTCGACGAGGGGTGCGCCGACGGCCTCTGCGGCGGCACCGTCTACCCCGACGCCGTCGCGCTCCTCGGCGAGCCGGACACCTGCGGCGACGTCGGACGCTTCGCGTCCTGCGCCTGGGGCGACCTCTCGGCGACCTTCCCCGACTGCGACGACGACGGGCTCCCCGACACCGAGTACCTGTGCGACCAGTTCGACCAGACGATCACGGTGACGGGCGCGTGGGACGGCACGACCGCCGAGGGGTTGGGGTTGGCCGTGACGGTCGCATGTTGGGAGGCGGCGCTGGGGCCGCAGGCTGGCGCCGGCGGGTGGAACTTCGCGTTCAACCCGCGGATCCACGTGGGGGTGGTGGGCGATCCCGTGACGAGCGTGGGCTTGGATTGGACGTTCGACGAGTAGGGGGTGCCCCGGACTTGCGGCGGTTGGGGTGCGTGGCGGTGTGGCCGCGGTAGGGCGGTGACGGGGCGTCGCGGGGGGTGGCACCGCTCGAGGGGGCCGTGTTCGAGAGGAGATGGCCCTGGCGACCGTCCGAACTCGGGGGGTAGGACGTCATCCGGCGAGTTCGGACGGATATAGCGTCCGAACTCGGGGGGTAGGACGTCATCCGGCGAGTTCGGACGGATATAGCGTCCGAACTCGGGGGGTAGGGCATCATCCGGCGAGTTCGGACGGACGCCGGCGGGACCTCGGCGGAGTCGACGCGAGAACCCCTTCGCCCTTCGACGGCGCCACGCAACTCCGCCGCGGCGTCCCCTTGACACCCAAACCCCGCGCGCTTAGCCTCCGCGTCATGCGTACCGTCGTGCACTCCCCCGTCCCCCATGCCGTCCGTTGGCTGGCGGAGCTGGCGCGCCGGACCGTGGTCGGCGCGGCCTGATCCTGCCCGCTCGGCAGCCGCGCCTCTCCTGAAGCTCCCGATCTACGTCCAGATCGTGGTGGTCGTGTCGTCTGTCCTCGTCCGGAGGCCGACGACCCGTAGCCCCACGTCCGGGCCGTAGGGGCCCGGGCTCTCCCCACACGGCTTCCAAGCCGGGAGGGCCCTCCGTCCGCCCACGTCGTGTGGGTCGGGTGGGATTCGTGTGTCAACTGCAAACGTGCCATCCGTCCGGGTGGCCGAAGGGAACCCTCATGTCCGCCATCGTCACCAACACCCTCCACACCACCGTCCATGGCACGGGCGGCCTCCGCAACATCGGCATCTCCGCGCACATCGACGCGGGCAAGACCACGCTCTCCGAGCGTATCCTCTACTACACCGGTCGCATCCACCGGACGGGAGAGGTGCACGCGCGGGACGGCACGGGCGCGACGCTCGACTTCGACCCGTTGGAGCGACAGAAAGGCATCACCATCCAAGCCGCGGCGACGTGGTGCGAGTGGGCGGTGCCCCCCGAGGCGCCGCGCCACACCATCCAACTCCTCGACACGCCGGGGCACGTGGACTTCACCATCGAGGTGGAGCGCGCGCTCCGCGTGCTCGACGGCGCCGTGCTCGTCGTGTGCGCGGTGGCCGGGGTGCAGCCCCAGACCGCCACGGTCGACCGCCAGATGCGCCGCCACGGCGTCCCGCGCGTGGTGTTCGTCAACAAGATGGACCGCCCCGGCGCGGATCCGGTCGCGGCGGTGGCCGGGCTTCGCAAGAAGCTCGGGCTCCACTGCGCCGTGCTCCAGCTCCCCGTGGGCGGCGGGCCCGCGCTCGAAGGGGTGATCGATCTCGTGACGGGGCGCATGCTCCGATTCGAGGGTGCGCATGGCGAGGAGGTCGTGGACAGCGACGTCCCCGACGCCCTGCGCGCCGAGGTCGCTGCTGCGCGCGAGGCGCTCGTCACCGCGGTCGCCGAGGTGGACGACGCGACGGCGGATCGTTGGTTGGCAGGGCTGCCGGTGGATGCCGAGAGCCTGCACGCCGCGATCCGCCGTGCGACGGTCGCCGATGCGCTCGCGCCCGTGCTGTTCGGCGCGGCCTACCACAACGTCGGGGTGCAGCCGCTCCTCGACGCGGTGGTGCGCTACCTGCCGAGCCCGCTGGACCGCGTGGTCGAGGGCCGCACCCCGCCCGGCGCTCTCGGGGGGGCGAGCGTGCCCGTGGCCGCCGATCCCGAGGGCCCGCTCGTGGCGCTCGCGTTCAAGCAGGACGAGACGCGCTTCGGCACGATGAGCTGGCTCCGGATCTACCGTGGGCGCCTCGCAAAGGGCGACACCGCGCGGATCATGGGGACCGGCGACACCGTGCGCATCGCGCGGCTCGTGCGCATCCACGCCGACTCCACCGTGGAGATCGCGTCCGCCGAGGCCGGTGACATCGTCGCCGCCTTCGGGGTCGCGCTCCCCACGGGCGACACCCTCGCCGATCCGGCCGCACCGCTCGTGCTCGCCGGGCTCGAGGTCCCCGCGCCCGTGGTGGCGGTGGCCGTGGAGGCGCACGATCGGCACGGCGCGGCCTTGCTGACGGCGGCGCTGGCGCGGCTTTGCCGGGCGGACCCCACGCTGCGGCTGGATCGGGACGCGGAGAGCGGCCAGATCCTGCTCCGGGGCATGGGCGAGCTCCACCTCGAGGTGGCGCTCGAGCGCGTGCGCGCGGCGGGGGTGGCGGTCCGTTCGGGCCCGCCGCAGGTGGCGCTCCGGGAGACGGTGCGCCGCGCCGCCCGCTTCGACTACACCCTGCGCAAGCAGACCGGCGGCCCCGGTCAGTACGCGCGGGTGATCGGGCGGGTGGAGCCCCTCCCCGAGGATCCGCTCGGGTACGCCTTCGTCGACGCGACCTACAACGGAGCCATCCCGGCGCCGTTCGTGGCGGCGTTCGAGCGGGGCGTGCGCGACGCGCTGACCAACGGTCGGCGGACCGGCTCGCCCGTCGTGGGCGTGCGGGTGGTGCTCGAAGACGGCGCCATCCACGCGGTCGACTCGTCGGAGCGCTCCTTCCTCGCCGCGGGGCGGCTCGCGGTGCAGGAGGCGCTCGCCGACGCGGACCCGGTGGTCCTCGAGCCGGTCATGCGCGTGGTGGTGGAGGCCCCGGCGGAGAACCTGGGCAGCGTCCTCGGCCAGCTCGCCACGCGGCGGGGCCTGGTCACCGACACGAAGGTCGCCGGAGAGGCGGCGGTCGTGGAGGCGGAGGTCCCCCTCACCACGATGTTCGGCTACATCTCGGCGCTGCGCTCGGCCACGCGCGGCGGCGGGAGCTTCGTGATGGAGCCCTTGCGGTACGCCCCGGCTCCGTGAGGTCGGGATGGGCGGGCCCTCTCGGGAGAGGGGGGCCGCCCTTGGCGCTACTCGCCGGGCCCTGGCTCGGGGCGGGGGAGGCCGGCGAGGAGGGCTTCGTCGGGGGGGTGGTCGAGGGCGGTGCAGGCGGAGAGGTAGGCCTTGACCGCTAGCCTCGTGTGCTCGGCGAAGGCCAGGGGGAGCTGGGCATGGAAGGGGCGGATGAGGGTGAGGGCTTCGGTGCTTGCGGGCAGTGCGTCAATCGGACGACCCTGTACGACATGCAGTTGCGACGAGGTCGCGAGACCACGGGCCAGCTCAGGCAGGTAGCCGTCAGGCATTTCAGCAGCCAGGTATCTGAATGCGTCGATACACTCCGCAATGGCGGACGACGCGGCGGGCAGCGCGCCCAATTCTGCAAGGCGGAGAGCCAGGTTGAACTGGCAGCGTGCCACATCGGGCAGGTAGATATCGGGCAGATCCGCGGCCAAGGCACGATAGTTCGTCAGCGACTCTTCAATCGAGTTCAATGCGTCTTCGCGGCGGCCTTCCGCGGCCAAGAAGTTGGAGAGGTTGCCAAGGTTGAGCGCGAGCGCTGCGCGATTGCTCTTCGCATCCTCCTCTGTCAACGACCGGTAAGTCGCGACCGCCTCTTGGCCCACAGCGAGCGCCTCCTGTTGGCGTCCAACTTGGAACAGCACGTTGGCGAGATTTCCGAGCGCCATCGCCAACCAGCCGCGCGCCGACTCGGCGCCGGCGAGCGACCGATACAGGGCAACCGCCTTCGAGAGCTGGGCGAGCGACTCGTCGTCTCGCCCGACCTGAGCGAGCCCAGAACCGAGATTGTTGACACTCATCGCCAAGGCAGGGAGAAATCGCGGCGGGTCGGATTCGCAGAGCGCACTGAAGATGCTGACCGTCTCCTCCTTCAGGAGCAAGGCCTCGGCGCGACGGCCGAGCCTTGAGAGGTCCACCGAGAGGTCACCAAGCGCCCGCGCTAGCGGTTCCAGGAAGGCCGGGCTGTCGTCGCTGACGAGGGCCCGGTACGTGTCCACTGCGTCCTGCCCGACCTGCACGGCTTCCCTCGTGCGGCCGTGGCTGGAAAGCAAGCTGGATAGCCTCCGAAGACTTGCGGCCAGCGCCACCCGCGCCTCCGGGTCCTCCACCGCCCTCTCTCGCCGCCGGGCAACCGCCTTTCGTGCCAGCCTCAGCGCCTCTTCGAACCCCCCCGTTCCCGAGAGCCGCTCCGCCTCCACCTCCCAACCCGCCGCCTCCTCATCCTCCGCGCTCGGCACTTCCCCCGCCAACAAATCCGCCAGGAACCGGTACGCCACCGCGAGCCGCCCCTCCCGCGCCGTCGCCACCACGATGTGCTCGCCATAGGCGACGTCCCGGTCGTAGGGGACGCGGAACGTCGTCCCGTCTTTCGCTTCTACCAATCCAATGTTGGCAGGTAGCCCCGCGAACGCCGTTCGCGCACGCCCGATCCACTCCGTCACCAGGCTCCCATCCGCCTCGTCCACGCGCGCCGGAACCAACACCACCCGCTTCAGTCGCGGCTGCGCATCCGCCAATCGCTCGGCGAGGGCCCGGCCGACGAGCGCTGTTCCATCGATGCCCTGGCGATGGAGCGCGAAGAGCGCCACCACGACGTCGGGCAGGTGGAAGGTGCAGACGGTGCCGATGTCGGTCATGCCCGTGCGGCTGTCGAGCAGGACCAGATCGGCGCGCTTCAGGAGCTCCTCGCGCAGGCGCTCCATCACGAGGTCCCCATCCTGCTCGCTGTAGAAGCGCTCCCAAGAGAGCGCCGCGATGCGCCGGGCATAGGTGGCATCCAGGCGTCCGGGCCCCATCACGCGGATCCCGGGGTGCACCTCGACGAGGTAGTGGTCGACGTTCGGGGGCTCCTCTCCGGTCCGCCAGGCATCGAGGTAGTCGAGGAGCCCCGGCGCGCGCGCGGCGCTGTCCGCGGTCCCGAAGTAGGCGTGCACGCCGGGCGACTCGAGGTCCATGTCGACGATGATGACGCGCTGGCCACGACCGGCCATCTCGGCCGCCACGTTGGTGACCGCCTGGGTGCGGCCCACGCCGCCCTTGAACGAGTAGAAGCTGACGACGCTCACGCGTGCGCCGGGATGCGCCATCTCGGAAGGTCGAACCGCTTCCCGGCGTCGGTCTCCTGCCTCAACTGGCGCATCGCGGCCGATACCACCGGCTCCCGCTCCTCGGCCGCCACGCGCACGAGCCCCGCATCCACACACGCCCGCACGCCGAGCGCGCTCAACGCGTAGTGTCGGGTCGCGGCGCCGCCCTGGCGCGTACGCGTGGTGAGGAGCACGAGCTCGGCGTCCGCGAGCTGCTCCAGCGGGTAGGAGAGCGTGTTCGGGGTGGACCAGCGGTCCTGGTCACCCAACAGGCGGAAGAGGTCCGCGCGACTCAGCGGCTCGCCCCGGTGCTCCCACAACACCTGGAGGATGGGCTGCAGGTCCGCCGCGAGCCGCCGCTCGGCGGGCCCCACCCGACCGTCGCGCAGCGCGGTGCCGGCCACCTCGAGGACCTCGTCCAGGCGCCGGACGTCCTCCTGCGCGCGGGCGTCGACCCCGAAGCGTGCGATCGCCGCCCGCCAGCGCCCGATCGCGGCGGGATCCCCGAGGTGCACGGCGCGCCACACGTCGGCGAGCACCGCCCGGACGTAGCGCCGCGTCGGCTGCCCGGCTGCCGCGGCGGCGTCGAGCTGCTCGGCGAGGCGTGCCGGGTCGGTCGAGGGGAGAGGCTGCATCCGCTTGTTCTCCAGTAGCCGGTGCGACTACAGATCGGTATCCACCTTCCTACCGCTTCGCCAAGAGCGACCCCAGGTCTGCCCACATTCCGCCGCCCTCGATACCGAAGAGAGTGCCCGTATAGGCGGTCCAGGCCGCCTTCCGGTGATCCCAGCGCTCGAGCCCCCTCCCGCGCCGCCAGCAGACCCGCGCATCATCGATGGCGAGGTGCGCGAACGCGAGCACGTCTACGTCCGGCGCCGCGGCGTCCGACACGCCCACGTCGCACGACGCGTTGACGTAGAGCGTGCTGACGCGCCGCCCTTCCGCGAGCACCTTGGCCCGTTCGAGGAAGGGCGCCGCGTGCTCGGACATCGAGACCACCACCAGGAAGTCGGGCTCCAGGCGGTCGATGGCGCGGCTCCACGCCTGCTCGTCGAGGAGGTCCGCGCACACGAGGACGACGATGCGCCCGAGGGAGGAGTCGCAGAAGCGGAGGCACGTCCCCTCGACGAACGCCTCGTGGTAGGGCGCCTCCTCGTCGACCGGCACGTCCTGCGGGACGAACATCCGGCCTGCCGTGCGGCTCGCGACGATGTGCTTGCCGACGCACCGGAAGCTCCCCCGCTTGTGGTGCGCCCACCAGGGCTCGCCGTCGCGATCCAGCACGAGGGCCTGGCTGACGCGCCGCCCGTCCCCGAGGGTCATGTGGGCGCTCCCGGCCACCACGCCGAACACCGGCCCCCCCGTCGCGCGCACGGCCGTCCGCACGCCGGGGCGTGCCCGCTCGTCCACCATCAGCTCGGGGAACACGAGCAGCTGTGGGTCCGCGGACTGGCGCGCGCCCGCCACCGCGCTCGTGAGCGCCCCCTCGAGCGCGGTCACGTCGTTGTACCGGTCCCCGTGCACGTCGACGACCCAGCGCCCGCCGGCGTCGACGAGGTGGAACCAGGGCCACAGCCCCTCGGTCAGCGGATGAAGGACGACACGAAGCGCACCCTCGATGTGCGGGGAGTGGTCCCTCACGCGGAGCACCGCGGACGCATACGGGTCGCCCTCGGCGACGTCGCAGGGTGCCAGGTCGCCGAAGGTGTCTTCGCGGTCCCAGTCGAGCCCGATGCGACGGAGCAGGCGCTCGGGTGCGAGGCCGTAGACCTGCCGGCGCGTGCGTCGCTCGTCTCCCTCCAACACGGCGCTCCACAACGAGCGCGGACGGATCCACCAACGCACCCGCCCTCCGAGCCCCGTCATCCCGGGCCACACCTCGTGCAGGCCCACGACACCCGCGGCGTCCGGTTCGAGTGCAACGTCGGCAAGCGCCCGCTCCATCCCGAGGAGGCCGCGAACGAGGGAGGCGTAGGCGAGGCTCGGGTCGTGACGATCGGCGCTCGCGATCTCCCGATGCGCCTCCGTCAGCCCGCCGATCGGCTCCGCGCCACGCTTCCCGACCGTGCCACACGTCACCCCCGCCCTCGTGCGCAGGTCCACCGCCGCCACATAGGCCGCCCCGAGCACCTGGAAGCACCGCGGATCCTCCGGCCCCTCGACCCGCTCGACCACGCGGACCAAGCCCTCGATGACCGCGGACAAGGGGTACGACATCCTGCCTGCTATCGCGGTTGCGTCGCGTCCGTAGGTGCGCTCCCGCACCTCCCCCCCGGGCCAGCAATGGTGACCCCCACCCCCCCGTGCTAACCACTCCCATGCGACGCGCCGGTGGCCGATGGGGGTACATGTCCGCCCCCGGATACAACCCCCCGAACGAGGATTGCCCGGTGTGTGAGGCCCCGTCGCGGACCTACCACGTGGGGAGCAAGACGGTGGAGGGCGTGGCACGCCACCGCTACAAGTGCGAGCACGGGCACGAGTGGGTCGTCGCGGAGCCGAGGGGGGAGCCGACGCCGGAGGGCACGGAGTAGGCGCCCAAACGAGCGGGCTACGGCGCCGCGGGCGACCTACCGCCGAGCGAGCGAGCGAGCGACCTACCGCCCCGCGAGCGATGCTGCGTGTTCGTGCAGGTAGACGTCGACCACGGCGCCCTGCCGTTCGATGCCCTCGGGTGTCACATAGCGGAGCGCGCCACGCTCCCGCTCGCAGTTGCCACGCGCGTCGCAACGCGGGGCGATGACATGGTCCACGCCGATCGCGACGACCCCGAACCGCGCGAGGGGCACCAACTCCTCTGCCGAGCACGCATGGTCGAGGTCGAGGTCGGTCCACGCCCGGAGGCCGCCCCATGCGGTGTCCTCGGGGGTCACCGCCCCATCCCCGTCGGTGTCGAGCGCACGCAATGGCACGAAGCCGTTCTTGCCCCGGCCCCCGTCGGCGAGCGGGGTGGCATCGCCGAAGAGCTCCGTGGCATCGTCGACGACCCCGTTGCCGTTCCGGTCGAGCGCCAACCACGGCGTGGCGAGGGACGGCCAATCGGTGGCGAGCGGGCGCCCGGTGCCGAAGTCGAACCGGCCGGGGCCGGAGGAGAAGTGGATCGGCGTCGCGTCGAAGGAGAGGACGAGGGGCGTGATGCACGAGTCGCAGTCGGCGACACAGGCGCCGGTGGCGCCCACGACCTCGGGACAGTCCTCGTCGTCCGTATAGGTGACATCGAGCCGATTCAGCTCCTCGCACGGCGCGGCGGCGAGGCAGTCGGCCACACACGCGTCGTAGCAGCGCTCGGTGAAGAACGCGGCGTAGAGCGAGTCCTCGGCGGCGAGCTGGCACGCATCGAGGCGCGCGAGCGGCTCTTCGCACTCCGCCGGGGCGGCGGTCTCTACCTCCGCGGTGTCATCGGCACCCAAGCTCGGTTGCCGGGTGTCGTCCTCCGCCACCGCGCACGCGCCCAACGCGCAGGTCGCGGCGAGCAAGGAGAGGAGGAAGCGGAGGGATGGCATGGCCGAAGTGTACACGCCCCGCCCTCCCGGCCGCGCGCGTTAGGCGGCGGCATGTCCTCCCCTCAACGCCTGCTGGTCGCCGTCGGAGTCCTTGCGCTCCTCGCGTTCGTGGTCTGGGTTGCGTGGCCCGCGCGCACGCCCGAGACAACCGCTACCGGCGACGCGGCGCCGACGGAGGCGGGCACGCCCAGGGCCGCCCGCACCGCCCGGCCCGGCGCCCGCACCAAGGTGCCGCGGGTCGTCCGGAACGTGGCGCCCACCGCGGTCCCGACCCCCACGCCGGGGTCCGCGACGGAGCCGTCCGCCGCCACCCCGCCCGCTCCCACGGCCGCCACGGGCGGACCCATCGACCGCCGCGAGAACCCGCCCGCGGACGCCGAGGCCACCCGCGCCGCGATCGTGTCGCGCATGGCGGAGGTGAACGACGAGATCTCGGCGTGCCTGGATGGCTGGGCGGCGCTCGACCCGGGCCTCGCCGGGAGCGTGAGCATGGCGTTCCAGCTCGACGCGAGCGGGCTTGAGGACGCCTGGGTGGTCGACCACTCCGACGTGCCGTTCGGGCCGCTGAGCTGCTTCGGCTCGGCCATCGGTGGCATCGATTGGACCGGCGTGACCTCCGAGCCCCTCGAGGTCACGTTCCCCTTCCAGTTCGACAGCAACCCGGCGCCCGCCACACCGTAGGCGGCCTACTCACAGGTCCCGGACGGTGCGCAAGCCCAAGTGTAGCCGGCGAACCTCGCACCGGCGCTACACGCTCGGGGCGCTCGCCGTGTCGACCTGCGCCGGGGGGAGGAACACCACGACCGCGTAGCCGATGACGTTGAAGAAGCCGAGGAGGCCCAGCCACTGCGACCGGCCCTTGCCGATGGCCAGGGCGCGGCACGCCCACCCGAACATGCCGAGCGCCACGAGCATCACGAGGAAGCCGGCGGCCAGGATCACCTCCAGGCCGTCGCGCTCCTCGGGCCGCAGGTTGGCCGCGATGTCGGTGAACGTGTCGGAGACCCCGAGCACGCCGGAGGCGAGCGCCGCCACCATCGTGGTGCGCCCCTGGACGCCGGGTACGCGCTCCCGGGCGTACCACGCCCACCCGAGGAGCCCCCCGAACAGGAGGGCCCCGGTGAAGGAGCCGGTGATCTGCATGCCACCCGCGCCCGCGCAGAGGAGCGCAAGCAGGGATCCGGCGAACGCGAGGGCGTGCATGTCAGTGAACCAGCGGGCGGTACTTGATCCGGTGGGGGCGGTCCGCTTCGGCGCCGAGGCGGCGCTTGCGGTCCTTCTCGTAGTCCTGGTAGTTGCCCTCAAACCACACCACCTGGGAGTCGCCTTCGAACGCCAGGATGTGCGTGGCGATGCGGTCGAGGAACCAACGATCGTGGGAGGTGACCACGGCGCACCCGGCGAAGCCGAGGAGCGCGTCCTCCAGGGCGCGGAGGGTGTCAACGTCGAGGTCGTTGGTGGGCTCGTCGAGCAGGATGACGTTGCCGCCGGCCTGCAACATGCGGGCGAGGTGCAGACGATTGCGCTCGCCGCCGGACAGGGTTCCGACCTTCTGTTGCTGGTCGGTGCCGCGGAAGCCGAACGCCCCACAGTAGGCGCGGAAGTTGATCTCGCGGCCGCCAACCTTGATCACGTCCCGCCCGCCGCTGATCACCTCGTACACCGACTTGGTGCCGTCGAGCGAGTCCCGCGACTGGTCGACGTAGCCGAGCTGCACGGTGTCCCCGAGGCGGAACTCGCCGCCGTCGACCTGCTCCTGCCCGGTCACGATGCGGAAGAGCGTGGTCTTTCCCGCGCCGTTCGGCCCGATGACCCCGACGATGCCGCCGCGGGGCAGGTTGAAGTTGAGGTCCTCGAAGAGGAGCTTGTCGCCGTAGGCCTTCTTCATGTGGCTGGCTTCGATGACGAGGCCGCCGAGGCGCGGGCCCGCGGGGATGATGAGCTCGGCGCGGCTGCGGCGCTCCTCCGGCTCGTCCTGCAACATCTCCTCGTAGGCGCTGATGCGGGCCTTGCTCTTGGCCTGGCGCGCGCGGGGCGACATGCGGATCCACTCGAGCTCGCGCTCGAGGGTCTTCTGCCGCGCGACCGTCCCCTTCTCCTCCTGGGCGAGCCGCTTCTGCTTCTGCTCGAGCCAACCGGTGTAGTTGCCCTCCCACGGGATGCCGTGGCCCTGGTCGAGCTCGAGGATCCAGCCGGCGACGTTGTCGAGGAAGTAGCGGTCGTGGGTGATCGCCACGACGGTGCCGGGGTAGTCGTGCAGCGTGCGCTCGAGCCACGCGACGCTCTCGGCGTCGAGGTGGTTGGTGGGCTCGTCCAGCAGCAGCATGTCGGGCTGCTCGAGGAGGAGCCGGCACAGGGCGACGCGGCGCTTCTCGCCGCCGGAGAGGTGGACACAGAGCTGGTCCCCGGGGGGGACGCGCAGGGCGTCCATCGCGATCTCGAGCTTGCGGTCGAGGTCCCAGGCGCCGGCGGCGTCGATCTTGTCCTGCAGCTCGGCCTGCTCGGCCAGGAGGGCGTCGAAGTCGGCGTCCTCGTCGCCCATGGCCTCGCCGATGGCCTCGTATCGGGTGAGCAGCGCGCGGGTCGCGGCCACGGCGGGCTCGATGTTCTGGAGGACGGTCTTCGTCTCGTCGAGCTTCGGCTCCTGCGGCAGGTAGCCGACCTTCACGCCGTTCGCGGCCCAGGCCTCCCCGGTGAAGTCCCCGTCGACCCCCGCCATGATGCGCAGGAGGGTGGACTTGCCGGCGCCGTTGCCGCCGAGCACGCCGATCTTGGCGCCCGGGTAGAACGACAGCCAGATCCCCTTGAGGACCTCCTTGCCGCCGGGCCAGGCCTTGCGAAGATCCTTCATGACAAAAATGTACTGAGCCGCCATTGATGAAGTCCGGAAAGCCGGCTTCCCTATCCCATCGCTCGCGCGATGCCATCGGTGCGCCTCTGCACCGGCGGTGTTACGCGCGGCCGTCCCTCAGATTGGAGAACCCCGATGTTCCGTCTCGCAGTCATCTCCCTCGCCCTCACGGGCTGTGTCCAGAAGAGCGAATTCGACGCCTTGGAGGCCCGTGTGAAGGCCGCCGAGGAGAAGGTCGCCACGCTCGAGAAGGCCCCCGCGGGCCGTGGCGCCGCGGCGCCCACCGCCTCCCCCGAAGAGGAGGAAGCCGCCGGCAAGCTCATGACGGAAGTGCAGGAGGCGATGAAGGGCAACGACTACGCCACCGCCAAGACCAAGCTCGCCGACCTCACCGGCAAGTTCGCGGGCACCAAGGCGGGCAAGGCCGCGTCCCGCATGGCGAGCGAAGTCAACCTGATCGGCACCGTTGCCGCGCCCCTCGAGATGGAGAAGTGGTTCCAGGGCAAGGCCGAGCTCGGCGGTGACAAGGCCACCCTGCTGGTCTTCTGGGAAGTGTGGTGCCCGCACTGCAAGAAGGAGCTCCCCAAGCTCGCCGAGGAAGAGGGCAAGTACAAGGCCAAGGGCGTTCAGATCGTCGGCATCACCAAGGTGACCAAGTCCGCGACCGACGAGAAGGTCGAGGAGTTCATCAAGGAGAGCAAGGCGAAGTTCCCGATCGGCAAGGAGAAGGACGGCTCGCTGTCCAAGGCCTACTCGGTCAGCGGGATCCCGGCCGCCGCCCTCGTGAAGGACGGCAAGGTGATCTGGCGCGGCCACCCGGCCCGCCTCGACGAGGCCACGCTTGACGCCCTGCTGAAGGGCTAGACCATGCGCTGGGAGGTCCCCCCGAAGCTCCGCTTCGATCTCGTCGCGTTCGCCGGGCTCAACCTGTCCGGGGAGCGTCACGTCGTGGAGTTCCACACGATGGGCGGGCGCCAAGGGGAACTCCAGACGGAGGACTTGAAGTCCTTCGCCATCATCGGCCCCGTCGGGCTCCGCGTCGTCTTCAAGACGAGCGAGGATCCGGACGCCTGGATGAACCACAGCTGGCGCTGCGTGCGCCTGCTGGCGGGTCACACCTTCAACACGAAGGAGGGTCGGCCGTGCGTGCGCGTGCCCGACCTCGACCTGCTCAACACGTTCGATGCCCGGCGGACCGACCCCGACTTCGAGGAGAGCTTCGAAGAGGCCACGTCGCTCGACGCCCCCGGCTGGACCTTCGGCCACCAGGGGCGCCTGCCCCTGAAGCTGAACATCCGGGCGATCCAGGTGGATCTCCTCTAGCGGTTCCCGCCGCCGGGCCGGCAGTCACGGCCCGCGGCGCCCCGCGCTCCCCCCCTTCGTCAGGCGCCGTCGAGCGCCGTGACGAACCGCGTCGCCAGCTCGCGGTAGCCCGCGGCGGTGAAGTGGATGAGGTCCCCCGCGGCGAGCGCCGGCGTGTTGCCCCACCACCGCAGCATGCTGCCGGGGCCCCCCGTGGCCTCCTGGAGGTCCCAGGAGACACAGCCGAACTCCGGCGCGATCTCACGCTGGGTGCGGGCCACCCACGCGGTGGGGCCCCAGATGGCGTAGGTCGCGCGCGAGACGTGGCGCCCCCGGTCGCTGGGCCCGATGAGGACGCAGGCGGCGTCGGGGAGGACGCGGCGCATGCGCGTCAGCACCTTCCGGAGCGTGGCCCGGTACTCGTCCTCGGAGAGGCCGCGGTCGTTGGCTTCGTTGGTGCCGTAGGCGAGCACCGCGAGGTCGACCGGGCGGCGATCGAGGTAGGCGGCCTGGAGGCCGGCATCCCACGCCAGCCAGGAGGCGGCGGTGCGCCCGCTCACGCCCATGGCGTCGATGATGACGCCGGGGGCGTCGCGCTCCATGTGCACGCCGAAGACGCGCACGGGGCCGTCCCCCGCCGCGGAGACGGCGAGGCGGTGCGCGCCGTCCGGCACGGTGAGCACGGCGGCGCCGGGGCCGGTCACCCCCATGGGCGCGCCGGTCGGGATGCGGATGGGCGCGGCGTCGTCGACGTGCACGTCCAGCTCGCCGCCGCCGGGCTGCCGGAGGTAGAGGACCTCGAAGCGCGACACGGCGCGGCCGTGGGGGTTGGTCTTGGTCGTCTGCACCCAGCCGTAGCTGGTCGGGGCGAGGGCCTCGACGCTCATGCCGCCGGGGCCGAAGAGCCCATCGTCGCGGCCGCCCTTCCGGTTGTGGAAGTCGCTCGTCCAGGCGCCGCCGGTGCAGAGGTTGGTGTCGGTGACGCGGTAGCCGGTCCACGGGGCGGCGGGCATGACGAAGCCGTGTCCGGCGTCGCCGTAGCGGTCCTGGAGGATGCGCCGGAGCTCGCCGGTGAAGTACTCCCCCGCCACGTGCGACGCGCCCCAGAAGGACAAGCGGGTGTGGCCCTCCTTCTTCGCGGCCTTGGCGAGCACCGCGCGCACGCGCGCGAGGTCCTCGGGGCGGCCGCGCAAGGGCTCCGGCGCGATGGTCGCGACGTCGAACGGGGCGCCGAACCCCAGCCGCGTGCGGATGGGCTCGGGGAGCTCCTCGTTCTTCGCGCCCGGCGTGGTGTCGACCCGCAGCATGCCGGCGGTCTCCGCGGGCGGCTTCGCGGGCTCGTCCGGCGGCGTCGGCGGGGGCGTCGGCGGGGGCGGGCTCTTCACGCCGGGAGACTCGATCTTGCCGGTGCTGGCGCACTCGTCGACGGGGAGCGTCCCCGCGGGCACGTCGTAGCGCAGCACCCACGCCGGCTCGACCCGTGGCGCGACGACGGACACCGGGGCCTCGGAGGCCGCGGCGACGACCGGGGTGGCGGCGGCGCTCTCTTCGCCGGTGGAGAGGGCGAACACGACGGCGCCCGCCAGGACGAGACTGGCGCCGAGGCGGGCGGCGAACCGCGTCGGGGTCATCGGCCGCTCACCGGTGTCGCGTCCGTCGGCGGGGCCCCTTCGGACGGGGGCCCCGGCGGTGGCGGTGGCGTGCGGGTCAGCCCGCCGGCAGCGAGCCAACGGTCGTACCCGTGCTCGATGGCATCCGCCAGGAGGTCGCCGATGATGCGTTGCCCGGTGGTGGAGAGGTGGACGAGGTCGGTCCACGCCAGGGGCGGCTTCCGCGCCCCCCAACGCACGATGGCACCCGACCCGCCCATGGCGGCGTAGCCGTTCCAGAACGCGCATCCCTCGGCCGCGGCGACCTTCCGTTGGGCCTCGACGAGGCGCGGGAGGTTGGGCTTGGTCCCCGGGGCGTCGCCTTCGCGCGTGCCCTGGTCGAGCGGGGTGATGACGAGGCAGGCGCTCTCGGGGGCGCCGGCGCGCAGCCGCCGGAGGGTCTCCTGGTAGTACGGCATGTAGGCGGAGCCGTTCCCCTTGCCGAGCACGGGCAGCCCAAGCTCGTTTCCGCCGAGCATGACGACGACAAGGTCGGGATCGCGCTGGGCAACCTGGCTCGCGAGGTGCTTCTTGTTGTGTTGGGTGAAGGAGCGCGAGCCCACGCCGACCACACCCAGGGCGTCCCAGACGACACCGGGCCCCTTCGTCTCCATCACCGCGCCGTAGAAGGTCACGGGCCCCCCGGACGCGCCGAACGCGGCCTTCGTGTAGCCCTGCGGGACATCGACGGGGAGGTGGCGGTCGCCGGTGGCCTCCGCGACGGCGCTGCCCTGGCCGACATCCGCGCCGTCCACGCTGGCCCAGAAGCCGCCCCGCTCGGCGCCGGCCTGGTACCAGAGCTCGAAGCGGTGCATCGGCGTGGGGTTGCCATCCGCGCCTTTCGGCGCCGTGATGGTCAGGTACCCGTCGGCCAAGGCGGTGCTCACGATCCCACCATAGCCGTAGCGGCCCCCGCCGCCCCCGAGGAGCAGGCTGACGGTCTCCCACTCGCCGTTGCGGCCGATGGTCACGTCGCGGCGCATGCTCCAACGCGGGTCCATCCCGGCGGAGAGGTAGCCGGGTCCGCCGTCGCCGAAGCGCGCCTGGAGGCGGGCGCGTACCGTGGACGTGATGCCGTCCGCCGCGATGGTGGAGTCCCCGTAGTGGGCCGCCCGCGCGAGGCCGTCGCCCTGGGTGGTGCGGTGGAGGGCCCGGTAGAAGGGGTCCATGCCGCGGTCGTCGGCGTCCACCAGCGCGGTGGCCACCCCGGGCGGGCGCGCGGGCAGGCCGGCGGCCGCGGGAGACGGGAGATCGCCCCCGGCGTCCACCGGCTCGACGGGGGCGGC
>JAUXTN010000227.1 GCA_030684355.1 Pseudomonadota bacterium
CCCGCCCCCGCCCCCGCCCCCGCCCCCGCACACAACGCTCCCGTGGCGTCGGGCGCCCCCCTCGACGCCCCCCACGCCCCCGTCCCGCCGAGCCTCCCGCTCCTCCACACCGTCCTCCCCTTCGCCGTCGACCCCGAGCGCGTCCACGCCGAGCGCTTCTGCATCGCGCCGAACGTGTGGCTCGACGGCGCCGCCACCCCGGTCGGCACGCGCTGGTCCATCCTCGGTGACGCGTCGGGACCCCTCTCGTACACGGTCTCCTACCGCGCCCCCGACCAGGCCCTCACCGTGCGCCGGCCCGGGGCGCCGCCCGAGACGCGGCGCGGCCCCCTCCTCGACTTCCTGCGCGCGGCGCTCGGCCCTTTGCGGCCCCCCGTCGCGGACCTCCCGTTCAACCTCGGCTTCGTCGGCGCCTTCGGCTACGGCCTCCGCGCCGACCTCGGCACCCCGCCCGCGCACCCCGCCCGCGAGGCCGACGCCGAGCTGCTCTTCCTCGATCGCGTCGTCGTGATCGACCACATGCACGGCAGGACCCACCTGCTCGCGCTCGACCACCCCGACAACCACGCCTGGCTGGCGTCGCTCGCGGCCGACCTCCGCGCCGCTCCGGAGCGTCCGACCGCCCTCCCGCTGCCGCCGGCGGCGCCCCCGCTCCCCGTCCGATGGCGCCACGATCGCGCCGCCTACCTCGCGCTGGTGCACCGGGCCCAGGCCCACCTCCGCGACGGCGAGAGCTACGAGCTCTGCCTCACCAACGAGGCGCGGTTCGCCTACGACGTCGACCCCGCCGTCGCCTACCGCGTGTTGCGCCGTGTCAACCCCGCGCCGTTCGCCGCGCTGCTCGACTTCGGGGGCGTGGCCGTCCTGTCGTCGTCGCCCGAGCGGTTCCTGTCGGTGGCGCCCGACGGCACGGTCACCGCGCAGCCGATCAAAGGCACGCGCCGTCGTGACGCAGACCCAGATGCCGACGCCGCCGCCCGCGCGGACCTCTCCGCCGCCGAGAAGGACCGCGCCGAGAACCTCATGATCGTCGACCTCCTCCGCAACGACCTCGGCCGCGTGTGCCGACCCGGCACCGTCGCCGTCCCGAGCCTCTACGCGGTCGAGTCCTACGCGACGGTCCACCAGCTCGTCAGCACCGTCACCGGCCGCCTCCGCCCCGAGCTTTGCGCCGTCGACGTGCTCGCCGCCGCCTTCCCGCCCGGCTCCATGACCGGCGCCCCGAAGACGCGCAGCGTCGCGCTCCTCGACGCTCTCGAAGCCGGCCCGCGCGGACTCTACTCCGGGGCCGTCGGCTACCTCTCCCTGTGCGGCGGCGCCGACCTCTCCGTGCTCATCCGCGCGGCGGTGCTCACGCCCGGCGAGGCCTCCATCGGGGTGGGCGGCGCGGTGGTCACGCTCTCCGATCCCGCCGCGGAGGTCGACGAGATGGAGCTGAAGGCCGCGGCGGTGCTCGATGCGTTGGGGCGGGCGCGGGAAGGGGCTCCCCGGAGGGCACCGTGAAGACCAGCGCCGGCATCCTCCTCTACCGGCTCGTGGAGGGCGTGCCGCAGGTGCTGCTCGTGCACCCGGGCGGGCCGTTCTGGGCGAAGAAGGACCTGGGCGCGTGGTCCGTCCCGAAGGGCGAGTTCACCGACGAGGCCCCGCTCGTGGCGGCACGGCGCGAGTTCCGCGAGGAGCTGGGCCGGGACGTCGACGGGACGTTCATCCCGCTCTCGCCGGTGCGCCAGGCGAGCGGGAAGCTGGTGCACGTGTGGGCCGTGGAGGGAGACTTCGCCGTCGAGACCCTCCGCAGCAACACCTTCGAGATGACGTGGCCACCCAGGTCCGGCAAGGTGGTGGCGTTCCCGGAGGTGGATCGCGCGGCGTGGTTTGGCTTGGAAGAGGCGCGGCGGAAGATCAACCCGGGGCAGGTGCCGCTGGTGGACGAGCTGGAGGCGATCCTTCCGGGTGGTGAGCAGGGCGAGCGGGGGCCGTAGCCAGCCGGCCAGCGCAGGGCCTACGGGTCCTCGTAGCCGTCCATCAGCGCTTCCTGCAACCGCAGGGTGTACCGGACCAGGGCGAGCGTCGCCTCGGGGGGCGCGTGCTCCAACTGGACCGCGATCGTGGCCTGCGCGCCACGGTCCGCCGGCACGACGCGCACCACGCGCCCGGTGCAGCGCCACCGGCGGTGATCGCGTGGGATCCCGACCTCGAGGAGGAGGCGGTCGCTCTCGCGCGCGAAGGGCTCGTCCTCGAAGGCGATGCCCGTGGCGCTGAAGTCCACGTGTGGAGCGGGGGTGCGCTCGCTGCCATCGAACGGCGCGCCGCCCAGCCAGGCGGTCGTGTCGGTTTCTGTCTGCGCGATCCGATACCGGACAGAGAGCCGCCCGCGGAGGCGCGGGTACTCTCGGCGGTCTCTCGGGGGTGTCGCCACGAGGCGCGCGGTCAGGGTCCGGCCGACCACCTCGGTCACGATGACGACGTGGCGGAGCCCGCCGCCCGCGACGGGCTCGAGGATGAGGCGGACGCCGACGTCGACCGACCACGGGGCCGCCACGTTGAGCGTGATCGCCGTACCGGAGGCCGCCGCGACGCTGGCGGGCACGAAGGCGGGCGGACCCGCCCCGACGTAGATCAGCCGGACCCCCATCCCGACGGGCAGCTCGTCCCCGAGGGACGGGTCGGCCGGTTCGCTGGAGCCGGTGGGGGATGCGGCGGATCGGGGTGGGTTCACTCGGCGTCTTCCCGGAGCAGCCGCTGGAGCCGCTTCAACGCCTGCCCGTGGATCTGGCAGACGCGGCTCTCCGTAACGCCGAGAGTCGCCCCGATTTCTTTCAGGGGAGTGCCATGCTGGTAATAAGCCGTCACCACGAGGCGTTCGCGCTCCGAGAGCTGCTCGACGGCGTCGGTCAGCCCGCTGTGACGCTCCGCGGTCTCCCAGCGGTCGAGCGTGGTGGCCGCGTCCTCGTCGGCGACGAGGTCGACCAGGAGGGCGTCGCCGTCCTCGCCGGTGGGCGCGTCGAGCGACACCAGGCGACGGCACACGGAGCGCGCGCAGAGCCGATCGTAGGCCGCGGGGGCGACCTCGAGCGACGTCGCCATCTCGTCGCGGCTCGGGTCCCGGCCGAGCGTCTCGCGGAGCTGGGTGCGCGTCGCCTCGATGCGGCCGCTGCTCCGGCGCACGGCGCGGGGCGTCCAGTCCGACCCCCGGAGCGAGTCGACGATGGCGCCGCGGATCCGGATCTCCGCGTACGCCCGGAAGGGCACGCCGCGGCCCGCCTCGAAGCGGTCGATGGCGTCGATGAGCCCGAGCATGCCGACGGTGACGAGCTCGTCCCCGTCCACGTGGGCCGGCAACCGCCGCGCCATGCGCCCGGCGATGGCCCGCACCATCCCGCGATGCTCGAGGATGAGGCGCTCCCGCGCGGAGGGCGTCGGGGCACGGGCACCGGAGAGCGGGAGGCGGGACGACGCCTGGTCGCCGGACGGGGCGGCGCCGAGGAAGGCGAGGTTCATCCCGTTGGACGCGTGACCGGTGGACGTGCTGAGCATGACGATACCTCGCGAAATCGGTAAAGCAGGAGGGCGAGGGGGCCGATTGTCTCGGGCCGCATCCACGCCGCGTTGGCCCAGCGGATGTACCCCAAGCCCGAGCCCCTCAGTGCTGTCACGATGTTTCGTGACGCCATGACACAGCCGGCGGACCTGGCTCTTGACGCCGGTAGACCAAGTCACGCGTGGTGTTGGGCGTCGTGACGTTCCGTGACGACGCCGCCCGGGCGCGCGCATGGCGCGTGTGGGTGCCGCTAAAGACGAAGAATTGCCCTGCGGCGAGGCCCCGTCCGCACAGTAGGAAGGAGATGGGGAGGCCGACCAGTCGAGACGGACCTGGCACGACCCGCGTTGCTACGCGGGCGGGGACAGGGCTGTCGCTGGCGACCTGGCTCGCGATCGCCGCCGCGAGCCTGTTGGTGGTCCTGACGATGGGCCTGAGCGGGGCGGCCTACGGTTTCGGGCGTGCGGCGATCGAACGCGAGACGATGCGCAGGCTCGATGTCGTCGCGGAGGCACGCCGGGAGGCCCTCGTGCAGAAGCTGCAGGGCACGCAGGCCCGCGCCGACCAGCTCCTCGTGACCCTTGCGCAGCGGTGCCCGACCGACGATCGAGCCAGCGGAGGGCGCGAATCGGGCGCGGGTGGGGGGCGCCGAGGCGATGCGTCGGCCCGCTTGGAGTGCCGGCAGCCGCTGCTGGAAAACTTCGTGCACATCCAGGGGGCGGTGGCGGCACGCCTCGTGGATGAACATGGGTCGGTCGAGGTGGGCACGCCGCCGCTCGTCGCGGAGCTCGGGTCCGTGCCGATCCCGAGCTCCCCCGAGCTCGCGTCGGTCCGCACGGTCGCCGGGAAGCGCTACCTCGGGGTGCGTGTGACCGACGGGACGCTCGACCTCACGGTCCTCTTCGACCACGCGTACGCGGACCCCATCTTCAGCAGCCGCACGGGCGTAGGAGACGCCGGCGAGAGCTTCCTGGCGGACGCGCAGGGCTACTTCGTCACGCCAGGGCGCTACGCTTCTTCCGAGGGCCACACCCACCCCATCGATGCGCGGCCCATGGTCGCGTGCCTTCAGGGCCGGGCCGGATCGATGATCGCCCCCGATTATCGCCACGTCATCGTGATCCACGGGTTCCAGCCGGTGCCGGAGATCGGGGGCGGCTGCATCATGGCGCACATGGACCACGCCGAGGCCTTCGCCCCGGTCCGCGCCTACGGCCGCACGTTGGCCGGGATCACGGTCGGGGGGCTGGTGTTCGCGATCGTCGGGTCCGTCCTGGTCGCGCGACGGCTCACCGCTCCGCTCGCGCGGCTGGAGGCGTGCGTGCAAGCGCTCGCCGCGGGCGATCTGGACAGCCCCGTACCCGTGGAGGGGCCCGCGGAGCACCGGGCCTACGCCCGCGCCTTCGCGGACATGGCGCGGTCACTACGCCGTCGGGTGACGGAGCTCGACCAGGCGCGGGCCGAGCTCGACGCGTTCAATGCGTCGGTCACCCACGACCTCCGCGCGCCCCTGCGCGCCATCGCCGGCTTCGGGGCCGCCATCCTCGCGGACGAGACGAACATCCTGTCGCCCGTCTCGGCGGACATGCTGCGCCGCGTCCTCCTCGCGTCCCATCGGATGCAGAACCTCATCGACGATCTCCTGGTCCTCTCGCAGGTGTCACGCTCCGGGATGACGCGCGTGCCGGTGGACCTCTCGCACCTCGCGCACGCGGTCGCGGCCGAGCTGCGCGCCAGCGACGCCGGTCGGACCGTCGAGCTCGATGTCGCCCCGGGGCTCGTGGCCGAGGGAGATCCCGGGCTCCTGCAGATCGTCCTCGCGAACCTGCTCGGGAACGCCTGGAAATTCACCGCGAAGACCGCCGAGCCCCGGGTCGAGGTGTTCGAAACGGTCGTGAACGGGGAGCGGGCCTTCGCCGTGCGCGACAACGGGGTCGGCTTCGATCCGGGCTACGCCGATCGCCTGTTCCAGCCGTTCTCGCGGCTGCACGGAACCCAGGAGTTCGAGGGGACCGGCATCGGGCTCGCGACCGTGGCGCGCATCGTGCGTCGCCACGGGGGGCGGGTCTGGGCCGAAGGCACCCCCGGCCACGGCGCGACGTTCTACTTCACGTTGCCGAACGTGGCTTCGTGAGGCCCTTCCACCACTTGTGGCGGCCGATCTGGTAGCCGAGGTCCTGGAGGACGCGCGCCGTCGGCGACCGGGGCTCCCAGATCGTGACATAGGCCCGCTCCGCGCCGCTCTCGTGCGCCGCGTGCTCACGGTCTGCCACGATGCCGCGGACCGACGCCGGCGAGGGCCCCAGCGGCGTCAGGAAGACCGGCGTCAGGAAGAAGGGATCGAAGACCACGATGGGCGTGCCGTCCGTTGCCCGTCGGAAGGCCGTGCCGACGAGTCCGAGGAGCGCTCCGTGCTGCTCGAAGCGCTCGGTGGGAAGCGGCGGACGCCCGCCGGGGCCCGGCTCGAAGGCATCGCGAAGGGGCGCCGCGTCGATGTCGGGACGCTCGGGCGGCTCGCCCCAGGGGAGCCGCCGGAGGCCGGGCTCCGGGGCCGGCGGACCGGAGTGGGTCAGGGCCTTCTCGAGATCCAGCCCGACCAACTCGTAGCCGAGCCTCTCGTAGAAGCCGGCGACCCGGTGGTTGTCCGCCATGGAGTTCAGGGACACCGCGGCGAAGCCGGCCTCTCGCGCGTCCTGCTCGAAGCGGGACATCAGCTCGCTCCCCAGCCCCTGGCCCCGCGCCGCACGGGTGAGCACGATGCTGTCGAGGTGGCAGACCAGGGTGTCACCCCTCGGGCCGCGGAGCGTGCGCAGCGAGCTCCACAGGAAGCCCTGGCACGCCCCGGAGGCCTCGACGGTGACCAGTACGTCGGCGGCCGACCCGGCACCCGCCGTCAGCCGTCGCGTCAGGCGCTCGAGGTGGCCGGCGGGATCGGCCCCGCGGTTGCGCAGGCTCTCGGCCTGCAGCGCGACGCACTGGGCGACCTGGGCGTGCTCCACCACGGGCCGGGCGCGCCAGCGCACGCCAGGCCGTTGCTCGACGAGTGCCTGGCGGAGGGCGTGGACTACCGCACCCGGCGGCGCAGCGGGGCGAGCAGGAGCACGAACGGCAGCAACGCCGCGGCCCCACCGCCGCACCCCGGACCGTCGGGCTCTTCCTCGGGGTCTTCCTCGGGATCGGTGCCCGGCGGCGGGCAGGTGTCCGCACCGTCGCAGTCCTGATCGAGGCCGTCGCACTCCGTCTCGATGGCGCCGAGGCCGATCGTGGCGTCGTCGTCGTCGCAGTCGTCGCCGCCGACGGTGTCGGCGTCCTCGCCGTCCCCGTCGACATCGGTGAGGTCCGCGCCCGAGCAGTCCTGGTCGACCCCGTCGTAGGCGACCTCCGCGGCGCCGACGTAGACCGTCGCGTCGGTGTCGTCGCAATCGCTGCCGCCGGCGGCGCCGTCGCCGTCCCCGTCGACAGGGCAGCCGCCGCAGGGGTTCATGGTCGGGTCGGTGTCGTCGCAGTCCCGCCCCGCGCCCCAGCCGTCTCCGTCCGCGTCGGGGCCGCCGTCGATCTCCCAGGTGTCCGCGTCCACCACCGCGTAGAGCACCTCGTCGAGGTAGCCCCTCGGGTCACTGCCGGAGCCGCTGCAGTGGTCCCATGTCGAGTTCCAGCTCGTTGCGACGAGGACCACGGGCTCGCTGCCGACGGTCACCTCGGTGGAAAGGTACCCACCGTAGTAGCTGGTCTCGTCTTCGACGCGCCATTCGCACGCGCCCGACGCGAAGCGCCACGAGGAGCTGACCGCCGGGAAGTAGGTGGACATCCCGTCGTAGTCGTCCTTGGACGTCGTGAACGCGCCGTCCACGGGCCACGCGGCGTCGAGGCTTCCGGTCCACTCCGCGGTGTACGTGCTGAGGGAGGAGCTCCCCCCATACGCGTCCATGCCGCTCAACCGCGTGTACACCACCTCCGCCGAGGTCCAGGCGAGCCCGGCGGACGCCGGCGGGACGACCGTGATCGACTTTGTCGTCTCGGTCAGGGACTCGGAGGGGATGGACTCGTTCCGCCACGTCAGGGTCGCACCCGCGCCGGTCACGCAACTGGCGGAATCGCAGGACGTGGCGCTGGGATCGGGGTCCGTGCAGGAGGTCACGCAGGAGGCGTCGTACCAGGCGTACAGCGCGTCGTAGGCGGCGTCGCCCACCTCGATGGCGGGATCGCTGTCGAAGTAGCGCCGCGCGTCCGCGGGCGCGGCGATCGGGTCACAGGTGAACGGATCGGCGGCGTGCGCCAGGGGGAGGACGAAGGCGAGCAGGTGCATGGAGCCAAGGTAGCACAGACCTCCGCGCTTCCTGTCTATTGTTGGTGTGTCTCAGATCCGCGGGTGACGTCGCAGCGTCCATGTCCGGCGGCGTTCAACGCGCTCAAACCAGATATGCCGGGCAATTCTCGTGCGGACCCGGAGCCGACGCTGGCCTGCCTTTCCCGCCGAGCTCGCACCCGTCCGGGGCGCTCCGCCGCCACCGTAAGTGTGATGTAACAAATGAAGGATGGGCGAGCGCTCACAGCTCGAGGAGGTACGCGACCCCCTCGCCCCCAGCCGTGGCCTCGTACTCGGCGACTGCGAGCACGCGTCCGTCGGCGAGAACCTTCTCGAATCCGAGCGATGCGTCCGCCACTTCGCCGTAGACGCGCAGGTCGGCGTCCGCCAGGCTCACGACGCCCGTGGGTGCGCCCTCGAACACATAGAGGGCGCCGTGGTTCGACCCACCCGCGGGGGCGTCCCAGTAGGAATCGCCCGTTCTCAGCACGGGCTGCACTTTGCCATGGTGGTGCACGGCCAGGTGTCGATAGAGTGGCCGGTCACCCGCCGGACGCCCACGTGATCTTGCTGCTCCTCGTCTCCGCCCCCGCCCACGCCTACGCTGTCATGGAAGCCTTCTGCAGCGGCCTCGTGGTCGCCGACACGGTCCCGAGCGCGGGGGCAACGGACGTGCCGGTGGACACGCGCCTGGCGCTCGTATTCGGCGATGGTGGCTGCGAGCCCGCCAGCGGGTGGACAGCGACACTCGCGGACGCCGCCGGCACCGACCTTCCCCTGGGGCTGGGCCCCGGCTCCGACGAACCCGACGACACCTGGCTCATCGAGCTCTACACGGAGGAGGGGCTCGCGTCCGAGACGGAGTACGTCCTGACGATGACGCCGCCCGACGCAGGCGAGGTCGCGGAGCTGGGCTTCACCACCGGGACCGGTACGGTCGCGGGGCTCACCGGCGTGCCCTCGCTCCGGGTGGAGGAGGCCCGCTGGTCGAGCGAGAGCGACCGGAGCTACTCCGGGCTCGTCACGCTGGATCTCGCGATGGAGCCCACCGAGGATCCCGACGGTCTCTCCGTCATCCAGGTCAAGGACGCAGACCGGGAGCGCGGCATCCAGTCGTTCCGCGTGCCCGAAGCCGGCGCGATGGGCGTCACCGTCAACTGGATGGACGGCCGGCGCCCCCGCGAGGTGTGCCCGCAGGTGCGGCAGATCGACGGGGCGGGTGTCGCGACGGAGTGGTCGGAGCCTCAGTGCGCGTCGGTGCCGCTCTGCGGGACGGCGAGCGGGCCTCCGGCGTTGGCGCTGGTGCTCCTGGGGCTGCTCGCGGCCGCGCGGCGCACCGTCAGACCCCGCTGACGGATACGCTCGCGAACCGGGCCAGCGTCACCGCGTGTCGCCGACACAACTCGCCTCGGTGATGCAACCCGCTTCCTCGTCCCATACGGGCGCATCGCCGGGGCAGGTACACCCCTGCTCGCACATCGCGGGGCTCGGCTGATCGTGTAGCTTCACCTCGCCATCGACACACCATGCCTGTACCGCGGCACACTCGTTCCAATCACCGCCGGTCGCGCTGCACTGCGCCGGTTCCCCACACCCGTGCAGGACGGCCAACGCGAGCCCTCCGAGCGCCAAGCCAATGCTACTGCGTACGGTCATGCAGGTTTCTCCGGTGAAAGCAGGTATCCCACGGGCGCGGGGACGGCGATGGGGTTCCGGCCGGTGACCGTCGGGGGGAGGACGAGGGGCCCGCGCTTCGGCCTGGGCATCCGGCATGGGGCCGCGTAAGGTGAGGGGATGTGGATCCTCCTGCTCGCCTGCACTGCGCCCGACGACAAGCCCAGGGAGACCCCCGACTCCGACGCCACCGAGACGTGCGACGAGCGGGACGAGGACTGCGACGGAGATGTCGATGAGGGGACGCAGATCGCGTGCTACCCCGATGCCGACGGCGACGGATTCGGCGCCGGGGACGCCACCGAAGCCTGCTCGTGCGGAGCCGGCACGAGCGCGTCGGACGCCGATTGCGACGACACCGATCCGGCGGTCTCCCCTGGAGCGGCCGAATCCTGCGACGAGCGCGACAACGATTGTGACGGCGCCGTTGACGAGGGCTTGGACGCCGACGGGGACGGGTTCGCGTCGTGCGCCGGCGACTGTGAGGATGCGGATCCGTCCGTCAACCCGGGCGGGATCGAGGTGTGCGGGGACGGACTCGACAACGATTGCAGCGGCGACGCGCCCGGGTGCGGGTGGTCCGGGGCCAACACTACAGACGACGCGAGCCTCACGCTCACCGGTGGCGACATCAACACCTGGCTGGGCAGCGCGCTGTCCCTCGCAGGCGACATCGACGGCGACGGGCGCGACGACCTCCTCGTCGGGTCGCACCAGGTGGGCTCGTCGTTCACGTCGCCACCCGGCGCGCTGTACGTGTTCCACGGCCCGATCGGGGCCGAGACCGTCGCGACCGCCGACGCCACGATCATCGGCGACGTGACCGCGGGCGGGTTCGGGGGCGCCGTGGCGATCGTCGGGGACACCAACTTCGACGGCAAGGACGACGTGCTCGTGGGAGCCTCGAAACGCCCCGACGGCTCGTCCACCTACGTCGGCGCCGCCTACCTGTTCCGTGGCGACCTCTCGGACACCACGGTCGACACCGCCTACGCGACCGTGACCTGCTCGGACGCGCTCGCGCAGTGCGGCCATGACGTCGCCGCGGCGGGTGACATCGACGGAGACGGGGCCGCCGACGCGCTCGTGAGCGCGCCGGGGCTCGTCGGCGTGTTCCTTGGCGCGTCCTTCGCCGGGACCCTGCCGCTCACGGACGCCGATGTCCTGGTGACGTCGGATGAGCCCTACGACGCGTTCGGTACGGCGATCGACGGACTTGGCGACATCGACGGGGACGGCCTCGGCGACTGGGTCGCGACGGCGCACCTCGGCGCTGAGGAGTACGGCGCGGCCTACGTGTTCCTCGGGGGCGGCCCCGCCGCACTCGCCTCGTCGGAGGCGGACGCGATCATCGTGGGGGAGAACACCGAGAGCCACTTCGGTTGCGACGCTGCCGCCCTCGGTGACACGAACGGGGACGGCTACGGCGACTTCGTGGTCGGCGCCTACGACAATCGCGACGGCGGGATGCAGGCGGGTGCGGTCTACGTGTTCCTCGGCCTCCCGACCGTGAGCAGCGCCGCCGACGCGGACGCCGACCTCACGGGGGCCGCCTACGACACCGCCGGTCTGGGGATGTCGCGCGTCGGAGACACGGACGGCGACGGGCGCGACGACATGCTGGTGAGCGCGATCTCCGAGGGTGGGTACGGTGTCCACCGGGGGGCGGTCTACCTGTTTCTCGGGCCGATCGCGTCCGGCGCACTCACGATGTCGGACGCGGTCTGGACCGGAGTGGGCGAAGACGACGTGTTCGGGGAGGTCGTCTCGAGCGGAGACGCGGACGGCGACGGACTCCCGGAGCTCGTCGTCGCATCTCCGGGGTACAATGTGGATGAAATGGGCAGCGCCGGCGCCGTCTGGTACTTTCCCGACGCGGACTGAGCTGCCCAGGCGCCCCGCCAGGCCTACCGACGACACGAGCGGACGTAGGCGGCGTCTGCGCAGGAAAGGCAACCAAGCGTCCCTGCCGACGACGTGCCGTCAGGGCGCCTTGCCGGTGATCTCGTCTGGAACGAACTGTACGAGAAGTTGCGTGCAGTCGGCGATGCGCACAAAGTCTCGGTCGGAGGTGAGGAGTGTTCCGTTTCGACGTACGGTGCATGCGGCAATGAGGGCGTCAGGGGTCGAGGTCGCGATGCCTCTCCCGCGGCAGGTGTTGCCAATCTCGGCTGCGAGAAGGTGGTCTTCCCGTTCCACGAGCAGGAGGGGGAACGGATCCAGCGCGGCTCGGAGACGTTGGAGTTGTTCCGGATGTCGGACGCCAGTGAGCAGCTCTTGGTAGACGATGCCAAGGAGGCCGACCGGCTGGTGTTCCTGGATGAGGGAACGGAGAACTCCGGCCGCGGGATCCTGTCGTCCATCGGTCGGCCGGCGGAATGCCCGAGACCATACGCTCGTGTCAACGATGATCACGCGCCGGGCCGCGTGCGAGCCCGCTTGTAGTCGAACGAGGGGTCGAACTCCACCGTACCGAACACCTCGAGCGCTTCGAGTCGGCGGCGATAGGCGACGTACTCGCGAAGCGCCTCGTTCACGGCGTCGCGCTTGCTCGAGTGATGACCGAGGGCCACGGCCTCGTTGACGAGCTGATCATCCAGGTTCAGGTTCGTGGCCATGTCTCACCTCGGTCACACAATGTATCACACAATGAAACCGGGTCAAGCGCCAGAGCCGCGCCCCGGTTCGCAAGGCATGCCCCGCCGTACCGGCGTGGGATTGACTCCCCGAGGGCCCGACCCATCGAGAGCTTGTCGCGCCCGGGGCCGGTTCCGGCGGCGCGCCTCTCCCGGCCGAGCTTCATGTAGGATCGCCCCATGAACTGGATCCGCCACCCAGATGCCGCCTCCTTCCTGGCCACCGCCGGGCCGATGCTCGAGGCCGATCTACTCGTCAACCAGACGCCGCTCGGCATCGCGCGTCAGATCGTCGCGGATCCCGGCCGGTGGCCCGATCCGCGCCTGTACACGGTGCACGGAGACGACGGCGCGGTGCTCGGCACGGTGCTGCAGACGCCGCCCTGGCTGCCGCACGTCTCCGACATGCCCCTGCCGGCGCTCGCGTTCGCCGCCGGCCGCTTCGCGGACGCGCACCCGGACGCCGAGGGCGCCTTCGGTCCGGAGGAGGCCGCCATCGCGTTCGCGGCCGTGCTCCTCACGCGTCGCGACGGAGTGTCGAGCGTCGAGGTGGAGCGGATGGGCCTCTTTGAGCTCACTGCCGTGGCGGAGGTGCCGCGGCCGCCCGGTCGGATGCGGAGGGCCGGCCCCGCGGACGCGCCGCTGTTGCAGTGCTGGATCGAGGCGTTCAACGCCGAGGCGGTGCCGCACGAGCCGCCGCCCGGCCCGACCGCCGGGGAGAAGGCCATCGCACGGGGCGGCATCCGGTTCTGGGAGGTCGAGGGCGAGCCGGTCGCCTACGCCAACTTCGGCCGCGACCTCGGCACGCACGTGAGCATCGGGCCGGTGTACACGCCGCCGGAGCTGCGCGGCCGCGGCTTCGCCACCGGGCTCGTGGCCGAGATGAGCGCCGCGGCGCTGGCCGAGGGTCGGGTCGGCTGCACGCTGTTCACGGACCTCGCGAACCCAACGTCCAACCGCATCTACGAACGGATCGGGTACCGGCGCGTCGGGACGATGCGGCGCATCGGGTTCGTGACGGACGCACTCGCGATCTGACGGACCCACGCGGCCCGTGCGCGCCGCGGACAGCGGCTCCACGGGCGGCGACACCGGCGGCAGGAAGGTGGAGCTACGGCGCACTACGGCTCAACGGAGACGTAGACGGAGACGGGTGCGACGACTGGATGTACGCGGATCCGTATTGGACCCCCGAGGGCTACAGTTGGTACTTCGGGGCGGCATTGGATCTTCAGCGGGGGGTGAGGCCATCGCTCGCAGCCCCGTGTTGTCCGCTGGGCAGTGGATGCTCGTCCATACGAAGGTGCTTGGGCGAAATCGAACAACCCAACATCCAAATCCCCCGCGGCCGGCGACCGTCGGGCGGCCGGCTGGGCCGGCCGGCTCCGCGCCGCCCGAAGGGCCGCGCGAGCCAAGCGCGAAGCGCGCGCCCAGAGGGTGCCGAACAGCCGCCCAATCCTACCTGGCTCCCAACCCCCGCTCCCAACACCCCCCGATCTCCCGCGCGACCACCCCGTGTCCCGCCACGCTCCAATGCCCGTCGAACCGCAGGTACGGCGCCTCTCCCCGGGCCTCCGCCTCCGTGAGCGCCGGGGTGAGGTCGCACGCGGCGATGTCGAGCCCGGCGAGCATGGCGAGGACGGCGCGGCGGGGGGCGTCCACGTCGGGGTCGGCGAGGCCGAAGGCGGCGAGGGTGTCGGCGGCGCGCTGAGGGTCGACCGCGAAGGCGGGCGGGGCGACGGCCACGAGGAGGCGGTCGCCGGCGGCGGCGGTCGCGTCGCGGAGCTGGAGGAGCGGGGTGCGGGAGTTGGCGACGAGCTGCTCGAGGCGGCCCGCGCCCCCGCGCGTGAAGCCGGTGAGCTCGTTGCGGAACTTGTGCGCCTCGGGGTTGTCGGCGCGGAGCAGCGCCCGGCGCGCCTGGGCCACGCGGAGGTAGGCGTAGAGGCGGCTGTTGCGGAACAGGAGCCCCTCGAGGAGGCCCATGCCACCGGCGTCGGGAGGGGGGAGAGGGGCACCGCCCGCATCGGCACCGCTTGTGCGTTGGCGGAGGAGGGGGTAGACCTCGTCGTCGGTGAGGTCGTTGCCGAGGAAGTAGGTGAGCAGCACGACGCGGCTGCCGACGACGGGGTCGAGGCGCCGATAGCGCTCCAGGGACTGCCAGGTGGAGTAGCCGTCCACCCCCGCGTTCCGGACGCGCACGCCGAGCGCGGCGCCGAGGCGGGCCTCGAAGGTGTCGGCGGCGTCGACCTGGAGGGCGAGCGTGAAGGAATCGCCGACGGCGAGCCACACGTCGGCGGCGGGCGCCGGGATCGCGACACCCTCCAACTCCGCCCGAAGCCCCTCGGCGTCGATGCGCACGTCCACGTGGTAGCCCGGCGCCGCGATGGTGCCGCTGAAGCCGGGCACGGGCGCGCTGAGCAAGGTGGCGTCGCGCGCGTAGAGGCCCCGGAGCGCGCCGTCGGGGGCGCGGAACAGCAGCTCCTCGGCGGGGCTCGCGGAGGCGACGCGGGCCACGGCCTCGGCGGCGCCGGCCCCCACCACGAGCCCGGCCACGACGAGCGCGAGGCGCCTTCCGGCGAGGGGGGAGAGGCGGGCATTCATGGGACCGACGCGGCGCACCCGCGCACCCTATGTCCGGCGGGAGGCGTGGGTCAATGGCGGGCGCGTGGCCGAACGGCGTGTCGCCGCGATTACCGGCCGGGATGACCTCGACCGGTGGGCCAGGAATGGGATATCGGAGCGGAAGGAGGGTCCGCTCGCGTGGATGCCGCGGTGAAACCCTGGTATCGTGGCCCCGCCGCCCGAGTGGTCTTCGGGGTCGTGGCCACCGGCGTAGCGCTCACCGTGCTCGGCGGCGGAATCCTGGCGTTGATGGAGGGTGCCGAGCAGGCCGGCCGTCGCCTCGCGAACCTGTCGATGGGGTGGCTCGCGCTCTCGCTGGCCGTCTGGATGACATCCCTGCTCGTCCAGGGCCTCCGCTGGCGCGCGCTGCTGCCCGTGGCGTCGCGGCCCCCCGCGGCGATGCTCGGCTGGGTGCTCTTCGGCACGAACGCGCTCACCCTGGCGCTCCCCGGCCCCGTCGGCGAGTTCGCGGCCGCCTGGTACCTGCGCCACCGCTACGGCGTCCCGATGGTCACGGCGCTCGCCGCCACCCTGCTCGCCCGCGCGCTCGCCATCCTCGTGTTCGGCGTCACCACACTCGTGATGTGGCCCTTCCTGGCCATGTCGTTGCCCGCGGACGTGGTGCGGCTCGTCACGCCCATCGCGGTCGTGACGGGCCTCGTGACACTCCCAATCGTGGGCCTCGTCTACCGGCCGGCCGGCATGGTGCGGCTCGTCGGCACGTTGCTCGCAAAGGTGCTGCCGGCGCGCCTCGCCGCGCGGGTGGGGGGCCGGGTGGATTGGTGGGTGCGGTGCTTCACCGCCGTGGGTGACATTCCGGCGCGCCGCTGGGCCGAGGCCGCGGTGTTGTGCCTCGCAAATCTCGCGCTGCTGAGCGTCTCCACGATGTGCTCGCTCCGCGCCGCCGCCATTCCCATCGATCCCGTCGGCACCGTCTTCATGCAGGCGCTCACCGCCGTCGCGAGCGTGACCGGGGTGTTCGTGCCGGGCGGCTTCGGCGCGGTCGAGGTGCTCGTGGTGGCGCTGTTCCCAACCTTCGCGGTGGGTGACACCGCGGACGCCGTCTTCGCCGCCTTCGCCCTGCGTTGGGTGCACCTCCTGACGCTCCTGTTGGGCGTGCCCGCGATGACCTGGCTCATCGCCACGCTCCCGGCGCAGCCCGAGGAGCTGGAGCCCATGTTCGCGGAGAGCCTGCGGCGCGAGCTGGCGTAGCCAAATCGGAGAGCCTGCGTCGGCATTACACAGTATCCGGGCGCGTCCCGGCGCGGACGCCGGGTCGGTCCCCGGCGGGCTCGGCCTCTGGCCTCGGTCCGCCCGAGGCGGGCGGGACCGCGCCGCCCCGAGCGGCGGCGCGCCCTCTGGTGACCTCGCGCGGGAGCCC
>JAUXTN010000245.1 GCA_030684355.1 Pseudomonadota bacterium
GCTCGCCGAGCCCGGCTCCGCCTACGCCGCCGCCGTGTCCGCGGCCGAGGGCACCGCACCCGACCTGGCGTTGTGGGGGCGCCTCGCGGGCGCCGCCCCGCTCCAGGCCGGCGCGGACGCCGCCCCCGCGCTCCTCGCCGAGCAGTCGGTGCGCGGATGGCTCGCGACGGGCACCGGCGGCCTCCTCTCGGCGGACCTCGCGCATCCCGGCGTCACCGGGTGGAACGCCCTCTCGTCGAAGACGACCGCACCGGCGGATGCCCCGGGGGTCGCCGCCTGGGCGCGCGTCCGAGCGGCGCTCGACGCCGGCGATGCCGCCGCCGCCGGCAAGGAGCTCGGCACCCTCTCGACGGTCGTGCCCGCGTGGCGCACGGGGCCGTGGGCCCCGCTCACCCGCCTCGACGGCCCGCGCCCCGAGGACCTCGACGCCGACGCCGTCCGCAACGCCCGCGCGGCGGACCCCCTCCCGTTCGCGGTCGCCCATCACGGGTGGGCCGCGCGCGTGCGCTCGACCGAGGAGCTCTGGGCGCGGGGCATCGCGCCGCTCCCGGCCGCCGCCACGGCCGATCAGCGCGCCGCCGTGTGGGACGCCGCCGCCGCCCACCGGCTCGGCCTGCTCGCCTGGGTGGCCGGCCGCGACGCCTACCCGGCCGCCGCGGCGACCGCGCTCGACGCCGCCGAGAAGGCCGCCGGGCTCACCCGCTACGCGTCGCCCTCGCTCACCGCCCTCCGCAGCACGCTCGACGGCGACGCCCTGCTCTCGTTCCGGACCGTCCCCACGGGCATCGAGGCGCTCTACGTCGGCGAGCAGAAGGGGAAGGTCGGGGTGCTCCCCGCCTCGCTCGGGACGGACACCGCGCGGATGTTCGCGTCGCTGCGTGTCGGTGGCTCGGCGGTCGCCGACGGGGATCGCATCCGCGCGACCGTCATCGACGGCGCGATGGACGTGCTCCTGGGCGTCGGCCGGTACATCGTCGTCGGGCCTCCACCCGTGGGCCTCCTCCCCGTCGCGGCCCTCCCCGAGCAGGCCGACGGGCTGCGCTTCCTCGCCTCGATCCGGCACGTCGGGTACCTCCCCGACTTCGACGCGTTGCTACCCCCGGCCGCCCCGGTCGAGCCCGAGATCGGCAGCACGATGTTCGCGCTCTGCGCCGACGACGTCGAGGCCCTCGCGGTGCGCCGCGTCTACCCGGATGCCAAGGTCCTCCAGGGCGCCGCTGCCACCGTCGCGTCCTTCCGCGAGAACGCCGGCGCCGCGCGCTTCCTGCACGTCGGCAGCTTCCCGGTCACGCCGGACGGCGGCTTCCAGCTCGCGGACGGCACGCTCACGCTCGGCGACATCGCGGCGCTCCCGCTGGGCGCGCGCGGCGTGCTGATCGGCGGCGCCGCGCCCGGAGCGGCCGGCCTCCCCGCGGACCTCATCGCGGGGCGCATGGCGGCGTTCCGGCATGCCGGCGCGCAGGACGTGCTGGTGGAAGCCTGGTCGACGGAGAGCGAGCTGCGCTCCGCCATCCTGCTGCACTTCTGGGAGGGCCTGAACCGGCGGTACAGCGCGAGCCGCTCGCTCTCCGAGGCCCGCACGCTCGCCCTCCGCGAGCTCGGGGACGACGAGGGGCGGCTCCCTTCGTCCTGGGGCGGCTACTTCGTCTCCGGTCGGCCCTGAGAGCGTGGCCGTCCTCTCGGTCCCCCGCTGATCCCGACGCTGCTCGCGCTCTTCGGCACGGCCCTGGCTGCCGAGCCCGTGCTGGGCCCGGCGGGCTGGACGTTCCTGGGCCCGTTGCCCCCGGGGATGGCCGCGGCGCGGGACACCGTGGTGTTCAACCCGGAGACCTGTGCGGTGGACGTGCTCCGCCTGGACCTCGATGGGGGCCCCGACCATCGCGACGTGCGGCTGGCGCGGGTGTGGACGGGCTCGGCGTGGCGCTGGGCGGATGACTGGCGGGTGCGGGACGGGCGGCTCGAGCGCCCTGGCCGCGCGCCCGTGCCGGTGGGCGCGGGCGGCGAAGTCGGGGCGGAGACGATCACGGTCGACGGCGCGGGCCGGGTCACCCGGCGCGTGCGGGACGGGCGGGTCATCGAGGTGCTCCGCGACGCCGCGGGCGGGTTCGTCGGCATGCGCAGCGGCACGGTGGAGGTGCGCCTCGAGGGCGGCGCAGCCGAGGGCACCACCGGCGAGGGGGCTGCGGCCGAGGGCGCTCCCGGCGAGGGCCCTGCCGCCGGGGGCGAGACGGTGCGGGCGCGCGCGAGCGACGGGCGGGAGGTGCGATCGCGGTGGGACGCCGGCGAGCTGCGCAGCGTCGCCGACGACGGCGGGGTGGGGAGCCTCTACACCTACGAGGGCGGGCGCCTCACGACGATCCGGTGGTCGGACGGCGGGGGCGTCGCGATCGAGACGGACGGGCGCCGGACGCGCCTCGTCGGCACGGGCGGCACGTGGACCTGCGAGGTGCAGACGGAGACGGCGTCCGCGGCCCCGTACCGCCGCGTGCGCATCGTGGGCCCCGAGGGCACCTGGGTCCTGGAGGCGGTCGGCGAGCTCACCTCCGTCACGGACCCGACGGGCGGCGTGACGCGGACGCGCTCGGTGGGGGGGCGGGTCGCGGGGTGGACGGATCCGCGCGGCGGGGAGACCCGCGTGGTGCGCGACGCCCGGGGGCGGGTCACCGAGGTGACGGACCCCGCGGGCGCGCGATGGGGCCTCGCGTGGGGGGACGCCGGGCTCGGCGGGGTCGTGGGCCCGGACGGCGCGCGGTGGACGATCGGACGCGACCGCGCGGGCGCGGTGGCGCGGGTGGACGAGCCTTCGGGCCGGACGGCCACGTGGGACCACGATGCGCAGGGGCGCTCGCGCGGCGTGCAGGTCGGCGCGGCGCGGTGGGGCCACGCGCGCGATGCGGCGGGGCGGCTCGTCGGCGTCACCGATCCGGTCGGGGCCCGCGTCGAGGTCACGCGGAGCACGTCGGGCGCGGTGGTGCGGGTGCGGGACCCCGGCGGAGGCGCCTGGAGCGTGTCCCGCGATGGCGCCGGCGCGGTCGTGGCGGTCGAGGAGCCGGGGGGCGGGCGGTGGGAGATCGCGCGGGATGCTCTCGGGCGGCCCGTCGCGGTGCGCGATCCGACGGGCACGACGGCCCGGTGGACCCGCCGGGATACCGGGGAGGTGGAGCGGGTGACGATCGGCGGCGCGCAGGTCTGGACGTTGCTCCGCGGCGCCGGGCGCGCGTTGACGGCGCTGCGCGACCCGCTCGGACGCACGACCGGGTGGAGCCGCGACGGCCTGGGCCGCGCCCTCGCCGTGCACCGCGCGGACGGCAGCGTCGTGCGCGTGGGGCGGGACGGCGCGGGCGACATCGTGGCCGTGGACGACGTTCGCGTTCGTCGCGACGCGGCGGGGCGCCCGCTGGCCGTCGAGGTCGGCGACGCTGGCGTCGACTGGGACGTGGACAGCGCGGGGCGCGTGGTCGGCGTCACCGCGCCGGGGACGGCCCTGGGCCTCGGGCGGGAGCCCGGCGGCGCCATCCGGGACGTGCAGGTGGAGGGGAGCACGCCGGTGCGGCTCGTCCGAGATGCCCAGGGGCGCGTGATCCGCGCGGAGGGGGACAGCGCGGTCGACCTGCTCCGGGACGCCGCCGGGCGGATCGTGGCGTACGTGCGCGACGCCGGCGCGCGGATCCGGATCGAGCGCGACGTGCGGGGCCTGGCGGCGCGCATCTTCCTGGGCGAGCGGCTCTGGACGCTCGGTCGGGACGCGAACGGGCGGGTCGTGTCCGTCGACGGCCCGGGCGACGTGCGTCTCGGCGTGGACCGAGAGGTCGGCGGCTCGCCCCGGCTCGTCCGGTTCCCGACGAACGCCCTCGCGCGCTTCGAGCGGGACGGCGCGGACGTGAGGGTCGCGGTCGCGGATCGGGACGGCGCCGTCGAAGCGCGCGGGGGGTGGTCCCTCGATGCCGCCGGACGGCTCGGTCGCCTCGAGGCCGACGCCACCTGGCTCTTCCGTCGCGATCCCCTCGGCACGCTCGTGGCCGCGGAGGCCGAGACCGACGCGTGGTCGAACGCGCCGGACGGCGTCGAGGGGCCGGGCGGCGCGTTCGTCCGGTACGACGTTGCGGGGCGGACGATCGCGGCGCGGGTCCCCGCCGGCTGGGGCGGCGCGTGGGGCCTGCGCGAGGCCGACCTCGCCTATGCCCGCACCCCCGATGGAGCCGTCGCGGGGATCGGCGCGAAGACGGGCACGGCCACGCTCCGGTACGACGGGATGGGGCGGCTCGTGGCGTGGACCGCGCCCTCGGGCGGCGGCACCGTCGTGCGCGACGCCATGGGGCGCCTCGCGGTGGTCGGGCGGGACGCCATCGAGGGGTGGGCCGAGGCATTGACGGTCGGCGGCGCGGCGCGGGCGCTGGTCGCCGGCGTCGCGTCCTCGCGGTCGGGCGGCGGGGTGCTGCTCGATCCGCGTGGTGCGCCCTTGCTCGTCGTGCACGCGGGCCCCGTCCCGTCCGCGCCCGGCGGTGCCGTGGGCAGCCCCGGAGCAGGCGAATGGGCGGCCGGTGGGCGCTTCCGGGCGGCTCCGGACGGCCCGCTCCTCGGCCTCCTCGACGCGCTCGACCCGGTGACGGGGCAGCCGCTGGGCGCCACGCTCGCATGGCCCTGGGCGGCGCGCGCGTGGGAGGCCGTGCCCTCGCCGGGGCCCCTCGCGGAGCCGGATGCCGCCGCCTCGGGGGTCCCGTGGGATCCCGCTCCGTGGGCGTCGGCGTCGCCGTGGGGCGATCCGCTCGCCCTGCTCGTCCAGGCCGGTGACCTCCCCGACGGGGGCCCGCGCGCCGCCGCCTCGCCGGGCCTCCCGTGGCTGCCGGCCTCGTTCGCACCGGTCCGCCCCGCCCCCATCCCCGACCCGTTCGCGACCCCGTTCGACGAGGAGCCCGTGATCGCCTGGGTCCTCGCGCACGCGCAAGCCCCCACCACGGCTGCCGAGCCCGGCGAGCTCACGGCCCTCCTCCTCGGGGCGGACCTCGCGCGGAGTGTCGGCACCGCGCCCGGTCTCGCCCCCGACCTCCCCGCGGAGCTGTCGGCGCCGTAGCGCTCGAACCGGAAGCCGCGGGGCTACTCGAACAGGAAGCGGTATTCCCGCACGCCGTCGCCCTCGCTCCACACCCCGAGCGTCAGCTCCATCGCGACCGCCTGGAGGTTCCGCGTCGGCGCCGGGAAGAGCAGGACGCCCTCGCGGTCCCCCTTGCGGGGATCGGTCCCGAGGTAGGCCCGGCGGAAGTCGTCGGCGTTCCGCATGCGCAGGTCCAGGTTCGAGGGGGCGCCCACCCGGGTCTCCCACTTCGCGCCCTGCAAGAGGTGGCCGAGCAGATCGTCCGCCTGCGCCACCGGGAAGAAGGTCTGCTCGGTGTCGTTCACGGCGAGGCGGGTGTGGGCTGGGCTCCATCGCACGTCGCGGACGGACCGGAGCTGGACCAGCCAGAGGTAGCCGACGGCGTCGTTGAAGAGGCGCGCGGTGCCGTCCGGCCACACGTTCCAGGGCTGGGCCTCGGCGCGAACGGGCGTCACCGTGACCGAGAAGTGGCCGTCGGACTGGGTCTGCGGGGTGTGGGACACCACGGGACCGGGCACGGTGTCGCGGTCGAGGTAGTTCTGCCGCAGCGCAGCGGTCGCGGCGTCGAAGGCCTGGCGCGCCTCCGAGGGCGGTTGGACCACCGGCGTATTCGACAGGAGGTTCGCCCGCATGCACGCGGAGAGCGGGAGCAGGAGCAGGAGCAGGAGTCTAAGTGGTAGCAAAACGGGCTCCCGAAGCTTGCGCGGATCTCTGGACGAAGTATATTCGCCGCGCCTCATGGTGGGTGTAGCTCAGTTGGTAGAGCACTGGTTTGTGGCACCAGTGGTCGCGGGTTCAAATCCCGTCATCCACCCCACTTTTGGTAAATGACCAAGTAGTTTCGCGGGCCTCTAGCTCAACTGGTAGAGCATCGGACTCTTAATCCGCAGGTTCCGGGTTCAAGCCCCGGGGGGCCCACCACTTCTTCCCCTACGTCGTCCATCCGGCGCGCCGTGGCCCTCAAGGCTGCGGGCGCCGGACCGGCGTCGGGGGCATGCGCGGCGAGCACCGTCGCGTGCCCATTGCGTACGGTCGCTCCGCGAGAATGGCGGAATTGGCAGACGCGCCGGACTTAGGATCCGGTGGGGCAACCCGTGGGGGTTCAACTCCCCCTTCTCGCACCATCCCCGATCTAACGTTCCCGCGAGGCACCGATGTCCCACCAGGTGGACCAGATCTCCGCGTTCCAGAAGCGCCTCCAGTTCTCTGTCTCGTCGACCGAGGTCGACAAGAAGATCAACGAGGCCTTCCGGGTCCTCTCCCACCGCGTGAGCATCCCGGGCTTCCGCCGTGGCAAGGTGCCGCGCAAGGTCCTCGACCAGCGCTACGGCCGCCAGGTCCGGAGCGACGTCGCCTCCGACCTCATCAACAACGAGTTCCGCCTCGCCGCCGTGGACATGGAGTTCCTCGGCCAGCCCGAAGTGGACCGTTCGGACCTCGAAGAGGGCTCCGACTTCAACTTCTCGATCACCGTGCAGGTCAAGCCCGCGGTGGAAGTGAAGGACTACGTCGGCGTCAAGGTCGACTTCCCGGTGCCCACCGTCTCGGAAGAGCAGGTCGACCAGCTCGTCGCCCGCCGCCTCCAGGGCCAGGCCCGTCTCGTCGAGGTGGAGGACAACCGCCCCGTCGCGCGTGGTGACCTCGCCCTGACCGAGATCGTCCTCCTCGAGGACGGCCAGGAGAAGACGATCGAGAGCGGCACCATGGTGAACACCGCGGGTGATCGCTACTACACCGGCCTCGAGTCGCTGCTCGTGGGCCTCGCCAAGGGCGAGTCCAAGACCGGCACCGTCACCTTCGGCGCCAACGCCGGGATGGACTCGCTCCGCGGCCGCACCGTCGACGTCAAGGTCACCGTGCTCGGCATCCAGGTCTCCCAGGTGCCCGAGCTGACGGACGCCGTCGCGGCCGAGCTCGGCTACGAGGGTGGCGTCGAGGCCATGCGCGCCGCGCTCCGGATGGAAGAGGAGAGCCGCGCGAACGAGGCCTCCCGCAACGTCGCCCGCGTGAACCTCCTCCAGAAGCTCATCGGCGTCCACAGCTTCGACGTGCCCCCGGCGATGGTGGACAGCCACCTCCAGCTCCTCCTCGAGGAGCTCCGCATCCAGGCGGCGTACCGCGGCCGTGACCCCCGCTCGATCCGCTACTCGGAAGCGCAGATGGCGGACCTCCGCCAGCGCGCCGACTTCGCGGCCCGCGCCTCGCTCCTCCTCGAGGGCGTGGCGAAGGCCGAGGGCATCGAGATCACGAACGAGGATCTCGAGGCCAAGTACCAGGAGATCGCGGACATGCGCGGCCAGCGCGTCGAGGCCATCCGTGGCTACTTCGCGAAGGACAACGCGGTCGGCGAGCTCAAGAAGCGCCTCCTCGAGGAGCGCACGCTCGACTGGTTGCTCGAGCGCGCCGAGCTGGTGGACGTGGCCGGGAGCGACAACGACTCCGCTCCGGCCGTGACGACCGAGGCCGCCGCGATCGAGGCTGCTCCGACCGAGGCGCCCGCCGCCGAGGCCGCCCCCGCCGCCGAGGCCGCCCCCGAGGTCGCCGAGAAGCCGAAGCGCAAGCCCAAGGCCAAGAAGACCGAAGAGAAGACCGAGGAGTAGTCGAACCCGGCCGTACGCGGCCGTGTTCGTCGGTGCTCCACGAGGGCCGCACACTGGCGTAGAACGCGCCGGGTGCGGCCCTTCTTCGTGGGCCCTGGGCCGTGAAGAGGGTCGTGCCGAGCGCCGTTTGCTTGCGCTTGTGCTCGATGGGCCTTTTTCTCCCGTGCCGGGCATCATTCAGCGGGCCGGCGGGTTTTTCGATTGCTCCATCCCGTGCGTGCCCGACGTCGGGACCGTCTCCCGCTGCGCATGGCCGCGAAGGAAGCAAGGGCGTTACGTTCTCGGGATTCAAAGGAACCGCATGTCCATCGACCCCGTCAACAGCTACCTGATCCCGACCGTCATCGAGCAGACCCATCGCGGCGAGCGCGCGTGGGACATCTACTCGATGCTGTTGAAGGACCGGATCATCTTCCTCGGGTCCGCCATCAACGACCAGGTGGCGAACGTCATCGTGGCCCAGCTCCTGTTCCTGGAGTCCCAGGATCCCGAGCGGGATGTGTTCCTGTACATCCACAGCCCCGGTGGCGTCATCACCGCGGGCATGGCCATCTACGACACGATGAACTACATCAAGCCCGACGTGCAGACGATCTGCATGGGCCAGGCGGCGTCGATGGGCGCGATCCTCCTCGCCGCGGGGGCGAAGGGCAAGCGCCGCATCCTCCCGCACGGCCGCGTGCTCATCCACCAGCCGCTGGGCGGCGCCCAGGGCCAGGCCACCGACATCGAGATCCAGGCCAAGGAGATCATCCGCGTGAAGCGGGAGCTCAACGACATCCTCGCGCTCCACACGGGCCAGGATCGCGAGCGCATCGCCAAGGACCTCGAGCGCGACTACATCATGACGGCCGATGAGTCGATCAAGTACGGCATCGTCGACGAGATCATCCAGCCGAAGGGCGGAGCCCCCGCCGCGCGCTAAGCGTCGCGGGCGGGCTGCCCTCCGCGCTATCATCGCTGCAACGCCGGCTTCAGAACTTTGGCCAGGAGGCCCGCCCGTGAACAGGAAATCGCGCGAGAAAGACCTTACGTGCTCCTTCTGTGGCAAGTCACAGAAGGACGTGAGGAAGCTCATCGCGGGCCCCTCGGTCTACATCTGCGACGAATGCGTCGAGCTCTGCAACGACATCATCACCGAGGAGTACGAGCGCGAGGACTACTACGCGACTCGTGCCATGGTGCCGAAGCCGGTCGAGATCAAGCGCCACCTGGACGACTACGTCGTCGGCCAGGAGCGCGCGAAGAAGATCCTCTCCGTAGCGGTGCACAACCACTACAAGCGGATCGACAGCCGGTCCACGCGTGACGACGTCGAGCTCCAGAAGAGCAACATCCTGCTCATCGGGCCGACCGGCACGGGCAAGACGCTCCTCGCCCAGACGCTCGCGCGCTTCCTCAACGTGCCCTTCACCATCTGCGACGCCACGTCGCTGACGGAGGCCGGGTACGTCGGCGAGGACGTGGAGAACGTCGTCCTCTCGCTGTTTCAGGCCGCCGAGTACAACGTCGAGCGCGCGGTCAAGGGCATCATCTACATCGACGAGATCGACAAGATCGCGCGCAAGGGCGAGAACCCGTCCATCACGCGCGACGTGTCGGGCGAGGGCGTCCAGCAGGCCCTCCTGAAGATCATCGAGGGCACGGTCGCGAACGTCCCGCCGAAGGGCGGCCGCAAGCACCCCCAGCAGGAGTTCCTGCAGATCGACACCTCGAACATCCTCTTCATCTGCGGCGGCGCCTTCGTGGGGCTCGACAAGATCGTCGAGCAGCGCATCAACAAGGGTGGCGTCGGCTTCGGCGCGAGCGTGAAGTCCCAGGAGAAGCTGAAGACGGGTGAGCTCCTCTCCCTCATCGAGACGGAGGACCTCCTCCGCTTCGGCATGATCCCGGAGTTCATCGGCCGCCTCCCGGTGGTGGCGACGCTGGAGGAGCTCGACGAGCCCGCGCTCATCGACATCCTCACGCGGCCCCGCAACGCGCTGGTGAAGCAGTACCAGAAGCTGTTCGAGATGGAGAACGTGTCGCTGAAGCTCACCGAGCCGGCGCTGTTCGCGATTGCCAAGGAAGCGGTGAAGCGCAAGACCGGCGCTCGCGGCCTCCGCGCCATCCTCGAAGAGTTGATGTTGGACGTAATGTACGAATTGCCAGGGAAGAGCAACGTGCGTGAATGTGTCATCACGGACGAAGTCGTCGGGCGCAAGAAAGACCCGATCCTGGTCTATGAGAACGAGGGCGAGTGGGCCCGGTAGGGGAGGGCATGGATGTTCTTTCGTGAGCGGCGCAACGCCGGAACGCCTGGAGGAGCAACTCCCGGAGGCGTCCGGAAACTGCCGCTGCTTCCGCTACGGGAGCTGGTTGTCTTCCCTCACTCCGCAGTCTCGTTCATCGTCGGTCGCGAGAAGTCGATCGCCGCGCTGAACGAGGCCGTGCGCACCGACAAGGAGATCTTCCTTGCCGCCCAGCGGGAGGCCCTGACCTCCGAGCCCGGTCCAGACGACGTACACGCCATCGGCACCATCGCCACCGTCGTACAGGTGATGCGCCTGCCGGACGCGAAGCTGAAGGTGCTGGTCGACGGGCGCCGGCGCGGGCGCATCGTCCGCTTCGCGAGCGACGAGGACTGCTTCCGGGTCGAAGTGGAGGAGCTCCCCGACCTCCCCGCCACGGGCCCGGAGGTCGACGCGCTGATGCGCGCCGTGCGGACCTCCTTCGAGGAGTACGCGCGCCTCAACAAGACCATCCCGCCGGAGACCCTCCTCGCGGTCGGCGCGGTCGAGGACGCCGGGCGCCTCGCGGACACCCTGGCGCGGCACATGTCGCTGAAGACGGAGCTCTGCCAGGAGGTCCTGGAGCTCGAGGAGCCGGTCGCACGGCTGGAGCGGGTCCAGAAGCTCCTCCAGGCCGAGATCGAGATCCTGCAGGTCGAGCGCAAGATCAAGACCCGCGTGCAGAAGCAGATGGAGCGCTCCCAGAAGGAGCACTACCTCAACGAGCAGATGCAGGCGATCCAGCGCGAGCTGGGAGAGAAGGACGAGTTCCGGCTCGAGCTGCAGGAGCTGGAGGCGCGCATCGCCGAGAAGCGCCTCTCGGACGAGGCCGCGGACCGCGTCGCGCGCGAGCTGCGCAAGCTGAAGATGATGAACCCGATGAGCGCCGAGGCGGCGGTCGTCCGCAACTACATCGACTGGATCGTGTCGATGCCGTGGGACCACTACACCGCCGACCGCATCGACGTCGCCGAGGCGAGCAAGGTGCTCGACGCCGACCACTTCGGCCTCCGCAAGGTCAAGCAGCGGATCCTGGAGTACCTGTCGGTCGTCTCGCTGGTGAAGCGCATCAACGGGCCGATCCTGTGCCTGGTCGGCCCCCCGGGCGTCGGCAAGACCTCTCTCGCCCGCTCCATCGCCCGCGCGACGGACCGCAAGTTCGTGCGTGTCGCCCTGGGCGGCGTGCGGGACGAGGCCGAGATCCGCGGCCACCGCCGCACCTACATCGGGGCGATGCCCGGCAAGATCGCGCACGGGTTGAAGAAGGCCGGTTCGTCGAACCCCGTCTTCCTGCTCGACGAGATCGACAAGATGAGCTCCGACTTCCGCGGCGATCCCAGCGCGGCGTTGCTCGAAGTGCTCGATCCGGAGCAGAACGTCTCGTTCAACGACCATTACCTCGACCTCGACTATGACCTGTCGCGGGTGATGTTCGTCTGCACCGCCAACTCGCTCTCGGGGATCCCGGGCCCGCTCCTGGATCGGCTCGAGATCGTCCGGCTGGCGGGCTACACCGAGGCCGAGAAGCTGGCGATCGCGCGGCGTTACCTCATCCCGAAGCAGATGGAGGCCAACGGCCTGAAGCCCACGAACATCCGCGTCTCGAAAGAGGCCGTGACGCGCGTGGTGCGGGAGTACACCCGCGAGGCCGGCGTGCGAAACCTCGAGCGCGAGCTCGCGGGCGTGTGCCGCAAGGTGGCCCGCCAGGTGGTCACCAAGGGCCCGGAGACCCGCGTGCGCATCGACAGCGCCGCGGTCGAGAAGCTCCTCGGCGTCCCCCGCTTCCGCTTCGGGCGGATCGGCCTGAACGACGAGTTCGGCTTCGTCAACGGCCTCGCGTGGACCAGCGCGGGCGGCGTGATGGTCCCCATCGAGGCGATGGTGGTGCCGGGCGGCGGCAAGACCACGATGACCGGCCAGCTCGGCAGCGTGTTCCGCGAGAGCTGCGAGGCGGCCATCACCTACATGCGCAGCCGCAGCGAGCCCCTGGGGCTCGAGAAGGACTTCTGGGCGCGCCTCGATGTCCACGTGCACGTCCCCGACCTCTGGGGCGTAGACGGGCCGAGCGCGGGCATCACGCTGGCCACGGCGGTCGTGAGCGCGGTCTGTCGACTTCCGGTGCGCCGGGACGTCGCCATGACCGGCGAGATCACGCTCCGCGGCCACGTGCGGCCCATCGGCGGGTTGAAGGAGAAGCTGCTCGCGGCGGTCCAGGCCGGCGTGCGTCGTGTCCTCATCCCGAAGGAGAACGAGAAGGACCTCCGCGACATCCCTCGGATGGTCAAGGAGCGGCTGGAGATCCTGCCCGTCGAGCACATGGACGAGGTGTTGAAGCTCGCGCTCGCCGTTCGCGGCACGGACGAGATCTTCACCAGCCTCGCCCGCATGCGCGCCGCGGATCAACCGGCCTCGCCCGCCGCGGAAGAGGGACCCATGCCCTCCTGACGGGGGGCGGGGGCGCCGGCTGGGGACACAAAAGTGATCCCCAGCGCCCCGGTTGCCTTGACGCTCCAGGGGTGGCCGGGTACATGGTTGGGGCTCGCTTCGGCGGGGGTCGCGAGGGCGGATAGCTCAGCCGGTAGAGCAGTACCCTTACAAGGTACGGGTCGCAGGTTCGAGCCCTGTTCCGCCTACCACCCTTGTCGCAGTTGGTTTTTGGAGCGGTAGTTAAGTTGGTTATAACGCCGGCCTGTCACGCCGGAGGCCGCGGGTTCAAGTCCCGTCCGCTCCGCCATCCCTGAACGGCGCCACCTTCCTCCGGGAAAGTGGCGCCGTTCTTCTTTGCGGCGTCGATGGATTCGGCAAGTCCATCGAAGGGTTTCCTGAAGTCGACCGCGAGCGAGTCGCCGCGGAATTCCGAGTTCAAGCAAAGAAAATCCAGGAGGCGGCGCTTGTCGGGGGCCTCCGCGGATTCGTAGATATCGAAGGCCGCTTCTGCGAGTTCAAGCAGGAGCACCCCTTGATCGGCGTAGGCGTGGTCGGCGCGGTCGTGCTGCTCGATCTCCTCCCGGTGCCGAGCCATCTCCTCCCGCCACCCGTTCGACCGGGTCTGGTACTCCTCGATGGTGATGCGGCCGTCGAGGCGGTCGTCGTAGGCGACCTCGAGCCTGCGCTGCAGGGTCGTGATCTGCTTCTGCCGCTGGGCGAGGGCCTCCTTGTGGAAGCGCTGCTCCTCCTCGCGCGAGGACTTGAGCCCCGTCTTGATCCACTCCAGCACGATGCCTCCGAGCTGAAGGCGGCGGAGCTCGCCGGCGAACATCAAGCCGAGGGTCTTCTCGGTCACGAACTTCGGCTTCCGGCCGAATCGCTGGCAGCCGTTGCAGTGGTAGTAGACGTACTTCTCCTTCTGGATCTCGCCGACGAGGAGGCGCTTGTGGCCCTCGGCTGCGCAGACGCCGCAGTGGACGAGGCCGTTGAAGGCGAACTCGTGCTTCTTCACCGCGGTGTGCGTGGTGCCCCGCCCTTCGCGGATGTCCTGCACGCGCGCCCAGAGCTCCGGCGTGACCAGCGGAGGGTGCGACCCCCGGTGCCAGGTGTCGAGCCAGCGGTACTCGCCCTTGTAGAGGGGGTTGCGCAGGATCAGGTGGATGGCGCTGATGTGGAGCGGGTTCCCGCTCTTCCACGAGACCATGCCCTGCTTCCCAGCCTCCTTGACGAGGTCCTTGAGTGTGTAGCGCCCCGTCGCGTACAGCTCGAACATGCGCTTCGCGAACGGGCCGGTCGCCGGGTCGACGTCGATGATCCGCTTCCCGTCGGCACGGGTGACGTTGGCGTAGCCGAACGGCGCGGGGCCGGGCCAGATGCCCTGTTCAGCCTTCTCCTGGAGGCCCTTCCGCACCTCCTCGGAGAGGTTGTCCACGTAGTTCTTGGCCATCAGGACCTTGATCCCGTGGATGAACTTCTCGGAGGAGCGGGAGTCGTCCGACAGCACGACGCCCTCCTTCACGAGGTGGATCTCGATGTCCATCGCGTCGAGCGCGACCCAGTCCTTCAGGTTGCGGTAGAGCCGGTCGGTCTTCTCGACCAGCAGCACCTTGCACGAGGTGTTCTGCTTGAGCCAGGCGAGCATCTTCCCGAAGTTCTGCCGCCCGGCGCGCTTTGCAGTCTCCACGTCGGTGAACTCTTCGGCGATGCGCAGGCCGTGCTCCTCCGCGTAGCCCCGCAGGAGCTTCTGCTGGGCCGGGATGCTGAAGCCCTCCTTCTCCTGGTCGCGGGAGGAGACGCGCGCGTAGAGGACTGCGGAGGCGAAGGCCTTCACCACCGGGCGCGCCGGGGACCGCGAGGAGGAGGGGTCGGGCTTGCGGGAGGCGGCGGTGCGGGGCATTGTGGCTCCGGTCGGGGACGGGGAGGGCGTACTTACCCGCATTGTAGTTGACATAACGTCAACGGGTCTGACAAGGGGGCATGCGGACGGGGGCGGCCATTTTCTGGACCGGGCCGTAACGCTGGTCTTGTCGGTGGACAACCGTTCAGGTACACCGGCAGCACACAGGGTTGAACCTCAATGCGCCTCGCGTCGTATCCGGACACTCCTCGGGCCATCCGTCTGTTCCCTTCTCACGCTCTTCAAAGGCTGGTTCTCCGCCATGCGTCGGCTTGCGAAACGCGTGGCCTCGACCTCGCCGCCGTGGAAGGCGAGGACGACGGGACGGTCACCGAGTGGCTCGTGCAGTGCGCCGGCGTGTTGCCAGCGGCTCTCTCCGACGACCTCGAGCGGATCGACGAGCTGACCACCGATGGCGGGGCGGCGCTCCTCATGGAGGCCGGCGCGCGGTTGGGCGTAGACGTAGGCGCCCTCGGCCTCGACCCCCTCGAGGTCGCCGTCCGCGCGTTCCTCGACCACCGTGAGGTCTTCGAGGCCGCGTACGGGCGCCAGCTCGTGGCCGCGCTGAAGGGGACGACCGAGTTCGTTGGGCGAGCCCGTCGCGATCCCGGCCATCCGGAGATGACGCACATCCACGCTCTCGAAGCTCAGCTCGGCCAGCACTTCGAGGCGCGGGCGCGGAGTGCGCACTGCCGGGTCTCGATGGGGCGTGATGGGGCCCGCCTCGTGTTCACCATCGCCCACGGAGCGCTGGTGCGCGCCGACGAGGCCCTCGACGGGGCGGCAACCGTCGTCCGCGACTCGGCCGCGCCTGTCTACCTGGCCGAGCGCCCGCTCCGGTACCGCCCGCAGCGCCGCGACGTTGTGATCTACGACGCCGAGGCCGGCCAGCTCCGCATCCGGGCGGGAGACGCTGCGAGCCTCCACGCCTACCGGCGCAACTTCGGAACCCTGCTCCATCGGGACGCGGACTGGTTCGGCACCGAGCCCATCGTGAGCCTGGAGCCCCTCGTGCGGCTCGGCCAGGCGGTGGAGGCACCGACGCGGGGGCTCGCCGCCGTCCGACTCGTCGGTCTGGTCGTCCGCTACACGCTCGGCGAGCGCGGCACCGTCGCGATCGACTCGGACGACATCTGGCCCTTCCTGGCGGCACGGATGCGCGGCGAGCTCGCGGACGGCGAGCTCCTGGAGGCCATTTTCCACATGTACCGGCCGGGGATCTCCGCCCCGACTCGCGTGTGCGTGCGCGCGCCCAACCGTGTGGAGTACGGCAAGGTCGACGACACCGTGTTTCGGCCCTTCCTCGAGGCGCGGGGCTTCCTCGCCGCGGCGGGTCCGCGGGCGGGCGGGTGAAGCCGTTCTGGTCGCTCGCCGGGCGCCAGTGGCTGCCCTCGCTGCCGTCGTGGGAGATGGAGGCTGCGATCGGCGAGGAGCGCGCCGCCAGGCTCGTGGCGGCGGGCATCCTCCGCGAGGTCGCGATCCAGCCGTACGAGCGCCTCGCGTGCGCTTCCTGCCGCTGGCATGCCCGCGTCATCTGGGAGCCCCAAGGCGCCGTCGTGATCTGCGAGGGCGACATGGGGTGCCCCGCGGTGGAGCTGGGCAAGGCGCCGTACCGGCTCGTCGGCGACGAGCGCGAGCTCGCGCGGCGGTTGGCGGAGGCGTTCGCGCTGGATGGTGCCCCCGGGGCGGCTGGCCTCATGCTACCGCTCGGAAAGCGCCGGATCGGCCACGAGCTCGTCGCGGTGGACCTCTGCCCGCACCCCGCGCGCGTTGGCTTCGAGGACGTGCTGTTCCGGCTCACGCGGACTGGCCCCCGCGTGCACGTCCTCCTCGTGCCGGACTCCGCTCGCATCCCCGCCGACGCGCCGACCGAGTGCGGGGCCACGGAGCTCGTGTGGGCCGGGCTCGACGAGGTGGTCGTCATCGAGGACCGGCTTCGCGTCGACCTCCGTCCGATCGTCTCGCGACGGACCTTCCCCGGGTTCGACCACAACGCCGGCTTCGACGGGCTCGTCGTGGGCAGCGCGGGCGCATGGTGGCGCGGTGAGGCGCTGCCGGTCCAGGGCCGGGCCCTTCGGCTCCTCCGCGCGCTGGCGACGCGCCACCCGTCGATCGCCGCGAAGAAGCTGCTCTGGCGCGAGGTCTGGCCCGAGGACCACACGAAGGCCGGGGAGATCGCGCGCGGGATCGCCCCCCACCAGCTCGACTCGCGCCTTCGCCACGCCGTCGCCGAGATCCGGGCCGCCCTGGGCGACGCGGCGGTCGAGAACGAACGCGGCGGCGACCATGATGGGGGGTACCGGCTGGCGCTGGACGCGGGGCAGGTCCGCGCCGCCTGACCTCCCGGACCTCCCGGACCTTGCATCCGACCTGCGCGATCCGGGGAGAACGTCGATGGCAACTATGTTCCCGGACGTGGCCCGGACCTACCTGACGTGCTCGCCGTCTGCCGTACCGGGGACCGATCGATCGGTGGACCTCGACGACGAAGAGGGTCTCTCGCGCGATCAGGGCTAGGAAGAGGTCAGGGAGGTCTGCAAGGGGTCAGGGATCGGCTTGGAACCGGGCTCAGCGAGGACGACCTCGTGGGGGACGGGAGGTCCGGGAGGTCCGGGAGGTCGCGGGCGGCGCGGTGCATCGCTCCCAGAGCCGCGCGCGAGCGTCGGGACCGTCAGTGGCTCGGGACAGACCTTCCGGCAGGGGGTGATGCAATCGATGAAGTCGTAATGAACGTGGCTGTACGCGCGTAAATCCTGCGTCCAGACCGTGGTCTGTGGCGACGTGATGCATAGACTTCGTTGACACGCGACGCGAGGTCTGCATATATGGCCTGTGCCGCCCGAAGGAGCGGACAACAAATGCACATCGAGAACCTGGGCGTCGCTCTGAAGTCTGTCCGTGATGAGAAGAAGCTGTCGCAGAAGGATGTTGCGAATGCGCTTCAGGTGGATCAGAGCAGGGTCAGTCGGATCGAAAACGGCGCGGAACCTTCTGAAGAGGACGTGCGGCGCTGGCTAGCGGTCTGCGACACGCCGACCGCTCAAGCGATGCTGAGCTACCTGGACACCGCGTGGCCGGCGACCATCAAGCCGCCGTCGTGGGATCACCCTGACCTGGGGATTCTGACGCTCGCCTCCGAGACGATCGCCCAGATCGACAACATCGCGACCAAGGTGACCCCGATGCTCCGGGGCCAGTTGTCCCTCCTCCGGCTCGCGCTGATGGACCTCGCGCCGCAACTCGTGGACTTGGACGAGTGCATCGCGGTGGTCGGACAGGTAGCCTCGGGGAAGACGACGCTCCAGGCGCTCGCGGCGGGAATGGTCACCTCCGCTGCTGGGACCGCGACCCTGAAGGACGTCGCCCTTGCGGTCGGGTCCGGGCGCGTGACGGTGTGCGGCGTGAGCATCGAGCCAGGCATCCGCCTCGGGGTCATCGTCGAGCCCGAGCCCGCGGAAAACATCAAGTTCTACGTCGACGAGCTGTGCTCCGAAACTCTGCCAAGGGCGACCGACGCGGAGGAGGGCGAGGAGATGCCCGCCAAGGACGGGACGCCAGAAGAGATCGCTCGGGCGCTTCGGAACATGGCCGGGCTCACGCGTCGAGGCGACAAGACGGGAGTGCGCATCGTTGACCTGAAGACCGATCCGCCGACGGATCTGGCGGCGGAGTTCGGGGACGCCATGGCCACCGAGTTCCTGGTTCGCCTGAACTTGCCGGGGCGCACTGTCACCGAGATCTGGCGCGACGAGGCCTCCGATGTTCCCCCGATGGTCTGGTTGAAGGAGACGATTCGCAAGATCAACAACGGTAACCATGACGGCGTGAGCCTTCCCAGGCTTGTGCGCATCATCCTCGATCGCCCGGTCATCGAGAGCCCCTATCGGATCCGCCTCCTCGACACTCGAGGCGTCGACCGTGGCGTCGTCGCGAGGCCCGACCTCGCGGAATGCCTCGTGGATCCTCGAACCTCCACCGTGTTGTGCTCCACGTTCGGCGGGGCTCCAGACCCTTACACTACGGCGCTGCTGAAGTTCGCGGAGGAGACTGGTGTGTCCTCGCTGGTCTCGCGCGCATCGATCCTCGTATTGGCAAAGAATGGTGAGGCGTCGGGTGTGATTCGGGACGAGGACGCGGAGCCGGTAGGCAGCATCGAGGAGGGATACGCCGTGAAGGAACGGCAAGTCCAACCGGTTCTGCAGAAGATCGGCATGCAGGAAGTGAGGGTCGGCTTCTTCGATGCGTCGGTCGACCCGGTTAGCCGCGCGAGGGCATTCCTGGTCGACCGTGTCGAGGCGCGGCGCGACCTCACCCGCCAGCGCATCCGGAAGGTCGTCGATGCCGCAAGGGACATCATCGACGACCCTAAGGGCGCGGAGCTCCGGGAAGCGCAGCAGGGCGTGTCGGAGCTGCTCGGCGATGCGTTGTCTATCCTCCGCGATGCCGAATACGAGCACGAACAGCCGCATCGGCGCCTCGGCCGGGAGATCAGGAATTCGTATGCGAGGACCGTCTGGGCGATGGTTCGACGTCGTGGAGACTGGGTCAACCTGGATGCACCCTTCATGGTGGGGGCGGGAGTCGCAGCCGACGCAAAGAGGCGGGGGAAGGCAGCGACCGAGCAGCTGGGACTTGTGGCCGGCATGCTCCGGAAGCGGTACCCGCCGGCGAGCAACCGGGTGGACGAGTTCGAGTCGTCCGTCGACGATGCGACGAGCGCGTTCGTCGCCGAGGTCAGGATGTTGGCACTCGCCACGTTCGGGCCGCCTCTGCGAGCCGACCACGCTCTGTGGGCCGCCTGCGCCAACGAGTGGGGGAAGCAGGGTACGGGCAAGCGTTTCATCGATCGGGTCGCCGACCGGATTGACGCTTGGTTTGCGGCGAAGGCGCAGGCGGCCCTGCACACCAATTTCGACAAGCGCTACGAGAAGGCGTGGCGCCGCAAGTTCATCAAGCCGCTGGTGGCGCGGGCGAGCGGCGAGGAGCCCGTCGAAGGCAAGTAGGAGACCAGCTATCTTTGCACCTCGCAATTGGTGGGCGGGCCTCGAAGGCGCCGCCCACCCTCGCGAGCACCGATGCAGACCGAGAAGTCCGCCGGTGCGCTCCCGGATTCACGGGGGGCACAGGAGATTTCGGCCATCGGAGGAGACGCCAGCCGCGCCCTCGACCGCATTCTGAACGCGAGCAGCGGCGGCGTCGACTACATCGCCACCAACAATGACCTCCGGGACCTGAAGCGCGGCCGCGCCGGGACGCGGCTGCAGTTCGGCAAGGGGGTCATGTGCGGCCTTGGTGCGACGGCGACCCCGAGGTCGGCGCCCAGTGTGCCAAGATCGACGGTGAGGCGCTCCGCTTCGAGGGCAAGCCCCGGCGAGAGGTGGCCGGCGCTCCTCATCGACCTGACCGCGGCGTGCGATTGCCTCGTACTGGTGGCCCAGGACGGGGCCATCCTCGAGGAGCCGGTAAGGACGATGGCCGAGGCATTCGCCGAGTTCGACGGGGCCCTCGTGGAGGCCGCGAAGAGCCTGCTCGCGGACGTGGCCAACGAGGCCGAGGTGGAAGCCGCGGCGCGTCGGTGGGTCAACTCGCGCGCCGCCAAGCAGTAGGCACGTCGCACACACCGCACGGTAGTTCGCTGCCTTGAAGGCAAGGCGTACCGGGCCGAACACGCGTGTCTCACGTCGAAACGGGTGCCCGGCTTCGCCGCAGGCGCGTCCAACGCACGGTCGCGTCGCAGACCCGAAAGCGGCCCCGGCCTACCAGAGAGGCGTTCCCCGAGAGCCCCTCTCCGATGCTCCCCCCCGCTGTCCCGCGCGTCACACCCGAGCTCGCCCAGAGCGCACGTGACCACTTCCAGCCGCTCTACGCCGAGCCGCAGACCCTGGAGGACGGCCGCGAGATGGCCACGAACGTCCTTGGGTTCTTCGGGGTGCTGCTCGAGTTGCGCGCGCGCAAGGCCGCCGCGCCGCCGCCTCCCCCGCCCCCCGCGCCCGCCTCAGGTCCGCGCCGAAGGCTCATCCGTCCCGCACGTCCCTCCCAGGAGTAGTCATGTCCCTTCTCTTCACCGCGACCTTCGACGGTCACCCCATCAACGTCCTCCAGCTCCGCGGCCGCTGCGCCTTCTTCGCCCACGAACTCGGCGTCGCCGCCGGGTACTCCGGCGACGGCCAACGCTTTGTCGACCAGATCGTCCATGAGTGGGCCCCGTCCTTCGAGGAGGACGACGACCTCGCTCAGATCGTAGGCAAGGAGCTCGCCGTGCTCATCCGCGAGGTCCCCCTCCCGCGGACCACCACGTCCGCGCTCGTGTTGTTCCCGACGGGCGCCGAGCGCGCGCTCCTCCGCTCGCACGTCCGGAGCTCCCGCGCCCTCGTCTGCTTCCTTCACGACGAGGTGCTGTCGCGCGTGATCGCGTTCAACCGCGCCAACACCCCGGCGCGCGGCCGGAGCGGCGACGAGGGAGGCGGCGCGCCCGTGCCGGCGGAGCCGCCCTCCACGCTGTCGAGCGCCCTCGCGCGGGCCATCGCCGGGGAGCCCAAGCCCACCCCGAGCCCGGGGCGCGCGCTCGCCGACGCGGTGGACCGCTTGAAGGCGCTCGGGAAGCGCATCGACGGCATCGAGCGGCGCAAGGCGGCGTACCAGGAGATCGTCGCCCTCGCCGGCGACCTCCGGGAAGAAGGGCTGATCACCGCCGAGCAGTGGGCCGCGCTCCGAGTCGAGGCCGTCGAGGAGCTGCTCGGTCGCTCGATGCGCGCGCCCCTTCCGGCCTTCGGCTTCGACCTCGCCATGCCGCCGTCAGCCGCCTGATGCGCTGGAACGCCGATCAGGTCCGATCGTTCCTCGGCTGGCTGCTGCCTCGGCACGCGCTCATCGGGGGTCGCACCGAGCTCCGCGCGCTCGGGCGCGGCCACCGCCGGGGCGTGTGGTCGGCGTTCGTCGGCCCCGACGACCTCGACGCCGTCGTCGAGGCGCTCGCCCCGCTCCCGGGGAGCCCGCGCCCGGTCTTCCCCGACTGGCCCCGGTGCGGCGAGGCGAACCTGTACTTCGGGCTCAACCCGGTGCGGCCCGATGCCGTGCCCCCGCGCGGCGAGTCGCTGTTCGCCCGGATGAGCCGCACGACGCGCGACAAGGACGTGCTGGCCTACACGATGTTCGTCATCGATGTCGACCCGGAGCGCATGCCGCGCGACCGCGCCGCGACCGACGCGGAGAAGGCCGAGGCTCGCGCCGTGGCCACGACGATCCGTGAGGAGCTCCTGGGAGCGAGCATCCCGTCGATGCTGGCGGACAGCGGCAACGGGTTCCACCTGCTCGTGCCGTTGGTGCCGGTCGGCGGGGACGGCGTCCAGCGCGCAGCGCACGAGGCCCATCGCATCCTCCGCGCGTTCGACGGTCGCTTCTCGACCAAGGCCGCGCGCGTCGACACGTCGGTCTACAACCCGTCGCGGATCCTGAAGCTGTACGGCTCGCTCGCGATGAAGGGGGAGTCCACGCCGGACCACCCGCACCGCGTGGCCTCCATCGACCTCTCCGCCGTTCCCGCCGACGTGGACATCGTCGCCCGCCTCGCCGAGCGCGCAGGACACCGGACGCGGGAGGCGTCGCCATCCGGCGTCACGCCCCGCAGCGAGAACAGGCCATCCCCACGCCCGGCGACGCCGTGGTCGGAGTGGCGCACCCGCGCCCTGGAAGCCCTGCCGCTCGACGCGGTGTACGGCGAGCTGCTCACCGGGAAGGTGACGAACGGCTGGCTCCAGTGCCGCGACCCCGACTCGCCCAGCGGCGACCAGAACCCTTCCGCCGGTGTCGCCGACACGACCAACGACGCGGAGCGCGGCGCCTTCCACTCGTTCCGGGACGGACGCACCGTCTCCGTGTTCGACTTCCTGATCGCGCGCGGCCTGGCGTCGGACTTCGCGTCCGCCTGTCAGCGTGTCGCACAGCTCGCGGGCGTGGCGCTCCCCATGCCCGCGGTCGCTGGCGAGGGCACGATGGATCGGCTCCGCGCCCGGTGGGCCGCCGCGCGCGACGACGCACAGCGGCACTCCGCGGTGCGGGAAGCTGTCGCCGCCACCGTGAGCCTCCCGGCCATCGAGCAGCGCCAGGCGCTCGACGCGATCGGGGAGCTCACGGGCTTCTCTTCGGCGCTCCTCTTCCGAACGCTCACCGAGGCGCGCAAGTCGGGCCGTCGAGCGAACGCGCAGGCTCGGGTGCAGGCCGCCGCCCCTCGGGGCCGCCCGGTGGTCGACTACGTGCAGAACCGGGACACGGTCGAGTCGTTGTTCGACGCGCTCGTCGCCGCGGTAAAGCCGGTCGCGCGCTTTTACCGGCAGGACCGCGACGTCGTGTTCGTCCGACGGGGGATCGGTCCCATCCTCGTCACCGAGCGGAACGTCGCCGGCCTGCTCTCGGCGCTCGTCGAGATCCGCTTCCTCCAGGAGCATGACGACGACGTGGAGCTCGTCCGGTACGACGTCCTCCCGATGGACCTCGCGCGGGCGTTCGTCCACTCGCCGCGGGTCGCGGCCAACCTGCCCGTCTTGCTCGCCTACACGCGGACGCCCCTGTTCGACGCCGAGGGGCGCCTCGTCGCGCGCCCGGGGTTCCACGAGGCCGCCGGCATCTTCTACGACGGGCCCGCGATCGAGGCGTCCGACGCCATGACCGCGCTCGACGGCGCCCTCGCAGGCTTCTGCTGGAAGGAGGAGACCGACCGCGTCAACTTCCTCGGCGCGCTGCTCACGACGTTGACCATGCCCATGTGGACGCGCGGACACCCCTTCATCGCGATCAACGGCAACAAGCCCGGCGTCGGGAAGAGCACGCTCGCACGGGTTCTCGGCGTGCTGGCCGAGGGCGGGATGGAGCCGTCCACCGTCTCCTGGTGCCCCGACGAGGGCGAGTTCGAGAAGCAGCTCGCGACGCGCGTGGAGGCCGGAGACCGCGTGATCATCGTCGACAACGCCAAGACGGCGAAGCCCATCGAGAGCCCTGTGCTCGAGCGTTGCATCACGGACACGCGGCTCAACTTCCGGCGTCTCGGCTCCAACACCAGCATCGGTCGAGCGCAGAATGACGTGTTGTTCTGCATCACCATGAACCTCGTCCAGCTCGGCGCCGACCTCCGCCGCCGGGCCCTGCCGGTCAACCTCGAGCTCGCGGTGGACGTGCGCGACGCTGCCTTCCCCCACGACGACGTGCTCGCCTGGGTGCAGGCCAACCGCGAAGCCGCCCTCGGGGAGCTCATCGGGCTCGTCCAGCGCTGGATCGACGCCGGGCGCCCACTCGCGGAGGTCCCCGCGCGGCACAGCGTCGGGCACCGCTGGGCCGCCACCATCGACGGCATCCTCACGCACGCCGGGCTTCCGGGCTTCCTCTCGAACTTCGAGGCCAGCGAGCACGCCTTCGACCCGAAGTACGAGGTCATGCTCGAGATCGTCCGGGCGCATCGGGAGCGTGAGCCGATGACGGCGAGCGGGTGGGCCGCGGTGCTGGGGGACGAGCTGGAGGACAGGTTCAGGGACCGTAGCGGGGGGATGCGCTCCGAGCGGGCGAGGGCCACGATCGTGGGGGCGCTGTTCGCCGAGTATGCGGATGCGCGGTTCGACCTGGACGGGGTGGGGTACCGGCTGGAGCGGGCGTGGCCGGAGGGGACGGGGAGGCCGGCGGTGTGGGGGGTCGCGTCCGAAGCGGCCGCAACCTGACGACCGGCGGTTCTACACGCGCGCATGTACCGTCGACGCGCGGGCGCGCTGCCCACATTTGTCGTCGCCACCTGCGGGACGTTCGGACCCTCTTTCTTCCGACCAGTCCTGAATCATAGAGGGCGGACAAGTATTGGCGGGGGCCTCCTGTATGCTTCTTGCTCGTCGCGAGCCCACGGAGTACCTTAGTAATGTCCCGCTCCTCCTCCTTCTCCTCCCCTTCCGCCCATCCCCCCCGGCGAGCCTGATGTCCACGAGATCCCCCCCATCTCGCGCTCATGTTGCGCTTTCCAAGCCGGGTTCTTACCGTAGGCGGGCGCGTCGCGATGGTTAGGTCAGCCGCGCATGCGCCACTTCCCCACGCGTCGCGCCCTGCGGCCGGAAGGGAGACAGCGCAGCTCCACCTGTTCTCCAAGGCCACGGACGTCGAGCTCTTCGCTGGCGCGGGCGGGCTTGCCCTCGGGCTCGCGGCCGCGGGTATCGCCGCCGCTCACCTCTACGAACGCAACGCGCGGGCCTGCGTCACGTTGACGACCAACAAGGCGGCGGGGCACGGAAAGAGGCTGGGGGACATCAATGAAGTTGATGTCCGGGAGGTGGATTGGACCGCTCTCCCTCGGCCGGCGCGCCTCCTTGCCGCAGGCCCGCCCTGCCAGCCCTTCAGTCTCGCTGGGAGCCACGCAGGCAACGAGGACCCTCGAAACGAATTCCCCGCGACTCTTCGCGCCGTGCGGCAGCTTCAGCCGGCTGTCGTCCTCCTTGAGAACGTCCACGGGCTGACCCGGGAGTCCTTCCGGCCGTACCTCGACTACATTCTCCGACAGTTGGCGTTTCCGTCGATCGCTCCGGCTTCAGACGACGAGAAGTGGACAGATCACGCCGCCCGCCTTGCCCTCCACGCGCGCGGTGTTCCGGAGGAAGAACAAGAGTACGCAGTCCGCTGTGGAGTGCTCAACGCTGCGGACTACGGCGTGCCCCAGCAGCGCATGCGTGTGGTCATGATCGCGACGAAACGCGGCTATCCGGTAGTCGAGCTGCCAGCTCCGACCCATAGTCGGGACGCACTCATTCACGCTCAGGCCACCGGCGCGTATTGGGAAGGTCACGGCATCGTCCGGCCTGACGATTACAAGGTGCCCAAGCGGGGACCTGCGCAGGCCGAGGATCCGGAACATCGCCTGCTGCCTTGGCGGACCGTGCGCGAGGCACTGGCTGGGATGGGCGAGCCGAGCGACAAGGAGGAGGGTTCGAATCACCATTGGCTCGTTCCGGGTGCGCGCCTCTACCGGGGACACCAGGGGAGTGTGATGGACTGGCCTTCGAAGACCATCAAGGCCGGGGTCCATGGTGTTGCTGGCGGTGAGAACATCGTTCATCTTGACGACGGCTCCTTCCGATACTTCACCCTCCGGGAAATGGCCCGTGTTCAGGGATTCCCGGACGACTACGTATTCCACGGCCCCCGGTCCCGGATCATTGGCCAGATTGGCAACGCCGTCCCATGCGGCCTCGCGGAAGCGCTCGGCCGCCCGCTGATGAAGATGTTCCGCAAGTTCCCAGAGTTGTCGGACCGCCCTCGAATGGCGGCGAATTAACAAGGATCGTCCAGCCATGCCGTCTGAGTTCAATCTCCAGCCCGACCCTCGCATTCTCCCGATGCTCGGCGAGATCAATCTCCCTCAGTGGCGGTGCATGGCGGAGTTGGTGGACAACGCGGTCGACGGATTCTTGCATGTGCTCAGCGGCGGGGGAGTGCTCGCCAATCCAGAGGTGACGATCAACCTGCCGACGAACGACCAGCCGAACGCGCGTGTCACGATCTCGGACAACGGGCCGGGCATGACTCCCGAAGTGCTGGAGAAGGCCGTGAGCGCCGGCTGGAGTGGAAACAACCCGATTGATAGCCTCGGCATGTTTGGTATGGGGTTCAACATCGCGACCGCGAGGTTGGGCACGCTCACGACGGTGTGGACAAGCGTGGCCGGCAGCGATGTGGAGCACGGCCTCCAGATCGATTTTGACACGCTTCGCAGGCAGCGACACTTCAAGACTCCGCACCTGACCCGACCGAAGGTGGAACCGGCCACTCACGGCACCACCATCGCTATCGAGCATCTCAAGCCCGACCAGCGCGCCTGGCTCGCCAAGGCCGGGAATCGCAGCCAGATCCGCCGCGAGCTGAGCCGTGCCTACTCGGCGATGTTGCGTCAGAATGGGCTTCCCGTGACGTTCAAGCTCTCGCTGAACGGGACGCTGGTCTCGCCCACCAATCACTGCGTTTGGGACGAATCCCGCTTCGTCCCAAACCCCAAGTTCGGTCCCGTCCACGCGGTTTTGAAGCTCGACCGTCGGCTTCCGGACCGACCCTTCTGTGAGGGGTGCTGGCAGTGGCTGAGCGGGACCGACGTTGTGTGTCCGGCTTGTGGAAAAGCCGACGACGTGGTTCAGCGCAAGCGACACGTTCACGGGTGGGTGGGGCTTCAACGCTACCTGAGCGAGTCTCACTACGGGATCGACTTCATCCGCAATGGCCGGAAGATCGAGATTGGAAATCGAGAAATCTTCGTCTGGCGCGACCCCAGCAATGACGCGGAGGAGGTGGAATACCCGATCGACGACCCGCGACAGCGTGGCCGGTTTGTCGGAGAGATCCACCTGGACCACGCCCGTGTGACCTACATGAAGGATCGGTTTGATCGCACCGATCCGGCATGGGCAGAGATGCTGGCGCTCGTGCGTGGTGAAGGCCCTCTTCAACCGCAGAAGGCCGCGAAGGCTGGACACGCGGGGAACGACAGTCCACTCTACAAGCTGTTCCAGGTCTACCGGCGGTCTTCACCCCCGAACGCTCGCGTGGCGGGGGGCTGGGCGAACGTAATCGTCGTCCGTGACAACGACTACGCAGTCGAAATGGCCAAGAAGTTTCATGAGGGCGATGCCGAGTACCAGGGTGACGAGAAGTGGTGGGAGCTCGTCGTCGCGGAGGACAACAAGCTGCTCACGCCAGGGACTGGCGGTGGCGGTGGCGGTGGTGGTGGTGGTGGTGGTGGTGGTGGCGGCGGTGGTGGTGGTGGAGCCGGTGGGGGCGGTGGCGGTCTTCCTGGCTTCGGCGGTGGCCCGTCGAGCGGGACCGGCGGGGGGACGGGCCGCGGAGGCCGTGGCGCGGGGACGCCGACCTCCCCTCCGCCGCGTACAGCGCTTCCCGATCTCACCCGTCAATACGTTCACGATCGGAGCGGCGAGCGTTGGCAGGTCAAGGCGTTCGGCGTGAGCGTGAACGATGCTGGCCTGGAGGGCTCGGATCGTCCTTGGAGTATCCACGCGAATCCTCAAGGTGACTTTGAGTTCTTCGTGAACACAAAGCACATCGTGTTCCGGTCGGCGACGATGACTCCGCTCGACGCCCTGCTCGCCGAGCTCGCGCACAAACTCGCGGACTTCATCAAGTCTCGCACCAACGCGGTACCGTTTTCCACAATCCTTGCGGATCTGCGCGACAAATATGCCGGTCCGATGAAGCTCGATGCGGTGACGCTGACGAACAGCGCTGCGATGCTGTTTCGTAGTATCTCCGGCACTCTCCCCGGGAACATCGACGCGGAAGACGGGGCTCGGCTGTTCGCGGACCTACCCAGCAGCGAGCAGGAGGCAATCCACCACAAGATGGCGTCTCGCGCCGTCTCAAACCCCGCAAAGGTCGTAGCGGACGGGCGCTTCCTCGAACACGCCAGCCCTCGGACAGTCATCGACTTTGTGAAGAGCCATCCCGAGCTGTTCTTCGACGGACGGTGCTGGGATGCGGTGTATTCGGAGCTCGACTACCAGCACCCGGCCGCTACCTCGGAGGCCCGTACTCGGGTCATGGCAAACCACGAGGCGCTTCTGCGCGACGCCCAATGGCTCGCGGAGCAGGAGCCGGCTGACGTCGCCCTAGCCTCCCGCGAGCGGGTGCTCCGTTCGGCCCTCGCCGTCGACATGCTCGCCCCCGTGAGCCGGGGAACCGTTGACGGCGATGCTTGAACCAGGGTTTCTCGATCGCGATCGTTTGCTGCTCGGCCCGTGGCAGGCTTTTGAGCGGGACACCGCGAGACTGATGGTCGCGAGCGGATTCGACGACGTCCGGATCATCGGTGGTTCGGGTGACCGGGGCGCCGATGTGCTCGGGGTGAAAGGCGGCCAATTGTGGGTGTTTCAGTGCAAGCACACCACGACCAGTCCGCCGACGCCGAAGGCCGTTACTGAGGTTGTTGAGGCCGCCAGGTACTATGGAGCGGACCGAATGATCGTCGCGGTTTCCCGCGTGCCCGGCGCGGGGTTCTACGAGGAAGTTCAGCGCTTTGGGCGGTTGGGCCTTCAGATCGAGGTTGCCACGCCGGAGGTCTTGCTGACGCTAATGGCCGAGGCGCCGGAGTACTCGACGCAGCGGCGGGCGCTTCGTGACTACCAAGTAGAGGCCGTCAGGCTAATGCGCGAGGCGCTCACGGATGTGGGGCGCGCACAGGTCGTGCTCGCGACCGGCTTGGGAAAAACGGTTGTCATGGCGGAGGTCGTGGCTGATCTCTTCCGTGACAATCTGGTGGAGCACGGGCGAGCGCTGGTTCTCGCCCACACCCGCGACCTTGTGGAGCAGCTTCACCGAAGCTTCTGGCCGCAACTCCCGAAGTGGGTTCGAACGGAGCACCTGAGCGGCACGGAGCGTCCGAAGCTCTGGGACGGGATCATCTTCGCGACCGTACAAAGCATCGCCTCCAAGGTCGAGGATATGCCGCCGGTCGGCCTCGTCGTGGTTGACGAGGCTCATCACATCGGTGCCGCGACCTTTCAACGGGTTGTTGAAGTTCTGAAGCCGAAGATGCTCGCGGGCGCGACAGCGACACCATGGCGCGGAGATGGCTTCGATATCGATCGCAGCATCGGCGCCCCTGTCGTTCAGTACGGGATCGCGGACGGGCTGAAGCGCGGATTTCTCTCCGAGGTTGATTACCGCCTCTGCGCTGATAACATCGATTGGACGATGATTCAAGGGCTGTCACGACACAAGTATTCGCTGTCGCAACTGAACCGCCGGCTGATCATTCCGGTGCGGGACGAACAGGCTGTGCGCCGCGTCCGCGAAGTGTTCGACACCGAGGGCCGGAAGGCTGGGATCGTCTTCTGTCCGTCGGTCGTTCACGCCACGGAGTTCGCGGCCATGTTGAGGCGCTACGACTTCAAGGCCGAAGCGGTATCTGGGGACATGGACCCCAGGGAGCGGGAGCTCTTGATGGCCCGTTTCCGCGCGGGGCAGATGGACCTTCTCACGAGCGTCGATCTGTTCAACGAGGGCGTGGACGTCCCCGACGTTGACCTCGTGGTGTTCCTCCGAGCGACGCATAGCCGCAAGATCTTCGTCCAACAGCTAGGTCGCGGGCTGCGGGTCACCCCAAACAAGGACAAGGTGATCGTGCTGGACTTCGTGACAGACATCCGGCGCGTCGCGGAGGTTGTTGAACTCGACAAGGCGGCGAAGGGCGGGCCTCTGGAGCGCCTCGGACTTGGAACTCGGCTGATTGAGTTCAGGGACGCATCGGCTGGTTCATACATGCGCGAGTGGATGCTGGACCAAGCGTCGCTCGCGCTTCGAGAAGGAGATCCGGAGCTGGAACTGCCGAAGTTTGACTTTCCCGAGCCCTTTCCGCCCGGCAACGTCCAATGAGGGTGCCCGACGACGTGCGCGCGGGAATGCGGCGAAAGCTTTGGGCTTTCGCCGACACCGTGGACTGGTCTCGGCTGAGCTGGGGGGAGAAATCGGCGCACTACGAGGCGTGGACCCGCGACCCGGAGGTGGGCGGGCAGCTCGGTCACTATATGGACCAGCGTCGCGTGCGGGTGTACATCAAGGACACCGTCATGAAGGGCTACGGTCGTTCCAGGCTCGCCGACCCCAGTGGTGCGATGCGGGTTCTCGGGATTCTCCCCATCGCCCCCGCGAAGGAGTACGAACGGCCCCACGGGCGGCTGTTGGCGGACGGACGAGTGATCGCTTGGGGCAAGGCGAAGGACTGGAAGGCGATTCTGATGTCGATTCACGAGCGGGCCTTCGAGTCCAAGGAGGGCCGGCCCTATGGAGCGGTCCTTTCCTCAGCGGTCGGACGGTTCACGGACGATAATACGCGCCGGCTTGTGGCGGACGCGGCCAAGAAGCTGGGGATCGAGAAGCTGGTGTGGCTGTAGAGCCTCTCGAGTCGAGCCGCCGGGACGTGCTCACGCCTGCGCAACGGGCCGCCCACATGGCGACAGTTCGACCGAGGGGCAACCGGTCGACGGAACAAGTCGTAGTCGAGTTCCTGGAGGCAGGCGGGTTTACGGGCTGGGTGCAGAATCCGAAGGATGTCCTTGGGAAGCCTGATTTCTACTTCGCCGCCCATCGAGTGGCCGTCTTCGTGGACGGGTGCTTCTGGCACGGATGTCCGAAATGTCGGAGGAACCTGCCCGCGACTCGCCCCGAGTTCTGGAAGACCAAATTCAAGGCGAACCGGCGTCGCGACGCCCGGGTCACACGCGAACTGCGCGCCGAAGGTGTCGTCGTGATGCGCATCTGGGAACACGCCCTCCGCGCTGGGAAATGGAGGTCGAGTTTGCGCGGTGTGTTGACCCGCGCCCGACGTCGGAGCGAAGCCGCCCAAACGAGCCCGCCGGTGGAGAGGTGAGTGCGCTATATCCGGTGGATCCAGCGCGCCTGGACTCGCTTCGAGCTACCCGGGCAGGAAGGATCGCCCTCGACGGCTTCGAGTATCAACGCGCCTTCGGCGTCCTTCGGCTTGCCGCCCTCGCGCTTCGCCGAGCCGTCCTGGGCGCGACCGAAGTGCCTACCTGGATCAGGTACGAATGGGGCGAGGACATCGACGAGCTGGCCGACGACGGGTCCGTGCTGCTTTGGCAGTGCAAGCGTGGGGAGGGCTGGCGGCAACCGAGCAAGATCGTGGAGGTGCTCGAAGGATTCGCACCGAAGTTCTTATGGACGCCGACAGCCGAGCGCGGGCGCCTGCGCTTCCGGCTCGTCACGAGCGATCCCGACTTCGCCGCGGCACATGACGCGGCCTCCGCGCTTCCGGTCGACATCGAGGTAAAGACCAGGGCCGCCTTTCTCCGCATGCTCTCGACCGCACCGGGTGTGCACAGTGATCGCGCACGTTGGCAGGCCGACGCCAACGCATTCGGCGCGGGGCCGCTGTTCGGGTCCCTCTGGAAGCAGACCGCCGTGCTTTACGTGCCGGGCGGAGCGGTCGTTCACGACGGTGTCGCCGTTCGCTTCGCCGAGGAGCGCGCGATCTATGAGCTTGCCAAGGGTCGCAGGGTTCGAGACGCCGGCCAGGTCAGCCGCGTCGCCGCTGATCTTCAGGCCTTGCTCACGACGCGCCCGCCGGGGGACGCGGACGCGGACGGAACGATAGCGGTCCCGAGCCTGCCGCCAGAAGTCATCCAGCCGTGTGACGTGGACGCGCGGCTCTTCGTTCACGGCCCGGCCGAACCTGAGATCTCACCGTTTCAGGTTGTGGACCGGACGTTCCTAGACCTATGCCGGGGCAGGCCAACGAACGCGCCTTTTGTCGCACGGCACCCCTCATGGACCGACGTCGTCCGCGGACGCGATCCGTCCGTCCGTTTCTTCGAGCGCGCGGCGACGGGGGACGTCCACCGCGCGTTGTCCCATGCGCTTGGAAGTGCTGCGGTCGGAGAGGGACTTCTTCGGATTCAATTTTTGACCGGGGCTCCCGGGGCCGGGAAAAGTACCCTCGTGCTGCGTGTAGCCGCGATGTTGGTGGACGAGGGACTCTGCGTCGCGGCGGACGCCCGGTACAGAGTTCACCAAGGCGAAGATGTACGAGGTTTCGTCGAGAGTGTCCATCGCTTGGCGACGGGCGGGCGCCCGGTGTTGCTGCTCACCGACGATCCGTTGGGGGCGGAAAGCGGCTGGCCGCACCTCCTCACACTCCTCGCGCGCGTCACATCACGGGTGGTCGTGCTCGCGGCGACGCCGGACTTCCTGTTCGAACGCCACAGGGGCAAGTTCGCGGGCGTCCACGTCCTTCCCTCGTTGGTCGTGGAGACGCCGAGTCTTGACGAACGAGAGGACTTCGCGCGCCTTCACCCCGAGGCGGGCCTGGACCCCATCGCCTGCGGCGGCGACGACCTTCTCGTCCTGGCGATGAAGGCCGCCACGGGCGAACAATTCGACGACCTGATCCGGCGTATCTGGATGACGCTCGCGGACCAGCGTCAGCTATCTCCCGATGCTGTTGGCCACGAAATCCCGTGGCAGGTGGCCGCATTCCTGGTGGTCACTTTCCTCCAAAGAGCGGACGTGGCCTGTCCCGAGCTGCTCCTGGGCGCGGTTCTGGCCGCTCGGACGGACGTCGGCGACTACGCCGCCGAGCGGATCGAGGCCCTCAAACTGGGAAGCGGGTGGCGTATCTTCCGGCTGGTGGCGGCGGATGACCAGGGGCACGGAGCGTCGCTTCGTGCGATGCACGCGCTTGTCGCGGAGAACGCCTGGAGGCTTCGACCCGTCCCCGCGTGGAATGTCGGCGCGTCCGTGGCCCGAGCGTCAACGGGGGTGCCGCAACTCGCCGCGTGGCTGGGCCGCACCCTCGCTGCCTTCAAGGAGCGCGTGCCGGACGGCGCGGAGGACTTTCTCATTGCCGTCGCCGCTGCATGGAGCGCCGGCGAGGTCCGTGGTCAGCTCGACACGAGCCGGGTGGCCGAGCTCAGCGAGGCGCTACACTTGGCTGGGATTTGGGTGCCGTCCCCGCTGAAGGCCGAGCTTGTTCGGCGGGCAGCCGCAGCCGACCCTCAAAGCTGGATCGCCTTGCTGCAACTCTTCCGCGAGTCCGCCCTCGACCCCACTCGCCGTGCCTTTCCCCCTCGACTAACCATAGGACCAATCGTAGACGCGGCCGACTTTGGGGTCTCCCCGGGCAGGGTGCCGCTTTTCGCTGGCGCCCTGTCGAATCGACCCTTGGACCTGGCCCAGATGAAGGGGCGGCTTTGGAGGACCCTCGAAGACGGAACGGTCGACCCGGCCGTTCTGGCGTGGCTCGTCGAGTCGAGCGAGGCGAAGGATGTGATCGACAGGTTGGCCGGAATCAGGGATTGGCTGCGGTACGAGGCTGACGATGCCCGTGTGCGGGCCGCCGTGCTCGCGTGGACGACCAACTTTCCCTCGGAGGCGACGCCGGAGGACGTACCGGACGCGCTGGCTTGGGTCCGCGCTCACCCCGCGGACACGAGCGTTCGAGCCCAGCTTCTCAAGCTGTTGGCCGCCACCCGCTCCCCGCACCTCGGCGTGATCCTGGCTGAGACCGCCGATCTTGTCGAGGCGGACTCCGCGGCGCGAGACCTCGTGAGCACCGCTCTCACCGCGGTGGCAAGTCTGGACTCCGCTCATTCCGCGCTGATCTCGCGCTGGCTGTCCTGGGCGGCCGAGGTGCTCGCCGAGAACGAAGGGGACCGTCGTGTGGAGAGCATCGCGATCTCGCTGCCGGTGCCGCACGCGACGCTCAATTACTTCATGCGGACGAACCGCGTTCCGGCGGCCGACCATGCCGCGGCGATCGTCGCGCTGCAGGCGACCCCGGAGGTCTGCCTCCGGTGGTACCGCTCCATCGACTTGCCCTGCCCCGCGGTCTTTGGCTGACCCCGAGGGGGCTCGCCCGGTAGCGATAGCTATGCCTTCTCCGGAGTCTGCCGATGTCGCTCCTCGCGTTCGTCCTCCTTGCACGGGCCCAGGATCCGGCGGCGCCGTGCCCGAACTACAATTATCCCGATGTGACCTTCTACTCGAAGAGCGTCGAGGAGGTGAAGGCGGACTTCCCAGGTTGTCAGTGGTCAAAGCCATACGAGGCCGGCGCGATGCTCAAGCACTTCGTCAACCCGTCGAAGTGGTATGCCAACGACATGGCGTGGATGGGGCCGTACCCTTTCCTCCCTGAGGGGCTCGTGTACGCCGAGGAGGTGAAGTGCGCGTGCTGGACCAGCGTTGACAGCGCCTCAATGATCTTCCACAAGGCCGCGGACGGAACTACCCATCTGATGGCCATCGAGAAGGACTTTTCCGTACGCGGCGACACGGTGGCCGCGATGAAGGAGATGCGGGCCGCCGTCGACAAGAAGGCCGGCTTCGCCGGGACCGCCTTCGCCGACCAGTACGTCTCTCCGAGCGGGGGTGGCGGCCAGGAGGCGGTGATCATCCGCTGGAGCGGGAAAACACAGGACCTCATGATGTCCATCTGGGAAGTCATGCCCGGCGTCGGCTCGATCTCGACGATGGCGGTCTCGAAGCCGCAATGGGCCCTCTACCGCGCCCACCTCGAAGCGCTCCGAAAGGAGGTCCAGACGGAGTCGACCGCGGCGGGCGCGAAGGCGGCCGACGATCTGTAGTACGCTTTGCTCGAAGGCAGCGAACGCGCCGATCATCGCCGTGAACAGGCGCGCGGCGGGGTGTTCGAGTCGAGCCGCCATTCGCCTGCCGCGGCCGCAGGCTCGGAAGGCGAGGAGGGGCTTGACCCGCTGCCACCGCACGGTCAGACTCGCGCCACCTTGGAGCAATGCTCGATGCCGACGGTTGACGGTACACCCACCCTTGTCGTCGACTTCGCCGTGGACGAGGTCACGGCCCGGAAGCGGGTCGCAGGCCACATGCGCATCGGCCTCTTCACCCCGGGCGACGTGGCGACCGCCGGAGCCATCAGCTCAATCCATGCCACGTTCGTGCCCGCCCGACGCGTTCACGCCGAGGCCACCTCGAACTGGACGGCCGAGTCCGGCGTTAAGAACGGGAACAACATCCACTGGTCAGCGGTCTCGGGACAGCACCGAGGGACCTACAACGATCACGTCAGCCTCGTAGCGGTTGGATCTTGGAGCCAGGCAGCCATCACTGCCCTCCGACACATAAAGGTCGCTCAACCGGCGACCCCAGAACTCCTTGTCGGGAAGGAGAGAATTGCGCCGTCCGTGTCCTCTGAAGAGACGGCGACGAAAGCACGCCAGCGCGTGGGGCTCGAGGAAACCCGTGCCTGCGGCGCCATGATTCCTGGAGCTTCGAAGCGCAACCTCAAGGTCAACACCGTGGTCGATTCCGTGCGGATCGAGGACCTGTGGCTCCCGGTCTACGTGGGCGTGTACCGCTATGGAACCGCGCAGTTCACGTTCGCCGTCGACGGCGTGACCGGCACGGTCTACGGTGCGCGGCCCACCAGCCCGCGCCGAATTCTGACCGCGCTGGGGGTTTTCGGCCTCTTCATCGCCGGTTCCATCGCCAACCAGTCCTATCAAGAGCACCAGAGCCGGGTCCGCGCCGAACGAGGCGCCCACGACGCCTGCATCACTAGCCTCGCCACGGCCACGGACGCAATGAAGGCCGGCGACGCCGCAGGGGCCGATGAGGCCCTCGACCGGTCGACCCCAATCTGCGCAACGGGCGCTGGCGCTGACTCCGTGAAGGCCCTCGCCGACGCCCGCGTAGCCGTGCAGGAAGAGAGGGGCCGACAGGACGCCCGCCTTCGGGAGTCGGCCTCCGCGACTTTCGCCTCGCTCGCCGCCGACATCGAACGGACCGACGTCGCGCTGGCCTCGCTCGACGAGGAAGGCTCATCGGCCTTGGTGGAGGCGCTTCAGGAGGCAATATTGCCGTACGCGAAGCTCGATCCTGCCCCGGATGGATTGCCTGCCGTGCAACAAGCGGTCTCAGATCGCGAACTGCACTGGACTGCGGTGTCCGCGCTGACCGCTGGTAAGGAGAAAACAGAAGCTACGCGGTACCTTCTCGCTGACGAGGCATACGCGCTCGGCAGCGCCGCGCTCACGAAGGTGAGCCCCGAGTACCATGCGAGAGCAGCCGTGCAGAAACTTGATGCCGCGCTCACGGCCGGGAGCAGGCGCGTCGCAAGGGGGGCGGCCGCCGAGCGACGCAAGGAGGCCGCCGCACTCGCGCGGGCCCAAAAGGAACAGAGTGAAGCTGCTGCTCTGGCTCAACTCTGCGGAGAGCGGCCGGTGCCGGACGGATGGGATGGCGGGCTCTCAGCCGTCGAGTCCTACATGCAGAAGCTCGCGCACGACCCGGACAGCATTGACGACGAGGACTGCACGATGCCGGTACTCACTACCGCCTGCTGGCGCACGTCCTGTACGGTGCGGGGGAAGAACGCCTTCGGCGCCCTGATCGCCAACCGGCAGACGTTCTACCTGGGCCGCGACCCGCGCATGCCGTCGCGGTCCGTCGTGCTCGCGTCGGAATAGGGTGAGCTAGTTCGGGAAGGATGCGCGCACGATCTCGAGAAGCCCTTCGCGGTGCCGACCGACGAACTTCTCAACGTAGGAAGCCTCGATGCCCGCGGGCGGACGCTCTCGGAGCGCGACGACGGCCGCCTCGAGCATTCGTTCGGCTCGAGAGCCTCCGGTGTCCGCGGCACGCGTGGTCGCGAGATTGCCGGCAAGGCGGTCCCGCTCGCGGGTCAGCGCCGCGAGCGAGCGCTTCGCTTCTCGGGCGCCCTCGCGCAGCTCGGCGACCTGGCGCTCCAGACGCGCCGCGCGCTTCAGCTCCTCGCTCTCCCGCTCCGGCAGCCGAAGCAGCTTGGAGACGAGCACGGCGATCGCCGGGAGCAGGTGCGCAGTGGCCGCCCCGAGATCCTCCCGGCGGCTGATGAATTCCTCGTCGTGTCCATCCCCCATCTTCCCGTCGATGTGGGTCAGCTCGTGGCAAGCGACCCCGTGGAGGAACGCAGCGAGCGCGAGAGGCCGCTCTCGGTGCGCCTTCGCGACCTGTGCGAAGCGATCGGGGTGGATGAACACGAACCGCCGCCCGCCCGGTCGCTCGACGGCCTCGCCGACCACGTTGTCGTCGAGCACGAACCCTGGGCGGAACGTCCGGCGGATACGCGCCTCAGTGGCGACCATGCGCAGAGTGCCGTCCCACGCGAGGAGAAAGGGCACCCACTTCGCATAGTTCTTGCGGAAGCGCCTCGCCCGGTCCCGGTCGTACGTCTTCTTGCTGATCCGCATCCCTGCGAACTTCCCGAACGGGTTGCGGACGCGACGCCCCTCGGCCTTGTCCATCGACTTGGCCCACGCCGGGGTGATGGCATCCAGCGCGCTGGTGGCTCGAGACACGGCCACCGCCTGGATGAGCCCGCCGCCGCCCGGAGCGAGTGCGGCCTCGGCGGCGCGGTCGATGGCGGCCTCGACCGCCTGCGTCTGCCAGCCGTCGAGCTGCTCGCCGGCCTCGGCCCGACGGAGCGCCTGGTCTACCTGTTCGGTGACGATGACCACGCGGATGCCCCCGGCCGCCTTCCCCTGGTCGTCGGCGTCGGTGAGCATCGTGCGGAGGACCCGCGCGGCCTGCACGTCCGACGGCGCCGCGATGTCGGGCTCGGTGGACTCGCCCGCCGCGACGGTCATCCCGGCCGGGAGCACCCAGCCGCGCTCGGGCGCGTCGCCGTCCGCGACAGCCTTGGTACCGCGCGGCGCCCTCGACGCGATCGCCTCCTCGACCGCGCCGTACTTCGCCTGCTCGCCGTAGAAGTCGCGAATCCCGCCCGCGGCCTCAGCGATGGCGCGCTGCACGTCCGCGTCACCGAAGGCCTCGGCCATCTGGTCGGCGATGTCGTCGCCACCGGCGTCGTCGCCCTCGGGATCGAGAAACTCGTCCTCCGCGTTGGCTCCCACACTCTCATTTTCGCGCTCGACCTCCTCGACGAGGTCGGCGAACGTCCACGCGGCCTGGTCCTGCAGCGCATCGCGCGCGGCGTTAAACGGGTAGCCGCGCTGTCCGGGGCGCACCGAGGTGGCGAGGTCGATGACGACGTCGGCCTTGAGGGCTCCGCGCTGGGCGGGCAGGGAGAGCTGCAAGAGCCCGTTCAGCCGCAGGTAGTAGGCCCCGCCGCGGTCGCCCGGTGCCCGACGGTACGCCTTCACCGCAGCGGTCGTGCCCTCGCCCCAGCTCCCCTCTACCGACACCTTCGACCCGCCCCGCCGGCTGAACATGGGCTCCACCTCGACGTCGTTGAACACCAGGGTGAGCCCGGGGAGGTCATTGCCGGCGAGCAGCTCGCGGATGCGGTCTTCGATGCCGACGTAGGTGCCGCGCGCGCGGTCCCAGTACCGGACGAGGTCGGGATCGACGTCGTGAACGGCGAGCTTCGTGCCCTGCCGGGCCGGCGCCTCGTAGACCTGCACCTCCTCCGTCATGCCGTTGGCGACGGCGAGGTTGTCGCGGGTGTGCATCTCCCAACGAAACGACCGGGACGAGCCGAGAATCACGGCCTTGGCGACGCCGAAGCCGCCTGCCGCCTCACCGGAGTCGGCCGCGTCGCGCTTCCCGCTCTCGCCGATCGCCAGGAACTTCCCGAGGATCGTTTCGAGGTTCATGCCGATCCCGTTGTCGTCGAAAACCAAGGTTCGGGTGGCCCCATCCCACCCCACGGCGAAGCGGGCGTCGTCGGCCTTGATCTGGCGCGCGCGGATGGCGGCCCGAATCGCGTCCCAGCCGTTCTGCAAGCTCTCGCGGGTGGCCAGCCAGGGCAGATCGCCGCTGCGGTAGACGCTTTTCGTGAGGAGCTGCCATAGGACGTTCACGTTCGCCGAGGGCCGACCCGCGCCCTTGGCGATCATCGCCTCCCGGATCTCGAGCACGTCGCCGAGCTCGTGCCGCAGGGCGGCGCGGTCGATGGTCAGCCGGCGGGCGGCTTTGTAGTTGCCCGGGGCGGGCATGGGCTGGGAACAGGGGCACGTCATGGCGCGGCTCCGAGGTGTGAGGGAACGGTGAGGCGGTGGCGTCGGAGTGCGTCGGCAAGCGCGCCGGCGTCGAGGCCGGAAGCCCGGAGCGCGGACCAAGCGCGATGCGCGCCCGCAACGAGTCGCCCGCAGGCTTCAGCGAGCGGGGGCGGGACGGCGTTACCGACTTGGAGGTAGCGGTCGTGGACGGTGCCCTGCAGCGGCCAGTCGTCGGGGAGACCCTGGAGCCGGAGGCCTTCGCCGAGGTCGATGCGCCGGATGCCCGCGACGAGGAACGCCGCGTCGGAGGCGCGATCCGGGCCTCCGTTGAACGTCCATCCGGCGACGGCGTTCGCTCGAGTGCCCTTCTCGTCCATCGTCGTGACGGTGGGCGCTGGAGCGTCCATGCGCCAGGGCTCTCCGCACGCGCGCCCGTGCTCGTCGTCGCAGGGGTAGCAGGCGCGGCGGTCGCAGCTCTCCCGGGTGAGGGTGTCGCCGATGGCGTCCCCCATCGTGACCCAGGGGCGTCGTCCGAGGCCGTCCGCTGCGTCGGGGTGCGCGTGCGTGGGAGTGGGCCCGTCGGAGTCGAGTGGGAGCGGGCCGCCCCAGAGGAGCACGCGGCGGCGGCGTTGGGGCACGCCCACGTCGGCCGCGTCGAGCCTCCAGGCCCCGGAGAACGGGAACCGGCTGGCGAGCTCGCCGGTGATCCGCGCGAGGTGGCAGGCGGGGCAGGAGCCCGCCGAGCCCCCGCAGAGATCGGCGTGGTAAGTCCAGCCGAGGACGTTCTCCGCCAGGAACCATGTGGGGCGGCAGGCGTCGATGGCGGCGAGCGTCGCGGGCCAGCCGTCGCGCTCGTCCGCGGCGCCGAGGCGCTGACCGGCGGTGCTGCCGGGTTGGCAGGGGGGCGAGGCCCAGACAAGATCGACCCGCCCGAGCCACGCGGCGAAGTTCACGGCTCGCACGTCCGCCTCGAGGGCGGGGAAGCCAGCGGCGCGCAGGGTCGCCGCGGCGGATGCGTTGCGCTCGACGCAGGCGACGTGCGCGAACCCCGCGCGGTGCAGGCCGAGGGCGGCCCCGCCGGCGCCGGCGAAGAGCTCGAGGGCCGAGGGCCTATGGAGCACGAAGGCGCCGGCGGTCGGGTCGGGTTATTTCGCTCGCCTGGAGTTCAAGCATGTCGTACGCGGATGAGGCATTGGCAGAAGGCGGAGAGCCAGAAGAGGTGGCCGAGCGGTTCGTTGAATTGGTGCGGGACCAGATGCTTCGTGGAACTGGGTTTTCAGTCGAGTTCGCGCTTGGCGCGGAGAAGCCGCACGATTGGCCCGCACGGCGGGACGCAAAGTACGCGTTCTCCGCGAGCTCCCATGAGCACGTTTCCGACGACAATGACGGGAAACCGCAGTTCGACGAGTTCTCCGCCACCGGCTCGGGCGATGAGGTGGCATTCGCCATGCGCGAGTTCGAGGCTGCTCTCTCGGGGGAATTGGCCCGCCTCGGGCGCGCGAGGAAGGCCTGAGCAGCCGGACCCAACGTGACTGCCGAGGCGAGCATCAGGCCGCCCGTCGCCCCATCCCCAGATCCACCGCCGCGTCCCGCAGCGTCGGGTCCGTGAGGATGTTGCTCGACCGCTTCACGATCAGGTCGTACAGGCTCCACGGCTTCGACGGCGGGCCGGTGACGGCGTGCCACACGCCCGCCACGGCGACGCGGCGCACGGCGTAGGCGCCGACGCCCAGCTCCGACCACTCGGCCGGCACCGGCGACCACCAGATGTTGCCGTCGTCGTTGTAGTTACGACGCTCCGGGGCCGAGGTCCGGCGGAACTTCGCCGCGCACGTCCAGGCGTACTGGGCGAGCACGTCGTTCGCCGCGGCCGGCCGGCGCCGCGGGTCTTCGGCGTACCACGCGACGAGCCGCTTCGCGGGCCCCAACGCTCCCGCCGGCCCCTGATGGACCGTCCGGTTGTAGCAGAGCACCATCGCCCGCTCAGACGAGACGCCGAGTAGGCGAGCGATCTCGATTGCGCCGGCCATGTACTCGGACTCGGCCGCGACGCGCGACTGGACCTGCTGGAACGCGGGCCAACGCCCGGCGGCGTTGAAGCGTGACACCCACGGCTCGGCCCAGAGCGACACGTCGTCGACGGCCTCGAGGCTGGCGCGGCCGGTCACGTCGAGCACCTTCGCCCAGCTCGCCCCGAAGAAGCGACCGAACGCAACGGGGTCGGCGGCGGCCATCGCGCGGAGGAGCCTCCCAAGCGAGCCCGACTTCTGCGTCCACTGGAGAATGCCGTAGCTCACGCCGTTGCCATCAAGGTTGGCCTGCACCGACCAGAACTGCCCCTCGTGCTCGCTGGTCTTGCGCAGGAGCGTCGGGATCCAGTCAGTGATGAGCGCTTCCACTTTCTCCTCCAGCCTGCGAGCGGTGTGACGGGCCGTCGGCGACGACGCCGCCGCGGCGAGAAAGAGCAATCCGATGGCCCCGGCTCCGAGCAGGAGCGGTGTGTTGTTGCGGCTCACGCGGCCCCCTCGCCGACATCGCCGGCCTCGTCGTCGTCCTCGGCCGCGAGCAAGTTCCGCGGGATCGTGCGACCCCACCACCAGCGCCCCGCCTCGGCGAGCTCGCCGAACTTCAGCCCCGAGCCCGGCGCGGCGTCGATGAAGGCGCGCCAGCCGCCCTCGGTGGGCGCGAGCACGGTCACCCCCGCCGTGCCCGACGCGGCGCCCGCGTTCACGATGCGCAGCCCGGCCGGTGAGACCACGGGGATCTTCTGGCTCTGCTGGTTGTAGTAGCTGACCTTCGCGAGCGCGCTCACGATGATATCGGCCACCTGGGGCCAAGTCCGCTCGACCCACCCGTCGCTCGCATGCTGCCAGCCGAGGCCCGGCCAGTCGCCCGAGTAGCGGAGCCGATCGTTGGCGACCTGCGTCACCGCGCGGACGGTAGACGGCTCCTCGTCAGCGGGGAACGTCGCGCCGTAGTTCTCCGGCTTAAGCGAGGTGAACTTGGCGTCGTCCGCCTTCGCGAGCTTCCAGCCCGCCTCACCGGCGGCGCGGAGGGCGATCTGTCCGTCCTTCGTGACCTTCCCGAACTCGACGTACTCCACCTTGCTCGCGTTCCACGCGCTCGGGACGCCGACGCGGAGCCCCTCGTAGACGGGACCGCCGCCCTCGGCGACGAGCACCGGCCGGTCGCGAACCACCACCGCGGTCGCGGCCCAGGGCCATGCCTCGACGTTGACGCGGGTGAGGTGCTTCAGGCGCTCCTCGGCCTCACCACGGAGCCGGGCGGCCTCTACGCCGTCGCGGGTGCGCTCGGCGTTGCGGAAGCGGGCGTTGATGGCGCGGAGCAGCTTGGACGCCTCGGCGCCGATCTTCTTCTTCGCCTCGGCCTCGCGCTGCGCGCGCACGGCCTCGAGTCGGGCGCGGGTTTGCTCCGGGTTGCGGCTGATGAGGAGCAGGATCTCCTCGGGCCCCATGTCCATCTGCGCGCCCGGGTTGTTCGTGTCACGGTCCTGGGACTTCAGCAATTGCGTCATCCAACCACGCTTCCCCTGGATCAGGTTGAAGCGGAGCCCGTCCTGACTACGACGCGAGAAGTAGTAGTAGATCGAGATCGCGGCGAGGGTGTTGCCCTGTCGCACGCCGCGCCCGTTGCGCTGCTGGAGGGTGGCCGGCTCCCACGGGAGATCGAGGTGGTGTATGGCGCAGGTGCGCGTTTGGAGGTCGATGCCCTCGTAGGCGACCGCGTTGGCGATCACCACGTCGAACTTGGGCTTCGTCTCGCTCTCGGGCTCGCCGTTGAACTCCTTCGCGATGCGCTGCCGGTCGGCTGCATTGGGGGCCACCTCCGCGTTGAGCACGCCGATCCGGTCGGCGGCGATCCCCGCGTTCACGAGCGTCATCTTCACCCAGCGGTGGGCGGCGACGTTGTCCACGAACACGATGTGTCCGCACGTTCGGTTGGCGAGGACGCGCTCGGCCAGCGCGTCGAACTTCGGTGACGACGGATCGGTCACCTGGTCGGCGTTCTTCCAGCTGTATCCCTGGTCGAGTTGGGCGTGGACGGCGACGAGCGCCATGCGTGCCAGCAGGCCAAGGATCTTTGCCTTGTCGCTCGGGTCGTCGCTCTTGAGCGCGGCCTCGATCTCGCGGACGTACCGGTCGTACTTGGCGTCCTGCGCCGCGTCCATGTCGACCTCGACCATCTCGACCTTCGGCTCCGGCAGCTTCAACCCCACGTCCTCGGCGGTCTTGAACTCGCCGTAGCGGAGGATGGTGTCGCGCAGCTCGTGGAGGTTCTGGAACCCGACCACGGCGCCGCGCTCCTCGACCTCCATCGTGGGCGTCACGACGGGCTTGATCTCGATCCGCAGGTAACGGTCGATGAACTGCTCCGGGTCGCGGATACCCATCCGGCGCCACGCGTCGGGGTCGACGTACTGGATCAAGTTGTAGAACTCGAGTGGGCTGTTCTTCGCCGGGGTCGCGGAGAGCAACACGACGCCGGTGCCACCCGTCTTCCGGCGAACGGCAGCGCACCGGAAGTCCAACTGCCACGCGCGCTTGGATCCGTCGCCCGGGTTTCCCATGAAGCGGGGAACGCCGCCCTCGCGGTCTTCGGGCAGGTACAGGTTCTTGTAGTTCTGCGCCTCGTCCACGATGAGCATGTCGACGCCGATGTCGTCCCAGGCGATGCCCGGGTCGTACTCCCAGCCTTCGGCGAGCTCCATCTGCTGCGCCACCCACGCGGCGATGCCTTCCCGGAGGATGGCCTCGTCGCGCTCCGAGAGCTTCTTGCGCTTCGCGGCGTTACGACGGCGGAGCGCCACCTCGCGCTGGATCGCCTCGGTCTTGTCCGCGTAGGCGCGCACCGCCTTCTCGTTCATGCGGGTGCGGCCGAGCGCCGTATAGCTGAGCAGTACGGCGTCGTACTCTCCGGCCTGGAAGCGGGTCCACTTCTCGGCGCGCTCCTGCGGCGTGTCGGTGTCGCTCGTCGCGAGGCCCTTCCGGTCGCCGCGGGTGATCGTCTTCTTCTTCGAACCGATGACCGCCACTCGATAGTCGGGGAGCGCCGTGGCGAAGTCGTCGTACCACTTCCACACGATGGAGTTGGGGACCAGCACCACGGGTCGCTTGCACCACCCCTCCTGACGGGCTCGCGCGAGCACGGCGAGGCCGGTGTACGTCTTGCCGACGCCCACGTCGAAGGCGAGCAGCCCGCCCCGGTTGGCGAGGATGCGCCGCGCCCCGGCGACCTGGTGGGGGTCGAGGCGCACGACGCGCTCGCCGGCGCGGAGGGCCGAGGCAGGGCGGTGCCCGCGGCCCCGGGTCCAGCGGGCGATGGCCAGCGGCTCGGCGGTGTAGGCCGGGGCGACGTAGCCGCGGAACTGGCGGTTGTAGGCGTACTCGATGGCAAGGCGACGCTCGGGCGTGGCCCCAGCGAAGCCCTTGAAGCTGGCGTCCCACTCGGCCGCCTTCTTCATGCGGATCTTGTCGATGTCCTTCTCGTTGTCGTCGTCGAACTTCTTGGACGGCGCGAACAGCGTCTTGTCATGGTTGATCCAGCCGAGGATGAGGAGCACCTCGGGGTGCATCTCCCCGGCGTTGTCCTTCTTCGAGAGCTTGTCGTACTGCCAGCCCTTCGGCGCCAGGAGCCCGCCCTGCCGCACGAACTCGACCGGGTCGTAGCCGGTGTAGGTCGCGTTCACCCACTCGGCCACGAGGTCCAGCGGGAGCCAGCCCTGCCGTGCCGACACGCCCTCGATGTCGTCGAAGATCGCGGGCTTGATCACGTCGAGCAGCCGGGCGACCTGGGCCTTCGCCTGCGGGTCGTCAGGGCGCGCCATCGCCCGGTCCATCTTGGGCCAAAGCGAGCCGGAGAGGTACACATCGGCCGGGAACAGCTCGGCGAAGGTGTCGCCATCGAGGCACCAGCCTGCGGCGAGCACCTTCGCGCGCACTTGATCGGGCGCGAACGGCCCGCCGAGGCTCGCGTGGTAGTCGAGGAGCTCGCGGAGGGAGAGCATCCGCGCGTGCCGGTAGAGGTGTTCGGCCTGGGCCACCACGTCGTCGGCGCGGCCGGTGAACCGGGGCTCGATGGCAGGCGGCTTGCGACGCAGCCCCTCGATCAGGTGTCCGGCGCGGTCGAACGCGGAGAGGAACCGCTCGGCGCCGGTGTTCCCCGCACGGGCGAGCTTCACCAGCTCGACGATCGCGTGCGGGTTGCCGTTGGTCGTGTGCCAGGCGTTCAGGCCCTCGTGCAGCTCGGGCCAGAGGAGCGGCGGCTCCTCCGCGTTCTCGGCGGCGACCAGCGCGAGGTACTTGTCCACGCGGAGGCCGAGCAGGACCGCGCTCGCGAGCTCGCGGGGGAGGTCCGTGACGTCGGCCTCGCTGACGCGGGTGACACCCACGCGCCCGCCGGCCGCACCGGGTTCGGCCGCCTGCCGCGAGGGGAAGGCGATGACCTTGCAGTCGCCGCAGACGGGGCGCTCCACGAGGTCAGGGAGCCGGGTGAAGTCGCCCATCACGCCGTAGCCCCAGCGGGGCTTGACGGTCTGGTCGTCCTCGCCGTGGTCGTCACCGATCTCCCGGCCGAGGATGTGCCGGGGGTACTCCTTGAAGTACGCACCGGCCGCGATGCCCTCGTCCGCGGAGTCGACCGCGTCGAGCTCACCGCCACGGGCGCGGAAGAACAGGAGGTCCGTCACCAGCATGGCGCCCGGGAAGATCGCTTCCCGGCCGTTGGGACGGACGCTCGGGAGCCGGTACGCGGCGGCGAGGTGGTGCCGCTTGAGCACCTTCTCACGGAGCGCCACGAACTGCGAGGTCCGCGACGTGAGGAAGCCGCCGGGCACGAGGAACACGCCGAGCCCGTCGGGAGCGAGCAGATCGAGCCCCCGTCGAAGGAAGTAATGGTACGCCATCTTCTCGCGGTAGGCGCGGTCGGGGTCCTCCGCGATCGACGCGCCCCGGATGCCGTAGGGCGGGTTGGACACCACCAGCCCGAGGCGACCCGAGGCCGCGGCGCCCTTCTCGCGCACCCACCGCTCGAACGGGGCGAGCATGAGGTCGACGTCCGGACGGAGAACGTGGAGCATCCGGGCGGACAGCTCCGACCACTCGACGGCGTGCCAGGTGATGCCGGGCACCGGCTCGAAGGCTCGGAGGAAGCGGCCGATGCCCGCCGAGGGCTCCAGCGCGTGGACGGTGGGGCCGTCGTGCGGGAGGCTTGGAACGAGCGGCGCCACGAGGCGGGCCACCTCCTTCGCGACCTTGCTCGGCGTGTAGAACTCGTGGATGAGGCCCCGCTCCTCGGGTGGCGGGAAGCCCGGCGGGAACCGGCCAGCCGCGGCCTGGATGGAAAGCCCGCCCCACCCGGAGTACCCGGCGAGGACCGCGCGCTCCTCTGCGTTGGGGCCGCGCTTCTGCGAGTAGAGGCTCGCGGCGGTCGCCATCGCGGCGACGTTCGCCGCAGTGCGCTTCGAGGCGGTCCAGAACTCGGGGATGTCCTCGACGGGGAAGCGGCTGTTGTTCGCCGCCTCCATCTTGCGCAGGAGCGGGCCGAGGTTCTGCTCGATCACCGCTTCGAGGGCGAAGCGGTTGCGATCGAGGAAGTCGTCGAGGTAGGCCACGTCCACGCCGCGCGGGAGGCGCGTCCGGACGATGGGGACGATGGCGTCGAGGAGCTGGGTGGCGGCTGCACTCATGGGGACGCAATAGTCGCGAGCGGGCGTCGAAGGCAGCGACTTTCACTTGCCGCCGTGAGGGATCGCTTGCCGCGCTGCGGGCGCGAACACCAGGAAGGCCGGAGTTCGTGGCTCCGGCTTTTGCTCGTCGCGGACTCGCCCGTCACTACGCCGGCGCTTGTTACTCGGTCGCGATGAACGTGAGTATCCTCTCCAAGCGCCTGCTCTCCCTCCTCCTCCTCTCCGCGGTGTTCTTCGCTCCGCGCGTGAATGCCGGGGCATTCGTCGAGGTGGCGGCGGGCTCCTTCTTCTCCTGCGGTCGGCTGGATGACGGGACCGTCCGCTGTTGGGGCGGGCCATACGAAGTGAACAACCCGATGCGAGCGGGGCAGCCAGTGCGGGCGCAGCCCACGGGTTCATGGCGCTCCATTCGAGCAGCGGGTGACGCGCTTTGCGCGGTGTCGGCGACGAACGAACTCCAATGCTGGGGGCAACGGGCGCACTGGATCGGCGGACCTGTCGCGGTGGACTGGACCTCCTTCGAGATTGTCGAGATGAGCGACGCGCGCGGCGTTGTCTGTGGAATTCAGCCCGACCGCTCCATGGGTTGCGTAGCGGGAGGCGTTCTCGATCTGCCGCCTAAGGGCGTGCCGGGCAGGTACCGCGAGGTGAAGCCCTCCGAGGGGGGTGACCTCTGCGGGCTCACCGAGGATGGCCTGGTTGCGTGCTTGGATGGGGGCAGCATGCGGCCGCGCTTCGACGAAAAGGTACGGGATGTGTCTCTCTCCGATGGGTTCGGCTGCGCGGCGACCGAACCGGCTGGCGACATTGTGTGCTTCGGGCAGGAACAAGATGGTCGGACGCGTCCCCCCGCCGGCGCGTACAGGGCGCTGGATGGCGCCTCGTTCACCTGCGGGATCCGCGAGGATGGCGCGCTGCGATGCTGGGGCCCGGACAGCCGGGAAGACGAGCCGCAGCGGCTCTTGCCGCCGGTTGGCGTGTACCGGCAGGTGGCGGTCGGGCTGGGGCACGCCTGCGGGCTTCGCGAGTCGGGGGATATCGTCTGTTGGGGCCAAGGAAGTCAAGGCCAGACCGGCGTGCCGCGCGTCGTCGTCTGGGATCCGGCGATGCTGGAGAGCGCAGGAGAACTCTTGGAGACGGAGTGGCGCACGACCGGCGCCACCTACATGCCCGCGGCGCGGGTCAAGAAGACTTTCGAAGGACGCGATGGCCGTTGGCGCACGGAGACCACGGCGCCCCCTTCGGAGTACTTCCGCATGCCCGACTTCCCGCCCACTGCCGGCGCAGTGATGACCGAGGCGGGTCAGACCGGCGTTGGCGTCACCGAAAGGGTCGCGAGGCTGTACGCGCTCGAAGGACGCGCGTGGACGTTGCTCGCCGCAGCGGGGCCTGGGGGCTTCGAGACTCCGATCGAACCGGTCACGGTGCTACCCGACCACCTTGCCCCCGGGGAGACCTTCCGGAATGCTGTTGGCACTCAGCAGGTCATCCCGGGGGCGGGGCTCGTCGAAACGTGGCGTCCTCGAGTCTCTACGGAGCCGGTCGAGGTTGAGATTCTTTCCGTGGCCGAGTTGGTCCGCCTGCCGTCCAACATCGGGTTCAACTACGCGACGTCGGCTCGGATGAAGTGGGCGGACGGGTCGGAGTGGACGGTGTTCTTTGCACCGGGCCTTGGCGAGATTGGTCGGAAGGATGCGAAAGGCGAGTGGGTAGAGTGGCTGAAAGAGGCGCAGCGCCCCAAGACGCTCCGTGTCGGATTCGCGCCCACGAATCCCGCGGAGATAGCCAGTAGCTGCCCGAATAAGGAAGCCTGCGTGGGCGAGGCGACGGCGCGACTCGCGGAAGAACGGAGCATCGGTGCCGCCGTCTCGTTGGAGCGCGCGTGCGGCTTCGACCCCGACGGCTGCGGAGTCCTCGCGGGGGCCATCGCCACCGGCAAGGTGAGTTCCGACTACGCCACTGCTGGACGCGCCTATGCGAAGGCATGTGCGTCGTCGGGCCAGTGGTGCGAGCCGGCGGCTGCGTTCCTGAAGGTGCTCGCTCGGGACTCGTCCGCTGCCGCCGCAGCGTACGGGCGGGCGATGGATCAGGGCTCGCAGGAGGCGCGCGGTGCCCTCGCTGACCTCTACGCCACCGGTCAGGGCGTCTCCCTCGACCCGCTCCGCGCGTACAGTCTCCACCTCGATGCATGCGCGAGCGAGCGCGCGAACTCCTGCATTTCCGCAGCGCAGCTGGTACAAGATGGTCTGGTGGGGCCGCCCGACAGAGAAGCCGTGCTCCGGCTGTTATCGCTTGCCTGCAACGCCGGAAGCCAGGACGCGTGCGCGCGCGTCCCGCCGTCGACGTTGCAAGAAGCGGTCGAGCGACATGACGCGATGGTGGAGCAACTGCAGCGGGGCGACGCCCGTAAGTAGGTGTCGAACGCAACCGGCTGCTCACCGCTTAACCCGCGCTGACGTTCAGCGGTGGTTGCAGTACGTTTGGCGCCCGGGGACGTAGCGGCCGTCGACGCTGGCCTGACAACAGTAGCCTCTGTTGGCGGACGACTGGCACACCATCGGCTTTCCGCTTCGGCTCTCCAAATCCTGCTTGAAGGATAGGTCTTCGGCTGACGGACCTGGGCAGCCCTGAAGCGTTGCGGCTGCGAGAGCCGCTGCAGCGGTTCGAAGACACCGAGCCGGCGTCATGGGTTCGAAGGATCGCACGTCGGTCCTGACGCGGTGATCTCCGATGAACTTGATCCACTGGCGTCCAGCCGTACCCAACCCTTCGACGCCTTGCAGCAGGGCTCGGCACCGATCTCTGTCGTGTTCACGCGGCAATCCATGCCGTTGATCTCGACGCGCTTGGCGCTCGCGTCGCAGCCACTCTCCAGCCACACGGCCAGAGAGAGCATCAGCCACATCGGATACCGCGCCATCTGCATGGGGGTGGACGTATCACGGCGCATCGCCGTGCATCCGCTCGATCAACTCGCGATCGCGCTCCGAAAGCTCGATCTGCACCGTCACCTTCACGCCCTTCCCGAGCAGGTACGCGCCCCAGACCAGCGCCCCGTACGGCCCCATCGAGAGCAGGAAGTCCGCGCTCGGCATCGACCCCGGCGCCACCACGACCGGCGCGCCATCCTGCGCGAACGCCACCGCGCACGACAGCAGGATCATCGCTGGTCCAGCGGCGAGCATCCACCGGCTCACGCCCCACCTCCCATCTGCTGCGCGGCCTGCTTGATCGCGTCAGCGAAGGCGTTGACGAGCAGTTGGTCCTTCGCGGGGTCCACCTCGGGCGCCTTCGCCTTCCGCGTCCGCGGCGCCTTGGTGGCCGGAACCGCCTGCGGGGGCGCCGCAGGCGGCCACACGGGCTGCATCGACACGCTGGGCGCGGGCGCCTCGGGCGTCCGAGGCGCGGTCCCGAGCTTCTGCTGCCCTGCGGCGCAGGACTTCGCGGCGCGGGCGGCGGCGAGCGACACGCGCTCGGCGATGCGCCGGAGCGTCGTGACGATGTCGGGCTTCTCGCCGCGGCCGATGGCCTCCGACGCCTGCTGGTACGCCCCGGCGGCCCGGCGCACGTCCTCGAGCGCGGCGGTCTGTTCTTTCCCCGAGCACAGGGGCGAACCGACCAGCGCCTGGGCGTGCCTGATGAGCTTCCCGGCGCGGCCGAGCAGCTCGGGCGCCTCCGTTGAGCCCCAGAGGGACTGCGCGAGCTCCTGCAGCGCCTCTGCCTCCTTCTCGGTCGCGGAGGCGATGCGAGCCACCGACGTCGGGCAGGACGGCGACTCCGGCATCGGGATGGACTCGAGCGACGGCGGGCTCGATGGCGAGGGGGTGGGCGCCGAGGCGGGCGTCTTGCCCCGCGTGAGCGCGCTCGCGTGCTTCGTGGCCACTCCCTTCTCGCGGGCGCCGAACGTGGCGACCGTCGCTCCCACATCGTTGACGACGGCCCAGCCCTTCTCGGTCTGGACGGCCCGGAACGTGGCCTTCGGCTGATAGCGGCCGGTCGGGTCCTTGCCCTCCTTCGGCGGGGTGTACGGGTGCTGGGCGGCGAACTCGGCGTCCACCGTGTTGCGACGGCGGGTGTCGCGGAAGCTGCACGCCTCGCTCACGAGGCCGACGACGAGGCCCATGCCCGCGGTGATCGCCTCGGCGAGGCCGCTGCGCTCGACACTCTCCTGCTTCGCCTGGCTGAACCACTTTCCCGCGCGGTCGAACGTGGCGGTCCAGCGCCCATCGGACTTCGACGTGAGCCTCAGCGTGCCGTAGCTCGCGACCTTGCGCTCCAGCGTCACGCGCGGCGTGCCGTCGTCGCAGACGAGAAGTCCCGCCCACTTGCCCTTCAGTGTCGCGGGACCGGCCGGCGGCGGGGCCGCCTTCATCCGGCGGAGCTCGGCTACCGCGGCGGCCGGATCGGCGTCGAGCTCAGGGGCGTGCGAAGGCGCGAGCCCGAGGTCGGTGCGCCACACCTTCGCGGGCGCCTTCTTGACCTGGTGGACGAGCAGCGCGGTGTTGTCCCGGGGACGCATCGCGAAGGCGACCTCGCCGCCGCATCCACGCCCGTAGGCGAGGAGCAGCCGCGGAACGTCCTCGTCGGCGCCGATGACGTTGAGGCGAAACTTCTCGGGCTTGCTGGTCATGGATTACCCCTTCCCCAGACGGGGGACAACGAAGATGGCGGCCCCGGCGAGGCCGAGGGCGGCGAGGAGCCAGCCCCAGCCGCCGCCCGGGTTGGTGGGATCGACGGGCGGCGTGGAGGACGGCGACGACTCGTTGATCTTCGCGATGGCGTCGGCGAGCGACGGGTCGCGCTCAAGCAGCGCGATCTCGTCGGCGAGCGTCTGCGCCTCCTTGTAGTGGACGACGGCCCACGCGATCCCGGTGACCGACACGGCGATGACGGCGCCCGCGACGGCGATGGCGATGACGACGACCGGCGCCGCGCCGACCTTGATGGCGCCGCCCTTCTCGGCCTCGGTCGCCGGGCGCTCGTACTGCGTGTAGCCACGTGCGTGCGCGCTCCACGCGGTGAGCATCTCGACCGTGCGCCGCTCCAGCGCGACCAGCCGCGCGTCGGTCGGGTTCTTCGACCGCGCGTGAATTACGAGGGCTTGCGCGTGGATGATGCGGCTCCCCACGTTCGCCACGAGCGCGCGGTAGCCCGCGACGACGCGGGCCAACGGTTGGGGGTCGGACGCGAGGTAGCTCTTCACGCGCGCGAGCGACAGCTCGGCGGTGATCCGCATCGCGTTCATCCGCTCGAGGACGGCCTCGGCGCTGATGGGGAGGGTCGACATTTCAGCTCCCGCAACGGCGGTCGTCGCAACCGACGGGCGCGGGCTGGGCGGCCGGCGCCGCGGCCGGCTGCGCGGGGGGCGCGGGCTGGGGCGCGAGCTTCTGGAGGATCTTGCTCTTCACCAGCGGGTACAGGAGGAGCGGCAGGACGCCGACGTTGTCGCCCGCGAGCTTCCGGGCGGCCCCGTCGGACACGAGCTGCACCACGAACAGGCCGGGGCTGACCGACATGATCATCGCCCGCTGTCCCGGACGGGTCTGGATCTGGCCGCCGTCGCCGAGGGGGACGGGCTTCGACCACTTCGACGCGAACGCCGCGCTCGCGCGCTTGAACAGGTCCGCGACGGGCCGCTTCTTCGGCTCGGCGCCGACGTAGCCGTCGAGCCAGTTGCCCTCCGTCTCGGCCTCGGGGGACTCGGGCAGCTCCTCGACGCCCTCGTCGGGCTCCTCGGCCTCCCCGGGCTCGGCCTCCGGGATGTCCTCGAGCGCCGCGTCCATCTCGTCCTCGCCGGGCTTACGCGCACGGCTCGGCTTCTTGGGCTTCCAGCCGAGGGCCTTGAGATCGCTCATCACGACCCGGAGGTTCGTCTTGGCCTGCTTGACCACGCCCTTCCAGCCGAGCGGCTTGCGGATGCGGAGGTGGGCGACGCGCCGCTTGAGCGCGCGAGCCCGCCGCAGCTTGCGACGGATTTGTCGGTCCTTTTGGGAGACCTTGCGCCGGGGCCCGGCGACGAGGGTGTCACCGCCGTCCCCAGCGAACTCGACGGGGCCGACGACGCGGGCACGGATGAAACGAGAGGAGGCGGGCATCAGGACTCCCGGCGCCGGGAACGGCGCGAGTGGGTGGGGCGGTTGGAACGGCGGGCGCGCGCGGGGTCGCGGCGGATGCCGGCGAGGCGGACGCGCGTGACGATGCGCTCATGGCACTGGCGGCCGTCGAGGCGCTCGTCGAGCATCCCGAGGCGCGCGGAGGGATCGTCGAACCAGGCGGTGCCGTGGACGACGTACCGGACGACGCAGTGGTAGAGCCCGTGGCCGCCCTCGCGCACCTGCGTCGTGAGCGCGACCTCGGCGGGGATCGAGGTCAGGCCGAGCGCCTTCGCCTGCGCGTAGCCGGGGTCGTTCGGGGAGAGCGCACGCCAGCCGCGGGCGAGGAGCTCGCCGGCGCGCGCGGCGGCGAGGGCGTCACAGTCCTCCCATCCCTGCGCGAGCAGCTGGATGAAGTCGGACCAGGTCTCCTCCTCCTCACGGCCGTACCGCACGCTCGTCGCGTACAGGAGCGGCAGCGACGGCCGCTCGCGGAGCAGGCGCGCGTTGCAACGGGCCAGCCAATTGAGGAGGCTGACCGCGTCGCGTTCGTTGAAGGTGAGGGCGACCGTGATGTTCACGAGGGTGTCCGTGGATCAGGAGGTGGCGAGCTGGAAGGGGCCGTTGCTGACGACGTCCACGGCGGCGTAGACGGTGGGGTTGGTGCCGCCGGTGAGCACGAGGCGCGCCCGGACCCAGGGGAGGAGCGCCACGTTGGCGGCCTCGATGACCTCGGAGTACGTGCCCGCGCCGGTGCGGCTGGTGCCGCTCGCAAGGTCCATCCAGACGACGCCGTCCACCGAGCCCTGGATGAAGATCTGGGCGGTCGGCGAGGTGACGCCGCCGGCGAACGTGAGCGAGGTGACGAAACGGAAGTCCTGCGCGTCGTCGGTCTGCGGGTCGACCTGCGCGGGCAGGATGCGGTAGCCAGTCCCGTTGGTCGTCACGATGACCGCCGCGGTGGACAAAATGTTCAGGAGCTTCGTCGTGACGAGGTTTGCGTAGCACTTCATGGCCGAGGTCCTCGGGAATCAAAGGTGGAGAAGAAAGACGAGACGGTAGGCGTAGGTGCCCGCCGGTAGGACCAGGCGGACGGTGGCCGCGTCACCGACCGGGGCGCCCGGAGCGGGCTGGCCGTTGCCGGCGTACCGGCCGCGGGCGGTGTCGTTCACATCGAGCAGTTCGATGAACGAGGTGGGAAGGAGTGTGTTGTCGGAGAGCTCGAGGCGGACGAACTTCGCCCACGGAGGCGGCTTGACGTCCACGTTCCCGCCCCCGATCTCCTGCGAGCTGTCCCCGCGGACGGTCCACTGGTTTTCGGTGTCACATTGGCCGTCCGCGATGGCGGCTCGACCCTGGATCCCCGTCGCGGTCGACAGGTTGGAGCCGAACACCTGGAGCATGGTGGCGTGGACGCACACACGGGTGCAGTTGGGGACGTTGAGCCTGGCCGTGCGCTGCGCACCCCCGCCGCCCGACCACACGAGGCGTGCTTCCCAGGGGGAGCCCTCGTCGGACCAGAGGTCGATGATGCGCCAGTCTCCGTCGCCGGCACCTACGGACTGGGCCGTGAGCACCTCCACCTCTGCGCCCGCCGCACCGGCCACCGTCGAAGCGGGGAGCTTCGCGGCACCGGAACGGCGAGAGAGTTTGCAGGCGCCCACGGCTCACCCCCGCCCGATCAGCAGCGCTGGGTCTTGACCCGCGCCTTGCCGTAAAAGCTGAGCTTCAGGGCAGTCGTGGTCGAACCCGCGGTGTAGTTGATCGTGACCGGCACGCCGGCCCGGAGGATGCGGCCACCGAACGACGGCCCGTGGTACGCGGTGGGCGAGATCAGCGCCGCGTCGAGGTTGTCGAGCACCACCGGGTCGTCGCCCGAGATGATGGTGTTGATCGTGGCGGCGGTGTCGCCCGTTGCGAAGATCTTCGACAGGTGGAGGCTCGTGCGCGGGGTGAGCGTCACGCTCATCGACTGCCCGACGGCGGTGGCGACGGTGCCGGTGACGGTGACGTTGCGCTCCACGATCTTCCCCTTGCGAGCCTTCTTGAGACGGCCCTGCAGCCGCTTGTTCTTCCGAGCGAGGCGGTTCTGGCGGCGCTTCACGCGGCGAGCCCGGCGCTGCTTCGGCGTGAGTCCGATCTCGTCCCCGAGGTCGTCGTCCCCGAGGTCGTCGTCCCCCAGGTCGTCGTCGCCCAGGTCGTCGCCCAGGTCGTCGTCGCCGAGGTCGTCGTCGCCGAAGTCGTCGTCACCGAAGTCGTCGGCGCCGAACGAGGGGTCGCCATCGAAGCCCTGGAGGGACGCGCGGAGGGAGGTGCGGTCGACGAGGCATTCGCCGGCAGCGGTGAAGGTCACGAGGGCCCAGAGAGATGCCGTGGTCATCGGAGTTGTCCTTTGGTTGGGGAAGCGGAGCAGAGTGGAGTGGTGGAAGTGGCGGGGTGGAAGGTGTGAATCAGCGACGTTCGCGGATGAAGCGCTCGGAGCGCCCGCCCTCGCGGCGACGGCGGCCCTCGACGGCCTCGCCCTCGGTGCCGGGGCTCATGCGGACCATCCGGGCGATCTCGCCGATGTCGTCGCCCTTGAGCTGCGCAGGGGCAGGCGCGGGCACGGCGGCGGCCGGGGCCGGAGCCGGGGCCTGCGCGGGCGGGGTCGCGGGGGCGTTCTTCTTGTCCGCGAGCGCCTTGCCCGCGTGGCGTCCGATGCGCCCGATGCCGGTCGCGAGGAGACCGTTGCCGATGGCGAGCGCGTGGCTTCCGCCCTTGCCCGACATCGACTGGTACAGGCCGTAGCCGCCCACGATCAGGCCGCCGCCGAGCCGGAGATCGACCGGGCCGAGGTCCATCTTCTCCTCGCCGAGGTACCCCTCCGCGAAGGACGCCGCGAACACCGTGCCCTGCGTCTCCGCCGTCGCGATCACGGCGTCGGCGATGCTCTCGGACATCTCCTTGGCGCGGGAGAGGCGCCCGCCGAGGCTCTTGACCTTGTCCAGCGCCTCGTTCAGCACGCCGGTCTTCTTGCTGTCGGGAACCTTCTCGCCTGCGACGGCCTTGCTCAGGGCGGTACTCATCGGTGTCTTCCTTCGGGGGTGGGTGAGACCGGCGGGCCGGTCGGGAGAGGAGAGGCCGGGGATTCCGGCCGACACGGATGACTATGAGGGCGATAGTGCAGTGCGGAAGGGCGTTTCACTTGCCGCCGCTTGCCGCACTCAGGCGACGGGAGCGGCGGCAAGTCGGGGGCGCACGGCGGCAACCGGTCGGGGCGTCCGCGGTCAGCGCGGCAACGGCCTCGACGGGGTCGCGGCAAGGCGAAACCACGGCGCGGCCAGCGCGGAAAGGGCCCGCGGCAAGCATCGACGCGGTCGCGGCCAGCGCGGAAACCGACGGCGGCAAGTGCGGCAACCGACGCGCGGCAAGCGGCGGCAAGCTGTTTTTACCGTCAAGACTGATGCTCGACGATACTTTATGGGTGTGTCGTCAACTACCCGCGATGACAATGGAACTGAATCGATGCGCGCCTACATCTTCCACGACCTCGATCCCGTCCGAAAGCGCCTCGCCCAGCACGCCGAGGACATCGGCTACCTGATCCTCGCCGAGGTGACGGGCCGGCACAACACCGAGAAGCTCGGGCGTCTGGACTTCACGCCGACCGACCTTCACGTCTACCTCCAGCCCGAGGAGCCTCGGTCCGAGGAGTTCCCCGAGGCGGGGCAACTCGACGACGAGGACGGGGACGAGGAAGAGGAAGTGGAGTCCCCCGGCCTCGGCGCCGCGACCGGCGACCCGACCCCCGTCGACCTCGCCAACGCCGCGTTCCGATGGGTCCGCGAGACGGCGGGCGAGAACATGAACAGCCTCAAGCGCTGCAAGTTCAAGCTCTCGGTCTGGAGCCCCAAGGGCGACAAGCTCCTCTACAGCACGCGGTTCTCCTGCGAGAACCCCGACTGGATGGATGACGACCCCGACCAGGACGAGCCCGTCGAGCGGAAGCCGCCCGCGCTGGTGCCCGCCCCGGCCGGGTTCGCGATGACGGCGCCGGGCGCCGCGAGCCTGCCGGCCGGGACCACGGTCGTCCCGCAGGTCCGCGTTGCTCCCGAGGCGGCGCTCGCCATGCTGATGCTCGACGCCATCCCGGAGGGGCGCGTCTGGAAGGCCCTCGGCGGCGGGTTCGAGCAGCTCCTACACCTGTACCAGGAGGGCTTCGGCACCCTCACGCGCCTCCAGAACACCGCGCTCGGCACCCACAACACCCAGATCCTCCGCAACCAGAAGGTGCTCGAGGATCTGATGGGCCAGCTCATCACATTGCGCGTCGGCGTCGCCAGCGCGGACAACGAGCAGAAGGAGGAGGCCCAGGGCGCCCGCGTCCGCGAGGAGCTCGGCAAGCAGTTCATCGCGGAGATGGGCGGCCTCGGTCGCGCCGTCGCTGCCGCGAAGTTCGGCATGGCCCCGGAGCTCGTGGAGCTTGCCGACATCGTCACCGCTTCCCCCGAGCTCGCGGACGCGCTGAAGGCCCCCGAGGTCCGCCGGATGCTCCGCGACGAGAAGACGCGGAAGGAGCTCGCCGAGCTGCTCATGCTCGCCGCGAAGTCGGCCGACGCCGCCAACTCCTCGCCCCCTGCCAACACGCCGCCGAAGGATGAGCCCAAGGCGGCCTGATCCCCCGAACGATCACACCAAGGAGACTCCCATGCCGGAGACCGCTACCCGTCTGCCCCGCATCCGCCCCGACAAGAAGCCCGACTGGGCCGACGTTATCGACAAGTTCTACGCCGACAGCTTCGACGCGCGCACTAAGGACGCGCTGCTGGAGTCCGCGGAGGCCTTCTCCGACATGGCGCCCGAGGAGCAGGCGTTCCACCAGGCGCACCTCACCTTCCGTCAGGTGCAGGCGCTCGCCGACATCCACGCGACGCTCAAGGGCATCGAGCGCGGCCTCGCCGGGCTCGATCCCAAGGCGCTCGGCGCGCTCCGCCACCTCCCCGGGGTCAAGAAGGCGCTCGTAGTGATTGCACGCGGCCAGCAGGAGATGCTCGACCTCCTCGAGTCCGGCGCCGGGTCCGGTGGCGTCGCCGGCGACGACCGCGACGAGGACGACGACAACGACGACGGCGCCGGGGAGGAAGACGACGACGAGGACAGCGAGCTCGCCGACGCCGTCGACGCCGACGAGGTGGAGGAGGAGGACCACGGGAACGGTGACAGTGTCGCCGTCGTGACCGAAGTGCTGCCGGCCGGCGTTCGCCGCCCTGTGTCGGAAGAGGGAGGTGACGCGTGAACCCGGCACTCGCGAAGGACCCGACCGCCCTCCGGGTCAACCTCACGGCACCCACCACGGCCGTGCGCATCGGGCCGTTCAGCTTCGACGGGCTCAAGGCCCTGCTCGGCGTCGATCTAGCCGAGGTGCTCTCGCCGCTCATGGTCGCGCCGAAGTTCCAGCGCTCGATCCCCGGCGGCTTCATCGACGTGTTCCCGCTCGCCATCCCCGACGGCGAGGGGCTCTCGATTCCCGTGAAGCTGCTCGGCGGCGTGGGCTTCTGGAACATGCGCGGCGTGCTCGTGCTCCAGGTCCCGCCCGCCGCGGTGGACCTCGTGCGCGCGCAACTCGTCACCGAGATCGCCGCGGGGGAGGCCGCCGGGCCTCGTCACGCCGACAACGGCGCGGGCGGCACCGTCACGGAGTTCGCCGTGCGGCTGCGGCCGGGGATGCGGAAGGCGATCCCGATGGGCAACTTCGGCGAGCTCGGCGTGGAGGCGGCGTGAGCCCCGTCCTGTTCCGGGAGCACAAGGCGACTTTCGGGCCGTACCTGCGCGAGCTTCGGGTCGGTCGCGGGATCTCCCTCCGCGACGCGGCGACCCGGCTGGGGATCAGCTTCGCCAAGCTCCAGAAGATGGAGACCGGCGGGCGCTTCCGCATCGTGTCGGCCGCCATCTTCGAAGCGGTGGCGGCCCTGTTCGAGCGGCCCCTCGAGGAGGTGCTCGCCCGCGCGGGCGTGCGCTTCGACGCGCCGTCGGCGCAGCCAGACCAGCACGCCGTGTGCATTGATGCGACGGCCTCGCCGGAGAAGTTGGAGGAAGCCGTGAACGCGGCGATGGCCGACGGGTGGCGATGCGTCGCCGCGGTGCCGATCCAGACGCTGACGCCGCACCACTTCCGGCCGGTGACGGGGCATGTGCTCGTGATCCTCCAGCGGTAGCGTCGATAGATCCGCCTCTTGCAAAGCGTGTTACTTTCGTCTGGCCTTAGGAGGCTTCATGGGTGCGAAGGGAGGCGGCAACGGTGGTGGTGGTGGTGGCGGCAAGGGCGGCGGTGGGGGAGGAGGTGGAGGCGGGTCGAAGGGCGCCGGGGGCGGGACGCCCGGCGGCGCGACCGGCGGCGGCGGGCGTCCCAGCACGACGGGGAATCCTTCGGGCGGGGGGCGCGGGAACAATCCGCCGGGGCGGTAGAGCTGCGGACATTTTTTGGCGGGGGTCCTCGCTAAGCTTGTGGTCGAGGCCGCGACTGCCGCCTCGCCACCGCACGGGAGAGGCACCATGGCCAAGAACACGGGATCCGGTCACCGCATCGGCTCCGTCACCGACCGCACGCAGACGCAGACCCCGTCGGGGAACTGGGTGAAGCGCGAAACCGGCAGTGGCCGGTTTATCGAGCAGAAGCAGGGCGGCGAGCCCTTCAAGGGGGTCGCCAAGGAGTCCGACGGGCGGCGCTCCAAGGAGTAGGGAGCCGGCGTCGAGGGAGCCTATCGGTACCCTCGACGCCTACCCGCACCCAGGCAGTGGCGACGCTTTTTGGACGCGCAGCAGCTGAGGCAGCCACCAGTCGAGCAGCAGCATCCCCCTGGGTTCGCCACGCTGATCTCGATCGCTCCCTAGTCCACCGCATCATCATCCACGAAGGCCCGTCCAAGCGCCTCCAACACCTCCCGATGGGGTCCCTCGATCCCCACCATCTCCTTCAGGTAGATCTGCTGCCCCGGGAAGGCGTTGGGGAGCACCATGCCGGTCCGACACGTCCGCGAGAAGGCGAGCAGGAACTCGGTCCGCTCGGACGGCTGATCCTGCGTGAGGTGCCGGCCGGAGTACGCGAGGAAGCATGCTCCGCGCGTCCGGATGCGCTCGAGGGGACGCCAGGGATCGAGCCGCACGTCGGACTCGTTCATTGGCTCTACGACCGAGACCGCGTGGGTGCGCCGCTCCTTCGAGTTGTAGTGGAACAGGATGTCCCCTGGGCGCAGCGAGCGAAGGAGGCCATGGCCAGCTCGGCGATCGTCAGGGGCGCAGAGGATCCCCGCCGAGGTCTCCGTGGTGTTGTTCTGGTTTACCTGGAACACGCGCGGCCCGGAGGAGTCTCCGGACGCGGGCAGCCGGCTGGGAAGGGTGCCGCGGACCACTGGCTTGAGCGCCAGCGACACCGCGGCGCGCGAGAGGTCCGAGGGAGCGGGAACCTCGATGCCGCCCGCCTCCAGCAGGTAGCTCCTGAAGGCACGCTGAACTTCCCGATCGCCGGCGAGGCGCTCGTCGTGGAGGACGTGGACCACCCAGTCGATGATCCGTTGGTCCTCGCCAAGGTCGTTCCGCGTGGCCGGCTGCCCGTCGAGCAGGCCGATGTACTGGGTCGGCTTCGGGGAGAGGAAGAGGTTGAACGGCGACGCGTTCCGCAAGGTGCGCATGCATAGGTACGCGACCCGGTCGCTGGTGGCGAGCTGCGCGAGGAAGGCCTGTGAGCGGTCGTGAACGCGGGCGGAGCACGGGAGGATGTGACTCACCTTCCAGCCCGCGGTCCAGAGCTGCGGGTAGACGCCGCACGCCGCGCGCAAGAGGGGCCACTCCAGTGCCCGCTCCCGCTCAGCGGGCTGGAGGCGATGGGCCATCGGGAGGCGGCGCTCCCGCAGCAGGGTGCGGATCGTCGCCGGTCCGGGGCCGGGGAGCAAGCCCAGGCCGATGTGGTAGAGCCAGACGGCAGGGGAGTTGTCCGTGAAGACGATACTCCGACCGGTAGGCGCGTCGTCCAGGGTCACCGCTCGCTTCGACTCGGGGCCGGCGGTGCCGGAGCGGCGCACGAACAGGGGGACGTCGCGCGCATGCACGGAGGCCCTCAGCTCGGCGTGCAAACGGCCCATCGTGGCGGGCTGGATGCAACGGGCGGGGTGCAGGAGCACCGAACGCACGAACTGCCCGATGTCCATCGGTCGTACGAGGACGGGAGGGTTCACGAAGTGGGGTCCGCCGGGCTCACGGGTCGCGGCCACTGGCCGGTGAGACCCTCGGTGTACGCGTACACGACGCGGTCGACGTGTCCGAGGGTCGGCAGGGCCCATTCCTGGCGGAGCTCCTCCGCCAGGAGGAGCCACCGACCATAGGTGGTGGCGCTCGCTTGCTTCGCCATTCCGTCGGCGCGACCGAGCTCTGCAGCCACGACGTGGCTGCGCTGATTGAGCGGCGGCGTGTTCTCGGGATCCCGCCAGTAGAGGACGGTCGACCAGATCGCAACCCCGAATCCCCGCAGTCGGTTCGGTGCGTTCATCTCCAGGCGCAGCCGGTCCACGATCGGCTCGGTCGTGTCGGTCATCCGCTTGAAGGAGCCGCGAATCGTCGCGAGCGGCTCATCCAAGGACTGTCGAACCACGCCGATGTCCGGGTACCACTCCGCGAGGTATCGGAGGAGCTGGTCGAGCTCCGCTTTCGTGATTGTCGCAGGGTCGATCCGGCTCGCGAACTCCACCGCGTCGTGGCCGATGGCGGCGATGAGCGGGGTGGACCTCGCCCACTCCAGGGCGATCTCGAAGAGCTCCAGGTTCTTCAGATGCGGAATAGTTGACTCGTCCTCCGTCGCCTGTTCCTTTCGCTCCTTCCGACGCCGGTTCCACGCAGCCTCAGCCTTCTGGAGGGCGGCATCGTCGACCTCCTTGGTGAGCGGATCGTTCCATAGCTGCTCGAACCACTCGCTCAGGCCGAGAAGGGTTCCCGGATCTTCGACGACCACGGCGACCTCGAAGCGCCCCTGGCTGTCCACGGTGTCGCGCCCGAGCGCGGCCCGCGAGAGGTTGGCGGACCCGACAATCGCGCGCCGGGGTCCGGACTTGCCGTAGCCGATCACGACCTTGGCATGCATACCGGACGCATGGCGGACCGCCGTGACCTTCTGGAGCGCCACCACCGCCGCCGGACTGGTAGCGCCACTGTCGAGCCAGCACACGAGCCGCAGGTTCTTGGCCGCCTCGAGCATCTTGGGTGCGTCCTGGCCGAGGAACGCGACACCGACATCAACCCGTGTCGAGGTAGCGAGCAGCTCGCCCAGGGATTTGTCGATGTGGGTGGGTCGGGGGAGGAGGAGGACTGGTTTCATCGAGGCTCCTGTTCTGCGGCCGGCGAGCGAGTCGAACCTGATCCGCAGTGTGCGGAGTAACCGAGCATCACGACGGGCACCGCGCGGGGAGGTCACCCCGCTCGAGACACGAACCGCAGCCGGGTGGCGCCGAGCTGCATGGGCCTCAGCCGCCGGTCCACCGTGAGGACGACCTCACCGTCGAGCTCCTCCCGCGCCAGCAGCTGCGCCCCGTGGAACCGCAGCAGCTCCGGCAGCCACCGGTCCAGCGGCGGTACTCCCTCCGCCCGGTACTCGAGCGGGACGATCACGTAGAAGCCCCGGCGCGGAGAGACGAGCCGGCCACGCTTCGCGAGCCGCAGCGCTGCCTGCTTGAGCGCGTCCATGCTCACCCCGAGCGCGTCCATCGCCTCGTCCCGGGTGAACGTGAGCCGGCCCCCCGCCTGGAGGTCGTCCACGTACTCAGCCAGCGCGCCCCTTGCAGCCACGGCGTGAGCGTATCGCCGTGCAAGACGATCTGAGCGCGCGGCGGGACGCGGTCAAGACCGCCGCGTTCAGATCGTATCGTTCGGCGTTCCGATGTCTCCGCCCCTGAAGCGGAGCGACGGGCGCGGGCGGGGAGTCGAGCCCGCCTCCTGCGGCGGGCAGGGTGCCTCCCGCCACCGCAGGTTATGTCCTGTCCTGGTTCCTCATACGGTTCCCGCTTCGGCGAAGCCGGGCTTCGAGATGGCAAGGTTGTACTGGCTCATTTGAACGCGGACCTCCCCGTCGGGAGCGAGGCAGAAAGTTCGAGCCTGTTCCAGTACACCCCGCCATCTCGGGGTCGTGCTTCTTCCAAGAAGCACGACCCCGTCTTCTTTTTCCTCCCGTGTTTCTGCCGAGCCGGGATCGGGGTGAGCATCGTGGGCTCCCTTCGCAGCTTGCTTCCCGTGGTCGTCGCGGTGGCGATCTCGCTGTTCGCCGGCGCGGCCCTGGCCAAGCCCGACGGTACGAGCACCATGCCGTCCAAGCGCCCTGCCGACTACGAGGTCGGGAAGCGGCTCTGGGCGCAGTCCTGCTGGCAGTGCCACGGCACGTCCGGCAAGGGCGATGGCCCGGCGGCCGCAGCGCTCCCGGGCGGGGTCCCCTCGCTGGAGGGGAAGATGCGCGCGGAGGACATCCCCCGGATGGTGGCGGTGGTCCAGGCGGGGAAGGGGCGGATGCCCGCCTACTCCGAGGACATCGACGAGCACGACACCCGCCGCACGCTCATCTACATCAAGGACGTGCTGGAAGGCCGCAAGCCGCCGCCCGCCGAGAAGGACGCCGGCGACGAAGACGCGAGCGAGGGCCAATAGGCGCGGGTCGCGATACGTCTGGCTCATGCTCACCTTGATGTTGGCGTCAATGGCGTTCGCGGCGGATCCGGCCGCGGGCAAGGTGCTCTACTCGGCGAGCTGCACGGCGTGCCACGGCACGACCGGCAACGGGAAGGGCCCCGCGGCCATCGCGTTGAAGCCGAAGCCGTCTGACTTCACGGTCGCGACTTGGTGGGTCGGCAGGACCGACGAGCAGCTCGCCACCGCCATCCGCGCCGGCCGCCCCGGCACGTCGATGGCGCCGTTCACCGAGCTCACCGATCCCGAGATGGCGGATCTCGTCGCCTACCTGCGGACCTTCGCGGTCCCATGAGCTGGTTCCAGGCGCTCGTCCTCGGCCTCGTCGAGGGCGTCACCGAGTATCTCCCCGTCAGCTCGACCGGTCACCTGCTGCTCGCACAGCGCGCGCTCGGCATCGAACGGAGCGAGGCCGCGGACGCCTACGCGATCTGCATCCAGGCCGGCGCGATCCTGGCTGTGCTGGGGCTCTACCGTGCCCGCGTCGCGCAGATGGTGCGCGGTGTGGCGGGGCGCGATCCCGCGGGGCGGCGGCTCGCCGTGCAGCTCGTCGTGGCGTTCCTCCCGGCGGCCGTGCTCGGCCTGTTGTTCGACGACGTGATCGACGCCTGGCTGTTCGGGCTCTGGCCGGTGGTGTTCGCCTGGACGGTGGGCGGGGCCGCCATCCTGCTCCTGCGCGGGCGTACGGGCGGCAAGGCCCTGGAGTCGTTCGACACGCGCACCGCGTTCCTCATCGGGTGCGCACAGTGCCTCGCGCTCTGGCCGGGAACGAGCCGTAGCCTCGCGACCATCCTCGGCGCCGTGCTGCTCGGCGTCTCGTTGCCCGCCGCGGTCGAGTTCTCGTTCCTCCTCGGCCTCCTGACGCTCGGTGCGGCTACGTCGTACTCCGCCTTGAAGGACGGGTCGACGATGCTGGCCGAGTACGGCGCCGTGCCGCTGCTCGTCGGGTTCGTGGCGTCGGCGGTGTCGGCGGCGGTGTCGGTGAAGTGGCTCGTCGGCTGGCTCCAGGCCCACGGCCTCGAAGTCTTCGCGTTCTGGCGCATCGGCCTCGCGGCGGTGGTGGCCGCGCTGCTCACCGCGGGGATCCTCCAGTCGGGGTGACGAGGGGGCGAGGGCGCGGCGGGGCGCGTAGGCGATCCTGGCTGGCGCGCCGCAACCGCCCGGTATAGAAGGTCGAGCCCTTTAGGGGTGTAGCTCAGTTGGTAGAGCAGTCGATTCCAAATCGACAGGTCCTGGGTTCGAGTCCCTGCGCCCCTGCACTCTTCGACGCCCGCCCGCGTGACCCGCAGGCGGGCGTCGCTGCGTTGGCGCTCGCTTCCCCGGCGAGCTTCCCTCGTCTGGACCCGTTTCCAGCGGTGGAGCTCCCGCCGGAGCCCCTGGCGCCACCTTCGGAACGGGGCCCCCCGCCCGCTATCCCAGGGATCGAGCGAGACGGAAGCCGAGGGAGGGCAGCGCCTCCTGGGCGAACGGGGTCTCCCGGTTCGCGAGGTGGGGCGTCTGGCTGTTGAAGCTGCCGCCACGGGCGACGCCGAACAGGACGCCCCCGCGGTCGGGGGTCGGGTCGAGCACCGCGACACGGGCGTCGGGCAGCTCGGGGCCGAGCGGCGCGAAGGGATCCGCGCACCAGTCCAGCGAGTTCGCCGCCACGCCCCGCACACCGTACGGGCTCTCGTCGAGCGGGAAGGTGTGCACGGACACGGGCGTCCCGGGGCCGTCGGGCCCGCCGCGGTTGCCCCAGCGCCCTTGCGTTCGGCGGCCCCAGGGGGCGGGGCGCCCATCCACCCCGCGCGCGGCCTTCTCCCACTCGAGCTCCATCGGGAGGCGCCAGGGGCGGCCGTCCTCGGCGCGGAGCGCGTTCGCGTACGCGACGGCGGTGGGGAAGGGGACGTAGAGGGCCGGCCAGTCCTCACGCGCCGGAGGGAGCGCGGGACGGAACCGCCCGCCCTCCCCGCGAGGGTAGTGAAGGCGGGCCTCGTTGGCGTACCAGTTCAACCGCGGGGCGAGCTCGAGTGCCCGCTCCTCCGCGCCGGCATCCAGCAACGCGTCGAGCCAGCGCGTGAGCGCGTCGGCCGTGACCGGGAACCGGCGGATCACGAAGGCGTCACACCACAAGCGGCGCGGCGGCAGGGGCAGCACGGACGCGGTCCGCGAGCCGGACCAGAACCAGCCGGCGGGGACGTAGCAGTCGTCCGGTCCGAGCGCGTCGGGGGGCAGGAGGCGGATCGGGTGCGGCGCGGCCTCGCCGGGCCCCCGGCCGTCCCAGTGGGCTTCCCGCGTGAGGTGCACGGGGTAGAACGCGGGCGCGCACCCCGGGGCGTCCAGGCGCAGGCGGTAGCTGCCGGGCGCGAGATCGACCGCGTTCAACGGCGAGTGTCCGAGCGTGCCCTCGGGGCGGAGGACGAGGCGGTGGTCGACCTCGACATAGCGCTCCACCGTCACGTGCGCGCCCGGCGGATCCGTGACGAGGGTGAGCGCGCCCGTGCCGCGAAGGACGCGGTCGCCGCCCGCCCGGAGGGGGTGGGACGGCAGGAGCCGACGGACGTGCTCTCCGACAGCCAGCTCGGCGCGCGCCTCCGCTGCCGCGGCCCCCGACAGCTGGGCCTCCGCGGCGGCGCGGCTCCACGCCCGGGCCTGCGCGACGTGCGCCTCGGGCAGCGCTGCGTCCTGCTCCAGCGCGGCGTGGAGCGCCCGACGCGCCGCCGCGCTGCAGTCGACGGCCGTGCGGCGGAGCTCCTCCGCGGCGTCTTCCAGCGCCCATGCCGGGTGGCGGGTGGACTCCGGCTCCCAGGTGGGCGCGGCGGCCACCGCGAGGCGGGCCACGCGCGCGGCGTCCTTGCTCGCACGGGTCGCCTCCGCGCCCGCGGCACGCAGCGCTTCGGCGCGGGCGACCAGTCCGAGCGCGCGAGCCCGTCGGTCTGCGCCGTCGAGCCAGCCACGCAGGCTCGCCGCGATCGCCGCGGCCGTCCGGAGCGTGCCCCCCGCGTCCGCCTCTCCGAGCACGGCCAGGCCGACCCAAGCGTCGATGAGCGTCAACAGCGCCGTGAGGTCGGCCGCCGGCGCGAACGCACCGTCGGCGGCCTCCCACCCGATCACCCACACCTGACCGCTCTCGCCCAGCACCAGAGCCCCCTCCCCGAAGCGGCCGTGCGCGATCCCGCGGGCGTGGGCGTACGCGAGCGCCTCGGCGGCTCGGATCAGCGCGTCGGCGCGGGGCCGCTCGCCGAGCATCGGTGCCGCCTCCCGCCAGGCCACGCCCGTCACGACGGTGCGGACGCGCGCGAGGCGGCCGTCGGGGAGCAGCCCCACCTCGTGGAGCGGCGGGATCGCGGGGTGTTGGAGTCGCGCCAGGGCGCGCGTGGACGCGAACCACGCTTCCTCATCCGGCCCCGCCACCTCGAAGGCCACGCGCCCGCCGAACGTGGGGTGCTCGGCCTCCCAGCGTTCGGCGGCAGGCGGCGCGCCGTCCACGGCGAGGAGCGGCAGGAGCGCGCGCAGCGCGGGATCGAGGACGGCGGTCACGGCGCGCTCCGGGCGAGGCGGAACCCGTTGCTCCAGCCGCGCCGGTGCGCGGGCACCGCGCGGCGCGGGCGGTCGAACGAGTGGATGGACGCCGCCGACACCCAGCATCCACCGTGCCACGCGAACGTCGGGCCGTCCGGGCCGGGGTCGGCGACGAAGTCGTACACCCCCCCCATGAGGTCGCGCACCCCGAACGGGGATTCGTCCGTGGGGAACGTGCCCACCGGCTCGAGGAACGCCGGCGTCGGGTAGGTGCCACGCATCTGGGCCCACGCGGGGTCCAAGTGCTCGCCCATCGGGTAGCGCCGCCCGTCCGCGCCGCGCGCCGCGTGGACCCATTCGATCTCCGTCGGCAGCCGCCACGGGAGCCCCGTGCGCGCCCCGAGCCAGCCCGCGTAGGCGACCGCGTCGCTCGGAGAGAGGAGGAACGCCGGAAGCGCCGGCTGCCACGTGTCACCCTCCTCGTCCGGGACCAGCACGAAGCGATCGCCCTCGAGCGCGTACCCGACGATCGGCGTGCCGGGCGGCATCCGCGGGGCGCGCGCGAGCGCCTCCTCGCGTCTGCCGGCGGCGAGGAGGGCGTCGAGGAACGGGAGGTACTCGCCGTGGGTCACCGCGAAGCGTCGGATGACGAACGCCTCGTTCCAGCCCCAGAGCGTCGGCACGGCGGCGTCCCCGGGGTGTCGCCGCACGAAGCGGCCCGCGGGCACGTAGCAGTCGTCGGGGCCGAGCTCTCCGAGCCGGGGCAGGCGCAGGGTGCGGGGCGCCGTCTCCCCCGGGGCGACGCGGGCCCAGCGCTCGCCGCGGCGCACGACCACCGGGAGCCGCACGTCGGCGCAGCCCGGCGCGCGCACGGTGAGCATCCAGCTGCCCATTCCGAGCGGCGCGTCACGGAGCGGGGTCGTGCCGAGCGTGCCGGACGGCACCGCCACCATCCGGCGCCCCCGCTCCTCGAAGCGCGCGAGGAGCACCTCCGCCCCGGGCGGGTCCGTCACGAGCGAGACGGTGCCGTCCCCGGCGAGCGCGGCGTCCAGGCGCGCGCGCCCGGGCCGGGCGGACGGGACGGCCGCCACCTGCTCGCGCAGCTCCTCGGCGATCGCGCGCGCCGCGTCGGCGTCCGCGTGATCCTCGGCGACGTGGAGGGCGGCGAGGAGCCGCTCCGCGAGCTGCTCGCGCGCCTCGGGCAACTCCGGCGCCTCGGCCAGGGCCCCGCGCAGCGCCCGCACGGCCTCCTCTTCGAGGAAGGTCGCATGCACGTCGAGGGCCACGGCGGCGTCGTCGTCGGTCCAGTGGGCGGGATCGGCCGCGCGGTCGGCGCTCTGCACGTCACGCGCAAGCCACGCCCGCCGTGCCGCGTCCGCCGCCTCCCGCGCCGCGTCGACCGCGGGCACCCGTTCGGCCGCTTCGGCGAGCGCCGCGCGCGCGTGCGCCATTCGCTGGGCGCCGGCCAGCCACGCTTCGAGCGCCGCACAGATCTCGGCGGCGGAGGGGCGCGCGGCCGCCGCCCGCGCCATC